>NZ_AMZN01000014.1 GCF_000331535.1 Fulvivirga imtechensis AK7 | reverse complement strand
CTGTGAGAGGGGCGAGGTGAAATTCCTCGTTCCTACTCGACAGTAACTTCCGTGCTTCACCCACTTTCCATTCTCAGGCTTACTTTAATTTTGTTCTCAATACATCTATCTATACCTGTTGACTTGCTGCATGGCGATGTCTTGGAAGTAACATCCGCGCCAGTGGAAGAAAGGTCAAAATAAGCACAAAAGTACAAACTGAGCAATAAGATGTTATCATCTGACTATCAGCATGTAATGAAAACTTGTCATTGGTACGTGAGGAAGCTTTTAGGCTATTTTTGGATACGAGTTCTATATCGAACCCACGTTAAATTAAATAGATAAATCCTCTGTTTTGGGATCAGTGCTATGGGGCGGCAGGAAGAATTGCTCTTTGCTGGCGTACTTAAAATAAAAAACCCGGACTTCTTAAATGAAATCCGGGTTTTTCTATCAAGCTTTTTATTTTAGTAGTTTGATCCGGCTCTGATCATGGCGCATCGGAACCCTATTGTAGCAGTTGAAGAATCCTGATCGAGGTATCTTCTTGTACCAGGTGACATCCAATAAGCGATGTCTTTCCATGAACCACCTTTATAAACTCTTGCTTCGTCAGTGATCAGTGAAGTAAATCCTTCGGGGTTGTTTTCGATATCACTGTTATAATATTGCTCACCTGTAGCCACATTTCTTGTTTCATCCAGGTAGCCATCTCTACGGATAGGGTTGAGATCATCGAAATCCTGGAATGACATAGGTCGATAAACATCAAGTACCCACTCGCTTACATTACCAGCCATATTATATAGGCCGAAATCGTTAGGAGGGAATTCATAAATGTATGAAGTGATCAATGCACCATCGTTCAGCTTACCTGCAATACCTGCATAGTCACCACGGCCTCTCTTAAAGTTAGCCAGGAAGTATCCCATCTCTTTTCCGTAAGGATTTCTTAGAGCGTGACCATCCCAGGGATAAATCCTTTGGTGTGTCTGGTTTTCATCCAGCCACTGCGTACCGATCAATGCCGTAGCGGCATACTCCCACTCTGCTTCAGAAGGAAGTCTGTAGTTAGGTAACACAACGCCCGATTCCAAAGGAATACGTCCGTCAGTTTCAGCATATTCTTCTCCCGCATCTTCTGCAAGCTTCATATTAACGGCTCTGGTTCTCCATTCCGCATAGTTATTGGCTTGTACCCAGCTAACACCAACTACAGGGAAATACCTGAAGCCGGGATACCTGAGGTAGTGGTCAACATAAGGGTCATTATACGCCAGACGGCTCACCCATACTGAAGTATCCGGTAAAGCAGAGATATAAACTTCTCTTGACGAGTCTGAAACATTCAGATAGTGCAAATATTCCAACCAGTGGATATTGGCAATTTCTGTTTCATCCATGTAGAATGAAGCCACCGAAACAGTTCGCTCCAGGTTATCTCTTCTGTTGAGTACATCTTCTTCAAAAGAACCCACAACCGCACGACCACCTTCGATAAACACCAGATTCGGACCCTCTGGTTGTCCACTATACGGGTTAACCATGAACCCATTATTATCTTCATCATTATAAGCCAATCCTGTGGTTGTACTTAGTGCTCCGGGGTGGACGCTGGTGGGCCTTCCACCACCTCCCAGAAAGCATGAAGTAAGTACCATTGAACCACCGACAACTAACAAAGCACTCTTAAAAAAGCTTGCAGTTCTTTTCATACCTGTTCTATTTATTCAAAAAAATCAAATGCAAATACTAATATAGTGATATTAATTCAACCAATACAAGTTTATACCGGGGCAAAATAACATTTCTCTCTGACATTTAATTGCGGGAAGCGTAAAATTTTCAATATTAACCCGTTAGAATGGCATAATTAAGCGTTAACCGGCATTCCTTTGCTTCTAAATAACTCAAAAAAAGCAATTATATTATACATACCAAACAAATAATAGTTTACCCGCTTCTTCAACCTTTCAACAACATCAAAATACCGATGAATAATTTCTTAAAGATTATCATATTAAAATAGGCGATCTTTAAATTAGAGATCTGATCTCAGATCATAAAACCCGAAGGTCTGGTGGATGCACTAATGGTTCCCAAACTTTGTTGCATTAATTTCCAGGTTTTTAAGGAGTGATTTTAAGGAATGAAAATAGGATGATAAGCTTTGATAATGTTAATAAGGGCAAGCTCTACTGGATACTCCAGTTTTTTGGTTGGTGTTCATTTTTTGTAATATTCAGCCTGATCACGGCCAGTTTTGCCGGGTTTCAGTGGCAAGTGTTTGCCGGCCATCTGAATACTGTTGTTGTTGGCTTTTTACTTACCCATTTTTACAGAAGCTATATCAAAAGGAATGAATGGGTAAGACTAGGCATTTTCAGGTTGGCACTTAGTGTGCTGGCAGCCTGTTTTATTATTGCCTCCATCTGGGCTCTTATTGTCCTGCCAATTAACCGCATCTTCTTTCCGGTTGAGAACGACCAGGAGCTGACGCCTTTAATCGTTGTGATCGTGGTTCTGAACCTTTCGATTATTACGTTGGGCTGGTCGTTGATCTATTTTCTGTTTCAGGTATTCATCAATTTTAAGAAGAGTGAGGTTGAAAAATGGAAGCTCGAGGCAGCGGTGAAGGATGCCGAACTGATAGCATTGAAATCACAGGTAAACCCTCACTTTATTTTTAACAGCCTGAACAACATCCGTTCGCTGGTAATTGAGAATCCGGAAAAAGCGCGGGATATGATCACTCACCTTTCCGGCCTTTTGAGATATTCCATTCAGTTTAATAATATGGAGCGGGTAAGTCTTGAGCATGAGCTTGAGATTGTGCAGAATTATCTAAACCTGGAGTCGATCCAGTTTGAAGACCGTCTGCAATATAAATTAGAGATAAAGCCAGAGACTCTTGATCTGAAAATACCCCCAATGGCTATTCAACTGTTGGTAGAAAATGCTATTAAACATGGAATATCCAATTTACCGGAAGGCGGGCAGATCAATATTCGATCTTACCTGGAAAATAATATTCTAAATGTAGAGGTGATCAACACCGGCCAGCTTGTTAAGTGCAATGACAGCACAGGCATAGGCCTTCAAAATGCTTCCAACAGATTAAAGCTTTTGTTTGGCAAGTTGTCTGATTTGAAAATCCAGAACCTGGACAGCAATTTTGTGTCCGCCAAATTTACAATACCCTTAAATGAGTAAAATATGAAAGCACTTGTAGTAGATGATTCACGATTGGCAAGAAATGAACTGAAAAGATTGCTCAAAGATTTCGATAGTGTGCAAGTAATTGGCGAGGCGGCTAATGCCATGGAGGCCAAAGAAAAAATTGAAGCAGAAAAGCCAGACTTGGTATTTCTGGATATACAAATGCCCGGAAAAGACGGCTTTGAACTGTTGGAGGAGTTGGAATACATTCCTGAGATCATCTTTACCACGGCTTATGACGAGTATGCCATCAAAGCTTTTGAATATAACGCTCTTGACTACCTGCAGAAGCCCGTGCAAAAGGACCGCCTGGCAGGAGCAGTGAGCAAGGTATCTGAAAAAAGAGAAAAGAAAAAAGAACAGGACAACGAAAGCAGGATGACAGAACACGACCAGGTATTTGTTAAGGATGGAGACAATTGCTGGTTTGTACAACTGGCCAACGTAAGAATGCTGGAAGTAGATGGTAACTACACCAAGATATATTTTGATGAACACCGCCCCATGATCCCGAGAACGCTCAACTACCTGGAATCGCGCCTTGATCCAAAAACATTTTTTAGAGCGAACAGACAACAGATCATTAACCTTAAGTGGGTAGAACGTATAGAGCCCTGGTTTAGCGGAAGCATAAAGATCTATATGAAAGGAGGGAATGAGGTGGATGTTTCTAGAAGACAAACCCAAAGATTCAAAGAGTTGATGAGTTTCTAAAAAGGGTGGTTTGGGCGTTTATTGTGGTTGCAAACCAAGGAATGTTCAGATTTCGGGTTGAATAGCAATTTTACCCGTTAAATAAGCACAAAGATCGATGAACCGCATCCCATTTTGGGAACAAGGTTCCAAATACGGCTTAATTTGGCTCAGCACGCCCTTCAAAACACCCCTTTTTGAGGTATTTTCCAATTGGCACAGTCTTTATCATAGGAATGGTAGAAACTAAATTACGTTGGCAATGATCTCAATAAACGATTTTAAAGTTCTCCCGTTCGACAAGAAGTGTGATTACATCACAGTGTTTGCTGATTATCTGATCTACAGGGTTGAAGACGAGAAGAAGTACTACCTCTATCATGTTGAGGGTTACTTTATAGAGGTGTGTTATGCCCCTTACGAGAACAAAGTATTAGGCATTAATGCATTTACAGAAACAGATCTGATCGAACCCTACCTGGATTTTGTAAGTATTACCGAACTAAGTGTGTAACTCTTCCTTCTGCACTATGCCTGATAAAAGAGATATAGCCTGATTCACAGTCAATACTTCGTTGACTGTGAGAATCAGCTTATCCTTCACCTCTTTGAGGCGACATCTTTTAGGATTAATCTGGGCAAATGCCAGTATTTTACCAAAAACTGCGGATTTGAAATACTCTTCTTTATCTGAGGACACAAAGTAGCATTTCATTTTCTCCCCTTTTAGCGACAGCTTTTCAAAGCCCAGTTCTTCTGCCAGCCACCTTAAGCGCACCGTTTCTATTAACTCTTTAACAGAGTCGGGCATCGGGCCAAACCGGTCGATCAGAGATAGTTGGAATTGCCGCAGCTCATCTTCTGTTTTAATGCTATCAAGCTGAGAATAAAGTCCCAGTCTTTCTGAAATATTAGCAACATATTCGTCAGGGATGATCACCTCGAGGTCTGTTTCTATGTTACAATCCTGTACCAATACTTTGGCTGCCTCTGACAATTCTTTTACAAAAAGATCTCTAAACTCGGTTTGCTTGAGCTCCTGCACCGCTTCGTCAAGTATTTTATGATACATATCAAAACCAAGATCAGAAATGAAGCCGCTTTGTTCTGCTCCTAGCAGGTTTCCCGCGCCACGAATATCGAGGTCGCGCATGGCCACTTTAAACCCATCACCAAGGTCTGAAAATTCTTCCAGAGTACTCAGTCGCTTTCGAGCATCGGATGAAAGTCCGATTGTCGGAGGAGTTAGCAAATAGCAGAAAGCTTTTTTGTTGCTTCTGCCTACCCTACCCCGCATCTGGTGCAGGTCAGATAAGCCGAACATGTGGGCCTGGTTGATAATAATGGTATTGGCATTCGGTATATCCAAGCCGGATTCAATGATGTTGGTGGAAACCAGCACATCATATTCCCCCTCTATGAACTTAAGCATTGCTTTCTCCAGTACCGGCCCTTCCATTTGACCGTGTGCTATTCCTATTCGGGCATCGGGTACCAGTTTCAGAATGATATTTCCGACACTTTCGATGTCATTTACACGATTGTGTACAAAGAATACCTGCCCGCCTCTCCTTAATTCAAAACTGATAGCATCGCGGATCACTTCTTCATTAAAGGTGTGCAGTTCTGTAGTTACCGGCTGGCGGTTGGGCGGTGGTGTTGAAATAATACTCAAATCGCGGGCACCCATTAAAGAAAAGTGCAGGGTTCGCGGAATTGGAGTTGCCGTTAAAGTCAGTGCATCAACATTGACCCGCATCTCCTTCAACTTCTCTTTTACTTTTACTCCAAATTTTTGCTCTTCATCGATGATCAACAGCCCAAGGTCTTTAAACTGCACATCTTTGCTGACAATCCTGTGCGTGCCAATAAGTATATCGGTCTTTCCCTCTTTTACTCTTTTTAATGTCTCCTTAATTTCTTTGGCACTTTTGAAACGGTTGATGTATTCCACTTTTACAGGAAATGCCGACAATCTATCCTTGAAAGTGCGATAATGTTGCATGGCCAGTATGGTGGTAGGTACTAAAACAGCCACCTGCTTATTATCCGTCACAGCTTTAAAAGCAGCCCTGATAGCCACTTCTGTTTTTCCGAAACCTACATCACCACAAACCAGTCGGTCCATAGGATGCTGCTGTTGCATATCTTCCTTTACATCTTCCGTAGCCTTAGCCTGATCAGGAGTATCATCATAAATAAAGGATGATTCCAGCTCTGTCTGCAGAAAACTATCTTTTGTAAATGCATAGCCGGGTGCCTGTTTTCGCTTGGCATAGAGCTCGATAAGATCTTTGGCAATGTCTGCCACCTGCTTTTTGACGCGCTTCTTCTTGTTTTCCCATTCCGGAGAGCCCAGCTTACTGATGGCAGGAGGCGTACCTTCTTTACCACTGTACTTGGAGATCTTGTGCAGTGAATGGATGCTGACGTACAACAGATCATCATCACGGTAAATGAGTCTGATGGCTTCCTGTTCTTTGCCGTTGACTTCCCGCTTTTCCAGTCCGGCAAATTTGCCTATACCGTAATCTATGTGAGTAACAAAATCTCCCGGCTGTAGAGTTCGCAACTCCTTTAGCGTCAGCGCTTTTGATTTGGAATGCTTGTCTTTGGTCTTATACCGGTGGAAACGTTCGAACAGTTGGTGATCTGTATAGCATGCGATTTTCAATGTTTTATCCACAAAGCCCTGACGCAGGCTAAGGGCCATGTCCTGGAAATCAATAGTGTGATCTATTTCTTCAAAGATAGAATGCAGACGCTGCAACTGCTGCTGTGAATCCGAGGAAATTACTGTTGTGAAACCCTTCGCCTGATTTTCGCTTAAATTTTTAGCCAGCCGTTCAAAATCTTTATTGAAAGAAGGCTGTGGCTCGGTTTCAAAAATAAAACCATGGCTTTCTTTTAGGTAAAACCTGTTTCCAAATTCGATTTTGCTCAATGACTGGATCTGTGCCGCAAACGATTCGGACGTTTCAAATAAGTCAGAAGGTTTTAAGATGATCTGCGTTTCTCCGCTGGCTTTCAAAATATCATCAAAGCTGTCTTTCGCTTTCTTAAAATAGCTGTTGATGACATCAAGTGTCTGCTGATAATCTTTAAACCATATTTTGGTATTATTGGGGAGAAAATCAGGAAAACCCTGCCTTTCTTCATGTATAAGTTTAGTCTGAACGTTAGGGATGAGGTTAATTTCTTTTACCGCATCTATTGAAAGCTGCGAAGTAGGATCAAACGTACGGATGCTTTCTATTTCATTTCCAAAGAGTTCGATACGATATGGCAGGTCGTGTGCATATGAAAATACATCAATGATACCACCACGAACAGCAAACTGACCGGCTTCGTATACAAAATCCGTTTTTTCAAAATCGTAAGAAATCAGCAGCTCGCTAAGAAATGCTACATCAACAGCTTCGCCAACTTTTGCCGAAAAGGTATTCTTTGTCAGCGACTTTTTGTTGATCACTTTTTCAGTCAGCGCCTCCGGATAGGTTACGATGAGCTCTCCGGATGACGCTTTATGGTTGACCCGGTTGAGGATCTCTGCCCGCATAAGCACATTGGCATTTTCCGTTTCCTCAAATTCATAAGGCCTTTTGTAAGAGGTAGGAAAAAACAATACTTCCTTCCCGCTCAGCAAATTTTGCAGGTCGTTATGAAAATACGCAGCCTCTTCTTTATCATGCAGTACGATCAGGTGGTTTTGATGATTGATCTGATATAGCGCAGCGATCAACACAGCATCGAGACTACCGGTAAGGCCTTTGATCCGGACAGACTGATCCTCATTAGCTTTGGTAATCTCAGCTATTGTCTGGATAATGCTATCCGCTTTGTACAGCTTCAGTAAATCTCCTGCTTTCACAAACGCAACCTCAAAATTTCAAAGCTGCAAAGGTAGGAAATACTCAAAACAGAATGCGCAGAGTTAAATTAGTTTATTGTGAAAAAGCCGCATTTATTTATTGAATACTTTGTTATCCATCTGTTCCAGCACTCTGCGTGCTTGCAGCACATGCCGCTGATTATGCGCAATAGCAAATTCGAGTGCTTCTCCGACATAAAACTTCAGTATTTTTCCAAGTGCGGTGGTCAGTTTAAAAGAGCGTAGATCTTTTCCATCCAGGTCATGCAATACACGTAAAACTCTGTGCTGGTTGTTGACAAACCGGTCAAGTACGGATTTGACATTTTGCTCCGAAATGGGTTGGAAGATCTTCATCGTCTTCATCTTGCTTTTAATCTTCCCTTCTGCGGAAGGCTTGAGGCTTTTAGTAGAATAGCTGGCAAAGAATCCCCTTTTGAAGAAAGTGGTACCTGAAGGTTTTAGATGAGTTATCATCTTAGGTTCGATCTGGTCGAGATAAAGCTCCGTTGCAGCATTCATGTGCTCCAGGCACTCGGCCACGCTCCATTGGTTAGGGGTGGGCTGTTCTGTTAATTTCTCTGTAGGTTGTTCAGACAGCATATATGCGAAAGCCAGTATTTCCTCAGTCTCTGATTTCAGTCTTTCCAAAAATTGTTTTTGATCTAATGTTGCCATAGTTAATTGAGTTTTGGACAAAACTAGGCGGATATCCAACGAAAAAACTTGATACAGATCAATTTCGGCAAATGATTACCTTTTTTTCCGAAGGCGACTGAAAGTCTCGGGGGTCATGCCGAGGTATGAAGCCAAGTATTTTTGTGGCACTAACTGGAGAATATGTGGGCTTTGTGTAGCCAGTCTTTCAAAGCGCTCTTCAGCAGAAAACGACCGCACCTCCAACTGTCTACGTGCCATGCCAATGAGAATATTGGCATTAAAGATCCTACCCCACCGCTCTGCACTTTTATATTTATCGAACATGGCCATCAAATCGGTATAACTAATGCGGAGCAGTTCGCAATCTGTGATGGCCTGCATTGAAAAGTCAGACGGTTGCTGAGCGAGAAAGGAATCATAGGCTCCCGAATAATCCCCATCATAGGTAAAACCAATGGAAATTTCATCACCGTCTTTAGTGGTGTAGCCACGAAGAACTCCACGATATACAAAATAAAAATATTTTTCTGTCTGCCCCTCTTTTATAATGTATTCTCTTTTTTTGATGTGAACAGGCCTCCAGTAAGAGATAAAATCCTTCCATTCTTCTTCTTCAAAAGCGACCAATTTAAATACGTTCTCCCTTAACGCCTGATAGATATCCATGTTTTGAGTTATAATGTTGTAATTTAGCATACATGGAGCTCTTCATCAATCTTTCGCTGGCAGTTACGGCCCTTTGCATATTATTGATGATCATTGGTTTGTATAAACCATGGGTCATGCTCTGGTGGGAAGATACACAAAATAGAAAAAAAGTGATCAAAGTGTATGGTACAGCAGGCATGCTTTTTCTTGCTTTATATTATGTACTCACTTATTTAGCCGGAGTTTAAGCCTGCTAAGTTTTCTCCGTAACAGCTATTTTCTTCTGGTTATCCACATCTGTGTAAGCAAATAGGTATTTGTTTCCACCGTCCTTGAGATTCAGTTTTTTTCTGATCACAGCTACATCATCAGGGAAATTTCGTGTGGTGATATTGGCCTTTTTTTCAGGTACCAGGCGAGCAACGGCTTTTTTGTTATAAGGTATTATGTCAATGATCTTAAAGCTGCGCCCGGGAAAGTTGTCCACATAGTCAGAACTGGTGTAAAGGTGTGTATGTTGGTGTAACTTATCCACTCGGTATTTACCCGAAATTACTTTAAAACCCCCTGCCTTTAAAATGGAGGCGTTGGGTTCATATAAAAATATTTTTGGCTGTGAATAACTTACCTGAGCATCAGCTTCTTCTATCATTTTGAAAGCAAAAATTTCAGAGGTTCCATTTTTCTTCAAATTGATAGTGATAATTTTTGGGCTTGGATCTCCTTCATGATCAATCAGATATAACACCTCTTTGCATTCGCCATCCACACTCACCACATGTACCTCTTTTACCTTTTTCAGGTCGTTTATAGCTAGAGGAAGGTCTAACATGGGAGACGTTTTTATTAATGTTTGGCGGCCTTTTTCCAAAAGCTGAGGCAGAAGTTGCAATACATCAGGGGTACAATCTTCCAAACGAAAAACCTTTTGTTGCTGATTATCTCTCCGGGCAGGATCGATATAAAAGTTATCCACATTTCCTTTCAGCCTCTCCAAAAATGCTTCCGCTGTACACTCGTGAATTTCTAAGTTATCCACATTCAGCATTCTCAGATTATGTCCGATTATTTGTGCCAGATCATGATTTTGTTCAATATAGTGAACCTCAGTAAAGTTTTTTGCCAGGTAGTAAGTGTCTACTCCTGCTCCGCCTGTCAGGTCGATCAAAGTTCTTCCCGAAATAAGGGTGGATTTATATTTGGCACTAGCTTCTGAAGAGCATTGCTCCATTGAGATAAGAGGTGGGAAGATGATCCCTTCGGTATGGTGCCATTCGGGAAGTTTGTTTTTGGCCTTTTGCCTTGCCGCTATTTGTTCAGCTACAACTTTTATGGGCAGGCCGGCTACTTCTTTGTATTTCAGCGAAAGCGAAAAAGGGTCTTCTTTTTCGTGTGCTTTTATGAACTGTTGGACCTGTGGCAGAAGTATCTTTTCAAGCATGATGACAAAGGTAAATGAGTATTTGTTGGTTTTCAAGGTGTAGCGGGTTTCAGTAATCAGTAATACACAAGAGCCAGTATGCGTAAACAATCATGATTGTTTACGCATACTGGCATTCCTGGCACCATTTTCAGGGTTATTTTTCCCATTTTTATTTAACAACAAAGGAAAGTAACTACAATGAAAAACGTTAAATGTTGGTGCCTGCTGGTATGGCTTTTTGTTACAGGTAATCTCGAGGCTCAGACTGCTCTTCAAAACGACAATATAGAAGACTTTAAATTATTGTCTACCACTCAAGGGAGTTTGCAGCGGGATTCACTCCTAACCGAGGCTAGCAGACTGGGTGCTATCAGGATTGCCACGCACTTATTGGATCAGGGGGCGAGCCCGGGCTACTTTTCTCAGGAGGGTTACACCTCTATCCATTATGCCGTATTCGAGCAACACCCCAAGCTAATAGACCTCTTGCTTGGAGCGGGAGCGGATCCCGACATTGAGAGCAGGGACCGCTTGAAGGGAACCCCGTTAATGTACGCGGTTTCTTCTCCTGATGTATCTATCAGTCAGCTACTCATTGATCATGGCGCGGATGTCAACGCAGTTGACACCAATGGAGATCATGCCTTAAATTGGGCCACTTACAGCGGTAACGTTGCTCAGATGAAGCTATTGCTCAGATCCGGGGCAGACCTGAATTTAAAAAGTAAACATGGTACCGCGGTAGACGTTGCTCTAAGGCTGTGGCATGCTGATTCTGTTGTTAATGTATTTAGAGAAACCGGCATTTATGAAAAGCATAAGAGTAAAGTTGAAGCGTTGATCCGTGCTGTAGTTGATAACGATAAAAGTGCGGTAGTGGAATTATTGGAAAAGCAAGTAAATGCTGGTAGCAAGGATGGCCTGGGAAATCCATTATTGCAAATAGCTGTTCAAAATGGTAATGAAGAGATCACACGGCTTTTACTTGACGCAGGGGCCAATCCCAACACACAAAACAGAGTGGGCCAAACACCACTGGCTTTTGCTGCCAGATTTGGTTATGACAACTTAGTGAACCTGTTGTTGGAAAGGGGAGCAGATGTAAATCTCACAGATACGCATTATCAGTTGACGCCTTTGATTGGCGCTGCTATTAGCGGCAACACAGATATCGGTAGCAAATTGCTTGGGCACGGAGCTGAAATAGATCATATTGAAACCGTTAATCAGTGTTCAGCTCTGCATTGGGCGTTGTTCTATGGCAATAATGATTTCATCAAGATGTTACTGAACAAAGGGGCAGCTTATGACATGCCCGTTTTGGATCGCAGATATACAGCCTATACTCTGGCAGAGTACTATAAAAACCAGGAGATTGTGGAGGTAATTGACTCTCTCAGGCGGATAAAACATGAGATATTAGGCTCCTGGCGCTTCAAGGAAATACATTATATATATAAAGACACCACCTATTCAGTTAGGAAAGCTTTTCCCGGGATGTTTATGGTAACACCGCAACGATACGCCATAATGTATAATCCATCTGACAAACTGCGGCAACCATTTGTAAATATATCGCAACCAACCGATGAGGAAATGATCAGCGCCTTTCAGCGTATTGTATTCAACACCGGTAAGTATGAGTTGACTGATTCTCTCATAATTACTACAGCCGATATTGCACGGGTACCCGGCTTTGAAGGTGGCCGGCAATTTTATAGATATATAATTGATAAAAATAAACTCGAACTGAGGATGGTAGATGAGATTTATCCTAATGGTTCAAGACCGGCCTGGTATGGAAAACTGGAGATTCTTTTTATCTTACTGAAAGAATAGTTTTAAAAGATGACCTATTTGCGCTTTCTGCTTTTGGCTTACGGGTTGCTTGCAATATTTATTTCCGGCGGTCTTTTTTTTCAAAAGTCAGGATACACTTATACCTTTTTATCTATTTTTATTTTGCTGCTCGGGCTTGACATGCTGCTTTTTTTATATGGAACAAGCGCTTTGGCCCACATCTATCCACAGTTTTACGGGAGGTTCTATTTTGTATCGGGATTTTGCTACGGCCCAGTGCTGTACTTTCACTTCAGAGCATTGTTA
Organism: Fulvivirga imtechensis AK7; assembly: GCF_000331535.1. GTDB lineage: Bacteria > Bacteroidota > Bacteroidia > Cytophagales > Cyclobacteriaceae > Fulvivirga > Fulvivirga imtechensis. The sequence goes on along the minus strand of NZ_AMZN01000014.1, from coordinate 187,485 downwards.
AAAGATCGGCAAATAAGAGCTTATGATCTTTTACATTTTCTGCCCTTACTAGTAGCGTTGGGATATTATGCTGATATCTGGATACTTCCAGATATAGCCCGAATCCTCTACATTCAGCAACACTTCGTGGACCGATTGATGCCTGTAAATTATGCCATAGCCATCCATATTCTGGTATATGGAATAGTGTTTATTGTCATGATTCGCAAAAACTATAAATTGCTTGATGGCAGGAAGAAGTTATATGCTGTGGCTATTTGCACCATTTATTTTGCAACAGCGGTGCTCATCTCATGGCTAACGGAATACGCAGCCAGTTGGAGACAGTTTATCGTATATTATGTGGTGGCTTTCAGTATCGTTTTTATCACAGGCTTTATTTTATACCGTGAACCGCGATTTTTAGAGCAAATAGCCAGAAAATATCTTAGTTCGTCTTTGTCTGAGAGTGATATGAAGTGCATTGAAATTAAGATGAGGGAGCAAATAGAGCGGTATCAGGTATTTTTACAGCGAGACCTTACAATATTGAAATTAGGGGAAATTATAAAGGAGAAGCCGCACAATATTTCACAAACACTTTCTGAACGAATTAACGAGAGCTTCAATGATTATATTAATCGCCATAGGATAACCTATGCTAAAAACATGCTGTTAAGCAAAGAATTCACCCATTATAAGATTGAGGCCATTGCCATTGAGTCAGGGTTTAATAATAAGGTGACCTTTAATAAGGCTTTTGCAAAATTTACATCGCAGACGCCATCTAGTTACAGAAATCAAAAGTAGATAGCACATCCCCGAAAATATAGCGGGGATGTGAAGTGACTTTAATACACCAGATTATTCGCAGCCAAAAACTCCGCGATCTGAACAGCATTGGTAGCAGCGCCTTTTCGCAGGTTGTCAGCAACTACCCACATATTTAGTGTGTTGGGCTGAGAGTCATCTCTTCTCAAACGGCCTACAAACACTTCATCTTTATGGTGGGCATTCAATGGCATGGGATACACATTATTAGCGACATCATCTTCTACCACAACTCCGGGAGTTTTGCTCAGGATCTCGCGAACTTCCTTCAGGTCGAAATCATTGTAGAACTCGACATTGACAGATTCTGAGTGACCTCCCATTACCGGCAGGCGCACCGCGGTGGCAGTTACGGCAATACTGTTATCCCCTAATATTTTCTTGGTCTCGTTCACCATTTTCATTTCTTCCTTGGTGTAACCGTTGTCCGTGAATACATCAATATGGGGCAACACGTTCATATCGATCTTGTGCGGATAAACTTTTTCGCCCTCGACACCATTACGCTCATTCATCAACTGGTCAACAGCCGCTTTGCCGGTACCGGTTACAGATTGATAGGTAGAAACAACAATACGTTTAAGCTTATATTTCTTATGAAGCGGAGCCAATGCCATTACCATCTGGATGGTAGAACAATTGGGGTTGGCAATGATCCTGTCATCAATCCTTAAAACATCGGCATTGATCTCGGGTACAATCAATTTGTGGTCCGGGCTCATGCGCCATGCGGAAGAGTTATCCACAACGATACATCCGGCTTCGGCAAACTTTGGCGCCCATTCCAGCGAGGTGCTGCCACCCGCTGAGAAAATAGCGATATCGGGCTGTTTGGCAACAGCTTCTTCCATGCCGATAATGGTGTAGGTTTTTCCTTTGAATTCCTGTGTCTTGCCTACGGACCTTGCCGAGGCTACCAGTAACAACTGGTCGAATTCAAAATTTCTCTCTTCGATTACACGGAGTACTTCCTGGCCTACCAGGCCTGTAGCTCCTACAATAGCTAACTTCATAATATAATTTAAACGTAAATTGTACTTCAAAAATAGTGTTTTTGACAGTTACTGCGATTGATAATTTGAATTATTTACGTCTTTTTGAGGAGTTGCAATTTTTCAATCGATTTCGAAGGGGGAAAGATCTGAAGAAAATATAACCGGGAGAAAGGGTTATTATTTAAAAACAAAAGATGATGCCCACCCGGCGGTTAGCATCATCATTAATGGGTTTAAGCGATCATACCTTCCATGCTTCTTATGTAAACACAGTTTCCATTTCTGCAGTGGTATACATGAGTTACGCCACCCTGGTCGTAATATACTTCTTCGTATCCATCGGAAACGGGCTCACCGCCCATTACCTTCTCGACTGTTTGGCGGTCTAACTCATTGTGTTGGAAATCTTTAATTGTTTTCATAGTAGTTTTTCATTTTTTTGAACATTTCAAAATTCCTTCATTAATCATTTACAACATATCCCCTGTTACCAGCAAATCCGTAAATACCTGTTATTGGCTATAAATAAAACTTGGCACAGAATTTCTCATTTAATAATCTAATTATTTGTTTTAATTAATATATTTTTGGTACTTGACTCGTCATTAACCAAATAATTACCTTCTTGCTTACTCTTTTTCGTATCAGCTTTCTACCATTTACTCTCATCTCGTTCTGTTCATTTGGCCAAATCAGTGATAACTTTTCCGATGGCGAATTTACCAGCAACCCGGCTTGGTCAAGCTCAAACAACTCGGGTAATGGCTCGGATTTTCTGGTGACAGCAGGGGAGTTGCAAAGCAACGGACCATCAGCAAACTCTACTATTTGGCTGAGCACCGCAGGTATTCCTGACCTATCAGCGGGAGTTGTCGTTTGGGAGTTCAAGGCGCGGTATGGCTCAGCGCCCAGTTCTACTAATAACATAGAGATATTTCTTGCAAGCGATCAAAGTGACCTTGGTAACAATCCGGCCGGGTACTTTGTACGATTGGGCAAAAGTGGTAGTGAAGATGGTATTGATTTATTTAAGACAAGTTCTTCTACTGCAATTATAGCGGACCCAAATGCTTCGGTGGCTTCAGGCATAGATGTAAATATCCGTATCACCCGCGATGCTTTCGGCTTCTGGACACTTGAAGCAGATGCCTCTGGCGGGACCACTTTTACCTTAATAGGTTCAGCTATCGACACGGAATTTGTCACGGGACCACATTTTGGCTTTAAGGTGAAGCATACCAGCACGCGAAATACCAGCTTCTTTTTTGATGATGTTCTTGTTTCGGTAACAGATGTAAGCCCTCCTGCTATTACTCAGGTGGATGTTATTTCAGAAACGGAATTGGCCGTTACATTTTCAGAAGCCTTAAGCCAATCTACAGCAGAAGATATTACCAATTATCTGGTTGATCATGAAATTGGCCAACCGACAGAAGCCGAGCTTGATGATATGAGCAATACAGTGCATCTTACATTTTCAAATTCTTTTATTAATGCGAAGCTTCATGAGTTACGGATCGAGCATGTGTCAGATCTCAACGGGAATGCTATTACAACAAGCACCATCGAATTTTTATACTTCAGGGAAGAAGAGGCGGAAAAGAAAGATATTATCATCAATGAAATTTTTGCGGACCCTAATCCACCGAATGATCTTCCTGAAGTTGAATATATAGAGATAATGAACAACAGCGAAAAAATATTTGATTTATCCGGCTGGACATTTGCAGATCAGGCTTCTGCCACCACACTGGAAAAACTTTTTCTCTTACCAGGAGAACTCCTTATTCTTTGTCCACAAGCTAATTCAAGAGACTTTGAACCGTTTGGTGAGGTAATGGGCTTGTCCCCCTGGCCATCCCTCAACAATGCAGGTGATTATCTATACGTGAAAGATAACCATGGAAGAACTATTGACTCCGTAAATTATACCACCACTTGGTATAGAGATACAGGCAAATCCAATGGGGGTTGGTCGTTGGAAGTCATCAATCCGGGTAACACATGCCACGTCAGCAGCAATTGGATAGCATCAGAAAGTGTTTCCGGGGGCACTCCCGGTCAGCAAAATTCGGTTTTTGATCCTGCAATTGATCAGGAAGCACCCCGCCTGAAATCTGCATGGGTGGTAAACGAGACGACACTGAGCCTTACTTTTGATGAACCTCTGGACCCACTCTCAATAAAAGTACCGGACTTTCATATCAATGGCAGTATTTCTGTTGTTTCTATAACCCAGGAGGAACGGCTGGAACAGTTGTCGTGCGAGTTATCTGCGGCCATTCCTTATAATACAGTTTTTAACATCACGGCAGACAACGTTTCTGATTGTAGCGGAAACATCATTTCTTCAGGTAATGCCGCTGAATTCATTCTTGTTGCAGAGGTTCCCGTATCAGAAAAAGATGTGATCATCAATGAAATCTATCCCAACCCTTCTGAAGAAGCCGATTTGCCAAATGCGGAATATGTAGAATTATATAATAACAGCGACAAGATACTGAACCTGGAGGGATGGACATTTTCTGATGTTTCAACCATTGGAAAATTAAAAGGAGTTATCCTATTTCCTGGCGACCACATCATTCTTTGTCCACAAGCTAATTCAAGATACTTTGAATCGTTTGGTGAGGTAATGGACTTGTCTCCCTGGCCATCCCTGAACAACGCAGGTGATTATCTATACCTGAAAGATAACCATGGAAGAACTATTGACTCCGTAAATTATACTACCACTTGGTATAGAGATACAGGCAAATCCAATGGGGGTTGGTCGTTGGAAGTCATCAATCCGGGTAACACATGCCACGTCAGCAGCAATTGGATAGCATCAGAAAGTGTTTCCGGGGGCACTCCCGGTCAGCAAAATTCGGTTTTTGATCCTGCAATTGATCAGGAAGCACCCCGCCTGAAATCTGCATGGGTGGTAAACGAGACGACACTGAGCCTTACTTTTGATGAACCTTTGGACCCACTCTCAATAAAAGTACCGGATTTTCATATCAATGGCAGTATTTCTGTTGTTTCTGTAACCCAGGAGGAACGGCTGGAACAGTTGTCGTGCGAGTTATCTGCGGCCATTCCTTATAATACAGTTTTTAACATCACGGCAGACAACGTTTCTGATTGTAGCGGAAACATCATTTCTTCAGGTAATGCCGCTGAATTCATTCTTGTTGCAGAGGTTCCCGTATCAGAAAAAGATGTGATCATCAATGAAATCTATCCCAACCCTTCTGAAGAAGCCGATTTGCCAAATGCGGAATATGTAGAATTATATAATAACAGCGACAAGATACTGAACCTGGAGGGATGGACATTTTCTGATGTTTCTACTTCCTCAGAAATTACCGGGCTCGTACTTTTTCCCGGTGATTATGCTATTCTTTGTAATGAAAAGGATAGAGAGCTGTTTGATAAATTCGATAACACTGCCGCGTTGAACCCTTGGCCCGCGTTGAACAATACGAGTGATGATCTGCTCCTTAAAAATAATTATGGGTACCGGGTGGACTCTGTAACTTATAATAGCAGTTGGTACAAAAGTTCTTCAAAATCTGCCGGAGGCTGGGCACTGGAGCTTATTGATCCCGCCAATCTTTGTGGCGATAGCCGAAACTGGGCTGCCTCGGAAAGTGATGCCGGGGGAACACCAGGACTCGTAAATTCTGTACTTAGCGATAAGCCGGATCTATCCGGCCCTGAAATGACCGAAGCGCTGGGAATAACTCCGGACACTTTATTGATAAGATTTAATGAATCTCTTGATCCTGGATCCATAATAGGAGCTACATATACAATAACCGGTGGGATCAACATTAAAGGAGTCATACCTGCTGCAGGCTGGCAAGAGGTGGGCCTCGTATTGTCAGACCCGTTAGTGCGTGGTATTCCCTACACCGTTGCAGTTGATGATCTTACTGATTGCAACGGCAATGCGATAGGGAAGCTAAATAGCAAGGAATTTAAGTTAATAGAGCCTGCAGACCACTCAGATATAATCATCAATGAAATATTATTTAATCCTAGAAAAGGAGGTATTGACTTTGTTGAGCTTTATAATCGATCGGACAAGCACATCAACTTAAAAAACTGGATTTTGGCAAATGGAAAAATGGATGGAGAATCCATAAGTCCAAATCAAATTAAAACAATCACTAGCGATGATTACATCATTGAACCCACGGAGTATGTTGTGCTAACGACCGATGAAATTTTGCTGAAGGAAGAATATCCTTTTGGAAAAGAAGATAGGTTTCTAAAATGTTCCTCCATGCCCGCTTTTCCCGATGACAAGGGAATTGTAATCATCATGCGCGCAGATTCTTTATGGTTAGACAGCCTTATATACTCCGCTGACTGGCATTTTGATTTGTTGGCCGATGATGAGGGGGTATCGCTGGAAAGAGTATCTGCGGATGTGCCGGCTAATCGAGCCGACAATTGGAAGTCTGCCGCATCCACCGTTGGTTTCGCTACCCCTGGCTATATGAATTCTCAATCAAGGCCAGAGATTACCAATCGAAAGGGGGTAATTATCATTGAACCGAAAGTAATCGTTCCTGATGGTAAAGGACTGAATGATTTTGCTACTATCAATTATTCTTTCGAAAAACCGGGATATGTTGCGAATGTTAGAATTTTGGACTTACAGGGTAGAACAATTAGAATTTTAAGCGAAAATGACTATCTGGCCGCGGAAGGATTTTTTACATGGGATGCCACGGACGAAAATGGAGGAAAGGCCAGGCTAGGTTACTATATCGTTTATTTCGAAGTGTTTGACCTGGATGGACGGACACACCAATACAAGGAAAAAGTAGTAGTGGGAACGAGGTTTTAACGCATTCAAAGAACAAATAGGAAAATTCCACCAAATCACCAAAACTTTACATAAACGTAAACTATAGTATCCGGATTTTGTTTATTTTAATAGGATCAAACAGTGCTATAGTTATGAATTGTATTATTGACAAATCTATTCTTTATCATTTAAAGAAGGGGAAAAAGGCGGAGGTGATCAGGCGGTATATCAAGATGAAATACCGCGTGAATATTGAACTTTCCGCATTAAAGGAGCGAGTTAAGAATTTACAGCCTTCTCAACTCGAACTCACTTAGTTCTCATCTTTATAAATGAAAACCATGGGTTTATCTTTTTCTTTGATATAGCCCCTGAACATTCCGGCCGTATTGAAAGGCATGGCTACATTGCCCTGCCTATCAAGGGCTACAACTCCTCCTGTGCCTCCTTTTTCCACCAGTTTCTGCATCACTACTTCTTTCGCTGCTTCTTCCAGACTCAGGCCTTTGTATTTCATCAGCGCTGCAATGTCATAGGCCACAACGTATCTGATAAAATATTCACCATGGCCGGTGCTGGATACTCCGCAAGTATTGTTATCAGCATATGTTCCAGCACCTATTACGGGTGAGTCACCAATACGGCCCCATTTTTTGTTGGTCATTCCACCAGTAGAGGTGCCGGCAGCTATGTTTCCCTGTGCATCTAATGCTACGCAACCTACAGTGCCGAATTTATAGTCGGGGTGATGGTCCAGGTATGCTGTGCCGTCTTTTTCCTGATTCTCCTTAAGCTTCTGAAGTTGATTGTGTCGGTTTTCATCATAGAAATATGAAGGATCCACTATTTCCAGTCCCTGCTCTTTGGCAAATGCTTCAGCGCCTTCACGAGCCATCATTACATGTGGTGACTTCTCCATAACAGTGCGTGCGGCCAAAATAGGACTTTTCAGAGTGGTTACTCCTGCTACTGCCCCAGCCTCACCTGTGGCCCCGTTCATGATAGAAGCATCCAATTCATTTTTTCCATCACTGGTAAATACAGCACCACGACCGGCATTGAACAATGGCGACTCTTCCAGTATCTGGATCGTTTCCGTGACAGCATCAAGACTGGTGCCGCCATTTTCGAGTACAGCATAGCCGGTGTTTAAGGCTTGCTGTAGTTTTTCCCGGTAAGCCAGCTCCCGCTCCGGGGTCATGTTCTCCTTTTTTATGGTACCGGCACCACCATGTATCACGAGTGTAATAGGTCCGGGTTCTTTGGCCTCCGCGGTTGTTTTTTGTTCTGCGTCAGGTTTTTCCTGGCTATTGGAATGACAGGCCATTATATAAAATGAAAAGATGATAATTAAAAGTCGAATGAGTTTCATAACAGAATTTTATATTTTTTTATTTAGAAAAGTTGCACTATTTTGGTCGAATTTCGGTTTAGCGCTAAACAATTTATTCAATATAATCTTTTTTGTTTTAGCTTTGTTAAATTATTTTTAGGCGGTTTTACAAGGAAAGTAGTTTTAAACTTTAAATTTAGATATAATGGGCAAGGAAGAAAAGACCAGATATTCGGAAGCAGAGTTACAAGAGTTTGAAGAACTCATCAATGAGAAGTTGGAAAAGGCCAAGGCGGAGTTGAAGATCCTGAAAGAGACACTCAACAAGAGCAATGATGAAGGTACTGACTCTACCTCCGGAAATACCAAAGTGCTGGAAGATGGTGCGGATACGGCAGAGAAGGAAAACCTGAGCCAATTGGCTGCTCGTCAGCAAAAGTTTATTAATAATCTTGAGAGTGCTCTTGTTCGCATTAAGAACGGCACCTATGGTGTCTGCTCCGTGACGGGGAAACTAATTTCTAAAGAGCGCCTGAGAGCCGTACCTCATACCACGCAATCTATAGAAGCCAAACTTAGTCAGCAAAGCTAGTCTTGGACTTTCTACAGAATCACATAGAGGCAATGATCTTTTGTTCGCCTCATCCCATAAAGGTGAAGGAGCTAAAAAACTGTCTCACCGAAATGTTTGAGGCAGATGTGCCTGAGAATGATATAGAAGAAGTACTCGTAAAGCTCAACGAAAAATACCAGGCTGATGAATTTTCCTTTCAGTTGAATCATGTGGGTGGTGGATACCAGTTTTTAACTAAACCGGCATACCAGGCGAGCATAGGTATATTATTAAAACAGCAGTCTAAAAGAAGGCTGTCTACATCTGCACTGGAAACATTATCGATCATTGCGTATAAGCAACCGGTGACGAAGTCGGATGTTGAAAGTATAAGAGGCGTTAACTGTGACTATGCCGTACAAAAGCTCCTTGAAAAAGGTCTTATAGAAATAAAAGGGAAGTCCGAGGCGATCGGGCGCCCTTTGCTTTATGGCACCAGCCACACTTTTATGGAATACTTCGGCATTAATAGCCTCAACGAACTACCCACACCCAAAGATTTTGCCCAGGCGGATGAAAACGTAATTGGCGAAGAATCCGAAGACAACTAAAAATTACTCCATAACCTTAAAAATACAGTAGTGATACTGCATTTGACTATGAAAGAACCAAGAAAGAAATCTGGTAAAAACCCCGGCAACAAGAAGGCTGATCCCAGGCAAAGCCCTGTGACCGATAATAAGATCAGGCTAAATAAATATATAGCCAATGCAGGAATATGCTCCAGGAGGGAGGCCGATAAGCTGATAGCCGGAGGAGAGGTAAAAGTGAATGGCCAGGTAATTACGGAGCTTGGTTACAAAGTAGATCCCAAAGACCAGGTAAGTTACAAAGGCAAGAGGCTGATTCCCGAAAAGCCTGTATACCTGCTTCTTAATAAGCCAAAAGATTTCATTACAACAACTGATGATCCCGAAAACAGGAGAACAGTGATGGACCTGATCAAAAATGCCTGCGAGGAAAGAGTATACCCGGTGGGAAGGCTGGACAGGAATACTACGGGATTATTACTTTTTACAAATGACGGAGAATTAGCCCGAAAACTTGCGCATCCTTCTCAGCAGGTGAGGAAGATCTATAGTGTAGAACTTGATAAGAAGATCACTGATGAGGACTTTTTAAAAATTGAAGATGGCCTTGAGTTGGAAGATGGTGTAGCCACCGTAGATAAGCTCGCTATTCTTGATAATAACAGGCAAATGCTTGGTATAGAGATCCACATCGGCAAAAACAGGATTGTAAGGAGGATATTTGAGCACCTGGGATACGAAGTGGTAAAGCTAGACCGGGTGATGTACGGGCCATTAGACAAGCTCAACTTACCACGCGGCAAGTGGAGGCTCTTAACCGAAAAGGAAGTTCACCGACTTAAAAACCTGCGATAACTATAATTCGGGATTTGGTAAGTTGAGTTGGAAAACTGATCCCTCGCCTTTTTTCGATTGTAGCAAAATGCTGCCCTTGAGCTTCTTGACCGTCTCCCTTACGATAAAAAGTCCCAGACCGGAGCCCTGTGAGTCATTTGAGGCTCTGTAGAACATTTCGAATATTTTTTCGTGGTCCTTTTCCTCTATCCCCACACCGTTGTCTTCTACAGTAATTATGATCCGGCTTCCGGTTTTTTCAAAATCTACTTTAATATAAGGATCCGACTTCGAAAGGTCATGATATCTCACCGCATTGGAAATGAGGTTGTTTAGAATAGCTGTAAGCCGGTCCTTATCACCTATAAAAGAAGTGTCTTTATCACGATCGTATATTAACCGTATTTGAGAAGCGCCTTTTGCAAATTCTACTCCTTCAATCACTTCATCAAGCAGTGCGGTAAAATCTAGTGTTTTATGACTAAGGCTCCTTTTCGTGTTCTTTGAATAGTTGAGAATGTCGTTGATCACCTCATCGAGCTTCTTTACCCGCCCTTCTATTTTTTCAAACAGCTCAATGGTTTCGGCATCTTTGCTCTCCATTTTTGCAAGGTAGGTAAGGCCGAGAATAGATGCGATAGGTGAACGCAGGTCATGTGAAGTGCTATAGAAAAAGCTGTCCAGATCAGCATTGGCTTTTTCAAGATCTCTCCGTTCATTTTCAAGCAGCCAGAAAAGCATACCCACGCCCATTAACGCCAGCAGAAAAAAATCAATTAACGCCAGATGAGATCGATATGGTATTTGGTATGATATATCCAGCAGAGGCAAAAGGCCTGTGACAAAGTAATGCATCTGCTGCAGGCCATAGATAATGAAGGCAACGCTCAGCAGTTTTCGTCCGAGACTCTTTACTTCGCTTGGTACGATAAGTAGCCAGATGCCAACGATCATGAAGCCGATACCTGTAACAGCGGCTCGAATGCTTACTCTTACAAAGTGCCGTTCAGTGTCTGCCTCTACATCATTTGCATATAGTAGGGCGGTAATGGTGGCAAGTGTTAGCGCTACCCCGATCAACGACCATAATTTTGTGCGGTCAAACTTCCTCTCCTTTATCAGTTCCCATGTGCCGATTGTGAGCAGCACAGTCTGCAGGTAAGCAAAGCAAATGGATAAAACGGATAATGTCGCCCTCAATGGGTGGGAGGCGGGAAAATCAGGCATAATTTTGATTATCGAGGCAGATAATATCATGTATAATGCAAAGGCCCACCAGCTCAACGACCAGAGCTTGAGGTAGCGCTTCCTGTATACATTAAAGGTGTATAAAAAAATTAATGCAAGAACTATGGACCACGCTCCCTGAATGAGAAGTTGGGAAAAAAGTCTTAAGAAATTCTCTGACAAAGCGGACTGCTATTTAAATGGCGTTAAGGTAAACACTTGGTATCAAGTTATCAAGAACTATTATAAATTAGAATGATTTTAAAAGCAAAATAGTATGCTTGCATACTATTTTTACCATGAATATATTAATTTAGAGCAAAGTAAAAACCGGGAAAAAACAGTGGCAACGATAAATGGAAAGATATGTAAACAAAAAAGTCCTGACAAACGCCAGGACCTTGATGTGGTGCTGAGTGGGCTCGAACCACCGACTCACGGATTTTCAGTCCGATGCTCTACCAACTGAGCTACAGCACCGTTGTAAGAGGATGCAAAACTATATAATTTTATATTTGCCGCAAATAAAAATCGTAAATTTATAAAAAGATTAATTTGACACCATGGAGTACCTAGCACAAATAGTTTTTATACTGATCGTGGCTGTTGCCACTTATATACTTGTCAGGCGAATAAGGATGATAAGAAAGGGCATTTTGCTTGGTAAAGATGTTAAGATCAATGATCACAAAAAAGACAGGTGGCGCAACATGCTCTTAATTGCCTTTGGTCAAAAGAAGATGTTTAAAAGGCCAATACCTGCAGTATTGCATCTTTTTTTATACGGTGGTTTTTTAATTATTAATATTGAGGTACTGGAGTTTGTTGTAGATGGCTTTACCGGGGCACACCGCGCTTTTACGCCCTATTTCGGCCACGTGTACCCATGGATGATGAATATCTTTGAGTTTCTTGCCGTTGCGGTTTTAATATCATGTGTAATCTTTCTTGTAAGGCGAAATCTACTTCGAGTAAAAAGGTTTCATGCCTATGAAATGACCCAATGGCCTAAGCTGGATGCCAACCTGATCCTTATCATAGAAATTACATTAATGTTGGCCATTTTAACTATGAATGCCGCAGATCAGCATTTGCAAATACGTAGCCCGGAGCATTATCCTGCTTCGGGAAAGCTTTTCTTTAGTTCACTGCTAATGCCTCTTTTTGAAAACATGAGTACAGGCAGCTTAATTGTAGTTGAACGCACGGCATGGTGGTTTCATATTGTGGGAATTTTGGGTTTTGCTATCTACATCACTTACTCAAAGCATTTGCATATTTTCATGGCATTCCCCAATACCTATTACAGCGCCTTATCTCCACAGGGGCAGATGAAAAATATGGACGCTGTGACCAATGAGGTTAATATGATGTTGGGCATCCAGACAGAAGCGGTGGCGGCTCCTCCGTCTGAAGAAATAGGAAGGTTTGGGGCCAAAGACGTTAACGACCTGACGTGGAAAAACCTAATGGATGCTTATTCATGTACAGAATGTGGCCGTTGTACCTCTGAGTGTCCGGCTAATATTACCGGAAAGCTTCTTTCCCCACGAAAGATCATGATGGACACCAGGGATAGGGCAGAGGAAGTAGTAAAAAATATGGGCTCAGGAGGCAAGGGCCTGGAGGATGGCAAATCACTGCTGCATGATTATATTACCAAAGAGGAGATCAATGCATGCACTAGTTGTCAGGCTTGTGTGGAGGCATGTCCTGTAAATATTAATCCTCTCGAGATCATCTATGAGCTGAAGCGGTATGTGGCGATGGAAGAATCCGGCTCTCCGGCTTCGTGGAATAGCATGTTCCAAAATATAGAAACCAACTTTGCTCCCTGGAAATTTGCCCCGACAGACAGATTTAACTGGGCCAATGACCTGAAGGCGGAAAAAGCAGAGAAATAATTGTCAAGACCTTATAAAAACATTTAAGAAATGAGTGAAAATACATATAAAGTGCCGACAATGGCCGAAATGGCTGCAAGTGGTGAATCTCCGGAAATCCTGTTTTGGGTGGGCTGCGCAGGATCTTATGATGACAGGTATAAAAATGTGACCAAGGCTTTCGTCAAAATATTGAATACAGTTGGCGTTTCATTTGCTGTTCTTGGCCCCGAAGAGACGTGCACCGGAGATCCCGCACGAAGGGCCGGTAACGAATTTCTTTTTCAGATGCAGGCCGTCTCCAACATCCAGGTGATGAACGGTTATAACATAAAAAAGGTGGTAACGGCTTGTCCTCATTGTTTCAACACAATCAAAAATGAATACCCCGCATTGGGCGGTCATTATGAGGTAATCCATCATTCGGCATTTCTACAACAACTGATCAATGAGGGTCGTGTAAAACTGAAAGGAGGGGGAGAATTTAAAGGTAGAAAAATCACCTACCACGATTCATGCTATCTGGGCAGAGCCAATAACATTTATGAAGCCCCCCGACAAGTGTTAGAGGCGCTGGATGCAGAATTGGTTGAAATGAAGCGATGCAGAACCAAAGGTTTTTGCTGTGGTGCCGGTGGCGGTCAGATGTTCAAAGATGCAGAGCCCGGAAAGAAAGAGGTAAATGTGGAGCGAACGGAGGAAGCACTCAGTACAGGAGCCGATACCATTGCAGTCGCCTGTCCGTTTTGTATGACAATGATGAGCGATGGCGTGAAGAATAAAGAGAAAGAGGGAGAGGTGAAGGTAAAGGACCTGGCAGAGTTGATCGAAGAGGGCCTTAGAGGTTAATCATGCCTGAGATATAAAAACCCTGGACGTATCAAGAGTCCAGGGTCCGAAATATAAGTCCAACAGCTAATTGTCTTTACATTTCCAGTAGGATAAGTGCTTGCGGCAATATTCTTTATGTCATACAAAGTGGCTGCTGACGCATCTGCCGGGACATCGCCTGCTAAGGGCTTCAACAAAAAGGGAGCCGGATCATTATCCGGACTGTCATCATCATTTCCACAGCCGAATAATACTACGAGAGACAACATTGCTATCAGTATTTTTTTCATGATTCTTAGGTTTAAGTTTTTGATATTATCAAAATTCACCATTAAGTATCACAGAAATATCACAAGGACTGTCGAGGCTAAAATTTTAGAAATACACCCACAGAATAACTTGGGTTGGCATAAATGAGCTTTCCCGAAAAGGCCGTACCATATGAGGCGGAAATACCGAGTGACTCGGTGAAATTGTAAGCCAACTCAGGAGAGAAGGACATGTACTCAACATTGTTGGCAAATAGGCTCGTGCCCATGGCATTAAAATTTTCTTCTCCGTTTTGCAGAGATTTAATTCCATATACGCGAAGGATGCCGGTAAATTTTTTAAACGTAATGCCTCCCTCAACGCCATACCTGAATTCATCCGAATAATCGTTTGTTCGGTTATTAAAGCCAGCGCTTACAGTTAAAAAAGGGTACAAATCTCCTATTTTAAAGCTCTTACTTACATCAATAGTAATCATTTGATTGAATTCCCCGTCTCCCGTCTGTAATGAGCCATCCCTGCCACCGCTGTCATTGCCAAGAGGCAGGCCGAGCGTCAAAGACGCACTGACAACAATAGGTTTGTTAGTGATCAGTCCATATTTGAGGCTGATGTCTGCGTCACCAACACTGTTTACCGCATCCCCTTCTGATATCAACATTCCTGTTGTACCCGATACCTGCTCGTTCAAAGTGGCACGGCTGAAGAAGGGAAAATAGAGTATCCCTGTCAGGCGGTCAGTGAAGCCATATTCGCCATAAATACTGGTATTGAAGGCCCCTCGCGTCAGGTTCGGGTCTATTTGGCCTGTGTTGGTAAAATGCTGATCAGATATTACCCACCATTGGCTAAGTTTTAAATAAACCTTGCCTTTGGGCTGTGGCCAGCCACCACCCGCCATTGCTGTGGAGGCCGATGCTATCAGAAAGACGGCTAATACTAATCTGGAATTCATACGTATCAGGGGTTAAGTTTGCCATTGCCTACCGGCACTACGAATGGCTTGCAGTAAAACAAAACAAAATTATATTCGAATAAATTGGTAGTAGCCGTAATCTCATAGGACTGACTACCATTGAATGCTGTTACCTTGCCTACTTCAAGAGCACCATTTAAAGTATTTACGTTGTTGGTAAGATAGACATATAATCCTGGTAATGCCGAGGTGGTATTGAAATTGTCTTCAAGCTGAAGTATCAATCCGTTGTCTCCTTTTTTCAGGGTGGCTGTTCCGGTCAAAGGGTAGGAACTTACAGTCACCAGATTGGCAGTTCTTTCGTTTGCAGCCTCACTGGTCTTATTGCCAGCAGCTACCTCAATAGATTCGGATATTCCCTCTGCGTCAACAGTTAGCTTAACAGAGCCTATTTGATGGGCAGTTGCAATGCCACTATCCTCTATGGAAATAACAGCGGCATCAGAAGAATTCCAGTTGAAGTTAGTTGGTGTTTCGATGCCAACATTATTGAGATAGCGCGCTTTGAACTGATGCTGATCCCCTACCTTCAGTGTGTCGATAATGTTTTCAATGATGATCACCTCATCCATTTCATCATCGATGATATCTGTTCCGATGCAACCGCAAAGGAAAATCAGCAATAATGCCATGATTTTATTCATATAGTTAGATGTAAATATGAAAGTTGTGCCAGACACTTGAGGTTCAACAGGTGTCTTATTTCCGATTGTAAACTTATGCACCGGTGTAATGATAAAAAGTCAACCTTCTGACTTTTTAGGCAATTTTTCCGTTAAGAAATATAAAATCGTTAAATCTGACCGCATTATTCAGGGAAGCTCGAAACTTAATCAGCCCGATTCCGGTTTTAATTTTTAAATTTGTTGCTATGTTGATACCATTTGAAAACATGCCCGATAACGCCCGTGTATGGATTTACCAGTCGGACAAAAAGCTTACGGATGCAGATAAGAGCCATATTGAAGGCCTGGGAAGATCGTTTTGCGAAGGCTGGGCGGCACATGGCGCTCCATTGAAATGTTCTTTCAGGATTTTTCACGATCAGTTTCTCATCATTACTGTAGATGAATCTCATAATATGGCTAGTGGCTGCTCTATAGATGCCTCGGTTCATTTTGTGAAGCAGCTTGAAAGTGATCTGCAGATTAATTTTTTTGATCGTACTAAAGTTGCCTTTGTGTTGAACGAAGAGGTGTTTCTGGAGCCTCTTTCACAGTTGAAGTCCAAAGTGGATGAAGGAACCATACAAGAAGACACGCTCACTTTTAACAATTTGGTTTCCGTGAAAGGAGAATTAGCATCGGCATGGATGGTACCTGCCAAATCTACCTGGTTGGGTAGGTATTTCAATTAAAGATTCATGGCTACAACATAAAAATTATTCCTGTCGTTATACGATTAGGATTAATAATCATAACTTTAGACAAAGGATTATGCAATGAATGCGATATTCAGAATTTCGATGGCTTTCACGCTGTTGCTCGTGATATCATGCAGTGTAGAAAAGAAAGCATCAAAAACATTTGATCGCGGGCAGTTCCAGTCAACCATAGATCTTTACGAGCAAGTACTCAGGAAAGACCCCAACAATGCCGAAGCTAATTTCTATATAGCTGAATCATACCGTCAGTCGAACAGGTTGCAGGAAGCAGAGCCATATTATAAAACAGCCCTTGATCGCGGTTTGAAAAACGATTCCATTCGTCTTTTTTATGCATTCTCGCTAAAGTCAAATGGGAAATATGCCGAAGCCAGACAACAACTGGAGCAGCACCTTAAAACTGTAGATGATAAGGGGTTGGCAAAGCGTTCGCAGGAGGAATTTGATAACCTCAATAACCTGGATGAGATCCGTGCCAAAAAGAATTATTTTAGGGTAAAAAACCTGGATGAGATTAACTCACCCTATGCCGAATATGCTCCTGTTTATCAGGATGGAGAACTCTATTTTACTTCATCGAGAGGTATTGACAAGATATATAAAGCCACAGGAACGCCTTTCACTGACATCTATAAAGTAAAAACCCAGGGAGCAAGGGTAGACACTACAACCATTGTAGGGTTAGGGGATCTTATTAATTATTATAATATTAACGAGGGGTCCGTTACCTTCAGCCCGGATGGAAAGACCATGGTATTTGCGCGGGGCAATTCCGGCAAGAAAAAGGGTACTGCTGATGTTAACCTCTACATTTCCAGCAATCGCAGAGACGGGTGGACTGAGCCAAGAATGCTGAATATTAACAACCCGGGTTATTGGGACTCTTCTCCTGCTTTTAGTCGTGATGGCCGTACTTTATATTTCGCATCCAACCGTCCCGGAGGATATGGTGGCACCGATATTTACTCAGCAAAGCGAGATTCAAGGGGTCGGTTTCACAAGGTGACCAACCTGGGGCCTGAGATCAATACCACGGGCAACGAAATGTTCCCATATATTTCTGATGACGGGCACATGTATTTCTCAAGTGACGGACACCCGGGCTTTGGAGGGTTGGATCTTTTTGTAGCTAAAAGGAGGAACGGCCGGATTGAGATCGAGAACCTCGGAGAGCCTCTGAACTCCAATGCGGATGATTTCGGTTTATTCCTTTTTAAAGCCGATCGTGGCTTTTTCACCTCTAATCGCGAAGGCGGAAAGGGGGATGATGATATCTATACTTTTGTGAATGAAGATCCCGATCTGAAAATAGTTAACTATTACCTGGCAGGTCTTACAAAAACCCATAATGACAAAAATGAGTTGGTAATATTGCCGGGCGTTAATGTCAGGCTGCTGGATTACAAAGGGGAGGTCCTTGATGAAAGTACCACCACCGATGACGGGAAATTTTTGTTCAGAGTTTATGAGCATGAGCACTACAACCTGGTAGGAGAAAAGCGAGGAGGAAAGGATCAATATCTGATTACCAGAACACAGTTTACGACAGTAGGCAGGGCTGTGGACAGGGATACATTGAAAGACTTGGTGACGGACGTGCGTTTTGATACTTTACTGGTGCTTGAGAAGATAGAGAAGAACAAGATATTCGTATTGGAAAATATTTACTACGACCTGGATAAAGCTGATATACGGGAAGATGCCGCACGAGAGCTGGATAAGCTGGTAACCATTTTGGAAGATAACCCCGAACTGAAAATAGAGTTGAGCTCTCATACTGATGATCGCGCTGATGATGACTATAATATGAAATTGTCACAGCGGAGAGCAAGATCTGCTGTTGATTATATTATATCACAAGGAATAACGGCTAGCAGGCTTATGGCTAAAGGATATGGTGAATCTAAGCTGATCATCCCTAATGCCAAAACAGAGGAAGAGCACCAGGTTAACCGGAGGACAGAATTTAAAATACTTGAGGTCGGTGAAAGAAAACCCGAAACAGCCGGTGAATTTGATGAGGATCGCTTCTTTGATGATGAAGAGGGTGATTCGGGGGGTAGGTAATTAATGGGTAATTAAAGTAAGATGCCCGATGGATAGCTGGACTGGCTTTAGCAGGAAGATAGCACGGAAGATGGCACTGTCTTACAAACCTAACACGAAATGCTGCTGAGCATCTAACCTCCATCCATGAAAAAAGTAGCCTTCATCACCGATATCCACCTGAACGAACCATCACCGACTGTCGATCCAAAGCAAAACTGGGCCACCATTATTGAAGACCTGAAATCGAGGAAAATTGGAGAGGTTGTTTTTGGCGGGGACATTGGTGACCACAATGCCCATCAATGGTTCTTCGAAACTTTACGCCCGTTTTCCCTCAAGCTAGTTTTGGGTAACCATGATAACTTCAATCAGGTGGCAAAGTACTACCGGAATGGGCACGGCACAAATGAGCTTTTTTACACCTTGGAGGACAGCGACTATAAATACCTGTTTTTAGATACTTCTTCAACAGAAATCAGCCCCCTGCAGTTGACCTGGTTGAAAGCAGAAGTGAATAGCAATAAAAATCTGGTACTATTTATCCACCACCCTATCTTTGCAGTGGATACCCCTATTGATAAGGTGCATCCGCTTAAAAACAGAGCAGAGCTACAGCCTTTACTAAAAGCAACAGGGAAGGAAATCACTGTGTTTTGCGGCCACTACCATATGAATGATGAGCGTACCGAAGGAAACATCAGGCAAATCATAACACACGCTTCCTCTTACCAAATCGTAAAGTCTGCAAAAGAAATTGTTACAGATAATTCCACATTTGGCTACAGGATCATCGAATTCGATGAAGATGGCATTAAAACAGAGGAGGTGAGTTTTGGAACGAAATAGAATACTGTTGTTTCTCCTTTTATCATTAGGTGAAGCTACTGATTTAAGAGGGGTGAATGCTTCACACTAGAATGAGTGAAACTAAAAGTAAGCATAAAAGTGTTATCTTTGAATAAAGCGCAAGTTATGGCAACCATCTCAGAGATAAAGTCCATCCTACATAAGTACATAGTGGAGACAGAGGATCAGGAAATCTTGAACCATGTACAGGCATATTTTAGATCACTGCTACAAAAGAAAGGTAAAATCATAGGCTATACATCAGATGGCCAACCTCTTACTATTGAAGTATACAAGCGGGACATAGATGAAGCCCGTCAACAGATAAGAGAGGGAAAAATCATTAGTCAGGAAGATTTGGAAAAAGAATCAGAGAATTGGTAGCTAAAAAGCGAAAAGTTGTCTGGTCTTTAAAAGCCAGCACCTCATTGGAACAGATCTACAAGCACATCAGAGAGGAATCACCCACAGCCGCTAAGGCAGTAAGATCAGAGATCTTTAAAGCGACAAAATCTTTACCCTCACACCCATACAAATACCAGTCAGAAGAATATTATCCTGAAAACGCAGGAAATATCAGGAGGTTTTTTCGCTGGAGCTATAGAATAGTTTATGAAGTGGGAGAAAATAGTATCGACATCATTAATATTATGCATACCAGTGAGCACCCTGACAAGTTAGGAGAGTGATCCCTCAGTTTAAATCCACCCCAAAGCCCACAGCCACCACAAAACGCAGCCCACTTCTTAAGTACCCTGTAAACCACCCCACCAAATTACTACCTCCAAATTACCTGCAACAGTCGCCACTTTTCTTATTTTTGTGGTTCTCATTCCTTAAATTCAAATTATGAGCGAACGCTACGCACAACGTGGAGTCTCTGCATCTAAAGAAGATGTGCACAATGCCATTAAAAACATTGATAAAGGGCTGTACCCACAGGCTTTCTGCAAGATCGTAGAAGACTATATTGCCGGGGATCCGGCCTACTGCAACATCATGCATGCCGATGGTGCCGGCACCAAGTCGTCACTGGCCTATCTGTATTGGAAGGAAACCGGTGACATGTCGGTGTGGAGAGGCATAGCGCAGGATGCCATCATCATGAATATTGATGACCTGGTGTGCGTTGGAGCATTGGACCACATTCTGTTATCCTCAACCATCGGCAGGAATAAAAATTTAATCCCCGGAGAGGTGATCGCTGCTTTAATCAATGGAACGGAGGAGGTGTTACAGATGCTTAGGGATAATGGTGTGAACATTATCAGCACTGGTGGTGAAACCGCTGACCTTGGCGACTTGGTGCGAACTGTGGTGGTAGATAGCACTGTGACGGCCAGAATGAAAAGGGAGGATGTGATCAGCAATGATCGTATAGAAGCTGGGGATGTTATTGTGGGTC
The DNA here is from genome assembly GCF_000331535.1 of Fulvivirga imtechensis AK7. Taxonomy (GTDB): domain Bacteria; phylum Bacteroidota; class Bacteroidia; order Cytophagales; family Cyclobacteriaceae; genus Fulvivirga; species Fulvivirga imtechensis. The sequence continues at coordinate 166,695 of NZ_AMZN01000014.1, read as the reverse complement.
TGGCATCATTCGGTCAGGCCAAATATGAGAGTGAATATAATGGAGGAATGGGTAGCAATGGGCTTACATCAGCCCGTCATGATGTCTTCGATAAGTCTTATGCAGAAAAATATCCCGAAAGCTTTGACCCGGACGTACCGCGAGACCTGGTTTTTTCCGGCAGCTATAAATTGACGGATACCGTTTCCGATGCTCCTTTGAATGTTGGCAAGCTGGTACTCTCCCCTACCAGGACTTACGCTCCTATTATGGCGGAGGTGTTCAAAAGTCATCGGAAGCATATCCACGGGTTGGTGCATTGCAGTGGAGGAGCACAAACCAAAGTCCTTCATTTTATAGAAGGCCTACATGTGATCAAGGATAACCTGTTCGATGTGCCCCCGTTATTCAGGATCATCCGAGAAGAGAGTGGCACTGATTGGAAGGAAATGTACAAAGTCTTTAACATGGGGCACAGGCTGGAAGTATATCTTAAGGAAGAGTATGCGCAGGAAATCATTGATATCAGCCGGAGCTTTGGTGTGGAGGCAAAGGTAATTGGAAGAGTAGAAGCTGCCGATAAGAAGCAAGTGACCATTAAAAGCGAAAAAGGTGAATTCACTTATAACTAACAATAAATGTTAAACAGAATAAAATACTTAATCATTTTGCTGGCCGCTATTTCTGCTTGCCAGTCTGAAAAAAAGGATGAACCCACTTCTGATATGAAAATAGAAGACCCCCACAGTTACGCTCGCCCGCAGGAGTCAGTGGTAAAGCACCTCGCCTGGGATGCAAAAGTAGATTTTGATACAAGGAAGATTACCGCCAAAGCCACATTGACCGTTGAGAATATCGAGGATGCTGAAAGGCTTATTCTGGACACCAAAGACCTGGACATTGAGAAGGTAACGGTTGGTGAAGGCGAGAGCGAAAAGGAGGTGACCTACAAACTGGGAAAAAAGGACGAGATCATGGGAAGTCCTCTTGAGATTTCCATCACACCTGAAGTGGAAAGGGTAAATATCTACTACACTACTTCGGAAGGCGCAGAGGCGCTTCAATGGCTGGCCCCAGTTCAAACGGCCGGAAAGGAACACCCGTTTCTGTTCACCCAGTCTCAGGCTATACTTGCCAGAACGTGGGTGCCCATTCAGGATTCTCCCGGTATAAGATTTACCTACACAGCAAAAGTACGGGTGCCGGCTCCGTTGATGGCTTTGATGAGCGCTGAGAACCCACAGAAGAAGAGCGCTGATGGTTTTTATGAGTTTAAAATGGACCAGCCCATTCCGGCCTACCTGTTGGCGCTGGCTGTCGGTAACCTGGAGTTTCAGGAGATCGGCCCACGAACGGGTGTATATGCTGAGCCCTCCGTAATTGACGATGCGAAGTATGAATTTGGTGAATTGGAGGAAATGGTAACAGCAGCCGAAGAGCTTTACGGGCCTTACCAATGGGAGAGGTATGATCTTTTGGTGTTGCCTCCCAGTTTTCCTTTCGGAGGAATGGAAAATCCACGGCTTACTTTTGCTACACCAACTATTTTGGCGGGAGACCGTTCGCTAACTTCTCTCGTAGCGCATGAGCTGGCGCATTCATGGTCCGGCAATCTTGTAACCAACGCCACCTGGAATGATTTCTGGCTCAACGAGGGCTTTACGGTCTATTTTGAACAGCGGATCATGGAAAAGCTTTACGGCCGGGATTACTCCGAAATGCTCGCTTCATTGGCCGCTCAGGACCTGGTAGAAGAGGTAGAAACCATGAGAGAACAGGGCAAAGAGGCCGACACAAGACTGAAACTGGAGCTGGAGGGCAGAAATCCTGATGATGGCGTAACCTCCATTGCTTATGATAAAGGATACCTGTTCCTAAGATACCTTGAGGAGGCGGCCGGAAGAGATGCTTTTGACAGGTTTTTGAAAGATTACTTCGAAAGAAATGCTTTCAGGGTAATGACCACGGAGGAATTTATTGACCAGTTAGACACGCATCTGATTGAGAAGGAGAGGCTGAATATTGGCGAAGTGAAGATCAACGAATGGATATATCATCCCAGGCTGCCGGATGATGTACCTGCACCCCAATCCGATAGGTTTGTTTTTGTTAACAAAGAGCTGGAGAAATTTATGGGGGGAACACCTGCTAACCAGCTTGACACAACCGGTTGGTCTTCACATGAATGGCTGCACTTCGTCCGATCGCTTCCTGCAGAACTCGAAGAAGGGAAAATGACCGAACTGGATAAGACATTTGGTTTTACACAAACAGGCAACTCAGAAGTGCTGATGGCATGGTTGCTACAGGTTATTAAGCATGAATATGAGGCAGCGTACGTTAAGCTGGAGCACTTTCTGGTGCATACGGGGAGAAGGAAATTTCTTACGCCTCTTTATGGGGAGTTGATAAAAACAGAGGAAGGTAAAAAGATGGCGCAGGAGATCTATAAAAAAGCAAGGCCTAACTACCATTTTGTCGCAACAAACACCATCGATGAAATGTTAGGAGGGCAACCAAAACAGTAAACACTAAAACCAATGGCTAAAGTAACTTTAAAAGGAAATCCGGTAAGTACAAATGGTAATTTACCGCAGGCAGGCTCATCTGCGCCTGATTGTACACTAACAAAATTAGACCTTAGTGACGTGAAATTGAGCGATTTCAAAGGCAAAAAGCTGGTGCTGAATATATTTCCCAGCATAGACACATCCACCTGTGCAACCTCCGTGCGTAAATTCAATGAAAAGGCGGCCGGGCTTGATAACACAATGGTGTTATGTATCTCTAAAGACCTGCCATTTGCTCATCAAAGATTTTGTGGAGCAGAAGGCATTAAAAACGTAGTGTCTCTTTCTGACTTCAGACACCCTGACTTTGCAACTAAGTATGGCATACGCATGGAAGATGGGCCTTTAGCGGGTCTTGATGCCAGGTCCGTAGTGGTTCTGGATGAAAAAGGGACAGTAAAATACTCTCAATTGGTCAACGAAATTACCGAAGAGCCTGATTATGAAAGTGCTTTGAAAGCGCTTTAATGGATTCACCCTGACAGTGCAAAATAACTGTCAGGGCGCCTTTAGCTTTCAGCCTTAGATCTCTTTTTTTCTATCTTCTCGGGAAGCCTCTCAAGCAAAGTCCACCACTCCTCATCATCGCGATAGCTTCTGATCGCTCCGGCGCGCACCAGTATCCTTCTTAATTCGTCATCATCAAATCCACCTAGTCCTTTTTTTATGGTTTCGAATTTGCGATCAGTATACCCCTTGTGAGACAGGTAATACCGGGCTGTGCGTTCGGCCATATGCTCTGTTTTCAGCTCTTCTATTTTAATTTTGTAAGCATTCCGCAACTGGTTTCTCTGCAGTAGGAAAGAAATACCACCGCCAACCAGCACCCCGGCCAGGGAAGAGATTACGCTTAGAACTTCAGGGCTCATAATGTTAAAGTTATTACAGATTTACTATTTTGTCAGACGATCTTTTACATAAGTTACTTCGGTTTTACCATGAGGTTGAGGATTGCCGTTTTCGTCCAGGCTCACAAAAACAATTTTATCGATGGCAAGGATGGTTTTGTGTGTCAGCTTATTCCTCACTTCGCAGCGAAGCGTTAACGAAGTTCGCCCGAAATTCATAGCTTCCATTCCCAGCTCTATGATGTCTCCTTTTTTGGCAGAGCTCACAAAATTGATTTCCGAAATATATTTGGTAACACACCGTTGGTTTTCAAGCTGCACAATAGCATATATAGCCGCCTCTTCATCAATCCACTTCAATAAGCTGCCGCCAAACAGTGTTCCGTTGGGGTTCAGATCCTCAGGTTTTACCCATTTACGTGTGTGAAAGTTCATGCCTTTAAGTTAGTTAGTGTCTCTAAGAAAACGTCAAGGTCAAGGCTTGTGAAGTCCCAAAAAGCGGAGCGTACTGAGGTACGTGAGCATTTTTGGGACAATCATAACGCAGACATTGGCGTTTTCTTAAAACCACTTAGAGTTTTCTTACAAACACTAGTTATTTTATGGTCTTCATATTCTTATCATTAGAAAGGCGTTCCTATAAGATTATTTATCCACCTATCACATCTTCAAAACTAATGTAATCGGCTTTTCGTTAGTTTCCCAACTAAACCTTTTAAAAACAGAGATGAGAAAATTAATTATGCTGAGCATGTTCCTGTTGGGAGCATCGTCCTTACTGGCCAACGATGTATATACATATGTTATTGACCTCACCCGTGTAAATAATGATAAAGTTTATGTTGAGCTGGCACCACCTTCAATCAAACAAGATGAAATAACTTTTTACCTGCCTAAAATTATTCCCGGCACCTATAGTATTGCCGACTATGGCCGTATGGTTTCTGATTTCCAGGCATTCGATAAAAAAGGACGGCTATTAGAAATTGAAAGGCTGGATAACAATTCATGGAAAATAAGAAAGGCGAACAAGCTGGCTAAGATCAGCTATTGGGTAGACGATACCTATGATACTCCAATTGCAGGACCGAATATATTCCAGCCGGCGGGTACAAATATTGAGGAGGGGAAGAACTTTCTGATCAATACCAGCGGATTCTTTGGCTATTTTGAGGGGATGAAGGAAATGCAATTTAAACTAAATATCATTCGTCCCGAGGGTTTTTACGGAGCTACAGGATTGATCCCGTCTACCACAAATGCAGATCTCAGCGCTATTGTGAAACTAGAAGGCAATGAACAAGCTTCACAAAGTAAAAAAGTGGACCAGTTTGTAGTGGATGACTATGACTTACTCATTGATTCTCCATTGATGTACAGCGAGCCGGATACTGCGTTCGTGAAGGTAGCGGATACCGATGTGCTCATTGCCTCTTATTCACCAAACAATGTGATCACCGCTAACGAGATAGCCGCCAGTATAAAGGAAGTATTGATGGCACAAAAGGAATATCTGGGGGGGGAGCTTCCTGTGGATAAGTATGCCTTTATATTTTATTTTACCGATCAGCCGGTGATGTCTTACGGGGCGCTTGAGCATTCTTATAGCTCAGTTTATTATATGCCTGAAACACGGATAGAAAATATGAACCAGCAACTGAGAGATTTTGCTGCACATGAATTTTTCCACATTGTAACCCCGCTTACTGTCCATTCCGAAGAGATAGAAAATTTTGATTTCAACAACCCTCAAATGTCTAAGCACTTATGGATGTACGAAGGGGTTACGGAATATTTCGCGGGAAATATGCAGGTAAAATATGGCCTGATCACACAAGAGGAATATTTGGATATACTAAGGCAAAAAATGATCGTAGCCTCTAATTTTTTGGATACGGTGGCCTTTACCGATATCAGTAAATTCACCCTGGAAGATTATTCTGATCAGTATTATAACGTATATCAGAAGGGCGCACTCATAGGCTTGGCCCTGGATATTAAACTCCTGCAGCTTTCTGATGGCAAATATGGTTTGCAAGATCTGATGAAAGATCTTTCCCGGCGCTATGGTAAAAAGAAGGCATTTGACGATGAAGAATTGTTTGGTGTAATTACCGAAATAACCTATCAGGAAATTGGTGATTTTCTGAATGCCCATGTTGGTGGGCCAACACCCCTTCCTTATGAGGATATTCTTGATCTTGTGGGAATTGAATTTGCGCAGCACAAAAACGTGATGGGCTACTCTCTTGGTATTACTCAGAATAATATTACCATTGCTTCTTATAATGGAAAGAACAAGTTGGCTATTGGCGATATTGAAAACCTGAACGCCATGGGTGATTCTCTGGGGTTTGAAGAGGGAGACATACTGCTGGGTATTAATAGGGAAGAACTCCCGGACCTGGGGCCTGAGTTAGGCGCATTTATTGGCAAAGTACATGATAGCCTCTCCGAAGGAGATACATTAACTTATACGGTAATCAGGACTAATGCAGAAGGTAAGCAGGTAGAAGTAGAGCTCAGTTCTGAAATCTTTAAAGTGGAAATGCCACAACAGTATGTGCTGGGATTTTCTGAAAACCCATCCGAAGAGCAAATAGCGTTGCAAAAGGCGTGGCTTAAGCCCAGGAACTAGGACCGAGCAAAAAACCTCCATTTAAGGCCATTCTGCCTGTCTCGGGCGCTTTCGGGAAAAGGAGGAAGAATCTTACTAAGTTCGAAGGGTACAATTAAAAACTTAGTAAGATCCTTCTCCCGAAAGCTTTCGGGATAGGATGACTGCCTTTTTCAAGCATTTCATATCGAATTTATGTAAATTAAGGCTCTATCCTTTTTACCTATGCAAGTTACCGAAGAGCAAAAACAGCATGTGCGGACCCTGCTCGTCCATGGGCGGAAAATAGAAGCTATAAAATACCTTAGAGACCACTTTGACCTCAGTCTTAGAGAAAGCAAACGACTGGCCGAACTCATCGATGAGGACATTGCTGATCATGAATATGTGGGCCCTCCACCCGTCTTTACACGGGCTGGCAGTAAGGCCGGCAGTGTGATAGGGCTGGTATTTGGAATAATCGGAGCTATTATGCTCAGTCTGATCATCTACCTCTTTATTTCCCATCAGAAATTTCTCGAAACAGCAGAACCGGCTATCGGAGTGGTGGTAAGTAATCCCTCTCAACCGGTCATCGACTATGAATACAAAGGGCAGATGTATAGCTACTATTCCACCGTCTCATCCAATCCACCAAGCTATGAATTGGGAGAGCAGGTGGAGGTATTTGTTAATCCCGACAACCCTACTGACGTCATCGTGAATACATTCACCGAAAGGTGGTTCGTGATAACGCTCATTGGCGGAATGGGTTTATTGTTTTTCGGAATAGGAATGGCCGTGTTTTTTGCTTTTAGAGGAAGGTAGCACGCCTAAATCCACTCCAAATCCTTTACAGTAAGCGCTGACTCCACATCTCCGGTATGAGCGGTCGACTTTGGTTCAAAAAGTAAGACATGGCATTCTTCCTTTGCTTCAGGAAGGTGCTCCACTCCTTTGGGTACAATATACATTTCTCCTTCGTTCAGGTCTATCTTTCCATCTCTGAAGTGCAGGGTAATGCTCCCCTTGATAACAAGAAACAGCTCGTCCTCATTGGCATGGTCATGCCATACCATTTCTCCCTGTAGCTTAGCTAGTTTTACATATTGCCCGTTTAGTTCCCCGATGATCTTTGGTGTCCAATGTGCAGAGAATAGCGTGAGTTTTTCTTTCAGGTTTACTTTGGAATTCATTACAGTCAAGAATTTTAATTTGTCTTATGAAGTTAATGCTTTACACTAAGAATCTATACAGGAGAAAGCGGGAAAATTCCCAGCACGGGCTTTTTGACTGATACAATATTTGCCTGGACTTCCATAAACTCATAGCTCCGTCTGTATAATTTAATGCTACGTCTGTCATAAATTACCGACCTTTGGACATCAGCAACCCGTTTTCCTGTAACCATTACAACCTTTACCAGTAAATATTAACAGGGATAAAATTCTCACAATGAAGTTTGTACTTTTTACTTTTACCCTTTTTGGGGTTGCCATTTTATGTTATTCGCAAGATCAACAGGTAAAGGTTTATACTACCCAGCGCTTGCAAGGTGAAGCGCCAAAGATCGATGGTTATGCTGATGACCCTGCCTGGGAGCAAGTGGAGTGGGGAGGAGGCGATTTCACCCAACATTCCCCTGATGATGGTGGTGAGCCATCGGTTCAGACCAAATTTAAGGTTTTGTATGACGCTAAAAACCTTTACGTGCTGTTCAAAAATCTCGACTCTGAACCTGACAAGATCGTAAACAGGATGTCTAGAAGAGATGGTTTTGAGGGAGACTTTGTGGAAATAAATATCGACAGCTACTACGATAAGCGCACGGCTTTTTCTTTTACGGCTTCGGTTTCAGGAGTTAAGGGGGATGAATACGTGTCGAATAATGGTAATAATTGGGATGCTAACTGGGATCCAATATGGTATCTTCAGACGAGCATCAACGAAGAGGGCTGGATTGCTGAAATGAAGATACCACTCAGTCAGTTGAGGTTTGCTGATAAACCGGAGCACATTTGGGGTATGCAGGTGACCAGGAGGTTTTTTAGGAACAACGAGCGGTCTAATTGGCAGTATATTCCCCAGGATGCCCCCGGATGGGTGCATCTTTTCGGAGAGCTGCGGGGAATCACCGGGATCAAGCCACAAAAGCAGCTTGAAATACAGCCATACATGGTGGCCAGATCGGAACGTTACCAAAAAGAAGATGGAAATCCATACCGCACAGGCTCGTCTTCAGATATCAGCTTTGGAGCTGACGCTAAAATTGGTTTGACGAGCGACATTACGCTTGACCTGACCGTCAACCCTGACTTCGGCCAGGTGGAGGCTGATCCTTCACAGGTCAACCTGTCAGCATTCAGGCTTTTCTTTCCTGAGCAGCGCCCATTCTTCATTGAGGGAAACAACATCCTTACCTTTCCGGTAGAAAATAATAATAACAACAATCTATTCTACTCCAGAAGAATAGGCAGGAGCCCCCAGGGATCGGTTGATACAGATGAATCCGGTGAAGATAACGTGGATGAGTATGTAGACAAGCCAACTAATACGAGCATTCTAGGGGCGGTCAAACTCACGGGTAAAAATAAAAATGGATTTTCATGGGGCATATTGGAATCTGTTACAGCCAGGGAAGAGGCGGAAATAGATAGCCTGGGGGTAAGGCGAAAGGAGGTGGTTGAGCCTATGACAAATTATTTCATTGCCCGGGCACAGCAGGATATCAATGAAGGGAATACCCTGGTAGGTGGTATGTTTACGGCCATGCATCGCCAAATCGATGGTGAATCGTTGAACTGGCTACACCGCGAGGCCTACAGCGGGGGGCTGGATTTTACACATCATTGGTTGCAGCGGACGTATTTTTTTGGCGCTAAAGTTACGTATAGCCATGTCAAAGGAGATACAGAGGCGATTAAAGCCACACAAGAGTCAGCAGAAAGATTTTTTCAACGACCTGATAATCATCACACCAAACTGGACAGCAGTAGAAAATCATTATCTGGAACAGGAGGAACCCTGATTTTTGGAAAGAGAAGCGGAAAAATCATCTACGATGCCGGTTTTACCTGGCGATCTCCCGGTCTTGAATTAAATGATGTTGGCTTTTTATCCCAAACCGACATCATGAGCCAATGGGCATGGATGCAGTACCGGAAGCTGAAACCCTTTGGCGCTTTTCGTTCCATGCGAACGAATCTGATGCAATACTTATCATGGGATTTTGGTGGAGTAAACATCGAACGGGGTGTGGAAATGAACGGGCACCTGGAGTTTAAGAATTTCTGGGGAGTAAGCTCCGGATTTGAGCTCACAGGCAATACAATTTCCAATGCAGACCTTCGTGGAGGCCCCTCGTTAACATATCCCGGGCGGTTCAGCCAGTGGCTGTGGGTGGGGACTGACCATCGCAAAAAGCTCAGGGTGAGCGCTGAAGGCTGGTGGGGTCAGGGCTTTGATGGTTACCAACATAATAGGGGTTTTGCTCTTAACTTTAACTTTCGCCCTACCAACGCACTGGTGATATCGGCTTCCCCCAGTGTAAGTAACAACCATAGTGAATTACAATATGTAGAAACTGTTGAGCGATCTGAAAAAGATGACTACATTATAGCTAGTATTGATCAGAATACTTATAACCTGTCATTGAGAATGACTTATATGATCACTCCCAACCTGTCACTACAGTACTGGGGTCAGCCGTTCGCAGCATCGGGGAGATATTCTCACTTCAAAAAAGTAACCCAGGCTAACGCGGAGAACTATCACAATAGATTTGATCTGCTTGCCAGTACTTATAATCTGGCGAATGAGGAGCATCAGTTGGATGAAAATGGTGATGGAAATACAGATTTTGCCATTGGAAATCCCGATTTTAATTTTGCGCAATTCAGATCAAACATGGTGGTGCGCTGGGAGTACATTCCTGGTTCTACACTTTTTCTGGTATGGACACAGAATCGGGATGAATCTCCTTCTGTTGACAAACACAGTTTCAACCATTTGTACAACGGCCTTTTTGACAAAAAACCACACAATGCTTTTCTGATCAAGTATACATATAGATTTATATTATAGTCTTTTTTTGAAGATGAAGAGCTTTACCACTGGTTACTGACGTAATATAAGGTCTGTTTATGTAAAAAAGCTGGCAATATGACCTTTTCGAATTAACAGTAAGCACCAAAAACAGGCTAATGCCCTTCATGACGCGATTGTTGGGGGTATTCCAACTAGTTGGTCGCAGGTTTTACATGTGTAAGATATTTCTTTAAAGTTCGCTGGTTAATTGGGGGTATACCACTAACTTTTACGTCTTAGCCATTTTTTTTTCATTTAAATTTTTAGAATTATGAAGCTAATCGCCTCCTTTTTTTGCTTCCTGACCTGTGCCACCATTTGCGCAATCCCATCTTATTCACAGGGGAATGAAGAACTTGATGAGTATTTCGACATGTCGCTCGAAGAACTTATGAGTATTGAAATTTCCGTGGCATCAAAGAACAGTGAATCTTTTATCAATTCTCCTTCTTCTGTATATGTTTTTACCTCTGCTGAGATTGAAAACATGGGGGTAACATCAGTGGAGGAGTTGCTTAATTATGTTCCCGGATATTTTACAGGCCTGGATATTGAACAAGGAAAGGCATTCAGGGTGGGTGCCAGAGGGAGAAGCACAGCCCTTTCAGAATCAGTACTTTTTTTGGTGAATGGTCATCGCATCAATGACCTTTACACAGGAGGAGTTTCTGTTATTAACCGTTTGATCCCTGTCGAGAATATCAGGCAAATAGAAGTGATCCGCGGTCCCGGTTCATCGCTTTACGGATCCAATGCCTTTCTTGGTGTAGTTAACATTGTAACTAAGGAAAATACCAATGACATCCAGTTTTCATATGGTAGCTTTCAGGGAATTTCTGCTGCAGGTAATTTTTCAACAAAGGCTGGAGATGTGGATCTTGGTGGTTTCGTAAAAGGATTTTCTAATGAAGGATATGAGTTTGATGATTTTGAAGACCTATTGGACAGGCCATCAGACATGACAGACCCGGAGCAGGGTGTTGACGTTATGCTTCGGGCACAGTATAAGGGCTTAAAGGCGGAAGCCAGGCACCATGAGCGGGAGTTTAAGGGCTTTTATGGTTTGGGAGGAGTTGCCGACTTCAACAATAATGAACAATCATCTCAGTCTATGATCAACCTGGGATATAATCTTTCTGCCAGCGACAAATTAGCCTTTAGTTTTAAAGCCGGCTATAGAGTGGAAAACTGGAAAACGAAAGCAGTTATTCTTCCCACTGGCTTTGACCCGGGTTTTGGAATGATGACCGAAGATTTTTTTGCAGGACCGTTTATGAAAAGCTCCGCAGTTAACTTTAGCACAGATGTGTCTTATAAATTTAGTGACGCTAACGAGCTACTTGCCGGAGTTTCTTATGAACAAGCAGGAATTGAACGTGCCGTGTCGCTGGCTACGCACGACTATATCACTTTTGAGTACTTTGGTGGAATCAGAGAGTATCATTTACCGTTCAACAACACGGCTGATAAGCGAAATATCGTAGGGCTGTTTATTCAAGACAGACACATCATTACTGACAACCTGAGAGTAACTTTCGGGGCTCGACTGGATAGCTATAGCGACTTTGGGTCAAGCATTAATCCCAGAGGTGCTGTTGTTTACAATACACCTTTCCGATCAACTGTTAAGGTTATGTACGGGCAGGCATTCCGTGCACCCAACTATCTGGAACTTCACGACCAGAATAATCCTGTAGACTTCGGTAATACTGCACTTGAAGCAGAGGAAATACAAACTTTTGAGGTAGCGTATATTCAAAACTTCTCTGTTTTTTCCGCTACGCTGACTTACTTTAACAACACCATCAAAAATCTTATTTTCCTGGACCCTGCAGCCCCACCGGTGGAGACGGAAAACAATCCGCTATCAGCACCTTCATTTTATAATCTACCTGAAGATGTAAACACCTCAGGATTCGAGATAGCCACAATATTAAAACCGGTTGAAGTGTTATCAGTGACAGCAACATATACTCACCTGATGGATGACTATACCTTTATGCCGGAAAATATGGCGTCAGCGCGCATTAACTACAAGTTTGGCCTTTTTAATCTTAATCTAAATGGGATCTACCACGGAAAGATTAAAGAGATATCCAACCAGAACGGCTATGCCGTAGTTAATGCTAAGCTAAGCATTACATCCAATAATCTTACTGTCTTTGGCAGAGTGAACAACATAGCTGACGAAGTGTATCGTACACCCACAGTCTTATCTGATGCCGGTGTGGTCAACCGCGGGCGGGTGATGTCCTTGGGTGTGAAGGTGAAGCTTTGATCTATACTAAATAAAACAAAAAATCCCCTGGAGAACCTTGCCCCAGGGGATTTTCTGTTGTCTATAGTTGGCTTTAATTGATACTAAGATAAGGGGTGCGAACCCACAATACGAAATCCCGGCCGACCAACAACGTTTATGCGGGATGAAATACATTTATTAGCGATAAAATTGTTTGATGAAACAAAACAAGGACCATTGAAACATTATGTGCTGGTATTCGCAAGAAATGGATTTCTCTTTTTCCGGCTTTTGCGCATTTTTGATCTATGGAAGTTACTATATCCAAGCCAGCGTATTTTGACTATGCGCAATGCCTTCGCTATGTTGATAGGGGCTTTGATGAATGCCTCTATCATGTAAAGGACGATATCATTACCAAAACCATCTCTATTAATAATGAAAGGGCGGTCATACAAATTGCAGAGGCAGGTAGCACGCTCAACGTCAAAACATTAACTGACTCTACATTAGATCCTGACCAGTTTTCCTTGTATGTCCGCTCATGGTTCGATATGGATAGGGATTTGTCAGGTTTTTATAACTTGTTCGACCCTTTGTTAACACCCTTGCTCAGGCAATACCAGGGACTGCGGCTGGTTGGTATCGAAAATCTTTACGAAGCCTTGTGCTGGTCTATTATTGGGCAGCAGATCAACCTGGCGTTTGCTTTTAGGCTCAAAAGAGCGATGGTTGAAAAGTATGGCATGCGTTTCGACCACGAGGGCCATAGCTACTATTTCTTTCCGTCACCGGAAGCATTGGCGTCTGCTACTCGTGAAGATTTGCTGGAACTTCAATTTTCACGACAAAAGGCAGATTACATCATCAATCTATCTCAAAAATTTGCTGAAAAGCTTATATCTAAAGAGGAACTGCAACAGTTATCATTAGCAGAAGCAGTGCAGGTGCTTTCAGAGCTTAAAGGTATCGGTCCGTGGACGGCTAATTACGTAGCGATGCGATGCCTGAAATTCATGGATGCTTTTCCTATGGGAGATGCAGGTCTGCAAAATGCAATTAAATATCTGCAGGGAAGAGAGGACAAGCCTTCAATGAGCGAATTGGCAGAGCTGTCTGAAAAGTGGCAGGGCTGGCAGGCCTATGCTACTTTGTTTCTGTGGCGGTCTTTAAGTAAAGACTGATGGGAGCTACAAGCCCCAAGCTTCAAGCAACAAGCGATTTTCAAGATGCACCTTGTGGCTTGTAGCTTGGGGCTTATTGCTTGATCTGCGGCCTCAGCTTATCCACATATTCACCGATAAACTCATCCAGCCGCTTCAGCCGGTACTGCATCACCCACCGCGGGTGTGGCAGTGGGATAATTTCTTCAAATAACTGATATTTAGCATTCAGCTTTTTGATGTATTCGATGTTTTTGCCCATCCCCAGGCTGAACGCCACGGGGTTAGCTCCAAAAGCGAGTTGCTTTCTCATTTCATCCACAATGTACGCTTCGAGAGCCTGCTGAAGTGCAGGAATGTCGTAGTAATTCAGGTTTCTTCCGTCTTTTACAAACCCCAGCGGTGATACAGAGGTGAAGTAAAAATTTTTATAGAAGATCTCCGGACCGCCAATGGCATTGATCATCTGGTAGATAAACCGGGAAGACAGCTCCTGCTTCGGATCGAAGGAATTGGGGATACCCAGCTCTTCCAGCAGCCGGATGGGATCGGTAAAGGGAATACCGGTTGCTCCACCACCAAACCGGCCAGGATTAATACCGATGAGAAAAGTGCGTCTACCGTTGTCGCTGAAATATTTAGTGTAGAAAGCTTCAAGTATGCCGCTCACTTCTTCTTCGGCAAAAGGAAACAACACTTCCACGCCTTCAGGTAAGTTTTGAGGCAACGCTAAAGATCGGTAGTAGTTTAATATTTTTTCTCCGTAGGTCATAAAGCAAAGATATTGATCTTATGTTTTTTAGAAAATCCATCAATTATCGACATTTACTGGCCATCTAAGGAGCTTCATCATTTCTTTTAGCTGATAATTCCCTTATTTTACGACATGAACAAGCTGAAGCTGTACCTGCTCATCCTACTATACTGGGTGCTGATGATGGACATGGTGTCCTATTTTGCTTTGGCGAACGTTACCGGTTTTGTAAAGCTGGCGGAAATAGATATCGAGTCTATTGAGAGCCCGATTGTCAGCTACTGGGCCTCTCCGTTCCAGATGTTTGAAGCGACATTATTTGGACTACTATTCGGCTTTCTTTTTATTGGGGTAAACGAGATCTCAGAAAAGCTCAGGGTAGAAAAATTCAGCTTCGGGAAGATCATCCTGATCAAAAGCTGCATCTATCTATGCGGCTTTGCGCTCAGCGGAGTAGTGGTTTACCTGATCATGAGCCAGTTTGATTTCTTTCCAAAAGGTGCATTTCGGGAGGTTCTTGCGCTTAAGCCGGCTTACGGGATGATTGCCTTCGGATTTCTCTTCCTGGGTTTCCAGATCCTGCTCCTCAATTTTGTAGTACAAACCATCACCAAATTCGGGATCAACAACCTGTTCAACTTCCTTAGTGGGAAATACCAGCAGCCCGTGATCGAAGACCGTATTTTTCTGTTCATGGACCTGAAGTCTTCCACCACCTATGCCGAGCAGTTGGGCAACATCAAATACTCGCAGCTCATTAAAGATTGCTTTGATGATATCAACCTGCTGGTAGGAAAATTTAAAGCAGAGATCTATCAGTATGTGGGTGATGAAGTGGTGCTGACGTGGAAAACCGACAAAGTGCTGAAAACCCATGAATATATAGCCATCTTTTATGCCTTTTGCGGAGCATTAAATAAAAGGAGGGCTTACTATCTCAAAAAATATAACATGGTGCCGGAGTTTAAAGCCGGAATCCATGGCGGACTGGTCACCGTGGCCGAGATCGGCAATATCAAGCGTGATATTGCTTACCATGGTGATGTGCTCAATACGGCTTCCAGAATTCAGTCGATCTGCAACGAATACGGTGAGCAGCTCCTGATCTCCGGTCAGCTCCTCCAAAGAATAGGCTCCCTTAATGGCTATAAAAGCCGATCTATTGGAGAGATCCAGCTCAAGGGCAAGCTGAAAAGGATAGATGTTTGTGCTTTGACTGGGGACTAGTTGCTGGTTGCTGGTTGCTGGTTTCTGGCGGCTGGTGGCTGGTTGACTGGTCACTTGTCATTGGCTACTTGTCATTGGTTAGTAGTTGACAATCCCTGAATACGGAGAACCGGGAACTCAAAGTTGAGATTCGTGCCACCACTCTGCCAGAAAGAAGATAGTGGTGGCACGAATAGATAAACGCAGAACTGAAATTATCCGGGGGATTGCTTCACCATCTCTTTCTCCGTCCAGCTCCTGGTTAGCAATGACAGCCTAGAGATTAACGAAGCAAACGTCACTGCGAGCGACCGATAGGGAGCGCGGCAGTCTCCTAAATTGAAAGAATGGTTAAAGCCGTGAAGCCATTGGTTCTCGTTATCGATTGGGGGATTGCCACGTCAAGGTCATCTTCCTTTCGTCAGATGACATCTCCTCGCAATGACGTTAGGATGGTTTGGCCATTGGTTTGATTTTTTCAAACCTCTAAACTGGAAACAGGAAACTCCAAACTTCAAAACTCTAAACTGGAAACAGGAAACTCCAAACTTCAAAACTCTAAACTGAGAACAGAGAACGGTGAACTGAGAACAGAAACTGAATTACTCCCCCAGCCACTCCTTAAAAACACTCGCTTTTTCACTGCTAACAGTCAGCGGCTCGCTGGTAGGGAGATTAAGCTCGACTAGAAGCTTGCCCTTGTGGTATTTATGTACAGTCCTGATGGCCGGAAAGTGGATCAGGAACTGGCGGTTGGCCCGGAAGAATTTTTCCGGATCGAGATGTTGGCTCAGGTCATCAAGTGTCTGGTCCATGAGATATTTTTTATCCTCGTTAGTTACCAACTGCACTACGCCATTTCGTGTTTGGAAATAGGCGATGTTGACCGTTTCCACAGATACCAGCTTCTCTCCCTGCTTCACTAAAAACCGGCTTTTGAATTTGCGGTCGTCCATTCGGATCTGGCTGATCAAGGTGTTGATGTCCGTGCTGCTCTCATGCCCGAAAGCATTTTTCATCTCGCGGAATTTTTGCAGGCTGTGGGCCAGGTCTTCTACCTTGATGGGCTTGAGCAGATAGTCTATGCTATTTACTTTAAAAGCTTTGAGTATATAATCATCAAAAGCGGTGGTGAAAATCACAGGACGGGTGATCTTTACCTGTTCAAAGATCTCAAAGCTCAGGCCATCACTGAGCTGAATGTCCATGAAGATGAGGTCGGGCGTGTTGTGGTTTTTGAGCCACTTGATGCTATCCTCCACGCTATCCAGCACCTCAATGATCTCCACACCAGGCTGTACTTCCTCCAGTATCTTCTGCAGTCTCCGGAAAGCGGGGGCCTCATCTTCAATAATCAATACTCTCATAGCTCGACAATCACGGGTTGATCATTTTCATTGACCAGGCTGATCAGAGGTATAGCTACCAGGTAGTTTTGTGCGGTGGTAATAATGTCGATATTTTTATTGCCAAAATACTCATAGCGCTTACGGATATTGGCCAGACCTGTTTTGGTAGACTTTTCTATTCCTTTTTTACCTTGAAAATTGTTTTTAACCACAACAGAACTTCCATTTTCAACATATACATCGATGTGTAGCGGGTGTGCCTTCGAAATAACATTATGTTTTATAGCATTCTCAATCAACATTTGAATGGTAAGCGGAGCGATATACTGCCTTAGGTATTGCTCATCGACCGCATAGCTGGCGGTCAGGTTTTCAGGATATCGCATTTTCAGCAAATACAAATAAGCCTCGGCAAATTCCAGCTCGTCCTTGAGCAACACCAGTTCCTTTTCTTTATTAGCCAGAATATAACGATATACCTCTGACAGTTTTTGCGTAAACTCCGTGGCAATTTTTTGATCTTCTGCTATCAAAGTCGTCAATGTATTCAGGCTGTTAAATAAAAAGTGCGGACTCATCTGGTTCTGCAACACTTCAAACTGTGTTCTGATCTGTTGGTTTTTTAAAGCTTCATTGAGTTGGATAGTACTTTTCCATTGTTCAAAGAAATAAACATTTTCATAGATAAGGCCTACAAAAAGGGCTGCAATGAAATTGACGTCTGTGTATAGAAAAATAGTGGAAGGCTCTGCTATTAACTTAGCCAATGTTCTTCTCTCCAGCATCATGCATATCACAATATCTCCAACAATCAGGAAACCACTCAAAGCTAGGGCGGTCAATACCAGGCGTCTTGGCGTTTGACGGACAAATGGAAACTTCTTTCGGAAGTAAATGAAGAGTATGAAGGCCCCATTCCAGAAAAATGCCGTAATGCCGGTCACAATAAAGAGCTTTTCCAAAGGAGTATGGCTATGGCCGTCATCCCTGTCGACAAAAAAGGTGATGATTAGCGATAATATTAGTATCCCGATCCACCTGAAGTGTATTTCCCTTAGTTTGATTTGATTGCTCAGCCTCATTACCGGTCATTTACTAGCGCGTGGCTAATTAGTGTTTCTAAGAAAACTCACAATTATCGTCATTGCGAACGAAGTGCGGCAATCCCCTCTTCTTTGGGGTGCATTAAGAGGGGATCGCTTCGATTCCTCCCCGTGGCAAGCCCGGGACAGGCGCGATGACGATAAGAGTTTTCTTATAGATAAAACTAATTATCAGTACAAAATAATCAAATCTCCTGAAGGTAACGAATCATTTTGGCGGTGAAGCCGGAAAAACTACCCTTGAAGCCGGAAAAATGTTAATTAAGGCCTTTTTATTTTCAAAAAATGAGAAGAGGCGCGTCCATGCCGCCAAATCCAGCTTTAACTTCGATAATTCCCGTGTTCACGGGTTTTCCCATTTACAAGGTACAAGTAAACCCCTAGTTTAGGGTGTAACTTCAAGCCTTTACTATGAAAACATTATTGCTTTTTACTGTTGGATTTTTTGGTCTGGTCGTCTCCGGGTGGACACAAACACAGGTGATCAAAGGCAGGATACTGGACGCCCAGGCAGATTATCCGCTAATCGGGGCTACTGTGACATTGGTAGGTTGTGATCCTATAAAAGGAGGAGCAACGGATACTGAAGGTTATTTTCGTATTGAGAATGTAGCTGTAGGCAGGCAGACCCTGTCCGTGCAGTATGTAGGTTACAAAAGCATTACTGTACCCAATGTGTTGGTGACAGCCGGGAAAGAAGTGGTACTGGAGCTCAGGCTGGAAGAGTCTGTTGAGAGACTGGATGAGATCGTGATCACTTCTGAGGCTGACAAGGACCTGCCGTTGAATGAGCTGGCCAAAGTAAGCGCCCGCACATTCAGCCTTGAGGAGGTGACACGCTTTTCCGGGGGGCGTAATGATGTGGCACGCCTGGCCACCACCTTTGCGGGGGTTAGCGCGCCAAACGATTCGCGAAATGATATCGTGGTTCGTGGCAACTCACCGGTAGGTCTATTGTGGAGAATAGAAGGGATACCTATTGCCACTACCAATCATTTTGCCACCCAAGGCACTACTGGTGGACCGGTTAATGCGCTGAACACCAACCTGCTCAGGACTTCTGACTTCCTGACGGGAGCATTTCCTGCTGAATATGGTAATGCCAATGCCGCTGTGTTTGATGTGAACTTCAGGAATGGTAATACTGACACCTATGAGTTTACCGGTCAGGTGAGTGCTTTTAGCGGGGTAGAGTTTATGGCTGAAGGACCTATCAGGCAGGCCAATAACGCTTCATTTGTTGCGTCCTATCGCTATGGAATAGCCAGCCTGGCTGCAACAGGAACTACTGCCGTACCCTACTACCAGGATTTTTCCTTTAAGATCAATTTCGGAGAATCTAAAGCAGGGAAGTTTGAGCTTTTTGGTCTGGGTGGACTCAGCAGTATCGACTTCGATGGGGATAAGGTAGAGGAGGATGACCTTTTTGCCAACCCCAATGAGGATGCCTATGTGGATAACCAGTTGGGACTAGTGGGATTGAGCCATTTGCTCAGGATAAACAAAACTACTTTTATAAAAACAGCCATCGGTGCTTCAACCAATTTTAATGAATACCTGCAAGACAATCTGATCAAAGACGCGGAAGATATTCTGATCAGGAAGTACCGGGCTGTCAATTCATCTACCAGAGAAAACAGGTATACACTGACCTCTGCTCTGAATAAGAAGTTTAATGCCAGATGGAGCCTGAAAGCAGGAGCTTTGATAGAGCGATACGAGGCTGACCTTGCTGTTACAGACAGAGACAACCGGTCAGACATTCCCGACAACGATGGTGACGAAGTGCCGGATTACTTCATTACAATAAGGAATATTGACGATACGTACACGCTCAGTCAGATTTTTGCGCAGGCAGAAAATAAGCTGACTGATAACCTAAGTATTACTTTCGGACTGCACAGCCAATATCTTGACTATACCAAAGACTTCGCTTTAGAGCCTCGT
Source organism: Fulvivirga imtechensis AK7 (assembly GCF_000331535.1). Lineage (GTDB taxonomy): Bacteria > Bacteroidota > Bacteroidia > Cytophagales > Cyclobacteriaceae > Fulvivirga > Fulvivirga imtechensis. Next base: position 146,855 of record NZ_AMZN01000014.1, on the reverse strand, counting down.
GCCGCAGTAAGCTGGCAGCTTTCACCAGGTCAAAGACTAAGTGCTGCTTATGGGCTGCACGCCCAAGCCGTTCCCACGCCAGTGCTCTTTTTTGAAGAACAGGTGGCTCCGGGCGTTTACGAGCGTACCAACCAGCACCTCGATTTCATCAAAAGCCATCACTACGTGTTGGCCTATGACCGCAACTTTGGTACAGACTGGCGCCTGAAGACGGAACTCTACTATCAAAATTTGTTTGATGTGCCCGTGGAAAGCGTGCCTGGAAGCTACTCCGTGCTCAACGAAGGAGCAGACTTTGTGTTCAATGAGGAAGGATCACTGGTGAACGAAGGCACGGGAACTAATTATGGTGTGGAGCTAACGCTTGAAAAATTTTTTAGCCGCGGCTATTACCTTCTGATGACTACATCCGTATATGAATCTAAGTACAAAGGCAGCGATGGGGTTGAAAGAAACACGGCCTTTAACAATAATGTAGTCTATAACCTGCTGTTTGGCAAGGAATGGAAGTTTGGCGCAGGAGGCAGGAATGCCTGGACTTTTGACACTAAGCTGACAACATCGGGCGGCAAGCCGTATTCTCCAGTAGATCTGGAGGCTACACGCGCTAATGCGGGCAGGGAGATCAGAAGGGATGACATTGCGTTTTCCGAGCGATATGATCCTTACTTCCGGTGGGATGTGAAGTTTGGGGTAAGACTAAACAGCAAGAAACGGAATGTTTCGCACCAGTTTTTTGTGGACCTTCAAAATGTGACCAACCGGAAAAATGAGTTTGTGAGAAGATATAACGAGGTGACCGATGCCGTTGACCTCGTGGAGCAAATAGGGTTCTTTCCCGATGTGATGTACAGGGTACAATTTTAATGTTTATGATCCATGGTAGAAGTATTTAAAACCGATATTGATCGAAAAGAAGATGCAGAGAGGGTGTTTCGCCTCCTTTCCTACATCTTCCCATTGGCTACTATAAATTTTGACCTGGAGGATGTGGATAACATTTTGAGGGTGGAATGTAAAAACAGGTCTGTGGATTTTGACAAGCTGATGCGTGTGGTGGAGGAGGCTGGGTTTAAAGCGGAGGTGCTGGAAGACCACCAGCCGGTGGTGGGCTTTCTGTAAACATTTGCCTATCTTTTAGGGTGTGGACTAACCGCAGAGCAAACTGAGGAGAAGCAGAGGGCTCAGAGAAATCTCTCCGTGTTTCTCAAGTATACCTCTGTTAACTCTGTGGTAAAAAATAAATACCTATAAGAAACGTTGCCCATGCAGTTCCGCGATAAGCATTTCCGAGCCAAACATAACAAGACCACAGACGTTTTCTTAAACAACTGACAAACAAACAATGCTCTGGATCATAGGCGCAATCCTTTTAATTTTCATCATTCCGGTCATTATCGGGATGTCCATATCTGCACCGAAGCATGAAGGGCCTAAAATGGCTCATTTTGATGGAAAGCAATTCAAAAACCCCTCAGGAGCATCGGCCCAGGGATTTGCTCAGGTGTTGAAATGGATGACACAGCGCGATCAGGGGCCATGGAAGAAGCTGGACGTCAGTTACGGTCCAAAGCCACCTGAAATCACGCACTCGGTTAGGATAACATTCATCAACCATTCGTCTTTTCTCATCCAGGTAGACGGGGTAAACATTCTCACAGACCCGGTCTACAGCCAAAGAGTCAGCCCCTTCACAAAACTAGGCCCTCAAAGGATGCGCCCTCCCGGCATCCGCTTCGAAGACCTGCCCCCGATCGATTTCGTACTCATCTCCCATAACCACTACGACCATCTTGATAAACCCACGGTAAAACGACTCTATGACATTTTCCAACCGATGTTTGTTGTTCCCCTGGGTGTGGATAAGTACATGAAGAGCCTGGATATCGAGAAGGTGGTGAGCCTGGACTGGTGGCAGGAAATGCCACTTAACCCGGAGTTAGTCGTGGCTTCAGTGCCTGCACAACATTTCTCAGGCCGCGGTATGCTGGACAGAGATGCCACCCTGTGGTGTGGGTTCGTACTCAAAAGAGCTGATGGCAATATTTACTATGTGGGAGACACAGGCTATGACCAAAATATCTTCAAAGAAGTGGGGCAAAGTTTTGCACCGATCAAGCTGTCGTTGATCCCCATTGGCGCTTATGTGCCCAAATGGTTTATGTCTCCCGTACATATCTCACCGGAAGAGGCCGTGCAGGTGCATAAGGATATCAATTCGCAACAAAGCGTTGCCATCCATTTCGGCACCTTCCCGCTAGGCGATGATGGTCAGCGGGAACCTGTGGAGGACCTGCAGAAAGCCCTGAAGGAGCAAAATATTCCATCCGATGAATTTTGGGTGCTGGAAGAGGGAGAAGGCCGGGATTTGAGATAATTACCTACTTTACTAAGCCTTCAAGGATTAGTAAAGTTTTAGAAGTATTGTTGGGTTACAAGGTAAAAAGTCTTGCGCGTTGAGATATTAATTCCTTATAGGCTTTTTTCCGATCAGCCTCCAGGAAAGAGCTTTCTATCAATTGAGTAGCTTCCGGTAGCCACTTTGCAAGTTTTTTATACACGGCACGTATTTGCTTGTCATTTAATTTCAAAGCGGTGCCAAAGCGGTCAAAATAACCTTTATTGAAACTTTCTTTTTTACCACCCAATAGCAAGGCCATATCTTCTTTATCCTTGGGGAGTATCAATTTTACATTTAAAAGGTCATAGAAAGGCGAAAGTACCCAGCCCATATCTGACATCCACATCGAATAGTTTCTAAGGTGCATATCGTTGTTGCCAATGATGAAGTTGAAAACCGTAGATTCAAAAAATCGCAATTTGTCTAATAAAGTGTTCACTGATAAATCTCCAATGGTTCTTCCCAAGGTTTCCATTGTACCCTTGTATTTATCTGCCAATTCAAGGATCTGTAGAAAATCGATCATGTGACTTTTTGATCCATCCGGATTACGATCAATTCGCTTGGTAATGAAACACAATTCGCCGGATTCCAGGCGAATCAGATTAACAGGTACAATATCAATTTTAAACAGTTCCGCTAATTTCATGGAAAGATGCTCGTTTTCAGGCATCTGAGGATATTCCGCATTTTGCGGTTTTAATATATAATGCCCCTCTAAAGCATCCATAATGGTTAATCGCCCCTGATGGCCATTTTTCAATTCATTTTTTATCCATCCCAAAGACAATTTTGGCTGAACGCCCGGAACAGATATGGATAGTTCTGCTACTTTTTTTGCCAATTTTTCCATATCCGATAATCGATATGGTAAAACGGGAGCATGATTTGTTCCAAAGAATGCTTTGATACACTTCGGATGATAGTCAACATGGTTTTCATCCAATTCCTTATAGCAATACAAGCATTTAGGCATCGGCTTCAGTATTAACAGGGTGAACGCTTACCGCACCAATAGCATTTTGACAACAGGCAAGAAGCAGTCCCATGCGGTCATTCTTGTTAATTTTCCAGCTTTCAGCAGCAATATTTAACAGCCATCCTTCCGGAATTAGCCCATCGAAAAACGGGAACAATCTCTTGCTTCTGTATGGCCCTGTGGATACGGGCATTTGAAAAGTAATGAATTGGTCAGGGTGGGTTCGGACGTAATTTTCATCATATACAAACAAATACTCTCCATTATCTTCCTCAGTCAAAAGGCCAGCCCTTACGTTGTTGTATTTAATTATTCCTTGCCGCATGATTCATATTTATTGGGCCTAAAACATGACCAAACATTTGCAACACCTGATTGACCTTCGTCAAACTGAGGTTTTCTTTACCTTGCTCAATCTTTCTAATAACTGTGAGGGCTACTCCCGCTTTTTCTGCAAATTCTTCCTGAGTTAAGCCCAAATGCTTTCTTCGGGTCTTTACAAAGTTTGATAATTCATTCATGTTATATGCATTTACATACAAATATAACAAAAAAAAGCTTATTATATGCTTTTACGTATAATATTGCTTAATATCCTGAAATTATACGCAATTGAATATAATTAACGTGAGTTCGATATAAAATGCTTAAAAAAGGAAGTCATCCTGACGTGAGGAAGGATCTTCCTAAGTTGTTGGCCTCCCCCGAGGCAAGTTCGGGACAGGCAGAATGACCTCAAAAAGAGATTTTTAGGTCTGTTTTAGATACGAATACAATTTAATCGGTTCTACTATATCGAACTCACGTTAATTATGTAAGATCAATTGGAACTGAACTTGGCTACGCCTTTTTTGCGGCTTCAGTGATCAGATGATCAAACGTCATTCATTGGCATCAGCGTTTATATCTTCCAATGCCGATCGCAGCAAGGTATTAAACTTTTCAGGAGCCTCAACCATAGGGTAATGTCCGGTAGGGCCAATGTCCAGTATTTTATAGGAAACTCCTGTCGATTTCAAACCTGTGGAATCAGTAGGGGTTGCACTGCTGTTGATCAGGTAAAGCTCTTTATCGAGCTGTGACAGGCGATCAGCCTCTTTTGGTGCATACTCAAACAACTTTTGTAAGGTTGTTGTGGCTATGGATGAGTCGATTTCTACCACATTAGTAATCACCCTGTCGACAATAGCGCTGTCCGTAGTCGGGTGAAAAAGATAGGTTTTGGAATATGCGGTCGCCACTGTATCAAAGTTGGTCTTTAACTGATCTATGAACCCAGATATTTGCGCCTGAATTTCTTCGGTATATTCAAAGCCAACATCTTTAAAATTGTCTACACCAACCAGCGCAATGACTTTGTCATTATTGATGCCTGCCTCTAGAATGATGTCCCCGGCCATCGAATGACCGATCAGGATCACGTTATTCAAATGGAGTTGGTCAATGACGGCTTTTACATCACCGGCATAATCTTCAACGGTCCAACTATCTCTATCCGATCCGGAACTGCCATGGCCGGGGAGATCTATTGTCACCACCCGGTAATCAGGGCAAAATGCCTCTACCTGGCCAGACCAATACGTTTGATCAATAGCCCATCCGTGTACAAACAACAAGGTTGTATCCCCATCACCACAGCTTTTATGAGCTATAAATACGCCATTATTGTTTACACGAACTTCTGGGGACGCTGTTGCATCAGCGTCAGCACTTGCTTCTTCGTTTGAAGTTTTCGAGCCATTACAAGCGTAAATAGCCATGGAAGCCGTTATTAAAAGGTAGAATTTAATTGTTGAGTACATTTCATAGTGGTTTTTTGGAATCACAGAGTTGAAGTAAATATAGCAGATAACCGTGTTAGCAGCAATGGGTGGGTGTGTTGTCGGAAATGAAAGGTTAAGTTTAAATGGTCGACTTTCCTTTATTGTCAGTCATTCTAAGGTAGTTAGCTACTTTACTAAGCCTTCAAGGATTAGTAAAGTTTGTCACCTCCCCTTAGCAGCCTCCTTTTCCACCTCGCCCTTGCATAGCCTCGGCAGAACAAGGCAAGAGTTTTTGAAGTTCAGCCCGAGCAAGAAGCCCACAGCAATTTTCCTTTCAATTAATCGTTCAAACACACATTTTTAGGCGCGCCAAAACATTTGATCTACCAAAGATGTTGATGCATTAATAACCCACACCCGTTCAGGGTTTTGATTTACGGGAAATGTCCGGGGGGCTGTCAAATTATATTTTCAACCTAAACCCAACAGCCTCACCCGACATTTCTATATCTTCTCATCACTTTCGGCTTCCTCCGGTCGCAACCAGAGTACTAACCATAAAGTGCAGTGATAGTTCATCGGCTAATGAAGAATTTTTCACTTACTTTCAGCTAAGTTCTTTATTAACTGTTACGCAGGCAGTCATTAAATGTTAAATATTTGTTATGGTTGGGGAGAATAGCCTTAGCACAAGCTGTAGTATACTCACAGAATTTTGATGGGTGAGGTTTTGAAAAGTTTTCTTAATCCACTTCACTGCGTGCAGTGATCAGATCACTGAAAAGCTCTAATAATACTCTTTGATATAAGCATAAGCCCGGTCAAACAGCACCTGATCCTTGTGAAGCTGATATTTTAAAAGTGCTTTACGCAAAGATTTTTGTACTTCCCGTTCCCCTGAAGAAGTATTTTGCCATCCGGGAAAGTTAACCACCCCGCACAATAGCATCGATATCATGCACTATTCGTTCCACTACAGCGGGGGCTTTGTCCGTTTTTAATTCTAAAAACAATTCTGTTAAAGCGGCTTTAGGGGATTTTTCTTTGATTTCCTCTTCCAGTTCTTTTTCGGCCTGAACAGTTTCTTTTGCCAGCTTGCATAATTCCTTGACAAACTCAATAGAGGTGATCAAACCTTGTTCCGCCCGGTCTCTGAGCTCTTCAAGCCGTTCGCTTTGACCGAAATCAGTATGGTCCTGAGTTTAAAATTACTTCATCAGCCAGCTCGTGTTGTGCTTCAATAGCCGGGTTGAGCCTGATCAGCGCCTCTTTCAATTCTGACTCAACGAGCACTTCATTTACACCGCGATTAATCTCTTGCGGCGAGCGGTACCCTTGCCATAGTTAGCTTTCGGTTCTTCCAGCACCTGGGTGTTCAGGTTCATTCCGCTGAGCTGGTGGATGATGTAGTGCTCTACGCTATTGAGTTTGTTGAAGCCCATCTATTGTTTCTTTTATCTGGTCAATAATAATATTAAATCTTTCCTCTCTTTCCGCGTAATACATATGGGCTATAATAGCTTCCTGTAGTAATTTGTCATTGAGTATTTCTTCAAAGCAGTTGATCAAAAAAATTCTTACTTCTGCGTCACTTGAAAGGATAATTTCTGTAAAATCTGAGGTGTAATTTAATAAATACACAATATCTTCAAAATCATGACTCATTCTGGCATCCTTAGCGCCTCTACCCTTGAATGCATCAAACTTGGAAGCCAGAAAATATGGGAATGGCATTAGTCGAATTGTAACATCTTCTACATCAACAGTATAAGAATTTTTAAATCCGTCTTTAAACCATCTGTTTGCAGGTGCCCAGCCTATTTCCTCCGTGGCCATCACATCTACTTTTTTATCATCGAGACGGAATCTACAAATCACATTGTCTTCAAAAGTCTGTTTAAATCCACGTTTATTCAATTCTTCCCTTAACAATTCCAGTTCACCGATACTCAGAATTTCAAAACTCAGATCAATGTCTTTTGTAGGCCGAACATCATCAGCAGCAGGGTCGTCAATATAAAGGCTGACCACTGCTCCGCCAACATAAACTACCTGTTCATTTAAATCATCTAATGCTTTAGCTACCTGTATAGTAGCCAGTCGATTGATCTGTGTATTCTTCATTCAATAGCTGTTTTCTTAATATTTGAATAGCAAGTTGCCTTTCTCTTGTTCTACCTACACGTATCGCGTCAATTAATGATAATTGCACATGCAATCGATCATTCATTAGGGCCGCTTTAACAGCCCCGGGATACAACGGGGTGATTGCCTGCCCCCTCATCGTTCCTCTTGCATAGGGCCATACATAATTTTCTGAGCTTTGAATTTCATCACTCAAAGGACTCATCGAGTGGGCCGTAGGCACTCCTCTTACTACCGCACCAGGCTGTTGAGGAAAGGCATATTTTATTCCATATTGAATAAAATCCATTAAAGGTTGTTTCATCACTTGGTAGTTGCCAATTAACAGACCTGCATAGCGGGATCTTTTAAGAGACTTGCTGATCTCGGACTGACTTAATTGTAATTCTCCAGCGAGTAGGTTTTGCGAAAGTTCCTGTTCATTGGACATGGCGATTCGTAATAGAACAACTATATCCAACGGGCTTATTGTAGGTTGTTTTTGTACAGCCATTTTCTTTATTCCATATTCGAATACATAATATTACTGAATTAGATGCTGATTTTAAAGTGGAATTAGATAAATATTCCATATCGGAATATGGAATATTTATTTTTATGTGTGGTTAGAATTCGCGAATCGCGAATTGAGAATCAACATGTCGCGGACTGTAAAATTATTAACTATAATTTTTTATCGCATATCTCGATATGCAATATTGACGGTCAACCTGACGAAGGAAGGAGCTTCCTAACCGAGAATATCAAACTGATCGAAATTTTCCTTCAATCCGAAATAATCCTATAAACCAATTCAAAACTACTTTGCGCTTGATCTTTCAGATGATCATAGGCTATTTTGACGTGTCGTGGTTGGAACAGGTCAGTTTTTCTCGGGTTCCACTGCGACAGGTGTTTCAGAATCTCATCAGTGGATTTAACCGCTTCTTTTGAAACAAGATAATCAACAGAGGAAAGCAATTCCATCGAAAAAGTCGACTCAAAACCTTGGATTAGTTTTAGAACACTTTTAAGTCGCTGCTGCTGTTCAAGTGATAGATTCGCACGAATGTATTTCTCAATCTCTGCGTATTTGTCATAGTCCAAATGGATTGGTTCAAAAGGCTTGACTACATTTTGCTCCATTCCTTTTAAATAGACTCCATTTAAATGCAGCAAAACATGATTTAACTGTACCGCATAAGGGCCATAATGATAAGCTTCAAATTTTAAGCGTAGATTTTCGCCTGCGCGCTGTAGAAAATAAGCCAGTTTGTTGGCGACAAATAAACTGCTCTGCTCTCCCATAGCTTCATATTGAAACATGAGGTAAAGCAGCATGGCTCTGGCAGGTGTCAGTTTAACTTCTTTCTGTGCGGATTCCTTCTGCAGGATTTCCTTTATTTTATCATTTGGCACATAGATACTAATCTGAGCATTTACATGTTTTAGTTTCTCTTCCATAAGCAGCTCTAGAGCGTGATCAGATGACTCCAATCAGATCACTTACCTCGAAACATCACCCTCTCACTTTCGCCATAGCCCTCACCGGGAAAGTGCCCACCCCTTTAAACTTCGGAGGAATGGCGCTGAACGTAAACCCCTCTTCCGGAAGCAGTTGCAGGTTGCACAGGTGCTCAACGATCAGCACCTCAGCTCCCAAAAGTGTGGTATGCACAGGCCGGCTCTTGCCATTGGTGTTGTCGATGTTCAGAGAGTCGATACCCACCAGCCTGACGCCACAGCTTACCAGGTATTCGGCCGCCTCTTTGGTCAGGTAAGGGTTGTTTTCGTAGTAAGCCTCGATGTTCCAGTATTCATCCCACCCGGTGTGGATAAGTACTGCCCGGTTACGAACCTCATAGTTTTCCAGGTGTGCCCGTGTGACCTCTTTGGTTTCGGTATGCGGCACCCTGATCACGATGCCTTCGAGGTCGGTGAAAGCTTCCAGTCCTACTTCGGAGAGGTCTTTACCGTTTTCAAACCGGTGGAAAGGGCAGTCGATGTATGTGCCGGTGTTGGATACCATTTCAATCTTGCCGATTTGAAACTCCGTGCCCTCTTCATAGTGTTTTTTTGACTCTTCACGACTCAGATAATCACAGATAACAGGTGCAGGCAAGCCTTTGTAGGTCACCAGCCCATCTTCTATGGTGTGGCTGAGGTCTATGAGCATGCTTTTGCCCGTGCTGCCATTGACCGGCTTTCGTTTATGCTTTTCGGTAATGATCTCCTTGTTCAGGATCCTGGTCTCGCCTACCATCAGCAGCCGCATATCTTCGATGATATAATCGGCCAGCGCTTTATCGCTGATGTCGTCTCCGGAGATATCGAGGCGGAAATCTTCGCCTTTGATACTGCCTCCGTTGGTGAAGAAAAACTCGAAGTCAAATTTTACTCTTTTGTCCATGGTACTTTTTTGATGTCAAAATAATGAGATGTGTAACAATATGGTGATTGACCTATGTTAATTTAACATGAATTCATATAGTAGAACCGACTAAAATAACCCAAAAACCTCATTTTAAGGTCATTCTGCCTGTCCCGACCTTGGCTCCATAGCCGTTAACTCAAACATCCCGGTAGGAGCGAAATGTCTGTGGCACTTTTAAAATGATATCTAAAATGCTAAATCCAATCATTTTATTCCCGTGTTGAGTTATCACCTCACCCCTGAACAGGCTGAAATATAAGCACAGAAGAATTGCCCTCTCCTCAAGGAGAGGGAAGTGCAGACTGTAGTAAAAGCACAGGCTTTTGATGGGTGAGGTGTGAGACCACATATTTTCACAAGGTGTCATATATTTAGGTTATTATGTATATCCTCTGGGGCTATATTTCTCTTAAGTTAACGGCTATGGAACTTGCCGGGGAGGCACGAAGAATCTTACTAAGTTCAAGGATACTACCGCCAACTTAGGAAGATCCTTCCTCACGTCAGGATGACTATCTTTTTTTAAGCATTTTATATCGAACTCACGGTTAATTTATGTCAATCTTCCTGAACGAATGCGACTGAGGGATTCAGGTTTGATACCCAGAAAAGAGGCTATATGATATCCCGGAATCCGCTCCTCTATCTGTGGGTGCTGTTGAACCAGGCTGAGATACCTTTCTTTTGCACTTAGCTTTAGGAAGTCACTTTCCCGTTGACATTTTTTTATGAATTCCCTTTCGAAAATATATTTACCCAATGCGTACCAAGCCGGATCGCGTTGATAAAGCGCTTCCAAAGTCGCTTTTGGAATTTCAGTTACCGTAGCTTCTTCAAGCGCCTGAATATTAAGCACAGTTTTGCGTTCCAGTAAAAAGCTGGTGAAAGCCCCTGCAAAAGAGTTTTCAAAGAAAAATTCAGTATTCACCTCCACATCATCAGCCCATAAAAATGAGCGAAAAACACCGCTGTTCACAAAAAAGATGCTATTACATGTTTCGCCTTCCCGAACCAGGAGGTCTGATTTTGCCATTTGATGGACACGAACATTTTGCCTGAAATAGTGCAACTCCGGGTCAGAAGCTTTTATAATCGATGTAACAACGCTCTTTGTTTGCTCTATGATGTGGCCGTGGTCCAAGGGAAAGAATTTTTAATTACGCACTGCACTGAAGCTAAGGTGCAACTTTTTTTGCTTAGATAAGGTTACTATATTTACAATTTTGCAGGCAAAACTCTTTCATAGATGAAACAGATTACCATACATATCCCTGATAAAAAAGTCCCGTTTTTTATGGAGTTGATAAAAAGTCTGAAGTTTATAAAAAAAGTGGAGACTGAAGAAGAGACATCAAAAGAACAAATCTTGAAAGACTTAAAAAGCGCTGTTGAAGAAGTAAACCAGATTAAGGCGGGGAAAAAAAAAGCTCAACCGTTAAGCGAGTTTCTGGATGAGCTATAGAGTCGGTGCCATTTCCTCCTTCAAAAGGGAAGCAAAAAACTCATCAAGAAGTACCCCTCTCTTAGAACTGAACTAAAGGAATTAGGAGATAAACTTGCCGAAGAACCTACGTTTGGCACTTCAATTGGCAATAACTGTTATAAAATTCGCCTTGCTATTGCTTCAAAGGGTAAGGGCAAATCTGGTGGTGCACGAGTGATTACGTATGTTTATGTTACTGGTGAAACGGTTTTTTTGCTCTCCATTTATGATAAATCCAACAAGGAAAATATCACAGATAAGGAACTGTTAGATCTTTTGAAAAAGATAGAGTAACAGCTTTAGTTACGCACAGCACTAAAATACGTCCACACGATAAAAAGGATTTGCAAAGGCACCCTAAACCACAAATAAGTCACACCGGGGCCTCCGAACGTTGCTTTTTGATAATCTACCTGCTCCATGGCTGCTTTGATGTTGGCCGGAAGCACCAGCACGAAGAACAGGATCAGCAGCCACCCCGTCAGAGGGCGGAGCTGAGGAACGTGCAAACCAATAGCCGCAGCAATTTCAATAAGGCCCGTGAGATATACCATCTCCTTTTTGAAGGGAATAAATTCCGGCACCATCATGGCCATGCCCTCAGAGAAAGCAAAGTGCCCCATGGCGGTGAACAAAAGGGTGATGGAGAGCGCTATCCGGGCAGACAAAGCTAATTCATAGGCATTGCGAAATATTTTGAATGCTACAAGAGCGATTAAAAAAGTGACAATAAGTACGATTAACGGCTTCATATAACTAGTATTGAGATTTGAGATTTGAGTATTGAGACTTGGGTACGTTGCCAATTATTTATTACGTGTCATCTCAATACTCACGACTAAAGACTCCCGACTAGAATCTCTTGCGCAAAGATCGCCTGGGGAAGTGGGCCAGGCAATGAACCTGGGTTAAGTAATGCTGTTCGGATGGGAGCCGTGGAAAAGCGTCTGACGGTTTCGGAACCGTCTGACGCATGCCATGCCCCCCTCCTTAAGAATGTTAGAAGTACAGTCATCTCGCCTGTCCCGAGCTTGCCTGGCTTGCCTCGGGGACAGAGGGAGAGATCCATGCACCTTTGGAGCAGTTACTTGTGCATAAATCCCTCCAGGCTGTGCTACTTCTCCCCAACCAAACCCAAAAAACTGTGAACTGCGAACAGAAAACGGCAAAACTGTAATTGGTACATTTTACCCAATTTTATAGTGAAAAATACCTAATCCGGATTGACAGAAATCTTCTCCTATAGCCTCTCAAGGCCATTTTCACCATTCCGTTCCTTTTTCCCTACAAAAACCATTGCTTTTAATTGATTATCTTTTGGAGATGCCTGAAGTGCTGTGTGGGCGGATCTTCCGCTTTTCTGCTGCTTTCGGAAAGGGATTTGGGGTGTTGGGAAAGTTTTGGTGGAGGTGAGGAGGGGGAGGTGTAGATTGTGGCGCTTGACATAGATCAATATTATAATAGAAAATGTTACAGAATATGTAATTGTTTGCGCATATTAAATTGTTGGATATGAATGTTAAGAATATATTAGCAGGGGGTTCATTTTTTTTAGTTATTGCATGTTTGGTTTTGACAAGTCAACTAGATAATCTTGAATCAAGAGAAGGACTTTTGATTTCAATCATTTTAGCGTTAGGCTCAGCGGCTTTTTCTTGGGTTATTTCATCACATTATTCTAAAAAAACCTTAAAGGCAGAAAACACAAAATTGATTGATAGGATTGGAGAGCAGTCAAGCGAAAAGATATTGAATCAATCAAAACAGCTATATTCCATTGAACAGTATCTTGATAGTAAGCAAGAAAAATCAGCGATGGAAAACTCGGATTCGAAGGGCATGATATATCTAGAATCAACTCGCAATATGATTCGTTTAATTCGTTCATCAAATAACACATATCTAAGTGATTGGGCAGGTGTTGTATCAGATGAGGTTAGAGAAAAACTAACTGAACAAAGTAATGCCCAGTCACAATTATTTGAAGATATTGATCTGATCTCAAGTGCTTCTCCTGCTAAACGAGAGAAAATTGAAGAAAAAATAGAGGCGAACTCTCAAAAACTTCCCTCTCACTTAGTCCCACAATCAAGTTTAAAAAGAAATAATGCAGAACTTCATGACCATCTGATTGAAACAAACGATACCGATAAAAAGAAGGGGATCATCAAGGTTCTTCTTTCGGAGCCTAGTTTCAAAGGGCATGTTGTGGCCAAATTCGATACGAACTTAAGTTCGCCACCCACTAAGAATAAATCCGTATTAAAAAAATCACCAAATGGAAGTCAAAATGTAAATGTTTTTGCGAAAACAGGGACCGTATATGATTTTCATATAGGTTTAAAATCGGATGAATTCAATGTTCCACTGCAACCTGGGATTTATGAAATTGAATATGAATTCGAAGTAGAAAAATAACTCGTACCGACAGTGGCTTGGAAATCGCCTAAGGCGTATGCGGTCGTTATATGCAAAAGGGTCGTCAATCAAAAACGTCAATTTAAATGGATTTGGAAATACTTAGTTGTATTTTTGGAAATGAATGAAGAAGAACTAATTATTTAATAATGGCAGCAGCGGATCAAATAAAAAGTTTAATTAAATCATTCGGCGATGGTGATGAAGAGCGTTTTTTTGCTTCTGCTATGCAAATTGCTGCGTCTGAAGCACGGAAAGGTCATACAACATTTGCTCAGGAACTTAAGTCGCTAATTGAGAAAGCGAGAAAAAACCGTTCCCTTTCTTTTCTCGATCGGAGTAAGACAATTCCAATAAATCAATCAAAACGGGATCTTCATGAACTGATTGAAATTTTCCAGCCAAAGATCAAGCTAAAGGATATGATTCTTGCTCCATCAGTAGAAGAACCGTTGTTGAAATTGGTCAATGAACAACAAAAATGGGAAGTCCTCAGACAACACAACCTCATGCCAAGGAGGAAGCTTTTACTTCAGGGTCCTCCAGGATGTGGAAAGACCATGACCGCACAAGCAATTGCTGGAGAGTTAGGAATTCCTGTTTTCATTGTTCGATTGGATGGTTTAATTTCTAAGTTTATGGGGGAGTCAATTGCAAAATTGCGGTTGATATTTGATGCAATGCCCGACCATAGAGGAGTGTATTTATTTGATGAATTTGACTCAATTGGTTCGCACAGAAACCAAGGACAAGATGTTGGAGAAATCAAACGTGTCTTAAATAGCTTTTTAATTAATATTGAAAAAGATCAAAGTAACAGCGTTATTGTTGCTGCTACAAATATGCCAGAGACTCTGGATCAGGCTTTATTCAGAAGATTTGATGATATCATTACTTATCCTTTACCGAACAAAAGTGAAATCATTGATACAATCAAGAAAAATCTCTTTGGGTTCAAATTTAATGAGCGAATTAATTACCAGATGCTAGCTAAAGAGGCAGAAGGACTGAATTATTCTGATATTGTTAGAGCCTGTGAAGAAACTATTAAAGAGATGATTCTTCGCGGAGATAATAAGCTTAAAAAATCAGAATTAATTATCGCCATTAAAAAACGTAAATCATAAATGGCAGATAATTTCGACAAACCACATATTGGGAGAATCGAAGAATATGCCTCCGGTGAACAATATAAGTACCCCACCAAAATAAAGGTGGACTTCCCAATTACCCAACGTAATCGTTCCGAACATGGGAACAGAATATTACGAAAGCTTCAAGTGGTACGTCAGCAATTACAATTAGCCGAAGATACCGAACTTCCAGAAAATATTATTCGAGATGATGCGATTTATGTGACTTTCATCTCAGAATGGGGTTATCCACTAAAATTCGACCAATTACATCAAAATACAGATCGACCAACCTATCAAATAGTTAACATTAAACAGGAAAAACATCCAGAGCAAGAGAATCAATATCGCTATCGTGTTGCTCTAATGTTAACAAAGGGAGGCATCAGTCATTTTATCAAGAAAGCTGAACAATACTTAACTGAAAATACTAAAGACCGAGAAGGAAATATAACCGACACCCCAAAGTCTAATCCACTTATTTCAAATATTGCAAACATTAAATTAGCAACACTTGAAGCTTTTTGGTCTGATGATCCAGAAATTCCTTTTCCTGATGAAAATGAAATAGTCTGGTGGGAAGTTTGGTTTAGGAAAACCGACAATGACAACGAAAGAATAGCTAAAGTTATAAATAATCTTGAGGAACTAGATGCACAGATTGGTCGGTTGCAGTTAGATTTTCCAGAGCATTTTGTACGACTAGTAAAAGCTTCTGCTAATCAGCTTTCAGAATCTATAATGCTTCTTGATAATCTTGCTGAGCTACGACATCCTCAGGAATTATCTGATTTTATTACTCAAGATGGTATTTCAATTTCGGATAAAGAACAATGGCTACAAGACCTATCAGAAAGAACGGAAAATCGTTTTAATAAAAATTCTGTTCTTGTTTGTTTACTGGATAGTGGGGTAACTAATCAACACGCTCTGATAAATCCATCATTGCCTGATGAAAGATTATATACATGGATTGAAGATTGGGGCAAGTTTGATAGTGAACGTGGAGGTGGTCATGGTACAGGAATGGCTGGTCTGGCATTATATGGAGATTTAACTCAGGTTTTAGCCAATAGTGGAACTACTCAACTCTATCACGGGCTTGAATCCTTCAAGATTTATCATCCACAATCTCCGAATGACCCAGAAATGTATGGTGCGATTTATGAATATGCATGTGCTACACCAATTGTTGATAACCCAAATCATCCCAGGGTTTTTTGCTTATCAGTAACCAATAAGGATTTCGGCTTTAGAGGGAGACCCTCATCAAGTTCAGCGTCAGTTGATAAAATCGCATTTGGTAGTATTCTTGACCCTAAAGAACCACAATTAATTTTAGTAAGTGGAGGTAATGTAAGAATTGAAAACGCAGAAGAATTCCCAGATAAGAACTTTTATGAATCCGTTCAAGATCCTGCGCAAGCCTATAACGCGCTAACAGTTGGGAGTTACACACGTAAAGATAGAATTGATGGCCAACAATGGCCGGGATGGAATCCTTTAGCAATTAATGGTGCAATGGCACCTTCAAACTCAACCTCAGGAACTTGGGAAACTCAGTGGCCGAATAAGCCAGATATCGTGATGGAGGGAGGGAATTTGGCGCACAGAGAAAATGAAGTTGATTATAAGGATACCCTTCAATTGCTGACTACTCATAAAGACCACCGAATAAATATCTTTCAAACATTTGGAGATACAAGTGCATCTGTCGCTTTGGCTTCAAAAATGGCAGCCGAGCTGAAAACAGAATATCCTGATTACTGGCCTGAAACAATTCGAGGGCTAATGGTACATTCAGCAGAGTGGACAGATGCTATGTTGCAAAACTATAACTTGAATCTTGAGACAGACAGAAGAGCTCTGTTACGGTCTGTAGGCTACGGTGTTCCTATATTAAATAGGGCAAAGAATAGTTCAAATAACTCGCTTACACTTGTCTCGCAGCGTTCCATTCAACCATACAGATTGGAAAAATCACAGCCACGATACAATGAATATCATTTGTATGAACTCCCTTGGCCAGTTGATGTGCTGAGAGACGAAATTGGAGATGGTGATGTAACAATTAAAGTCACTTTATCTTACTACATAGAACCTAATCCAGGTAATCGTCAATATGCGTCAAATTTCCGGTATCATTCTCATGAACTGGATTTCAAACTTATTAAACCTTTAGAGCCACTTAATGAATTTAAAAGGAGAATATCGGCTGCATCTTCTGGAACAGATGAAAACGATGATGATACAATTGATACATCTTCAGAGTTGTGGACGCTGAAGGAACGTATAAGGAGTAAAGGATCAATAAAAAAAGACTTTAAAACAACTTCTGGTGTCGAATTGTCCAGAAGAAATATTTTGTCGGTTTATCCTAAGAATGGCTGGTACAGGACAAGAAAACAACTTGGTAAAATAGATTCAATAGTTCGGTACAGCCTTATTGTCACAATTGAGACTCCTGAACAAGAAGTTGATCTTTATACGCCTGTATTTAATATGGTTCAGACTGCCGTGCCAATTACTTCAACGTGATAAAACACCACTATTTTTTCATCGTTACGTACTATTTATTAACATCAATAAGCCAATAACCAACCATTCCAACAGCACAGCTCCAAACACAATTTTAGACTTCGAATCAGGCACAGTTAGTATACCTTTCCCCACACCCACTACCAACATATCCCCAAAATCCCTTAATTTGCATACATGAACGTCCGCCTAACTGAAGAACAAAAGATCAAGATCCTCAATGCTGATGACCTCTACAAGGTGATGCAGCAGGTGCTGCTGCGTGAGAATAAGATCGACCGCAATAAAGAGCACTTCTGGATTGTCTGCCTCGCTACCAACAACCAGATCCTTCTGATCGAGCTGATCAGCCTGGGTACGGTGAACCAAACCCTTGTAGAGCCGATGGAGGTGTTCAGCTTTGCACTGCAAAAGCGGGCGGTGAAGATCATTATGGTGCACAACCACCCGAGCGGAGAGCTCTCCCCCTCTGACATAGACATCGAGCTGACAGATAAAATGCAGGCCATCGGCAAGTTCATTAATGTACCCGTTATCGACCACCTCATCATCACCGAAAAGAGCTACTATAGCTTCGCAGAAAAGGGCTTACTGGCCAAAATTATGCAAGACAGCGAATATGACCTTACCTTCAGCCAGATTGAGCTGCTGAAAAAGCAACTGGATAAGGCGGAGTTGAGGAAGGCGAAGGAAATGGCGAAGAAGATGCTGGATAAGAAATATGCTATTGAAGAGATTGCCGAAATCACCGGTTTATCAAAAGAGCAGATTGAGAGGCTGTAGCTGACAGCGTTTTAGTTATGTGGACCTCCCCCTGACCCCTCCCGAGGGGGAAAATGCTAATTTCTTTTTGTGGTTTTGTCAGTAATGTGCCCTGTTGGGATGAGGTGTAGTGGATATAGTGCTGAAGGTATGAATGGCGAAACGGAGAACGAGCTAAGTTTCCATTGTCGTAAATTGAGTTAGCACTGTCCTCCGCTGGCGGAGGTGGCCAACGGCCGGAGGTGGAATGTTTTTCACATGTTTTGCCTACTGCTCCTGCCAGCGTAGCGGAGAAAATATTCGGGTACCCTGGATACATGGCAGAAGCTGAAGCTCAGGCTTTGAACAAACCATCATTCAAACCCAAAAATCACATTATAATGTGTTTTAAAGAGCTTTTCTTTTCGACCACTAATAAAAAACATTAAAATCACACCATGTTGTGATTTTGATTGCCTAACTCAAATATAAATGCTATTTTTATACTAAAAATCACATTATAATGTTAGTGAAGCAGATTGGAGTAATCATAAGAAACAGAAGAAAAGAGTTGAATATAACGCAACCGCACCTGGCCGAGCTGGCAAATGTGAGCACCAATACGATCTATAAACTAGAACGGGGACAAGGCAATCCTTCTCTGGAGGTGTTGGAAAAAATAGCGGAAGTGTTGGGGATGGAAATTACTCTTGAAGTAAAAAAGAAGCCATGAGTAAATGAGAAGAATGGAGATATACCGCAATGGAATTTTAGCCGGAACGCTGACGGAAGAAAGCCGCCATCGCTATGTTTTTGAATATGCAGACAGTTATTTTAACGATGACAGCAAACCGGCCATAAGTTTAACGCTTCCTAAAACGCAAAAGGAATACAGCAGTGAATTTCTGTTTCCTTTTTTCTTTAACATGCTAAGCGAAGGCGTCAATAGAAAGCTGCAAAGTACACAACTGAGGATAGATGAGGAAGATAGTTTTGGACTACTAATGGCAACGGCACAGTATGACACTATAGGAGCGGTAACTGTAAAACCGATAGCAGTAAAATGAACTTAGATGAATTGAAATATTGCCCGGGAACTTTGGCTGAAGGTTTTACAACTTACAGTCCTGGTTGTTTGCGGAACCTGTTCAGCGGGAAAAAAGTAAGTCATGTATTACCTTACGAGCAGCCGGAGCAAAATGAAGAGGTTGCCGAGCAATTCATTGAAAATCGTAAGCGTATCTCCATCTCGGGGGTGCAGGAAAAACTAAGCCTGCTACTTGAAAAAAATCATTTGCGTTTAACAAATCAGGGGGAACAGGGAACTTACATACTCAAACCCATACCAAGAGACTTGAAGAACGTTGACCAGGTTCCGGCAAACGAACATCTCACCATGCAAATAGCCCGGCAAGTCTATAGACTCAACACGGCTGAAAATGCCATGGTATTTTTCAAAAATGGTTCACCTGCCTATATTACCAAACGGTTTGATGTAAAAGATGACGGCAGCAAGTGGGGCAAGGAGGATTTCGCAACGCTGGCAGGTAAAACAAAAGACAATGCCGGAGCCAATTTTAAGTATGAATATAGTTACGAGGAAGCAGGACTACTGATACAAAGATATGCTCCGGCATGGCGGGTAGAAATAGAAAAATACTTTTCATTAGTGGTTTTTAATTTCCTTTTTTCAAATGGAGATGCCCATTTAAAAAACTTTTCACTTCTTGAATCAACGGGAGGCGATTACTTGCTTAGCCCTGCTTATGATTTGATAAATACCCGGCTGCATGTAGACGATACCGATTTTGCATTGGATAAAGGATTGTTTGCCGATGATTTTCAAAGTGAACAATACAGAAAGAGCGGACATCCCGGTAAAAGCGACTTTATTGAATTTGCCAGGCGAATAGGTGTTGCAGAAAGAAGAGTCGGGAAATTATTAAATCCATTCCTGGAAAGGCAGCCGTTCATTGAAACCCTGGTGAACCGTTCATTTTTAAGTGATACGAACAAAAGAGGGTATTTGCTTACGTATAATACAAAACGAAACTACTTAACCGCAGGCTGATCCGTTTCAAAAAGTGCCAGCGGTCAAAACTAAACCCCGTCATCCTGAAATTTTACCTACCCCTTTTGTTGGTGTTTTTCACCAACAAACTATTACATACATAGCCAAGATCTCAACCACCACGTCATCCTGAAATTTTCGTAGAGCAACGGAGAAAATATTCAGGATCCCCCCAGATCCGAGGCGGAAGCTGAGGCTCAGGTACTGTTAATGCGAGGGAGGGCACACGTTACGCTAACCGCTAAACACGCGCCAGGGATGGAAGGGGGGTGAGAAAGGAGTCGTAGGCGCTGAAAAATTCATTTTCGAAGAAAAACGGTGTGGTCAGGTCGTTTTCTTCGCGGGGCATGAAGAACCTGACAATGCCTTTTTCAATAAAGGAGAGGCATCAAACTGCTCTTTGAGTTCGAGCAAAATGATTTGGTGATATGATCGACCCCTGGCCTGGATTCAAAATTTAGTTTTTGTATATTTGGATTGTGGAGAACCTTGGAAACATAGAGATAAGAATTGTCGGTAGCAGAGGAAATATTGAACTCAGTCCGGATAACTATGACATCCGAGAGATCATCACAATTTTGCAAACTGTTGAAAATCTTCTATTTCCAACCAGCAAAAAAGATCGTCCCACTATTAGCTATTCTATAGAAACTGGATCTGTTAAACACATCATTAAAACGAGCCTTCAGGCGGTTATTGGTTTTAATGCCATTATTGGCTTGGTAGACTCATCCAATTCTGTGGATTTTCTTGAAGCACAGTCTGCCCAAGCAATAGAAACATTACAAGAGAACGCTATCAAAAATAATTTTGATCTAAGTATTAGAACTTCCCTTGATAAGAGTAATGAACTTAAAATTACCAGCCAGACTAGATTCAAAAGAACCCAAAATATTTGGGTTGATGCTGAATTCTATTTTTATGGCACATTAACAAATGCTGGGGGTAAAAACAAAGCTAATATTCATCTAGACACCGAGGATCTTGGGTCATTAACAATCCAAACAGATCGAGAATTTCTTGGTGAAAAGGAGGAAAATTTGCTTTATAAGGACTTTGGGGTCAGAGCAATTGGGAAACAGAATATCCAAACTTCTGAAATAGATAAATCCAGTTTGAAACTTATCGAACTTATAGACTACACTCCTAAGTACGATCAAAACTATCTATCTACTTTGATGAAGAAAGCAACATCAAAATGGTCAGATGTAGATGATGTCGATAAGTGGCTTAATTCCATAAGAGGAAATTATGAAGCATAGTGTCCTCCTAGATACAAGCTTCTTCATCCGGCTATTAAATGAAAATGATAGTCTGCATTCAAATGCACTTGGGTATTTTAAATACTTTCTTGAGAAAGATATTATATTAAAATGCTCAACAATATCTATTGCTGAATATTGCGTTAGAGGAAGTTTTGATGAGCTACCTTGGAGAAATTTGCAAGTTGTTCCATTCAACTTTAACCACGGTATTCGAGCGGGACAATTCGCAAGAATCATATTTGATGAAAAAGACAAACTTGAGCTGAATAACAGGAACATCATTCCCAATGACTCGAAGCTTTTTGCTCAAGCTGATATAGAGGAGGCGATAACGCACTTTGTCACTTCTGATGAGGGATGCTTGAAAATACACAAGATTCTCAAAGAAAAGGTGAACGCTAAGTTTGAAATAATCAACATCAGAACTTCGTATCACGAAACGTATGGATTGCTGGATTTTGACTAAGCTACAGCATCTACGTTTTGCTGCTTTATCTACCGACAAAACTATGGTGAAGCACCATCCACCTACCCCCTCACCCTCCTCCTGATCCTGCTCAGTGCCTGCGGAGTAATGCCAATATAAGAAGCAATATACTTCAACGGGATATGCCGGATCAACTCGGGCCGTTCGGTGAATAATTTCAGGTATCGTTCCTCTGCGCTGTCATTGAGGAGGGAGAGCTCTCGCTTTGTTTTCTTCAGAAACAGGTTCTCCGCGGCATGGCGGCCGATGCGGTTGCCAACGGAGGTGCGTTCGTAGATTTCCTGCAGGTCGGCATGTGTGATATGCCAGACGGTGGCATCCGTGAGGGTTTCTACCTGGTAGATGGCCGGGGTTTGGGTGAGAAAGGAGTCGTAGGCGCTGAAGAATTCATTTTCGAAAATAAAGGCTGTGGTCAGGTCGTTTTCTTCGCGGGGCATGAAGAACCTCACGATGCCTTTTTCAATAAAAGAGAGATGCTTTTCCGTTTCCCCGGTTTTTAACAACAGGGTTTTCTTTGGGTATTCCCTTCTAACAAGCTTTGACGAGAATACCTGCCAGTCAGCATCACTCTGTTTTACAACGCTTTCAAAAATTTCCCTGATCTTGTCCATCAAGTAGCTTATTTTCCATTAGCTGTAAAAGTAAATGTTGTTTCACACCGAAACAAAGCTGTTCCAAAAAGGAACAAAATAGTTGTTTTGGGATCAATGGATATAATATAAACGGTTGATTTTCAGTGCAATAATTTCTATGGCACATGTATTGGAAGGAGAAAATCAAGGTCAAAAACTCAAATTTTTATGATTAAAAACTACCTGAAGATCGCCTTTCGGAATATTCTTAAGCATAAAGCATATTCCCTGATCAATATTCTCGGTTTGGCCGGTAGTTTGGCCATCACCATCCTGATCATATTTTACGCGCAAAGCGTGCTCACCTACGACCAGTTTCACAAAGACTCCGACCAGATCTACTTCATGTACCGCGACCGGGCCACTGAAAATGGCCGTATGGATGTATTTGATACGTGGTATCCCCTGGTAGATGTGGCCAAAGAGGAGTTTTCCATGATCGAGCAGGGCACACGCATGGTGGGAACCGGAAACACCTGGGTAGAGCTGGATGACAAGCGCTTTGAGCAGCAGATGACGCTGGCAGATTCCAACTTCTTCAAAGTATTTACTTTTCCCGTGATCAAGGGCGATCCGCTGACGGCTTTGGACGAGCCCAACTCCGTGGTCATCAGCCAGGAGGTGGCGCAGAAATTTTTTGGCGATGAAGATCCGCTGGGCAAGACCCTGCGCTTCGGGTTCAGCACTGAGCGAGTCGTGACTGGTGTTTTGGGTAAAATTCCTTCGAATTCGTCCTACACCTTTGATTGTATCGCTCCCCTGTCTGCCACTTTGGTCAGAGAGCAGTTGGGAGACAACCTGTGGCGCGGTTCATTTTGCGATTCCTTTATTAAACTGAGGGCCGGCGCTGATCCCGATCAACTTCGTCCACAGCTCAATATCCTGATGGAGAAGTATGTTGTGGAGCAGGAGCGGGGTAATTTTCTGATCCTGCCCCTGGAAGATCTGTACGATAAGATAACTGGACAAAGGAAATATGCCCACATCCTACTATTGGTGGCGCTGGGTATCCTCGTCATTGCCATTATCAATTTCACTAACCTGGCGACAGCCCAAAGTATGCTCAGGACCAGGGAGGTAGGGGTAAGAAAAGTGTTGGGCGCCAACCGCCACAAATTGATCAGTCAGTTCATGGGCGAATCGATGATCATGAGCATCATCGCGCTGATATTGGGTGGCCTGCTGGCAGAATTGTTCCTGCCTAAGTTCAACGAGCTGGTGGAGATGGACCTGGAGATCCGCTACCTGCAGGATCCTGATTTTCTGATGCTGATTGTCGGCATCGGGCTGCTCGTGGGCATTATTTCAGGCAGCTATCCTGCACTTTTTGTTTCACGCTTTGAGCCAGGGCACATCCTCAAGGGTGGCCAGGTGAAAGGAGGAAAGATGTCCGTCCGCAATACACTGGTGACGATACAGTTTGTATTGGCCATCGCCCTGATGAGCAGCGTGGGCATTATTATGAAGCAGATCGATTTCATGAAAAACCACGACCTGAATTTCGACCAGGACAATGTGATGGTTATCCCCTTGTCGCTAAGAGATTTTCGTGACAGGGATACTGCCCTGCCTCGGATCATCTCCTTTCGCAATGAACTAAAAAACATCGCGGGGGTGACCGAAGTGACGGGCTCCAGCTCCGTTCCCGGTAACTATACGAGATCTTACACCCTCTTTTTGGCCGAGGGCAAAGAAGATGTTACGCTCGATTGGCAGGTAGCCGTGGTCGATCATAATTTCTTTGAGGCCTATGGCGTGAAAATGCTGGAGGGGCGATCGTTTCATGAAGGTTCGCGAAGCGATTTCGATAGAGGCGTAATTTTGAATAAAGCCGCGCTCGATCAGATCGGCTGGAAAACGGCAGAGGGTAAGAAACTGATTTTCCCGCGCTCCCGTGATGAGCTGGATATCATCGGAGTGGTGGATAACTTCAATGTCCAGTCACTGCGCGACCCAGTGCAGCCGCTGGTCCACTACTACGGAGGCGACAGCGCCCGCTCTTATCGCTACGTGTCTGTAAAGCTCAACCCGGAAGCCAGGGCCACGGCACTGCAGGAAATAGCGGCCACGTGGGAGAAAATGGGCTTCGATCAGGCGTATGAATATTATTTTCCCGCGGAAAGGTTCAAGGAACTGTATGCTACGGAAGAAAATGTAGCCAGCGTACTCACCTTCTCCATGGTTTTTGCAGTGTTGATCGCCTGCCTGGGATTATATGCCCTGGCGTCCTTCAGTGTAATGCTCAAAACCAAGGAGATCGCCATCCGGAAAGTGCTGGGGGCTTCCATTTCATGGATTGTAGCATCATTTTCAAAGAAATACCTCATGATCGTGCTGATAGCAGCGGTGCCTGCCTGTCTGCTGGCCTGGTATGGGATGAACAGCTGGCTGCAGGATTTTGCTTATAGAATAGCCATCGGAGCCGAAATTTTTATTATTACCATTGTTAGCGCGGGCCTGATTGCCTTTGTTACGGTAGCCTATCACGCGCTGAAAGCGGGATTTACCAACCCTGTAGAATCATTGAAAGAGGAATAAAAGATCAAAAATGTTAAAAAATTATATAAAAATAGCCCTGAGGAGCCTGAAACGCAGAAAAATGTATAGCCTGATCAACATCATCGGGTTATCCACAGGTCTGGCGTGTGCGGCATTTATATTCAATTGGGTCAGCAGCGAGTTTTCCTACGATCAGCACTTTGCGAAGAAAGATCAGCTTTATCGTGTAGTGGCCGAGGGTGGCGTGGGTACTGACCGCTGGCACCAGTCCGTAACCAGTCTGCCTTTGGGACCAACTATGGTAGCGGACTTTCCTGAGGTAAAAGCCAGCGCAACGTTCGCGAAGAATGACGCCATTGTAGAAAAGGGGGAGTTGAAATTTGTGGAGGACTACATAGTTTTTACCAACCCATCCTTCTTTGAGGTTTTCGATTATCACCTGCTGCAAGGCAATGAAGAAACTGCGCTTTCCGCACCGTACCAGGTGGTGCTGACGGAAAGTATGGCCAAAAAATACTTTGGAGAGGAAAATCCGGTTGGTCAGTCGCTGAAGATATACCAGTATGACCCTGACGGCCGTGGAATAGACTATGAGGTAACTGGCGTTATCGCTGATCCTCCTCAAGCTTCGCATTTCACCTTCAATATCCTGGGATCATTGCAAACCATCGAAAGTGTTGCCGGGGGAGAACTTCAAAACTGGGGTAATAACAGCTATCATACGTATGTGCTGTTAGACGAGGGTGCCTCTCCCGAAGCCCTGGAGAAAAAGCTTCCCGGCATGGCCGATACCCACATGGGAGAAATGATGGAGGAGTATGACCTCTACTACAGGTTTTATCTGCAGCCAATCACCTCTATTTACCTGCACTCCCATCTGATGTATGAGTTCAAAGCGAATGGCAAGCTCGCCCATGTGTGGATATTTTCAGCTATCGGAGTTTTTATTCTGCTATTGGCAGGTATCAATTATGTCAACCTTTCCACTTCATTTTTACTGGAGCGGGCCCGGGAGACCGGTGTGCGGAAAGTGCTCGGAGCGATGCGCCAGCAACTGATCTGGCAGCATTTGACAGAAACTTTATTACTAACATTATTATCCATGATCTTCGCAGGGCTGCTGATCGAAGTATTTAAGCCCCTGTTTTACCAGCTTTCCGGCAAGGAATTCATTTTGTTCGACCGTTTAAGTGTAGCGCTTCAGTTGCTGTTGCTCTGCCTGCCCCTCGGGTTTGTTGCCGGCTATTTTCCGGCCCGCAGGCTGGCGCGCCTGAATACCATCAGTTCGTTGAAGGGCACGCTGAGCCAAACCGGCAGGAGCGCCACCAGAAGCATATTGGTGACCTTCCAGTTTGCTATCACCCTGATGATACTGGTAGGCCTGGTGGTGGTGACACAGCAGTTGAAATTTGTGCAGTCGAAGGACCTTGGATATGATCACAACAACCTGATGGTGTTGCGCGTCAACGGTAATGAAGATGTGAGAAACGGGTATCTCGCTTTCCGGGAAGAGCTGATGTCACATGCGAATATCCAGCAGGTGGCCAGCTCGGGGTCTATGATCACCAATGGACTGGGCAACGGCAATGGCCGCGTGCAGTATGAAGATGGCGAGGTGCGGTTTGAAAAGCTCTACCGCCTGCCGGTAGACTTCGACTATCTCGATACGTACGGCATAGAGCTACTGGCGGGCAGGAACTTCTCTCCTGAGATCAATTCTGACTCTACGCAGGCATTTCTGATCAACGAAAAAGCAGCGAAGGCCTATGGCTGGAGCCCTGAGGAGGCCATCGATAAGGAATTGGTCTACAGCGGCCGCAAAGGGAAGATCATCGGAGTCACGAAAAACTTTCACTTCAATTCATTGAGACATCAGATAGAACCATTGGGCATGTACGTCCAAACCAATTTTTCCAGGATTACGATCAAGGGAAAGGATGCTGAAGCGCTGTTTGCAGTGGCGGAAAAAGCGTGGAAGAAGCATTTCCCTTCTGCTATTTTCGACTACACCTTCCAGGATCAGGCCCTGCTCAACAGCTATGGAGATGATCAGCGGTTTGCTAAAATAGTCAACATTTTCTCTGTTATCTCCCTGCTGATCGCTCTTCTCGGTCTTTTCGGGCTGGTGGGATATACCGTAAGCAGGAAAACAAAGGAAATAGGCATCAGAAAGGTGCTGGGCGCCTCAGCCAATCAGATAATAGCAATGATCTCAGGAGACTTTTTGCGACTGATCGTCATAGCCGCGGCTATCGCTCTGCCGGTAGCCTGGTGGATCATGACCCGCTGGCTCAATGAATTTCCTTACCGGGTTGAAATGGAGGTTTGGTTTTTTATGGCTGCAGGCGCCATAGTAGCATTGCTGGCGCTGGCGGTCATCGTTGTTCAGACACTCAGGGCTTCGCTCACCAACCCGGTGGATGTTTTGAAAGAGGAATAAATGTCAGAGAGATGATTCGAAATTATTTAAAAATAGCCTACCGGAATATTGTTAAAAGCAAGCTGTTCTCCGCTATCAACATAGCCGGAATGGCGATAGGCATGGCCAGCTTTATGCTCATCGGCACTTTCGTTTGGGACGAGCTGAAATATGACACCCATTATGCGGATAAGGATAGAACTTTCCGGATCTACAATATCCGAAAAGGCACGGATGGCACTACCAACTACTATCCCATTGTGCCTCCTGTTTTTGCTACCAAGCTGGAAGAGAATTTCGGAGAGGTGGAATCCACCATGCGGGTGCTGGACACCTATGGCGAGGTGATGTTTGACATAGACGGAGATCGGTTTTTCGAACGTAACGTTATTTATGCGGAGCCCACATTTTTTGACATCCTGGACGTAGAGCTGCTTAAAGGTGACCCGGCCACTGCACTAAAAGAAGGTCGCCATATTATTGTATCGGAAAGTTTTGCACAGGCACATCTGGGCAATGAGCCACTGGGCAAGGTGATCAAGCTCGATCAGGGAGATTTCACAGTGTCCGGTGTATTTGAAGACCTTCCCGAACACAGCCACCTCGACCTGGAGGTGGTGATATCGATGGAAAGCCTGTACCACCCCAGCTTTGATATGGAGCGGATGAAGAATTGGGTCTGGCAGCAGTTTTTTACCTATGTGAAGCTAAAAGAGGAGGTTGATCCGCAGGCTTTTGAAGATAAGTTTGCCTCCTTCATCGAAGAGGAGGCCTGGCCGGTTACGGAACCGCGGGGGTTTACGTATCGTCCATACTTTCAAAATGTGCAGGATATCTACCTGCATTCGTCCAGGCTGGAAATGGATATTGCCAAAAAAGGCAGCATTTATACGGTGACAGCACTTTCGGCCAGCGCCATCTTCATCATCATTATTGTTTGTATCAATTTCATCAATTTATCCACATCCCGCTCGCTCAACCGGGTGAAGGAAGTGGGTGTAAGAAAGGTGATCGGAGCAGTCAGGAAACAACTGGTTTTTCAGTTTTTGGGAGAATCCATCCTCCTGGCGGTGGTTTCGGTGTTGATTGCCGGCTTGATGGCCGAGCTTCTGCTTCCCTACCTCAATGCCTATGCGGATAAGAACATTCAATTTCATTTTGTGACCGAGCCCCTGGTGTTACTTTCCATTATAGCTTTTGCTGTATTTATCGGTTGCCTGGCGGGCGTATACCCGGCCTTGTATGCCTCTAAGTTCAAACCCGTGGCTATTTTGGGCAAAGGTTCCGGATCAAAAGTTTCCTCTACCTCTGTTTTCAGAAAAGTGATGGTCGTCATTCAATTTACTTTATCCATTTTCCTTATCGTAGGCTCCATCGTAGTATATCAGCAATTGAGCTTTCTGCGCAATAAGGACCTGGGTTTTAACAAAGAGCAGATCATCTTTTTCAGGATCAGGGATAATATCAGCGATAACCAGAATGCGGCTAAGCAGGAGTTTCTCAACCACCCAAACATTATTGCCGCAACCTATTCTTACGGCCTTCCCGGTGACCTCGTTTCCGGTGATGAGGTGGTGGACGCGGTGAGCGGTAAAGAGTATCCCGCCAATCATTTTATGGTAGACCATGACTACCTGCAGACCATGCAACTGGAGCTGCTGGCCGGCCGGGCATTTTCGAAAGAACATTCAACAGACCACCAGTCGGCTTTTATTATTAATGAAACAGCCATGAAAAACATGGGATATAATGAGCCTGAACAGGTACTTGGTAAAGAATTAAAATGGGACATGTGGCATTATGATTCGGTAAAAACAGCCCGGGTGATAGGTGTGGTGAAAGACTTTCATTTTAAAAGCCTTAGAGAAGACATGTCCTCCACGGTGTTGCAGATTTATCCTGAGGCATATCATACCCTGGCGCTGAGGATAAAACCGGAGAATGTTTCCGAAACCCTGACTTTCATTGAGAACAAGTGGGCGGAGCTGGAGCCGGAATGGCCGTTTGCCTATACGTTTATGGATGATGCTTTTGACAAAATGTATAAATCGGAAGAGCGGCTGAATGCGTTGTTCACCATATTCACCGGACTCGGAATTTTCATTGCGTGTATCGGCCTTTTTGGATTAGTATATTACACCACTACACAAAAAGTGAGAGAAATTGGTATAAGAAAGGTGCTTGGCGCGAATATAAAAGATATTCTGCTGCTGGTCAACAAAGGTTTTCTGACGCTCATAGCAATAGCTTTGGTGATAGCAGTTCCGTTTAGCTACTACCTGGCAGATTACTGGCTGCAGAACTTCTCCTACAAAATAGAAGTGAGCCCGCTGATATTCGTTATAGCAGGCTTGTCTATGGTGATGATAACGCTGATCACAGTGAGCTACCAGTCGTTCAGAGCAGCGCGGACCAACCCCGTGGAGGTACTGAAAGAAGAATAAAAAGATCGATCGTTTTGACGATATGATTAACCGCAGAGGTACACAGAGGAGAAACAGAGTCCGCAGAGAGATTTCTCTGTGTTTCTCCAATAAGCCTCTGTTACCTCTGTGGTTTCGAAAAGTTCTGAAATAAACAGACAAACACGATGCTAAGAAATTACATAAAAATATCACTAAGAAACCTCTGGAAGCAGAAGGTTTTCAGCCTCATCAATATCTCAGGGCTTACACTTGGGATATCCGTTTGCATGGTCATTTATTTGTATGTCAATGATCAGCTCAGCTATGACAGTTTTCATGCCCAATCAGACAGAATATACAGGCTACTACGCATCGGAAATCTCAATGGCGAAAAATACCTCATTGGGGTGACTTCCGGTCCGTTTGCAGAGGCGCTACATACCGACTTTCCCGAAGAAGTGGATCAAACGGTGAGAATGTCTTTTGGGG
This sequence comes from Fulvivirga imtechensis AK7, assembly GCF_000331535.1. GTDB lineage: Bacteria > Bacteroidota > Bacteroidia > Cytophagales > Cyclobacteriaceae > Fulvivirga > Fulvivirga imtechensis. Next base: position 116,574 of record NZ_AMZN01000014.1, on the reverse strand, counting down.
AGGGGCTGGTGGCTTATGAAGACAAGGTGTTTATGGAAGAAAAATTTTCTCTTGCGGACTCGAATTTTCTGGATGTATTCACTTTTCCGCTCGCTCAGGGAAATCCCAAAACAGCGCTGGATCAGCCAAATTCAGTGATCATTACCGGGGAGATAGCCAGGAAATATTTTGGAGATGATAGCCCGCTAAACAAAATGATTAGGGTTGATAATGAATTCGACCTGATGGTAACAGGAGTATTCGAAGAGCTTCCTGCCAAATCTCATATGGACTTTGACTTTGTGGGCAACCTGGCGCTACTGCGAAATGCAAGCTACTTCTCCGACTGGTGGAGCAATAGTTTTATTACCTACGTCTTACTTAACGACCCTGCCAGTGAATCTCATCTGGAGGCACAGTTTCCGGGCTTTATGGATAAGTATTTCGGGAAGGATTTCGAAACGATGACCAACCGGATAGACATCACTTTACAGCCCCTGTCAGAAACATATTTCGAGCAGGATGTGCGCTACGATGAAGTGTTGCATGGCAGCAAAAGCAGTGTCATCGTCTTTTCTGTGGTAGGCATATTTATTTTTCTGATCGCCTGCATTAATTTCATGAACCTGGCCACGGCAAAGTCTGTGTTAAGAGCCAGAGAAGTAGGAGTAAGAAAGACGCTCGGCTCATCGAAAAAGGGGTTAATGATCCAGTTTTTGGGAGAGGCATTTCTTATTTCCGGCGTTTCTGTGGTGCTTGCTTTTATGTCTATTGAAGTCGTTCTGCCGGTTTTTAACCACACCTTCGGGTTGGAGCTATCCCTTACTCATGAACTACCGGTGCTTTTGCCTATGCTTGGTTTTATCATTGTTGTTACCGGTCTTCTTTCCGGTATTTATCCGGCATTTATACTTTCGGCATATAAACCCGTGGAGGTGCTGAAGGGAAAAGTAAAAAGCGGAAAAAGTGGTGTTGGTTTTAGAAAGGTGTTGGTTATTCTTCAGTTTACTACCTCTGCATTTCTGATCATCATGACACTTATGGTAGGGAGGCAGATGAATTTTATCCAGGAAAAGGACCTCGGTTTTGATAAGCAGCAGGTGCTTACATTTCCACTAAACCATACGGAGATACGAAATAACCGTGAGGCTTTTAAGAATAAAATGCTCGAGCACCCGGCAATACTTTCCGTGGGAGCCGGAACAGGTATCCCCGGGGGGTTTCACGACACCATGACGGCAGATATCGAAGGGCTTGACGAAAATCCGAGGTTCAGAACGTTGTTTGCCGATGCCGACTATTTCAGAAGCTTTGGCCTCCAGATAGTAGCTGGGCGGGGCTTTAGGAAAGACCATGCCGCAGATCACAACCAGGTGGTCGTGCTCAATGAAAGAGCCGTTCGCGAAACAGGCCTGACCAACGATGAGATCATCGGCCGCAGGCTGTCCATTTCATTCGACTCGATACCCAAAACGGTGGTCGGTGTGGTGAAAGACTACAACTTCTCCTCATTAAAAGCCGGCATCGAGCCGCTGATGATCACCAATCGTACCAACGGCAGGATGATGGCCATCAAGATCCAGGGGGATGTGAAAGACGCGGTGGAGTACATTGAAAATGCCTGGTCAGCACATAGTGCGGGTTATCCTATTGCCTATGAATTTTTAGATGAGAATTTTAACAGACTCTACCAAACGGAGCAGTTGCAGGGCCGGTTATTTACCATATTTTCCGGTATTGTCATCTTCATTTCCTGCCTGGGTATTTTCGGGCTGGCAACATTTACGGCCAATCAAAGGCTGAAAGAGATTGGAATAAGAAAGGCGCTGGGCGCCAGCATAAAAAGTATTACATCACTGCTGGTGAAGGACTACCTCGTGCTGGTGCTCATTGCCAACCTGGTGGCATGGCCTCTGGGGTGGTATTTCTCACGACAGTGGCTCGATCAATTTGCATACAAAGTATCCATTGGCGTTGAAGTATTCGCACTGACATTACTGGTAGCCATGGCCATTGCCCTGGCCTCAGTGGTCATGCAGTCGGTGAAAGCCGCCATGGCCAACCCGGTGGATGTGTTAAAAGAAGAATAACTATGGACCGGATGCATTTGGCCTTATAAACTCACCCCCGTTCAAATCTGTGATTTGAACTTCCCCTCTCTAATTTTTAGAGAGGGGTTAGGGGAGCGTTAAAAACGGAGTCTTAGGGCTCAGAAAGCACAAAAACGACATCTTATGCTAAAGAACTACATCAAATTCGCTATTAGATTTTTATCCCGGCACAAGCTTTACACGCTGATCAACCTTTTAGGTCTTACTCTTGGCCTCGCAAGTTGCCTGCTGATTGTCAGCTATGTGCGCCAGGAGATGTCATTCGATAATTTTCATGAACACTCCGGTGATATTTACCGGGTAAACCTGATGTCGAAAGGGCAAACAGAAGTCCGCAGGGCCTCGGCCATATCTCCTCCCATGGGTCCCGCTCTTGTGGATGAGATACCTGAAATAATGACTTCCGTAAGACTGCGCCATGCCGATAATGTACTGGTTCGCATTGGTGAGGAGCGATTTTATGAAGATCACATCTTCTATGTTGACTCTACTTTTTTCGATGTATTTTCTTTTCCGTTGTTAGCCGGTGATCCCACAAGCGTGCTGGATCAGAAAAATTCCGCTGTGATCACGAATACTTTGGCAGAAAAATATTTTGCAGGAGAAGATCCGGTCGGCAAAACGATCTCGATTGACAACGACCTGGTTGTGCGCATCACGGGCGTAATTGGAGACGCCCCGGCCAAAAGCCATTTGCAGTTTGCCATGCTGATCTCGTTCAGCTCCTTTGAAGTGCCGCACGGTTATCCCGTCACGCTCGAGAGCTGGGGATGGACTTCTTTTCCAACCTACGTGCGGTTGCATGAAGGTGCGAACACAGCAGGAATGACACCGAAACTTCATCATTTCATTGCCAGTCATATGGGTGAGGAAACTGCAGAACGTATAGCCCTGGATTTGCAACCCGTCCGCGATATTCACCTTAGATCAAAAGAGATTACCGAGCGTGATGGTACAGCGCCAAAAGGTGACATTACTTACGTGTATGGCCTCTTGGCTATTGCCATACTGATCCTGGGAATAGCTGTTTTTAATTTTACGAATTTATCCACAACACTATCCCTAAAGAGAATAAGGGAAATTGGTGTGAGAAAAACGCTGGGAGCAAAGAGAACCGTTCTATTCTTTCAGCATATCACAGAATCGCTGGTGCTGGCGCTCGGCAGCCTGTTCCTCGCAGTCGCGCTGCTTGAAATATTTTCAGCTCCAATCTCCAACCTGCTAAAAAATGATATGGACATGGCCGTTGGTGTACACCTGGAGAGCCTGCCACTATATCTGTTGCTGATCCTCATAGTTGGGCTTGCAGGAGGATTATACCCCGCCCTGTTTCTTTCAGGGTATTCGCCTACCAGAGCATTGAAAGGAAGGCTAAATGTGAAGACCAGCAGCATCCCTGTAAAAAATGTACTGGTCGTGTTTCAGTTTTTCATCACCATAGGCCTGATTGCTGCCAGCCTGGTGGTGAGCAGGCAAATGAAATATTTGAGTGAAAGGGATCTGGGTTTTGACCAAAACAGGGTAATAGCTGTGCAAATGGTGGGGGAAGAGCTGCACGGAAGATATATTTCGACCAGAGATCACTTGCGTCAGAATCCATATGTGGAGGAAGTGACCGCAGCGGGAAACCTCTTTGACGGGCAAAATGGTGGAGTTCCGGTTCAGGAAGTGGGTAATGATGAATCGCGCAACCGCATCAGCCTTTTCGGAGCACATTATGACTTCGGCCGGGTGATGGATCTTGAATTTGTTGCCGGCAGAGATTTTTCTGAAGAATTTGCCAATGACAGCAGCAACTTTATCCTCAATGAGTCGGCTGTTAAAATGTTGGGTTGGGAGGATAGCCCTATTGGAAAGAAGCTATTACTCAATGATACCTGGGAAGGAGAAGTGATCGGTGTTGTCAGGGATTTTCACTACGCCAGCATGCATGAAGAGATCACTCCGCTGGTACTTTATGTGCCCAGAGCTTACCAGGACTATATTTTCATCAAGGCTAAAGCAGGCTCGGTAAGTGAAATACTGACCTCGCTGGAAAGAGATTGGGCTGAAATAAATCCTGATATGCCGTTTGATTATAGATTTATCGATGATCATATTCAGCAATTATATCGCGCTGATCAGCAGTTTACGGCATTGGTCAACTCTTTTTCGGTGTTGGCAGTATTTTTAGCATGTATAGGCTTGTATGGCATGGTATCGTTTCATGTAGAAGCCAAGCATAAGGAAATCGGCATCCGTAAAGTGCTGGGTGCTTCGGTACGGCAGGTGGTGGGCCTTCTCTCAGGAAAATTTCTTGTTTTAGTTATTATCGCTGCTTTCTTAGCTATACCTCTTGGATGGTTTTTGCTGGAAGACTGGCTGACTAACTTTGCGTACCGGATTCCTTTAAATGCATGGAGTTTTATATTTGCGCTCATGCTGGCACTGGTTTTGGCGGGGATAACAGTTGCTCTGCAAACAATTCGCGCAGCAATTGCAAATCCGGTAGACGCTTTAAAGGAGGAATAGAAGATTGGCTTTCCTTGAAAATTAATGGATCCACAGGCGGGCGGGACGTCCACGTGCAGCGCGGCCCGTTTGATGCATGTGGGTAAGCAGCTTTAAGGGCTGGCCATGAGCGTTTAGTGGGGAGAACGGGCTTTGCACGTGGCACCTTTTTCTTTTGTTTCGTCCCGATTGAAACATCGGGATGAAAACCGGAGTAGAAACCTCAAAAATTGGCGAAACTGATGCATTATGAGGTCACAACTGCCAGTCACATGCTGCTGAAACTTCTCTAAAGCAGAAAAAACGCTTGTTTTCTAAAAAAAAGAATTATCAAGGGCTCCCGAAGATTATTTCTTTTCTTGAGGAGGAAAGTACTTTAAGGCTTTTTTGATCCCTCTTTTAATGTCGGCATTTTCCATTTCTGGTGTGAGCGCCATCAGGCGTTCGGCATTAGACCTCCAGATCACCTGGCCTCGCTCTCTGTCGATAACATCTATGATAAGAGAGCCTCTTAAAAAATGATAGTATGGCCCGGGCTCTTTATACGAATCCCAGAATGGAAGGTCTTCTTCGTGGACCCAGGCGGCCATGGATGAATCTTCTTTTAATACAATATGAAAGTCTAGCATCAGCTCAGCGCTCTCATCACCCTGAATGAAGCCTTTTTCCTGCATTTCAATAGCAATGGTATTGGCAACATTTTCAATGGAGCTACTATCATACAAAAAACGAGGTCCTTCGTAGCTTGGGGTACAGCCATTGAGCCAACACCAGGTTTTATATTTAGAAAAGTCTACACGTGTGTCGTAGCTGGTATGCACTTTTACTTCTGCGCAGGCCAGGGCCAATAAAGACAAAACAGTGAATAATAAGCGCATTTTTTTATTTTCAAAGTTATAACCCTTTATTACCTATAACGGTGATGGGCATCATTGGGGTTACTGATAATAGTCAGGATTTTTTGATGCTCAAGGTTAACAACATCAATTCAAAAAGGGGTTTTATCAAACAGAATGGACGCTACATAAATCGGCCGGGAAAGAGTCTTAAATAAAGAGTTAATTCACAAAGAATGAAACCAACAACCATGAAAACGATCCATTTAACCATTTGGGCGAGGACGGGGGTGTGGAGGTAAATACATCTTGTATTCCTGTTTCTACTAACAAATTATTTAGTTAGGCGCAGCTTAGCCGTTGGCTCCTCCGGTGAAAATTCAGAAAACATCCCAGCACTGAAAAGCCGGAGGGCCGATGGCCAACTGTATAAGGGAATAAGCAGTTAATAATTCACCTAAACTACCCCGGAAGTGAAATCCTTTGCTATTTTTGTGTTCTTCTTTACTTATTCTCTGGCTTTTGCAGGAGATCAGCGTGCGCGAGTGCTTGAGCGTCAGCTTTATTCAGCCGCGGATGACCGGAAAGCAACTATTTTCAATGAACTATGTAATGCTTTTCAAAAACAAGATCCGGCCAAGGCAGTGGATTTTGGATTAAAAGGAATAGAAATAGCGGAGAGATTTTCTGATGTTGACCAACTGGCACTCCTGCATCATGGCGTTGGCAAGGCATATATCAAACAAGCTCACTACGAACGAGCGGCAAACCACCTTATAGCTTCACTGGAGCTCTACGAAGAGGTTGACAACGAATACGGCAAGGCACAGGTTATCCGTGATATGACCACAGACCTTAAGCTGAAATCAAGAGTTATTGAGATCAAGAATGCAGAAATTAGACGGCAGAAGGCTTCGAAATATGTTTTGTTTAGTATAATAACAGTTTTGCTCGCTGCTGCGCTCTATTTTGTAAGAAAGCAGCACCTAAGGCTTAGGTATCAGCTTTTGCAAAAAAACGAAAAGGAAGCAGAACTGGAAGAATTACGATTGAAAAAAGCCCGGCTGCAGCAGGAACTCGACCTTAAGGCACGTCAATTTACGAGTTTCACACTCAACTTTGTACAAAAGAACAATTTAATAAAGTCCATGAAAGAGGAGGTGGAATCTATTTGTAAAAAGGCAGACGGCAGCAGGTTGATCCCAGACCTTTATAAACTAAAAAATAAAGCGGTGCAGGGAACAAGCGTGGATCGTGAGTGGGAACATTTCAAACTCTATTTTGAGCAGGTGCATCAGGATTTTTTCAGGTGCCTCAAAGGAAGTTATCCACAGTTGACAGCTAATGAGCTCAGGTTATGCGCTCTTATGCGACTCAATATGTCTTCCAAGGAAATTGCAGCCATCCTTGGCATCTCACCACAGAGTGTGAAAATGGCTCGATACCGATTAAGAAAGAAGTTATGCCTTCAGCCAGAGGATGATTTCAGCGGCTTTCTCTTCAAGCTTGAGGAAGTGGAGGGATAAGGAATTCAGGGCGTTAGTAGTTTCGCTATTTTTTGAGGTTTTAACTCTGGTTTTCATCCCGATGCTTCAATAAAGCTTTCGGGGATAACAAAAAAAGTCAAGGCTGTGAGTAAATGGCTAAATTTCAATGCCTGCGATGACAGATCACAAACTCACCCCGTGAAAAAAACGGGCCCCAAACAGTGTGATTTACATGTACATGTGGCATTGAAATTCTTAACGCCATTTCCTCAAGGCCGTTCGGGTAACTGTTATTATAAGCAAAATCAACTGCCAAGTTTGTTGATGCCTACCGATAACGTATTATTCAACATGTTTGATTTGTAACAAGTTGATATCCCATTTCTTTCGCTGCAGGCTTTGCAACAGAACAATTCGTCATCTCATTTTGTGCATTTTTGTGAAAAATGTTAAGTCTCGAGATGACTGTACTTCTAATAAGAGTTCTTTCTTAACTTAATAAGCATTGGGGACTCTGAGCTACCAATGTTGCATCCTGGGATGCTGCCTGATTGAGAGGGGTTCTTCGCCCAATGGCGTTGGCCTCAAACAGATACCTGACGACTGGCGCTAATCCCTTTTTTTACCCATTCCGTCACCTGTACAGTTCTCTTTGCCTGGTGTACAACTGCATCACGAACATGTTCCTTCATATTACCATCCTGGTCTACCGTTACGCTTGTTCCATATGGATTTCCTCCGGCTGCAAAGGTCACTTTGTCGGTATATCCGGGAGGAACGATAATGGCTCCCCAATGGCACATGGTCTTGTAAAGCGATTGAATGGTGCTTTCCTGCCCGCCATGTGGGTTCATAGCACTGCTCATGGCGCTCACTACTTTGTTGGAAAGCTTACCCTGAAACCATAACCCTCCGGTGGTATCTATAAAGCTCTGCACCTGAGAGGGAAGGTTACCATACCGGGTCGGTATGCTAAAAATGTATGCATCAGCCCATTCCAGGGCGTCTAGTGTAGCCTTGGGATTATCTTTCGTTTTGTCGTAGTGCTTCTTCCACGCAGCGTTTGCTTCTATCGCCTGATCAGGCGCGGTTTCCGGTATCTTCAACATTTTTACTTCGGCACCTGCGTTTTTTGCACCTTCTTCAGCCCATTTGGCCATTTGGTAGTTTGTACCTGTGGCGCTGTAGTATATGATAGCGAGTTTTGTGTTAGCCATAATGTTAGAGTTACATGTTTAAACGTCTTTTATTACTTTAAGCACTTTGGGTCTCACTTTGTTTTTGGTTAACGCTACTTTTTTGCAGGTTTTAAAATAAAAGAGACCGTCTTACAAGCCAATGCGCCATTCCAAACTTGATTTGGAATTCCCCTAAAGCGTAGAAACCAATCAGGGGAGAGGATGACGTTAGAAGCAGGCTTGTGAGACGGCCTCTTTAAGAGACGTTTTAAATTTCTATCACGGGCATTCAGCGTGCCATGTATGCAACGGATCAGCAATGTTGCACACAAAGAATATGCTGATCAGCCCACACATAGGACGAGTATTCAATACTACATCAGTTCCTCCTTTGGCATTATTCTGAGCGTTTTCCTCGATCTCGGTAGTAAAGCTTTTCACTTTAAGCTCATTCAACTTCATTTTTGACTTTTTCATAATAAAATAAGTTAAGGTTTATAAAAAAATATCATGACGAAATTGTTGAGAAAATGCTGTAGAAGGAAACTTGATGGGTCTACAAAAGGTCTACAACCACTTTGTTTTTGAAATAAAGGGGGTTTTTCCGGGAGGATGTAGCCATACGATAAATTTCACCTCAATTTAACACACAAGTAAACCATATCTTGTAAATTTCTGAAAAATCCAAGCTTATGAAGTATCCATTGGCCCTCCTGTTGTTGACAGTTTATTTGATTTCCTGCGAATCAGCCCGGCAAAATGAAAGTGAATCTCATTCCCGATCGGGTATCGCACAGTATTTCGAAAATAGCCTGAAACCGTTCTATCATGGTGTTGCCTCAGGCGATCCGCTTTCCGACCGGGTGATTATCTGGACGCGGGTAACCCCGGAAGAGCAGGTTCAGAGCCTTGAAGTAGTTTGGGAAGTAGCCGCAAATGAAAGCTTCGGTGAAATTATTAATTCAGGACAGACTACCACAGGCCCCGGGAATGATTACACGGTGAAAATAGATGTCGACCGGTTAAGTCCTAACACCAGATACTTCTACCGTTTCAAGGCATTAGGTGTTGTTTCTCCTATCGGAAGTACGAAAACAGTACCCGAAACCATGGTAGACAGCCTCAAATTTGCTGTGGCGAGCTGTAGTAATTATGAATGGGGTTACTTTAATGCTTATAAAAATATTGCCGAAAGGGAAGATCTGGATGCGGTACTTCACCTGGGGGATTACATCTATGAGTATCCTGTTGGAGGCTATGGAGACACCACCATTGGCAGGAAGCATTTCCCCCCGCATGAGATTGTAACACTGGAAGATTATCGCTTACGCTATTCACAATACAGATTGGATCCGGACCTCCGGGCGGCACATCAAAACCATCCCTTTATCACCATTTGGGATGATCATGAAATTGCCAATGATTCCTACTCGGAGGGAGCGCAGAACCATCAGCCGGGGGAAGGTGATTACGATGAAAGAAAAGCCGCGGCTAGAAAGGCGTACTATGAATGGCTTCCTGTGCGGCCTTCCAACCAGTTGTACCGGGCCTTTAAGTATGGCAATCTGGCAAAGCTCATCATGCTGGATGAGCGACTGGCGGGTAGAACAGCACCTGTAGATAGTGTGATGGACCCTGAATTTGAAAGTGAAGCTAGGAGCATGTTAGGAGAAGAGCAAATGTCATGGTTTACCGGTCAGTTGAAAAGTGCAGATGCCACCTGGAAGGTGATTGGTAACCAGGTTATTTATTCATACCTGAACTGGGGGCATGAAACATTCAACATCAATCTTGATTCATGGGATGGTTACCCTGCGGAACAGCAAAAGATCGCCAACTTTATAAAAAAGAATGACATCGGGAATGTGATATTCGTGACCGGTGATACCCATTCGTCATGGGCGTTTGAAGTCACGGTAAATCCTTTTAGCGACTATGACCCCATTTCCGGGCAAGGAGCTTTTGCTGTTGAGTTCGGCACCACCAGTATCAATTCGTCCAATTCAAACGAGCGGTTTTCTACCGATTCTGTACTGCTTCATGAGAAAAAGATTGTCAACACACCAGTTAACCCTCATTTGAAATATGCCAACCTGCGCGACCACGGTTATATGGTGCTATCACTGTTTCCCGACAGCGCCAGAGCGCAGTGGTTTTTTGTAGAAACTCTGCGCGAACCGTCTTCTTCGGAGAAATTAGGCATGTCTGTTACTGTAGATAAAGGCAGCAATAAGCTGAAATTCAATTGACGATTGATGAATTACGAATTACGAATAATTACGAATAACAATAACACTTAACCATTTACAGTTCCCTTATCCAGATATTTCTGAACCTTACAGGGTTTCCATGATCCTGCAGGGAAATAGGTGCATTGCCATGTGCTTTGTATTTTGGTAGTCCGATATATTCAGTGGCACCTCGGATTACCGCATTATTCTGGATCACCACACCATTGTGGATCACAGTTACCCGTGCTTCTGAAAATAGTGAACCATCTTCATTAAAACGAGGCGCGGTGTAAATGATATCATACGAATTCCATTCACCCGGCTTTCTCATGGCATTCACCAGAGGAGGATACTGCTTGTAGATACTGCCCGCCTGTCCGTTGGAGTAGGTGCGATTATTATGAGAATCCAGGATCTGTACTTCATACCGGTCTTGTAAGAATACTCCGCTGTTGCCCCTACCCTGTCCTTCGCCCTCTACTTTTTCGGGAGCGCTCCATTCCAGGTGCAACTGAAAGTCTCTGAATCCCTGTTTCGTAGAGATATCACCTTTACCCACCGTGAAATAACCGTCATTTACTGGCCAGGCAGCATCGCCTTCACCATTTTTAGACTTCCACTTTGAAAGGTCCTTGCCATCGAAAAGAATAATGGCATCGGAAGGTGCTGCAGCGTTATTTGTTCCGGGAGTAACTACCTGAGGTTCAGGCTCCCACTGCTCGGTCATCTCGGGAGTCATTTCTGCAGGTTTTTTGGAGTCCTGAGCATGCGATGAATAAGCAGCAATGCCAAATAGCATAGTTACAATAGCCGTTTTCAGCATAAATAGAAGTTGTACGTCCATAAGCGTTGTCGTCTTAGTATATTGAAAGGTCAAAAACCGGTCCTGCTTTCAATAAAGATATTTAAAAGGTTATAAACAATCGCATTTGACTGGTTCCCTTAAATCTCAGCCAGATACTCATGGATAAATTTAATGGCCATAGCGCCTTCGCCTACCGCACTGGCCACGCGATTCATAGCCCCTGCACGCACATCACCGGCAGCGAATATTCCGGGGCTGCAAGTTTCCAGAAGGAATGGCTCTCTATCCAATTTCCATGATTTTTTAAACGTCTCATACTTGTGTAGTGAGTTGCCGGTTTCGATGAATCCTTTCTCATCTTTCACAATATTCAGACCCAGCCATGCGGTTATAGGTTTTGCTCCAATGAATATCAGCAATGCTCCGGCCGGAACTGTTCTTTCTTCCCCTGTCTTTACATCCTTCAGCGTTAATTCTTTAAGTCGGTCGGTACCATGCGCCCTGACAACCTCAGTATGGCCCGTCACTTCTATATTTTCAGTGGCGGCTATCTGATCGATCAGGTACTGCGACATGCTCGACTTAAGATCCGGCTTTCTGATAAGCATGTAGACCCTTCTTGCAAAATTTGAGAGATACATGGCAGCCTGCCCGGCTGAATTGCCGCCACCAACCACATATACTTCCTCATCTTTACAGGCATTGGCTTCAGTGGTAGCCGCACCATAATAGATACCAGCGCCTGTGAAATCATTGACGCCTTCTGCTTCAAGCTGACGATAGTCTACTCCAGTCGTAATAATTATACTTTTTGTGTTGATTTCGTTGCCGTTGGCCAGCTTGACAATCTTGTAATTGTCTTTTAAAGAAATGTCAACCACCTCCTGCGGGGAAAGAAATTCGATTCCAAACCGGGTGGCCTGGGTAATGGCTCTTCTGGAGAGTTCAGCACCACTCAATCCTTTCGGAAAACCCAGGTAATTCTCTATTCTTGAGCTTGTACCAGCCTGGCCCCCGGGAGCACGTTTTTCAATGAGTAGCGTGTTTAGTCCTTCTGAACCACCATATACCGCAGCAGCCAAACCGGCTGGTCCTGCTCCTATAATGGTCACATCGTACATCTTCTGTTGCGCAATGCCCTGCATGCCCATTTTTTCTCCTACTGCGGGCAGATCGGGGTTTTTCAGCACACTCCCATCCTCGAAGATCACAACTGGTAGGTCCTTGGAGTCGAGGCCATTAAATTTGATCAGTGGCTCTGCTTTTTCATTGGTTTCCATGTCGAGCCATTGATATGGGATGAGGTTGCCCGAAAGAAAGTCTTTCACCATATGGGAGCGTGGCGACCATTGGTAGCCTACAATTTTTATCCCCTGAAATTCAGGCCGGTATGCACTCTGCCATTCATCGAGATGATCAGTAATCACCGGATAAAGTCTTTCTTCGGGTGGGTCCCAAGGTTTCATAAGATAATAATCCAGTTGTACTTCATTGATGGCCCTGATAGCGGCCTCTGTATCAGAATAAGCAGTTAGCAATATCCTTTTGGCTTCCGGATATATTTGTTTGGCCTCCTCCAAAAACTCTACCCCAAGCATTTCTGGCATACGCTGGTCGCACAGGAAAAGGGCGATCGTTTCACCTTTATTCTTTAGTTCTTTTACAGATACAAGCGCATCCTGGGCGGATTCTGTGGCTAGTATGCGATACTCCTTCTTGTACGCTTCCCTCAGGTCTCGAACCACCGCCCGCAGTACGGAAGTATCATCATCCAGAACAAATATTATCGGTTTTTTCATTCGTTAATCGCATTTTGCCTTCAGCTTTAGGCTGAGCAGCAGTATTCGTGAATTACGCAATGGGTATACATATCTTAAATTCTGTTCGTCCGGGCTTTGAATCCACATCGATAGTGCCATTATGCTGGCTGATGATTTGTTGCACAATATCCAACCCCAATCCGGTGCCTTTGCCAATAGCTTTTGTGGTAAAAAAAGGATCAAAGATCTGATCTTTCACTTCGTCAGGTATCCCCTTGCCGGAATCAACAATATTTATTTTGACAAACGAACCATCTTGTTTCGTCTGAATTTCCAGGTTTTTATGCTCCGCATCTTCCAGAGCATCTATAGCATTGTCGATTAGGTTGGTCCACACCTGGTTGAGCTCACTGATGTAGATCATCGGCTTTGGCAGATCCTCCTGGTATTTTTTTATCACGTTGATGTGTGCTTTCTTAAGCTTGTGGTTAAGCATTGTCAGCGTATTGTCTATACCTGTATGAATGTTTGCAGGCTGCTTTTCCGGTGCCTGGTCCATGTGTGTATAACTTTTTACCGATTTCACCAGATCGTTGATGCGCTGTGATGCATCTTCTATCTCGTTTACAAGCTTTTCCGTGGCTAATACCTGGTTAAGCCAGTTGACCACCGGCACAAGGTCCTTTCCATTCACCTGTTCGGCAATGGTATCCATATCTTCTTCGGTAAAATTGAAGTCGACAAAATTTTCCGCTGCCTCATAACCGTCATTAAAGTCATGCTCTTCAAGCCAACTGGCAATACTGTCTTCCCGGTCAGTTTTTTCCATCAATGGAATATGCTGAACGCCATCCTTTATTTTGTCAAACAACAAATCTGTTACGATATCAAGCTGCTGATCGTCTATTTTTATTTTTATGACTTTCTTAAACTCTTCAGGTAGCAGGGCCAGGTGTTTCCGCAGCATTCTGGCAGAACGTATTACCGCCCCGGAGGGATTATTAAGTTCATGAGCAAGACCGGCAGAGAGTTTACCAAGGGCCATCATTTTGTCGTTTTGCTGCTGCAATTTGGTAAAATGACGAATTCGCGTGCTCATAACATGGACAAAAGCCGTTGTCAGTTCATGATAGTCTGTGATCATCTCTTTAAAATAGGTCTTATCAAGGGCTAATACTTCTGCATTTTCAGCGGCCTCGGCAATGCCTGTGGCTATGCTGGCCCGGGAATAAGGTAATGCCCCCGTGATGGCTTTTTCTTCCAGGCTTCCGATAACCCTAAACTGGTTGTTTTGCTGGATCTTGAGTATGAAGTGCCCATGCAAAATAATGTACATCTTATCTATTGGGGCGCCTTTTTTAAATAAATAGTCGCCCTGCTTTACGCTTCTACAATCGCTCTTCTCCACCAGCCACTCTAGCTGATTACGAGGGACCTCTTTTAATTGGTCTATCTCCAGAAGTCGTTCTATTATTTGATATACCATAAACTGAACAAATTCTCCATTAAATTAATCAATCAAGGTTGACTTTCAACTATGTGGTGTTTTTCTTAGAGACACCGTGTTGCAGGAACAACAATAAAACCCGAAACAAAGCTTCGGGTTTATTTGATTAAGAGGCAAATAATGATAAAATTTTCGGGATCCTTAAAAAACCGGCTATCCAGAATAATACGAGAATAATGGCAGGCACAAGATAGCTATCTGCCGGAGGTGCAGCCTGCATATGTGTAGCTATAGCGCCACCCAAATAGGAGCTTAGCAGAAGCAGACCAAATAATGACGTTCTTGGTATCAGGAATAATAGTACTGATAAAATTTCTCCCGCGGCAATTAGAAATACTTCCGATTCTGAAAAACCCCAGGAAACCATCATGTCTGTAAAGTTGCCTGAAAGTTTGTTGTAGGCGCTGAAGAACATGAAAAGAGAAAGCAGGCCTACAAGGACCCAGCCAATAATGTTTTTGGTTTTTGCTGTCATAATTTTAATTAATGTTTAAACATTAAATTTAACGAAACAATGCATCAAAGGTTGTATCGTTTTAGTTGTATAGTCGTGCGAGCGACAGTTTTATTGTTGGCATGATTTTTCGTAATTTTATTGGAATCATTTTAATCATAAACTATGAATCAGAAGATTATTGTTGTTCTATTTCTGTTGTTGGCTGTTTGTTATGTGTCTGAGGCACAAGTTGTTGGAAACGATTTTCCTGAGCTTGAGGCGGAAACTGTTGAAGATGAGGTGGTGGTGCTTCCTGAAGCTACCAAAGGCAAATTCACTTTGCTGGGTCTTGCTTATTCAAAGAAATCGGAAGATGATCTCAACTCCTGGTTCAGCCCGGTGTACAATAAATTCATTCGCGAAGGTGGAGGCTTGTTTTCGGGTTTCGGGCATGATGTAAATGTATACTTCATACCTATGTTTACGGGGATTAATGCTGCAGCAACAGGTACTGCCAAGAATAAAGCCTTGAAAAACATTGATGCCAAACTATTGCCTTATATCCTTTTTTATAAAGGCAAGTTAAAGCCTTACAAAGATGCTCTTGAGTTTGAGAAAAAAGATGTTCCCTATTTCTTCGTTCTGGATGCATATGGAAAAATCATCTATGCTACTTCAGGAAAGTTTACTGACAAAAAAATGTCTGAAATAGAGGACGTGTTGGAGTAGCTTAGCTGGTGAATTGGTCGTTGGTCAATGGCCAATAGGTGACACTTTGACTATTGACCATTTTCCAGTTCGAAACCAGCGCCCAGTAACCAGGAACAAGCACCCGGCAATTACCCTTTCACCCATTTTACCTTATCCTCAGCAGGTTTTCTCCTCCCTTGCGGCCAGGCCCCTGTTTTGGGCACACCGATGTATAAAAAGCCAAGCAGAAGATCCTCTTCACCAAGGCCGAAGAATGGTTTCGCCTCTTCATAAAAAGTAACCCCTCCGGTGCTCCAATAGCACCCGATCCTGTGGGCCGAAGCAGTGAGCCACATGTTCTGTACGGCACAGGCGGTTGCGCATACCTCTTCAACCTCCGGCAAACTGTGTTCTTCATCGCGGTGCATGCCGATGGCAATGACATGAGAACATTCCAACGGCTTACTTTTGAATTTATTATATACATCCTCCTTGAAATGGTCCTGATTCCTGGCTTTATACAGCTCTCCCTGAAATTCGCTTAGCTTCTTTAGACCTTTACCTGTGAACACAACAAATCTCCAGGGTTCAGTTAGTTTATGTGTAGGAGCCCAATTGGCATTTTCAAGCATCTCATCAATGATGTTGTCATCCACCACTTCACCTGAAAACATATTCGTATATATAGACCTTCTGGTCCTGATCATTTCATTGACCGCTTTTGTAAATTCCATAGATGAATAATGTTTTGATTTCCTATTTTTATGACGCCCATAAATTTATAACAATGAAACGACTTCTAACCCTCATCCTTTTCATATCTCAGGTAGTTGCGTTGGCACAAAACGACATTAAAACTGTTTTTGAACAATCTAATGGCCAGGAAACCGGCACTCATACAGAGGTAATAGCATTTTATGAGAAGCTGGCGCAATCTTCACCGGATATACAAATAAGAAAAATGGGCGAAACGGACAGTGGGTTGCCCTTACATCTTGTGATCCTGGATGCGGACAGAGATTTTGACCTGGAGAGGTCCAGAGAAAAAGGAAAGACTGTTATTCTGATCAATAACGGTATCCACCCCGGGGAAGCAGATGGAATAGAGGCTTCACAAATGTTGCTGCGCGATTTCGCCTTCCACAAGGAAAGGCGGGCAGCGCTGAAGGATATAGTGCTGGCGGTAATTCCGGTTTACAATATAGGAGGGGCGCTGAATAGGAACTCACATTCCCGGGCCAACCAGAATGGTCCCAAGGAATATGGGTTCAGAGGCAATGCTCGTAACTATGACCTGAACAGAGACTTCATCAAAGCGGACGCTAAGAACACCCGTTCTTTTTATGAAATATTTCACTTAACACAACCTGATATTTTTATTGATACCCATGTGAGCAATGGCGCGGATTATCAATACAGCATTACACATCTGGCTACACAACACAATAAACTTAACAGCGAAATGGGCCGATACATTGATAACCAGTTTACACCAAAGCTTGAAGCGCTGATCAAGAAGAAAGGAAGTGAAATTACGCCTTATGTAAATGTATTCAACAATACACCTGATGCAGAGGGCATTACACAATTTATGGATCACCCCACGTACTCTACAGGCTACACGGCTTTGTTCAATACCCTCGGCTTTATGATCGAAACACACATGCTCAAGCCATTTAATGTGCGGGTAATGGCCACCTATGATTTTCTGGAGGCTGTAATTGACATAGCCGGAAAGGAAGGTAAAGAGATACAAAGAATACGCAAGGCCAATAAGATGAAGCCAGGCGAGAGGCACCCCATAGCCTGGAAGCTTGACCGCGGACAGCATAAGGAAATTCCTTTCAAAGGGTATGAAGGTGCGATGGTTGAAAGCAAGGTCACTGGCCAACAGCGCCTGTATTATGACCGGAATAAACCGTTTAGCAAAACTATCCCGTATTACAACACCTATGTACCTGCCCGGGAAGTGACCTTACCTGTTGGCTATGTTGTGCCCCAGGGATGGCATGCGGTGATCGACAGGCTAAAATGGAATGGGTTGAAATATACGCTGCTGAGCAGAGATACGACAATAAATGTAGAAGCATACCGTATTGAAAAGTATAATACTTCCTCTTCTGCCTATGAAGGGCATTATCCTCATAATAGTACCGAGGTGAGCAAGGAGACAAAAACAATGTCTTTCAGTAAGGGAGATTACATTTTTCACATCGATCAGCCGGGTGGCCGGTATCTTGTGGAAACACTTGAGCCGGAGGCCACGGATTCTTTCTTCAACTGGAATTTCTTTGATACTATTTTACAGCAAAAAGAACACTTTTCACCATATGTCTTTGAAGAGGCTGCCTGGGACCTGTTACAAAACGACCCCGAGCTCAAACAGGCTTTTGAAGCAAAGAAAAAGGAGAATAAAGAGTTTTCTGAGAGCTGGTATGCCCAACTGGATTTTATTTTTAAGCGCTCTCCTTATTATGAAAATGCTCATTTACAGTACCCGGTGTATAGGTTAGTGGAATAAGAAAAACTAAGAATGCATTTGATGTATGTTGATGAAAGTGGAGACCCGGGTATAGACGCCTATAGTTCTCTGCATTATATTCTTTCAGGCTTAATCATTTCTGAGGATGATTGGAAGGAAAATCTTGTTCGTTTAAAAAAATTTAGAAAGTCTTTGAAAAACACATATGGATTGAATCAAAGAACAGAAATTCATGCCTCAGAACTTATAAGGATAAATAAGCTTACCGAATATCGGAATATTGGGAAAACAGAGAGGATAAATATTTTGCGAGATTTTTGTAGCCAAATACTGATTATTTTTGATACGGCTAAGGTAATCAATATTCTCACTGTCTTTATCGGCATGAGTTTCCTAAAGGAAGTTTAAAAAAAATGTGGAGTAGAGCATTTATTTAATAGAATTGAGCCTATTCTACTTAAAGAAGCCTCTAAAAATGATGAGTTAGGAATCGTCAGAAATTGACTGGTTACAAAATTAAAAACCCCGGTTCATAAACCGAGGATTCTTTGCGGCCCGACAAGTTAAAGCGGAACTTGCCCGGTCGACTTGGTAACAAAGTAAATAAACCTTATCAACAATATTCAACCGATATCCACATTAGTTATCCACATTTATAACAATAATTGTAATCCATTTATTCCTTATTTTTGAACATCCAGCTCCCAACGAACTTAAAGGCGTATCTATTCATTCCGATCAAAAGCTTGTTTGGCCGGAATTAGGATTTAATGGAACTTTGAGATTTTGCCGATTTCATCGACTAATGAAATACAAACCAGGATGCTATACTTCTATCTCGTCAAAATCCACAACTACTATTTTCCCTTCTGTTGGGATCATATTTTTCCAAATCCAATTATAATGTTGGATCACCTTTTCGGCACTCAAACTTGGTCTTTCGCCAGTGGTATGCCCGTTGCTGACTACGGTGATATCAAAATTTTTGGTTAGCGCAGACTGTATTGTGGACTCCACACAAAAGTCTGTTGCACAACCCGTTACCACAAGGTGGTTCACCTCCAATTCATGGAGCAGCTTTTCAAGATTTGTTCGATAAAAGGCATCATTAGCTTCTTTGCTCACAATGATGTCGTTGGCTTTCACATCTAATTCTGCAAGCAGCTCCCACTCGGTAGTATTTGGAATAAATGCACCCCCTTTAGTCCCATCATGCTGGACAAAAATAACGGGCAGGTCGTTTTTTCGAAATAATTGTGCCAGCAAGTTTATTCTTTTAACAACACCGGCTGTATCATAACGTGGTGTGACAGGTGTAAAAGAACCTTTCTGCATGTCGATGATGAGCAGGGCTTTTTTATGTTGCATTTCCTGTGTTGATGGTTCAGTATCATAAACTTAAATAAAATCGGGAAGTTTTGCAGTCAGTTATGCTGCCGGAAATCTGCCAAAAATTTTTAAAAAAAATCATTTTATCTCCTTCAAATGCGAATGGCGCATAAATGGCGGACGAGTGGCGACCGGTTTTTTTGATTTGATCCGAATCAAAAACTAGCATTGCTTCTAAAAAACAAATGCGAATACTAAAAGTCATTTTACTTACATTATCCTTAGCTCTTTGCTGGACCCTACTTATCTTTTGCGGAACGGTGGAGGGTTGGTGGCACGCTCCCTTAACAGAAAGTCGTTCTCCGCAAGATTTCATGAAAGCGGCTAAGGAAGAGATCAGCCGTGGCTCTATTGGAAATGTAACTATGGCTTTAATTGAAAACGGTTTTGTCCATGACGAATATTTTTACTCAATTGGCGAACCGGTAGATCGAAATACAGTATTTCAGGTGGCATCGCTCAGCAAATGGGTATCCGCCTGGGGTGTTATGAAGCTCGTAGAAGAAGGCAAACTGGCACTGGATACGCCTGTATCGAAGTACCTCACCCGCTGGCAACTTCCTCCTGGTGACTTCGACAATGATGGCGTGACAGTACGCAGGCTGCTAAGTCATACGGCCGGGCTTACAGATGGGTTGGGGTATGCTGGCTTTCCACAGGGCAGACCTGCTCAGGCTTTGGAATCTTCGTTAACAAAGGCCTCAGACGCTTCTCGTGGCACTGGAGGAGCTGTACGAGTTGGATATGAGCCGGGAAGTAAGTGGCAGTACTCTGGGGGCGGATATACTTTACTTCAACTTTTGATAGAAGAAGTTACGGGGCAATCCTTTTCGTCTTTCATGACAAACAAAGTTTTCGAGCCATTAGGCATGACACATTCTACCTATCAATGGAATGATTCTTCAGGGTTACAGCTAGCGGCTTTTTACGATGTAGATTCTACAGAAGCAGAACACTATCGTTTTACATCATTAGCCGCCAGCTCGTTGTATACTTCGTTATCCGATCTGGAGTTGTTTTTACAGGCACATGTGGTTGGTATAAATAGTGAACCAATTGGCCGGAGGGTACTTAAACCAGAAACGGTGGAAAAGATGAGAGAAGCACACGGCATTTATATGGGAGTCGAAATCTGGGGACTGGGTACTATGCTATTTGCAAGTAACAACAAAGGCACTTACATAATAGGGCATGATGGCAAAAATGAACCCGCTATAAACACTGCTGCACGTTTAGACCCCTTAACTGGCGATGGAATAATCATTTTGGAAACCGGCAATCCACTTTTGGCTAGTAAGCTGGCAAGCCAGTGGGTGTTTTGGAAAACGGGAAATGTAGATACACTAATGTTTACTTTTCTAACAACTCAAATGTTGAGTTTAATTGGTATAGGTTGGATTGTGATGTTTCTTTTGATGATAATATATATCAAACGAGGAAGGACGGTAAGGAAGGGTATTCATTTATTTTAATTAGTTTAAATGAATTGTTCAACCAATAGCAAATGAAGCAGCCCGAACTTGGTGAGAAAATATCTCAGTTACGAAAGAATAGAAATCTGACCCAGAACGAATTAGCTGAGATGAGCCATGTTGGTGTGCGCACAATTCAGCGCATTGAGTCGGGGCAGGTGCTGCCCCGAACGTCTACTATTCGGCTGTTGCTGAAAACATTAGGGTATGACTATCAACAGCTAATCGCGCACTCGCATAAGAAGGCACCGATGGGCAACCCCTTGCATACGTTTTTTCTTATTGGGAAAGTAAATAATGAAAAGCTGTTGATGGCCACGCAGACTTCCTGGATAGCGGGATTGGCGTATTTTATCATGCTCATTGGCGAGGGCTTCTTTGATTATTGGCTATATTCAAGCATTTCACTGACATTTTCAGGAAAGGTTGTTTATATGGTCGTAAAATTTTGGGTGCTTATTTCATTCTGTCTTTACATGCTGGGTTTTGTTGCTTTGGGAAAAATTTTTGAAAACTACTTCCTTAAGATTATCTCTTATATTATGATCTGTGCAATGGTCATAATCGGAATAATAGACATATTTAAAATATTTTTGGAGGGGGATGAACACCTGACGATTATTATTGGTAGCGCCCAATCGCTGATTGCCGGTTTTGCGAGTTTATCCTTTGGTGTGGCGCTTCTAAAGCTTAGAGATAGTATGGGTACAATATCAGGATATGCCGGGGGAATCGAGATTGTTTTAGGGGTTTGCTTTATTAGTGTAATTCTAACCCCGGTAGCCTTTGCCTTATTGATACCGGCCACAATTTTGGAAATAATCCTTTTGTTTAAAGGCCATGAATTTGTAATGTCTGAGTTTAGTTGACGGCAGAGTTTTAAAAGTAACTCTACCGTTACTATTTATTACTTTACCGGCTCCCTTAAAATCGTTTTTAACTTTTCAGGCGCAGTTTTTCTGAAATCAGACAGGTAAATTTCATGGTGGAGGCCATTCCTGTCGAAATTATTTTCCTGTATGAATTCGTTCATCTGTAGTAGCGTCTCGGTTTCCTTGTTGAAAGGGCCCACATGCAGCATCTGCACTACCTTTCCTTCCGTCATAGGGTACAATTCGATTTCCCGGGCAAGTGGTAATTCTTTTTTCTCAACGGTCGAAGCAATAGCTTCCTGCACTATTTGTTCAGTAACATATTCAGGCATTCTGATCAGGAGCCTGTATCCCCACTCGCTCCTTGGTATCTTCACGGGCGCTTCTTCCATGGTGTAGCCTTTATACTTCTGTTCATCAAACCACCATAATCCCTCCAATTTGGACACGACAAAATCTTTATTCAGAGCTTTACAAACAAATTTTATAGCATAAGCAGTGGCATAAAGCGCTTGAACATTGTCAGCAAAATCACTTCCCGAAGGGTCGCCTACTCCTTGTATAGAAAGAAATTTGGCGGGCTCGATCTCTGTAATTTCAGGCTTGGCTTTAGCCGTATAATAGCTTTTGTATCTTTTGGTAAGGTCCAGTTTATCCATTTGGTTGAGTTGTTTTAGTTGCTGACTGCAATTAAAACTACGCCACTGACAACCCTATGGCAGTAGAGCCTGACGCTATGCTTCAATAATAGGAAACACAGACGCTGTAGCTCAAATAACCCTTCGGCATTGCCTTATTCGATAGCTTTCCCGTTGCCCCGAATTTCACACCTCACCCATCAAAAGCCTGTGCTTTTACTGCAGTCTGCAATTCCCTCTCCTCGGAGGAGAGGGCGGTTCTACTGTGCTTATACTTCAGCCTGTTCAGGGGTGAGGTGATAAACTCAAAGGGAATACTTATAAGTTAACGGCTATGGCCCTCGAGAAATCTCCTCAGCCATCCTTGAACTTAGTAAGATTCTTCGTGCTTTCCCGAGGCAAGTTAAGCAAGTTCGGGACAGGCAGAATGACCGAACTCACATTAGTTAACCTTTCGAACGGGGGCTCATTTTTATTGAGGAGTACTGCCTGCGTCCGCAAATTTTTACTTAAACATCTCCGGGTGCATTTCATCTACCCCGGTAGCTGCCTGGTAGGCTTCTGCCAACTGCAAGAGCTTCGCTTCATCAAAAAGATTTCCGATAATGGATATACTTGCCGGCTTTCCCTCTGCATTGAACCCATTCGGGAAAACAACGCACGGGTGGCCCGTCAGATTTGTCATGAGAAGCTGATTTCCGCCAAAACTTGGGGCGATGATGGCATCATATTCTTTTAAAACTTCATTCATTTTTTGTATCAGTTCGTACCGGATTCTGTTTGCGTTGATATAATCTACCGCTGAAATGAACCGGGCTGTGCGGAAATAGTTGGGCCAGGCACTCTTTTTCTGGTTCACCAGCAGGCTGTCGCGGCCTGAACGGGTCAGTTCGTCAAAGGCGGCTGCGGCCTCGGCAGCAAGGATAATACTAAGCGCATTAACAGGGATGTCTTCTGGTAGTTCAACTTCATGTAGCTGCAGACCCATATCCCGAAAGACAGCCAGTGAAATGCTGTCATTGGCGCTGTTGGGGTATTGCTGCTCAAAGAGCGTTTTCAGATATCCTACCTTTAGCTGATGCGCAGGTGTAGCGGCATTAAAATTAAAAGCTGCATCTATCACTGATTGATCAATACCATCACTGCCTCTGATTACCTCGAATACAAGTGCGCAATCTTTGGCTGAGCGGCAGATAGGGCCAAGCTTATCCATTGTCCAGCTTAGCGCCATGGCCCCGGTGCGGCTTACCCTGCCGAAGGTTGGCCTGAGACCGGTCGTCCCACATCTCGTTGAGGGGGAAATAATAGAGCCCCATGTTTCAGAACCTATGGCAAAAGGTACCAATCCGGCAGCGGTCGCGGCAGCGGAACCAGCCGAAGAGCCACTGGAGCCCTGCTTCAGGTCCCACGGATTTTTTGTCACTCCTCCATACCAGATGTCGCCCATGGCAAGGGCTCCCAACGTAAGTTTTGCAACTAATACGGCTCCTTCTTCCTCCAGCTTTTTAACGACCGCAGCGGTTCCATCGATCTGTTGGTTTTTATAAGGTGTAGCCCCCCAGGTGGTATTATAACCTTCAACGGCCAGCAAGTCCTTTATTCCATAAGGTATTCCATGCAGGGGCCCACGGTATTTGCCATTGGCCAATTCAGCATCGGCACGTTTAGCCTGCTCAAGGGCAAGCTCTTCGGTTAAAGTAACAACACACTGCAATGTATCACCGTACTGTTTTAATCTGCCGAGAAAGAATAGGGTTAAGTCCTCCGAAGAGATCTGACCGGTTCTTATCAACACGGAAAGTTCAGCAACGGTATAAAACGCAAGCTCATTCTCATTGACAGGAAATTTTACATCCGAAGGGAGCCGCCAGTTTATGGGGAGCTGCAGTTGATTGATCTGAAACCCCACAGGAATAGGATTAAAGCTGATAGCCGGAGGAGTACTGTTTTCCAGCGAGTAGGCATGTATTTTTCGAATATCGCTTACTGTCTCTCGCAGTCCTTCTCTGAGAGAATCTCTCTTGGACTGCGTAAAAGACAACCCCAGGTAGGGTTCCACGTAAGCCAGAGAATCAATGGCACCCTCTGCAGGCTCTTTTTCCTGCTTTACACATGATAACAACAAAAAAGCTATGGCTGCAAAAAGAATCGGATTTTTCATATTTTAGTACGGGAATTAAAAACAATCCAATTTATATTTTTAAAGGCATCATTCCAATATAACCACCGACCGATGAAAAAACATTTTCGTGACTTGTTTCAATACAATGACTGGGCTAACCAAAGGGTTTTGATCACACTGGAACAAAGTGATTTTAAAAATGAAAAGCTCCTGCTTCTTTTTAGTCATTTGCTGTCAGCGCAGATCGTTTGGCTCAACAGGATCAAGGATATTCCCACCTCCCCTTTTCCCATATGGGAACAATATAAACTTAGAGAGTTGAGGAGCATGACGGAAGAGAGCTCCAGCAACTGGCTTAACTACCTCGACACCCATAAATTTGAGACTTTCGAGGAGATGGTCTTTTATAAAAACTCAAATGGCAGGAAATTCGAAAATACGATAAGAGAAATTATCAATCAGGTGATCAACCATAGCTCCTACCATCGGGGGCAAATAGCTTCCTTGCTGAAGGAAGAAGGCATAGAACCGCCCGTGACGGATTATATTGCCTATGCCCGACAGAAATAAACAATGACAAATCTCTCACATTTCTCAAAAGGTGCTGGATTAGAGGGAGTTAGTTCATGTACCATTTATCGTGTTTTTGAGTAGGATAAAACCACAACTTGTATTAGCTTGCGCGGTGGTTAACTGAAATTTTTGTGAAATGTGTCCCCCCGTACCATTCATCACAAGGTTAGCAGCCGGCTTTTTCCTTGTCCTTTTCTTCACCAATATGGCAGAGGCAGAGCAAACTATGCCAGCCCGCAAAGGAAAGCTGGATATATCATTGGTTGATTTCAATCAGGCAGGTTTAGTCAGTTTAGATGGCGAATGGGAATTTTACTGGAAGCAACTTCTTGCCCCGGATGATTTCAAAGCCTTTGCAGACCCCGATCCTCATTATTTCGCTGTACCAGAAGTTTGGAATAATAAATATGCCGGACTACAAGAGCTTGCCCCTGAAGGATATGCCACTTATCGTTTGTTGCTATTAAGGAATGATTCAGAGCGACAGCTTTTGAGCCTTTCCATTCCTAATGTATATACAAATTATAAGCTGTGGATAAATGGAGTTATCCTTTCATCAAATGGTAATGTGGGTACAGAAGCCTCCCTGGCAAAACCACAGTGGGAGCCTGTGATAAAAACATTTGAAGCTTCGGGAGAGACCATTGAGATCATTTTACAGGTGTCAAACTTTCATCATGCTCGAGGAGGCGTGCACAAGAGTCTGAAGCTGGGTACACCGGAGGCCATCAGCAAAGACCGGGAAACGGCAGTAGTTGCCAATATGTTGCTGGTTGGCGGGCTGTTGATCCTGGGGGCATTTTTCCTGGTATTCTTTCTGATAAGAAAAGGACAAAGAGCTACCATGTATTTTGGGGCCTTATGCCTGTTTTGGGGTATCAGGTCTCTGTTTTCAAACATTTATCTCGTTACATCTTTTTTTGAGAGTACGAGCTGGGGGCTGGCGGTGCGCGTAGAGTATATATCTCTTTACCTGAGCATGCTCTGGGGAATGCTATTTATCAGTAGTGTTTTCCCTAATGGGATGAAAGCCCTGTACAAATACATCCTGATCACTATCAATTACTGTATTATTTCTCTTACGGTTATCTTGCCTCCTGTATTTTTTACCCAACTGCTGCCTGCGTACCAGTTTTTCATAGCAGTTAATTTGCTTTATGCTGTGGTTGTCATTAGTCGTGCTATTTATGAAAAGCAGTTTGAAGCATGGTTTAGCGCTGCAAGTATAATAATAGGCATAGGCCTTTTTGCTTATGAGCTTACGGCCTATGCGCTTGTTGTTAAGATCAACCTTGTGTTCCTTAATTTGGGATATTTAATGATATTTTTCCTGAACTCCCTGGTACTGGCTTATCATTTTGTAGGCGCATATAAGCAAGTACACGTGTTGGAAAAGGAAAAAGCCAGCAGCTTCGAGCGAAGGCTAAGACGGGCTTAAACAACTTTAGTCCTTTTCATTCTGTACCTCCTGATCCTCTTTACTGCCATAAATGTCAACAACCCGCCAACTATCCATATCGGCCATATGTAAGCAAGCCCCACTACAATATTTTTTAGCAGGTCCCATCCGCCGCTCAGTCCATCTCCTATTTTAAGCAAAAAGCTTTTTGCTGGAGCCCTTTCCACATGATATACATCCTGATAAGCGGTCAAATGAATAGTAGACATGGTCACCTGGCTTTCCAAATATTTCAGTCGCCCTTCCTTAGCCTCAATTTCTTCCCTGATTACGCGAAGTTCATTTTCGATCTTTAAGATGTCTTCCACCTTATTAGCCCTTTGTAGTAGCTTCACATATTGCTCTTCCACTGCCTTTTTATTCTTCAACCGGATGTTGAGGTCGACAAATTCTTCAGTTACATCTTGTGCGTTGATATTGTTATAGTGGACATAAGAAGCTTGTTCCTCTATTTTCTGGACCATTTTTTCCATCTGATCCTGTTGTACCCTGATCGTCATATTCAATGTAAACCGGTAATTATTATTATCGCGATTGTCAGCGCTTACATACGCATTATATTCCCGCACAATACGATCAATGTTGGTTTTCGCTGAATCCAGGTTGGCTACCTGTATATTCAGATTAGCCGTTTTGATCACCTTTCGCTCTATCTGTTGAGGGTTGCTTGCAAATCGGACATCTTTCGCTGCACCAGCAGCATAAATTTTTTCGGGAACAGATTCCATCATTTCTATATCATAGCTGTCAGCGGCTATATCACCCTCAGTAGATTTATTACAAGCAATGGCTACAGGCATAATGAAGAGAAAATAGAGTATCTTTTTCATAGTTTTGATTATTTGTTTCTGACATGATGCTGAAGATCTTATGATTCCATAATCACCGGTCGTAAAAAAGTCACATTTTTTTTGGTTAGCCGGTTTTCAACAGCACTAAAGCCCAGTTTAATTAGTGTCTCTAAGAAAACGCCAATGTCTGCGTTACGCTTGTCCCAAAAATGCTCTCGTACCTCAGTACGCTCCGCTTTTTGGGACTTCGTCCCGCCCTTTGGCCATAGCCGTTAACTTAAGCATCCCGGTAGGGATGCAATATTGGTAGCCCGGGGTGAAGCCCCGGGATAGGATTAGATTTTTTTATGCGCCACATTCAAGCTTGGGAAGATGAGAAGGCTATTTTGGCGCATCCATGCTTACTAAGGTAAATGCTTCGAACTCATTCCTGCCATGTGTGCCAAGGAAGCCTGTGTTCCATGGTTGGGCCTTCCTATGGCACACTCAACTTCTCGTTTAAACCCGGGGCTTCACCCCGGGCTACAAAGATTTACCCCCTCTGGGGGCTCGTTATTCTCTTAAGTTAACGGCTATGGCCCTTTGGCGGGAACCTTTTCTTAAAGCCACTTAGAGTTTTCTTACAAACACTAATTACGGACTAATTACGTCTAAACTTGTTATAGGTAACTGCAATTAATTAACTTTACCGGTTATGAGTAAGCCCGAAAAAAAACTGTTTCTTCTTGACGCATATGCGCTCATTTACCGTGCACACTTTGCTTTTAGTAAAAGTCCCCGAATAAGCTCAAAAGGCGTAAACACAGGGGTTATGTTCGGTTTTTTAAACACCCTGCTTGAAGTGCTTCAAAAACAGAAACCCACCCATATTGCGGTGGCTTTTGATACTTCTGCTCCTACTTTTAGACACGAGGAATTTGAAGCTTATAAGGCTACGCGGCAAGAGACTCCTGAGGACATCAAGACGGGGATCCCGGTGGTAAAAGACATCGTCAGAGCTTTTAATATTCCCGTGATCGAGTGTGATGGATATGAAGCTGATGATATTATTGGCACACTCGCTAAACAAGCATCCAAAAGTGGGTTTGAGGTGTATATGATGACCCCCGATAAAGATTTCGGACAGTTGGTTGAAGAGCATGTATACCTGTACAAACCCGCTTACATGGGCAATGCTGTTGATATACTGGGGCCAAAGGAGGTTTGTGAGAAATGGGACATAGAAAATGTACACCAGGTAACCGACATGCTGGGGCTTCAGGGCGATGCTTCTGATAACATTCCCGGTATTCCTGGAGTAGGGCCTAAAACGGCTTCAAAGCTCATCAGAGACTTTGGTTCTGTAGAGGAACTGGTAAAGAATGCAGACCAGCTTAAAGGAAAGCTTAGAGAAAATGTTGAAACCTACGGAGATCAGGGTATTCTTTCTAAAAGGCTGGCCACTATTCACACCGATGTGCCTATAGAGTTTGACGAAAGGGCGCTCCTGTACGAAGGACCTGATGAGGTAAAGGTGCGCACGATTTGTGAGGAGCTGGAATTCAGAACGGTCATTAAACGTATCTTCGGTGAGGAGGCCTCAGGTAAAAAAGTAGCGTCCACTACCGGCCAGCTATCAATGTTCAGTGAGGAAAGCAAAGCAGCTATCGAGGTTTCTGAGACCGTAATAATAGAAAAGGATACTATAAAAACCGTTGACCATGATTATCACCTCATAGATACACCTGAAAAAAGGAAAGCGCTGATCGAATTCCTGGAGCTACAGGAGGAGATATGCTTTGATACCGAAACCACTAATATTGATGCTGTAGAGGCAGAAATAGTAGGAATTGCTTTTTCGTACATCAAAGGAGAAGCGCACTATGTTGCTATTCCCGAAGACTTTGATGAGGCAGCCAGTGTTTTACAGGAATTTAAACATGTTCTGGAAAATAAAGATATCAAAAAAGTAGGGCAAAACCTGAAATACGATATTCTGGCACTAAGGAAATATGGCATTTGTGTTCAGGGACGGCTTTTTGACACTATGTTAGCGCACTACATCATCGAGCCGGAAACAAAGCACAGCCTCGATATGATGGCTGAGCAATATCTTAATTATATGACTGTGCCTATTACGGCAGTGCTCGGGCCGCAGGGAAGAAGGCAGAAAAACATGCGAGACATTAGTCCTGCGAGCATAGTTGAGTATGCGGGAGAGGACGCAGACATGGCATTGCAGCTTAAGCACGTACTTTCTAAAAAGATCAATGAAGAGGGCCTGAATAAACTTTTGGATAAAGTAGAGCACCCGCTCGTTTATGTGCTGGCAAGCATGGAGCACGAAGGGGTACGGATAGACCAAAATGCGCTGGAACAAATGTCCGGGGAGCTTCAGGAAGCGTGTCTAAAAGCACAGGAAGAGATATTTGCCATGGCTAAATGCGAGTTTAATATTGCATCGCCAAAACAGTTGGGAGAGATACTTTTTGATCGGTTGAAGCTGATCGAAAAGCCTAAAAAGACGAAGTCGGGGCAGTATGCTACCGGTGAGGAAATATTGAGCCGCCTTGCTGCCGAACATGAGATAGCGCGTAAGATCCTTGAGTTCAGAGAATACCAGAAGCTCAAATCTACTTATGTTGATGCGCTTCCTAAGATGATCAGCCGGAGAGATGGCAGGGTACATACCGACTATGGTCAAGCTGTTGCAGCAACCGGCCGATTGAGCTCTAATAATCCTAACCTGCAGAATATCCCGATACGGACAGAAAAGGGCAGGGAAATAAGGAAGGCATTCGTTCCGAGAGATGAAAACCATGTGTTGCTTTCTGCTGACTACTCGCAGATCGAACTGCGTATAGCGGCCTCCTTTGCTCAGGATAAGGATATGATCGAGGCCTTCAGAAGTGGACGTGATATTCACGCTACCACAGCCGCCAAGGTATTTAATGTACAGGTCGATGAAGTAGACGCTAATATGAGAAGGAAAGCCAAAGAGGTGAACTTCGGTATCATCTACGGGATTTCAGCTTTTGGCCTGGCACAGAACCTTAACATTGCCCGCTCTGAAGCCAGCGATATTATAAAAGCATACTTCAAGGAATTTCCCGCGATCAAGCGATACATGGATGATTCCATCAATAAGGCTAAGGAAAATGAATATGTAGAAACAATTCTCGGAAGGAGACGATACCTTAGAGACATCAACTCGAGAAATGCCACCATGCGGGGGTATGCTGAACGTAATGCTATCAATGCGCCTATTCAGGGCAGCGCTGCTGATATCATTAAAATTGCCATGGTGAACATCCATCAATGGCTTGAAGAGCAAAAGCTGGGGGCCCGAATGATCATGCAGGTACATGACGAATTGGTTTTTGACGTTCCGAAAGAGGAGGCTGATCTGGTTAGGGAGAACGTGATAAGACTGATGAAGTCTGCGGTAGACCTGGAGGTGCCCATGGAGGTTGAGGCGGGCATAGGAGAAAACTGGCTGAAGGCACACTAGAGTATTTACGTTCCGCGCCAAAATCCTGCTTCAAAGAAGGTTTCCGGGTGGTGGGGAACTTGCTTGCCCGGCTTCAGTCGGCAATTTTGCCGTTTCAGTTCGGTTTTACCACCGTTCACTCCATTTCACTTTTACCTGAAAAGATCTGTTACGACCTTTGTTTTGAAAAACAGTGAAGGTTATGAAGAAGACATCACAGGTGGGTTTGTTATTTCTTGGGATTGCCATAGCTGTACTGATCCTCGTCATGCTCGGATAGTGTATAGGCGTTTTCCCTGAAGAGGCTGGAAAAGCTCGGAAGTGTTAAAAATTACGACTATTTTCGCTGCATGTCTGCTATTCCTGATCTCAGCTCCATTTCCGAAGCCCATGAAAGAGTAAGCCCTTTCATTCACCGGACACCGGTTTTTTCTTGTAAGAGCCTAAACGCCGTTGCAGGAGCAAACCTCTATTTTAAATGTGAGAATTTTCAGAAGATAGGCGCATTTAAAGCCAGAGGAGGTATGAATGCCGTTTTATCGCTGAGCGCTGCTGAGCGTAGTAAAGGTGTAGCCACCCACTCTTCCGGCAACCATGCGCAGGCGGTGGCCCTGGCGGCCCGGGAAAATGGTATTCCAGCTTTTATTGTGATGCCTTCTAATTCCGCTGAAGTAAAGAAAGCCGCTGTTTTGGGGTATGGCGCAGAATTAATTGAATGCGAACCGACATTACAGGCCAGGGAAGATACTTTACAACGGGTGATCGAAGAAACAGGCGCTATTCTGATCCATCCTTATGACGACTATCGTATCATTGAAGGACAGGCCACGGCTGCTAAAGAGCTTATTGAAGATACTGACGTGATCTTTGACTATTTGCTAGCTCCTGTTGGAGGTGGTGGATTATTGAGCGGCACGTCACTGGCGGCACATTACTTGTCCCCAACCACCAGCGTTATAGGCTGCGAGCCTGCGGGGGCTGACGATGCTTACCGCTCATTTAAATCAGGGGAACTGATACCTCAGACTAACCCGACTACAATAGCAGATGGGCTGAGAACCTCTCTCGGCAAAAAGCCTTTTGAGATCATAAAAAAGTACGTGGGGGATATTGTCCTTGCAGAAGACAAAGAGATCATTGCTGGTATGCAAATGATCTGGGAGCGAATGAAAATTATCATTGAGTCCTCATCAGCAGTACCATTTGCTGCTCTTTTGAAGAATAAAGATCGCTTTCAGGGCAAAAATGTGGGCATAATCATCAGCGGGGGTAATGTGGACGTGAATAAACTGCCTTTTTAGTGGGGGTGTATGTTTTCGGATTATGTTAAGCGTCTGAACGGTTCCAGACCGTCTGACGCTTAATTTGTCCACTGCTTCTGCCTGTTGCCTACTTCCAATTATAGATCAATCTCCACCTGATTTCTCAGAATATCCTCCATCGTTTCCCGTTCGCGGATCAGGTGTGCTTTGCCCTCATAGATCAGTACTTCGGCAGGCCTGTACCTGGAGTTATAATTGGAAGACATGCTAAAGCCATAGGCACCCGCATTCTTTATCGCCAGAATATCGCCTTCCCGAACTTCGTTCAGCTTTCGGTCCCAGCCGAAAGTATCTGTTTCGCAGATATAGCCTACAATGCTATAAACTCGCTGAATGCCTTTTGGATTGGAAATATTAATGATCTCGTGATAGGCATCATACATCATTGGCCGCAGAAGATGATTCATGCCGGAATCTACACCCACAAAAACTGTAGCGGGAGTAGTTTTGATCACGTTGGCTCGAACAAGGAAATAGCCGGATTCGCTCACCAAATATTTGCCGGGCTCAAACCACATTTCTAATTTTCGGCCATAGGTTTCACAAAAATCATCGAAGGATTTACCCAATTTCACTCCAAGGTCATAAACATTGGTAGTAATATCGTTTTCCTTGTAACCCACTTTAAAACCACTTCCGAAATCAACAAATTCAAGATTAGGAAACTCACGGGCCACTCCATACAAGATCTCAGCCACTTTGAGGAAAACATCTGCATCGAGTATGTCTGAACCTGTATGCATGTGCAAACCTATGACATCAATGTTGGTGGTCTTGATAACTCTAAGCAAGTGCGGTAGCTGGTAGATAGAGATGCCGAATTTTGAATCCACGTGACCAGTAGAGATCTTGGTATTCCCACCGGCCATGATGTGTGGGTTCAATCGCACACAGCAGGGGACAGAGTTTCTGTACTTATGACCGAATTGTTCAAGTATCGAAATATTGTCAATATTGATCATCAGCCCCATATCCACTCCTTGTTGTATCTCTTCAAAAGAGACACAATTAGGTGTAA
Source organism: Fulvivirga imtechensis AK7 (assembly GCF_000331535.1). Taxonomy (GTDB): domain Bacteria; phylum Bacteroidota; class Bacteroidia; order Cytophagales; family Cyclobacteriaceae; genus Fulvivirga; species Fulvivirga imtechensis. The sequence goes on along the minus strand of NZ_AMZN01000014.1, from coordinate 83,457 downwards.
ACAGGATATCACCAGGTTCAAATCCGGCTTTTAAGGCCAACTTGGCTTCCTGGACAGAAACCACGTCAACACCGGCACCGTGTTTTTTTAGTAATTTGAGAATGGATATGTTAGACAACGCTTTTACGGCATACTTCACCCGTATCTTCTGATTGCTGAAAGCATTCTTCAATTTCTGAAGCTGGCTTACAATTTTATCAGCGTCATAAACATACAAGGGGCTGTCAAACTCTTTGACAACCTTAACCAGATCCAGACCCTGTACCTGATAGGTGTTGTTTTTTATATCCATTGTTTAAAAATATTCGCCAAATATATAAAAACAAAAGCATCACACCCAAAAACGGGAGAAATCAACCATTTAAAGGAGAATAGTTTCATTCACCTGATGTTCAGGTTTTTGAGATAAACAAGATAAGGGCCCAGGTGTTAAAGAACCAAAAAATGATGGATGAAAAGTATTTCATGTAGAATCATTGTCGTGTTGGCTGCTTTTGGAATCTTTTCGTGTTCGGATGATGACCCCGAATCAGGGCCGGCTCCTGAGTTGCCAGCGGGCACTACTGTGATGATGAACTTTGAGACCTTTTCGGCTGCAGATGGACGAACTTACTCATTAGGTCATGCGCACAGGGCTGGTACCCATGTTGCCTCCTGGAAAAATATTCTGACTATGGATCTGGCAATTCCGGTAAATGCTTTTCTGGCTTCAGATGGGAAAAAAGCAGAATATACAAACGGAGAATGGGTCTGGTCTTATGAATATAATACAAATAGCGAAACCTATCAGGCAGAAATTCATGCGGTGGAGGCAGATACAGCGGATCAGGCGTGGAAAATGTTTATTTCGCAACCTGGAAATTTTGAGGGCTTTATGTGGATGGAAGGAGTATCTTCTCACGATTTGAAATCTGGCCAGTGGACCATTTATGACAACCCGGAAAACAATGCCCCAGCTCTACACATACACTGGAAGAGCAACGGTGATGGTGAAATAACTGACATGAAATATGTGGTAAATAAGGGTGACTTCATTCAATATGTATTTACCGGAGAAGAGCCGTTTAGTGCTTATTATAACATAGAAGCGAATAAGCAACCGGTAACTATTGAATGGCATTTGGAAAAGAAGAATGGCTCTATCATTGAACCCACACATTATCTGGACGATTTACCGCGCTGTTGGAGCTCCTCCTTTGAAGATATTGATTGTGGGTAATATATGAAAACCCGGCCCAAAACACTATCAATGTAAATTTTTTGCTAAAAAAATTACAATTATCATTAATTATTCCTTAATTGCGCCCTCAATTGTAGTTGATGGTGGCAACTAAGATTATCAAAAGGACGCTTTTCCTGTTTATTTGTTTCCTTTTCCTTGGGGAGGCTTACGCTACGCACATTATTGGCGGTGATATCAGTTACAGGTGTTTGGGCTCTGGCAGGTATGAGATCACATTAACGGTGTATAGCGAGTGTGGTTCGCAGGCCATATTGGAAAGCTACTATCCTATCAAATACTATGCTACTGACCTTTCTATTGTTCCGGAGAGCCCACTGAGTTTTAATGTAAATAAACACTCCACAACCGAAGTAAAGCTTTTTTGTGATGCTGTGACCACAGACTGCTCGGGCGGCTCACGCAGAGGTGTAGAGCGGGTTGTTTACAAAGGAACGGTCAACCTCAGCAGTTATGGTGCCAGTGAAGACTGGCGATTTTTCTGGCAACGTCCCGCAAGAAGCGAAGTGATCACGACTTTGGTAGTACCAGAGGCTGAAGATTTTTTCATAGAGGCTTCCATGAACAGCAAGGTAGCGCCATGTAACCAATCAGTTGTTTTTGATGGCTCACCGGTGGCTACGGTGTGTATCAATCAGGAGCAGACCTTCAATAACGTGGCCGTAGATCCCGATGGGGACGAGCTACGTTACTCTCTCGTTGCGCCTAAGAGCAACTTTGAAACCGAAGTAGTTTTTGCCAGCGGATATGACGCCTCAAGTTTCATGACTTTTGCCAATGACGCCACATTGGATGTCAGTAGTGGTGACCTGACCTTCAATCCCACGATGCTGGAGGTGGGGATCACCGACTTTAAGGTGGAGGAATATCGCAATGGCCAGTTGATAAGTTGGGTAAAAAGAGGCATTCAATTTACCAGTATTGATTGTAGCAATACACTTCCCGTGCTGTCTGATTTTAACGGCATTAATTCGGATAAAATAAGTGTGTGTGCGGGAGAGTTCGTGGATGTGACCTTTGATGCTACAGACGCTGATAATGACAACCTGACGATAACATTGCTCGAAGGGCCTTCGGCAACATTTCATGTAGATCACAATAATTCTACGTCTCCCACAGGACAGATCACCTGGACTCCAACTCAGAGTGATGTTGGTACCCGCCAATTTGTGGTGCAGGTGAGTGATAATGTGTGCCCGCAACCCGGAATTGCAACAAAAACATACACCATAGAAGTAAGAGCCACTCCAAGTTTTGATCTTGGCGCCAGTCAGGATTTGGGATGTAATGAAACAATAACGTTGACACCAACGGTAACGGGAGGTGACGGCAATTATACCTACATGTGGAGTGATGGCTCTACCGGGACATCTCTAGAGGTGGGAATCGGTATTCATAGCCTCACCGTAACAGATGGTACAGGGTGTTCTTTCACGGATGTTATTACTTTTTCAGGAGAGATAGCTGCCGCTTTTACGGCCAGCCCTCTATGCATTGGAACCCCCGTAGAATTTACCGATCGCTCTACTCATTCATCAAACACCAATAATATCACCAACTGGCTGTGGGATTTTGGCGATGGCGCTAAGTCAACAGAGCAAAATCCCAAACATACCTACTCTGCATCCGGAGATTATGAGGTTAGTCTTACGGTGTCAGACGATGATTCTCCTCCATGCGAAAACGAAACCACTCAAATTATCACCATTTGCGATCCACCTCAGTATAGCATTAATATTGAGGGCTATTGTACCTATAATAATATTGAAATTCAGGTAACCCTGCCTGACGCGGAGTTATGCAACAGGCTGGATTCTATTCTTTACGATTTTGGCGATGGTACTTCTTACGGTTGTAATCCACTAACAAACCCAGACTGTTATACCAACAGGCATGTGTATTATGTGGCGGGTTCATATGATATTGTTGTTACCGGTATCAACACCAATGGTTGTGCTAATAGCGTTACGGAAACGCTGGAAATATTCCCAAGCCCCAGGGTGAACATCATACCCGAGAGCTTTTTCCTGATATGTAGCAACCCGGATTCATTGCTGGCCACTGAAATTCTGGAAGGTGGCACAGGCGCTATCAGCTACTACTGGAACACCGGGGAAACTACTGAGAACATCACCATTAGTGAAGCGAATACCTATGTGGTAACAGCAACAGATGATATTGGCTGTAGCTATTCTGATGGGATCGCAGTGATTTATCCTCTTGCTGCCCAATTTCAGTATGATCCTTATTGCGAAACGGGAGATATCGTTAAGTTTCATGATACTTCAGTGGCACACACCAATACCATCACCAGCTATGCGTGGAATTTTGATGATCCGGGATCAGGAGCCGACAATACATCATCAATTGCAGAGCCAGCACATCATTTTTCAAGTGAGCGGGACTATCTTGTACGCCTGAGTATAGAAGATTCTGATGGATGTCAAAACACTTTCTCCTGGCCTGTGTATAACACTTCTATCGATAATCAATTTGAGGTGCTTCCCGAAAATTCTATATGTCTCGGCTCGGGGATTTCAGGAAATGGACCTAACGGAGCACATATTAATAGCTATGTGTGGGACTTTGGAGACGGATCGACCGATTCAGTACAGCACGTGTACCACAATTACACCGCTACAGGAGAATATCATATCGCGCTCCAGGTTATCTACAATAATAATCCCCTTGCTACCTCTGATTGTATTGTCGATTTTAATGAGCAAATACAGGTCAACGCAAGGCCGACAGTATCGATTGTCTCTTCAACAAACAGGTTTTGCCAGGGAGAGAAAACGACATTCACCTTCGATTCATAGGATGACATAGAATCCGTTGAATGGCGCATTACTAACAAAAAGACGGGAAACAGTACCACATATACTGATTTTAGCATCAATCACATCTTTCAAGAGAGAACGAACTACCGTGTGGCTCTTACCGCAAGGGATATTAATGGGTGTATTGATTTTGATGCAATCGAAGGCTTTGCGGACAGAGTAGCAACACCAGATTTTGAATTTGGTAAAGTATGTGCCAAGGAATACCTGACATTTAACGAGGCGTTCAGAGATACATTGGAGAATATTACCGACTATCGTTGGGACTTTGGAGATGGAACTATTGAAGAGGGACAGGTACCCATACCTATGATCACCCATGCTTTTAATAAAGGAGGGACTTACCCTGTTACTTTGACAGTGATCAACAGTTTTTCCGGTTGTGAACGATCCGTAACCAGGAATGTTGACATCATCTCTCCGCCCCAGATCAATTTCGACTTTGACACCATTTGTGCCCGTACCACTATGCATTTTAGGAACCTTACCACCCCCGGTGACGGCGCCATAGCAGGTTATACATGGGTTTTTCCGGATGGGTCAACAGATGATGCTGCGGATGCCAGTTATTTCTTTGAAGAATCGGGTGTTTTCCCGGTAAGCCTGATATCAATTTCTTCTTTGGGATGTCGCGACACACTGACCCAAAAGGTTTTGATCAAGCAAGCGCCTACTGCGGGAGTGGAAATTCCAGTGCCATTTGTAGAGGCTTTTATTCCAGTGCAGATGTATGATGCTTCGGAAGGGGATATTGTATCCTATTTTTGGGATTTCGGTGATGGAAATGTCACTGAAGAGAAGGATCCAATTCATACCTATGATAAAATAGACCGGTATCCTTTGAAACATGCTGTAATGAATACCATTGGCTGTTCCGATACCCTGCAACTAATGCTCGACCTTAACGTTTACCTCGATCTGCCTACGGCATTTAGTCCTAATAATGATGACAAAAACGATCAACTAAAGCTACTTCACCAGGGGATAAAGCAGCTTTATACCTACAAATTGTACAACAGGTATGGGCAGGAGGTTTTTAGTGCGGAAGGAGATGTGGATGCTGCCTGGGATGGCACCTATAATGGACGCTCGCAACCGCAGGGAGTTTATGTGGCCCATGTAAAAGCCTTAGGCGCTTACGGCAAAGAGTTCAATTTCAAAAGAAATGTAACACTATTGAGATGAGAGCAGGCTTTTCCATAGTTGTAGTTGTATTACTTTCCTTTTCACAAGGTCATAGCCAGGTGCAGGAAGTAAAATTTTCTCAGTTCTTTAACTTTCCCCTTTACCTCAACCCGGCAGCTACCGGAAATTTTGCTCAGGATTACAGGGTGGCAGGCATTTACCGGCAACAGTGGAATAGCATCAATGCTGAGTTCACCACCTTTGGTATTTCGGGAGACATGAAGTTTTCAAGAGGTTTGATGCCAGGAGATTTCTGGGGTGTAGGGATCTATGCGGTGGATGATCATTTAGGAGACAACCTGATGCAACATCAAAAAGTGGGTCTTTCGCTGGCCTATCACCATCCTCTGGATTTTCATGGACGCCACCTTATCTCGATTGGAGGCGTATTCAGCTATGCGTTTAGTGCAGTTAACATAGAGAAGCTGCTGTTTGAAAGCCAGTTTGATGGATTCATGCCTGATATTCAAGCCCCTAATGGAGAGTCATTTAGCAGTGATAACGCAGCCAACTATGATGCCGGAGGTGGAGTGTCTTACAAATTTTTTATCAACAGAAAATGGCAGACATCAGTTTCCGTGTCCGCACTTAACCTGATAGCGCCACAAGAGAATTTCCTGCTCGATTCGGCCTCTGCCCGTGCACTGAACCGGGGTGTGGTTTCGGGATGGGTTCGATACAAACTTAATGACCGCGTATCACTGGTGCCCCGGTGGTTGATCAACAACCAGCGAAACAATACCGAAGTCAGCAGCGGAGTAGTTACCGAATATCTCGTTTCTCCGCAAAAACAAGTACAGCTTAATATAGGCGTACTCGGTCAATGGAAAGAATACGTGACTTTTTATGCAGGAGCCGGCATTAAAAACCTGGAGATCCATGCCAGCTATGATCTTTCCATTGCAGGATTAACAAATATAGCTTCCGTACAGGAAGGCGCTTCCGGAAAACCGGGAGTTTTTGAGATTTCACTTGTTTACAGGGGTAACAAAAGGAAAAGTACAGCTTCTTACATAGTCCCTTGCAGAATTTTCTAGTATGAAAAGAATAGTTCTCATATTCCTTAGCAGTATTTTCGGTTTTTTCCCTGTGTTGGCGCAGGTGTCAGATATGATGAAGGAGGCTGAGTTAAGTTACAACAAGGGAGATCTTTATGCAGCCATACCATTATATCAACAGGTAGTAAAACACGATCCGAAGAATATCAAAGCCTGGCATCATTTGGGAAACGCGGTCTATCATGTACGTGATCACTACCAGGCTGTGGATGCTTACGAAAAGCTGTTGAAATTGCTCGAGAAAGAAAAGGGACAACGAAATAGCCATTATAAAGCCTTCTTTAATCTGGGCAATAGCCTGATGGCAATTGGAAAATATGATGCTGCACGTAAAGTATTCCTGGATTTTTTGAGATTAAAGCCTTTACATGCTGACTACAGGGAGCTCAAACGGATGGCCAATGCTAACATAAAATCATGTCAGTTGGCTAAGGAGATGATAGCAGCATCTTACCCAAACGAATACTCTACCGTGCGAATGCCGAACCAGATTAACAGCGCATATTCGGATTTTGGCCCCGTTTGGATCGACCCTCACACTTTGCTATATACCTCCATGCAGTCCGATACACTCCTGAAGTCTGACGGGTCTGAGCTGCATCCGCACCTGAGCAGGCTGTATATAGCCAGGCAGGAGAATACCCAATGGCAGGCACCTGAGCAGTTTGAGCATTTCAATCACGAGCTTTACCATGCAGCAAATGGCAGTTTTTCAGCCGATGGAAAAGAATTTATTTATAGTGTCTGTCAGGAGAGCCCGTCTCATGAGATCAGGTGCGCATTGTACATGGCAAAAAAGAATGGAGACAGGTGGAGTGAACCGGAAAAACTTAAAAATGGAATTAATCATGTTTCGTCAACCAGTACACAGCCTTCGTTGGGGGAAATAAAAAGAAAGGGATATGTCACCGAGGTGCTGTATTTTGTTTCTAACCGTCATGGCGGTCGTGGTGGAATGGACATTTGGTATAGTGTTAAAAACAATAAAGGAGAATGGGATACACCCATCAACTGTGGCAGCGCTATCAATACCTCAGGCAACGAAGTGACACCTTATTTTCATAGCGAGACCTCAGAGCTTTACTTCAGTTCAGATTATCATTTTGGGCTAGGTGGTTATGATGTTTTCAAAGCATATGGAGGAATGAAAAGCTGGAAAAATCCGGTGAATATGGGCATTGGGGTCAATTCAGGCTTTGATGACACCTATTTTTCCTGGAGGATACCGGAAATTGACGGCTCACTGGTCTCTAATCGCGATGGTGCAGTCTCTGTATTTGGCAGCAATTGCTGTGATGATATATTCATGGTTGAGAAACAGCCGGTCTACGAGCGCCCGGGTATTGTAGTATTGGCAGATTCTATACATGTGCGTCTTTCCCATGTGAACATCGGCCATGTATTATCTTCGGAAGGGGAAGATACCGACAGCATTCGCTGGGTAACCATGAGTGATGCTGATGGTCATTTCACTATCAAATTTAAACTGGATGAGCAATTGAAGCTGGCAGGAGTCAGAGAAGGTTTGGAAACCAGCTACAAAGATGTTGTAAATGATTCTGGTAACCAAGCCGACACCATTGTAATTGCCATGGAAAGGAGTATGAAGTGGAGGGAAAAACTGGATAAAATAGGCCACCAGGAGCTGGAAGTTTTGTCGAAAGAATCGCTGGCAATGGAGGTCAAAAAAGGTACGGTACTAGTGCTGGAGCACATATATTTTGATTTCAACCGGGCAGAGGTCAAACCGGAAGCACATCAGGACCTGAACCTGTTGGAAAGCTACCTGAGGCGTCACCCTACTACTCACATAGAAATAGCAGGTCATACAGATAGTAAAGGTGATGCACAGCACAACCACGACCTTTCTCAACGCAGGGCAGAGGCCATACGTCAACATCTAATCAACAAGGGCATTAATGCCAAGCGGCTGGTGGCAGTCGGTTATGGTGAAGACAGGCCCATCGCACCCAATGAAAACCCTGACGGCTCAGATAACCCTGAGGGACGTAGGTTGAATAGAAGGACAGAAGTTGTTTTTTTGGAGGAGTAGGTCGAAGTAATAAGACAGGAGGCAGTCGACAGATTATGAGCTTTTCCCAATTCACATTTGATCTGTGGATCTCTAAATTATATAGTAATAGAACCGAACTCTTATTGTCATCTGTAGTAATCCCAGCGATCTTATGGCACACTTAGGGGGAGGGATTTTTGCATTTCGTTACCGATGACGATAAGTTGTGAGTTTTCTTACAAACACTACTTATAAATTATTCTCTTCTTCCGTTTTGTCCCTCACTTATCTGGCGAATCTGTTTAAGGGTAAGTAGCTATAATGGATTTCATATTTCTATTGCGTCAAAGAATGTAATTCTTAAATAAATAGTACTTAATCGATAATTGTTTAAGAATAATGTGTATATTCTGGTAAATTATCCGTGTAGGGTATTATTTTAAATTTTCATTAACTAAAACCAACAAAGAATGAAAAATCTAATTTTATTAACCGTAGTGGCCTTTACGGCCTTTTCTTTTGTGTTGACAGAGCGTGCATCAAAATATCCGGAAGGTTTGTCAGAAGAGGTGACAGCATTTCTGGATAAGGAATTTATCCGTACGACAGAAAACAGTGATCTGAGAGCGGACATCCAGACGAAATTCTTCAATTTGTTTGACGAAGTTGATGCCGTAAATGTTCAGTATTCCGAAAGGAATGGATACTATTATTTGGTTATGGGCACTTTGAAGGGCGTTCAAAAAATTGAATTATTAAAAGTAGAAGAGGAGGATGTAGAAAAGGAGATCTATTCATATATTGACTTCTCCCATATAAATGTTTCAGCATCTACTACGTACTGCAGGAAAGGCAACGGTAATCCACTCCCGGTGTGTCCGACAACTTGCGATGATTATCCGGTTGGCAGTTGTATAGGAATAATCTGCGGTGTGGCACCGGCATGCCTGCAGCAATAAATAAGTCATCATATATTGGGGGCTGTCAAATATGTGGAAATTTAATTGATAGGATTTCAGACTGGGATAACCCAGACATTAGAGCAGCTCCCTTTGTAATATTAACTTGAAAAAATGGAAGGCCAAAACCAATATTTTCGTTCGGAAAAAGAAGGGAGTTATCTGGTTCTTACCCTTATGCCTGAGTCTTCTTTAGAAGCTCGCCAGGTTTCATATCTATAGTGTCAGCTATGCAGCATCTTGCCTGAAAAGACACCTTAAAAGCCTAAAAACTTACAAATGCAGGTAGCCGGATCTTAGGGTTACGCTTGTAAACCTTAATTTTTTTCAGTATATTAACAACTCCCCCCTTTTGGAAACCATATAAGTGCTATTGTAAAGAAACGCAGGGGATTTATTACAGATTTATTAATAATTGACTATTCCGAACATGTTCGGGAATACGTAATATTGTGGAGTAAACCAACATCTAAAAAAGCAGAACCTTATGATCCAGATAATACCTTCTATTGTTATAAATGGCGGAAAAGTAATCAAACTACAGCAGGGAGACTTTTCTAAAGAGAAGGTGTATGATCAAAGTCCGGTAGACCTGGCCAAGAATTTTGAAGATCATGGTATTGAGGTAGTTCACCTGGTTGATCTGGATGGTGCGAGAAGGGGGCAACCTGTGAATTATCATATTCTGGAGGCTATAGCAGGGCATACCAATTTGAAAGTTGATTTCACGGGAGGTATTCACACTGACGGTGATATAAGCAAGGCGTATGAATATGGTGCCAGCTACATAACTGCGGCCAGCATTGCTGTGAGCCGTAAAGAACTCTTCTCATCGTGGATCATTTCCTATGGTCGCGAAAAAATCACGCTTGGCGCTGATGCCATTAACGGAAAAATAGCCATTAGAGGTTGGCAAAAAAGCACTGAGATAGACATTTTTGAACACATCGACTATTTCTATTCCAGAGGCTTGAAATACGTAAAAACTACGGACGTTGATAAAGATGGTGTTATGCAGGGGCCTGCCTTCGACCTGTACAAAAGTATTCAGGATAAATTTCCGGACATTTGCGTATTAGCCAGCGGTGGAGTCAGAAATGTGGATGACATCAAACGCCTTAATGACATGGGCGTATTTGCCGTAATCTTCGGAAGGGCCTATTATGAGGGAAGGATTAAGCTCAAAGAATTGGAGGAATTTCTTGTAAAAGCCTGATCGTTTGTTGTAGTTATTGTTGGAGGGTTAAAGTATATCCTGTAAGTAGCATTTCTGCGCGCATCTGTTTTGCTCGCCCTGCAAGCAGAACTTCATATCTTTTCAAAAAAAAACCGCTCCTTTAAGGAGCGGCCTTTGACTGACTATTTTCAACCTAAACCAAAAGTTGCTATAAGTCAGCTTTATTGTATTTCAATTTCCCAATCCAGGTCTATATCGGATTCTCCATCGCTGACAGTGGAGGTGGCTGACTTTACATCAGGCTGATGTTTAAGCACCAGGCGAAAACTTCCCGTAGCGGCATCTCCTGTTTTCCACTTGGTTTCCAAACCAACAGGCAGTCCATTTACATCAAAATCAACATACGCCACGTTGTCGGAACGATTATCTATATTGCCGTTTCCTGCAGGAGTTGCGAACAAGCCTTCTGTCCACCCGTAAAATAGCATGTGCTCTTCTCCCTCTTCACTTACCTCTTCAGTTATATCTTCATCAGCATCACCTACGGTATTTTTAAGAAAAACATTTAGGGTGTATTCTGTATTTGCAGCAAGAGTAATTTTATCCTGTGTTGGTGCAGCAGTACCTTCCCCATCAGGATCAACATAGTTAAATGTTAAAGTAGTGCCACCATCTACAGGGGTGAAAACTAACGACACTTCATTGATAACTTCTTCTTCATTTTCCGCCTCGGGGGCGTCATCATCTCCACAGCCGGCCAGAATGAAAAGAGCGGATAAAATAAATACACTTAGAAAATACTTTGTTGACTTCATTTGGTTATAAGGTTTAAAATTTTTTGCTTATACAAATATATACAAATGCAACAACGATGCAAATGCAATTATGTTTAATTTACATTAAAATTTGTAACGAGCGGAAAATTTGAAGTTGATTCCCGGTTCATCAGCAAAGTACCGGAGCAAATTGGTGTATTCCCTGTAGCTGGCATTAAGTATATTATTGACCTGGATGCCCAACACCAGTTGACGGATGGTAATGTCCAGGTGTGTATTGAGTAGCAGGTATCCATTGGGGGCATCCAGAAAATCAAAGCTGGAGTCATCCGCTTCAAAAAGATTGATGTTGCTGGCATCAGCATAGATAATCTCTTGTATTGATATGGTTCTTGGGGCATTATACTGCCTAAAAACGTACCGGGTTTCTATACTTCCGTCAAACTCTAATCCAAATATTTTCTTTTGGTGGGAGATCTCATAACTAAGCCTGTTAGACGGTATGCCAACAAAATAATCGTCATTTTCAATATCCCTGGCGTTTAAGTATGAGCCTGTTATTCGGGATTTCCACCTGTTGGGATGTTGCATGATAACACTGGCATCTAACCCATAGAAGAAGGCATCCGTTTGCAGATAAACATAGTAGGGAAATGGCCCACGTACTGTTGAGGTCACACCCCCAGGCTTTGTGAAAATATAATTTTTTAGGTAATTAGCGTATACCGATGCCTCCAGGCTGCTCTTTCCCATGGAGCGATTAACTGTAGTTATCCATTTAAATCCCAATTCATTATCAACCGGCTTTGTATCTTGACTATAAACAACATCGGAGCTTACCGGACGACCCAATTCATCTATTTCTGATCTCCAAAGACCGTACTCGATGGTGTATTCATGTTTGCCGAAACTATACAGCTCAGCGATATTTGGAGGCCTCCATGCCGAACCAATATTCATCTGGAGATTTGTATGACGTCCCCACGGGGTACTGATACCCACCAGACCTGTCAGGCTGTGGTAGCTGAAATTATTACTGTAAATATCATTATTGGTATTCCTGCCTCTCGCAGAAGTACTTTGGTAGTCATATCTTAAACCTGCCTCAAAATGGAGCGCTCTGAAATACTTCGATTCTACTACATAGACTCCAACCCTGCTATTGTTATAGTTAGGAACAAAAGGAATGGTATTGGTTCCGGGAATGTTATTGTTATCCTGGTACAGCATCTGCCCTCCTATTTTTCCCGACCAGTCTCCTAACTCAGGATGAAGCCAGTCAATATCTAGAGAGTGTGTCATCAATTCGAGGTCAATAGACGGACGTTCGTTGTTAGCCCCTCTTCTTACATCAAATTCCTGACGTTTATTGACCTGGAAACCATATTGAAAGTTTATTTTGCTCGTGGGCAGAATGTACGATCCTTCAGCCTTAATCAGATCGTGGCTAACCTCCTGGTAGGGCGTATTAATATCGTAGCTAAAAGAGCGGGTGTAAAACGGCTCATCAGCATCCACGGCCAACTGCAGATCATTCAAATTACCTACTACCGAACCCCGCAAAATGCCAAGCCGCTGCCGTACATGGCTGTAGTAAATATTGATATCAAGATTTCTTTTATGGTAGTGTCCGCCTAACATATAGCTTAACTCCCTTGCTCCGGTATTTGTAAGTAGATAATCCGGAGCTGACAGGTCGCCCTGGTAAAGTCCTGATACCTGAGCCATCCAGGCGAAGTTTTTATATCCCTCCTGCAACAACAGATCGGCATTTAGCGAGCGGCCATTGCTGGCTGACGTTATACCTGCTTCACCATGCAAGTGACCCGTAGATAATTCCATTTTTGGAGGATTAATAATGATCACCCCACCCATCGCATCTGGTCCGTATTTCACTGCCGCAGCTCCTTTGACCAAACTGATGTTATCCGCCATAGCCGGATCTATTTCGGGAGCATGCTCCTGTCCCCAGCTCTGACTTTCATGCCTTATTCCATTGTTAATGATCAATACCCTATTGCTATGCAATCCGTGGATTACCGGCTTTACTATATTTTGTCCGGTTTTTAAGGTAGAAACACCGGTAATATTTGCCAAGGCTTCTCCAAGCTTTTCAGTTTTCAACCGATCAAGGTCTTTCCCGGAAAGTTTAGATATCGACAATGATTCCAACCCTGTCTCCATCGCTTCGCCTTCAACAATAATACTTTCAAGGATCATCTCGTTGGTGGCCATTTTTACTTCCAGATTGGGGTGGTAGATATCGTGGTGGTGGATTACACTTTTATATCCAACATGAGAAATTGTAATGTCATATTCGGCATGACATAATCCATCGATAAGAAATCTCCCATTTTGATCTGTCAGGCCTCCTTTTTGATTGCCGTTGCTGACCTGTATTGTAGCATATGGAATGGGCTCTCCGGTGGATACATCCACTACCAGGCCCGATATGGAGCAGCTACAGTCTTTTTCGCATTCGTGCTGAGCTTGCAACTGGCCGGTCAACAATAATCCAATGGACAGAGTAGCCAGGAAAAGGTTAGTCGAAAAGTTAACTTGGGGTATCATTGCAACAAAGTTGCAAATACGAATTTAAAAATTCTCAAGAAGTGAAGATTTTTTATTGGTCGATGACGTCTGAAAATTTATACCGCTGAATAATGTAGTGCAAAAAATTAAAGGAAAGTATTGAGTCAGGATCTTCCTCTTTGTTTGTAGTATCTATGGCAGGATTGGAAGCAGGTTCTTTTGTAACAGGCTTTTTTGCCTCTGTTTTTGTGGTAGTTGTCGATTCTTTTTGTTGGGAAGGGACTTCATTTTGCCCGGCTGATTTTTTCACGGTGTTGTTGCCGGAGCCACCTGTATTGGGCTTATAAACACGCTCGGAGCCGGGAGTAGCCAGTGTTTCTATTTTTTCTTGCTGACCGTCATCGTCAAACATAAAGCCTCCCTCCTGCGCTGATAGTGGATTGCTATAACAGACGCCAGCGATAGATGCTATAACGAAATATTTTAGTGCCCGTACTTTCATGGCTTAAGGTGTCCTAATATACGCAAATATTTTTAAAAGGTTACAACGTTTGAAATTTGTCTCAGGGTGTTATCCTATATTTGTCTCATGCAGACGATCAACTGGAATGATTTTGAAAAAGTTGACCTCCGGGTTGGAACAATTACCCATGTGGAGGAGTTCCCGGAAGCACGTAAACCTGCCTATAAAGTATGGGTAGATCTGGGGGCCGAACTCGGAATTCGTAAATCCAGCGCTCAGATTACGCATCATTATACCAAAGAGGGTCTGCTTGACAGACAGGTGATCTGTGTGGTGAACTTTCCTAAAAAGCAGATCGGACCGTTTTTGTCAGAAGTGTTGATCACTGGTTTTTCGGATGAAAATGGGGATATCATACTGGCCGTACCGGAGAAACGGATACCTAATGGTGCTAAATTGCATTAATAACTATGGCAAAATCGCTGTATATAAGAAGCCTTAAACCGGTCGATCTTACTGAAATGTATATTGCCTTTCTGGATGCATTTTCAGATTATGCTATACCCTTCAGGCTTACCAAGGAGCAGTTTGTGCGCAAATTTGTCGAAAAGTTAAGGATCAACTTTACATTGTCTGCCGGAGCCTTTGCCTATGATGATACTCTTGCCGGCTTTATTTTTACCACGATCAACTATTATGATAATAAGCTTACCGCCTATAATGGAGGAACAGGCGTGCGTCCTGCTTATCGGGGCCATAAAGCAACTGCGCAAATGTATGATTTCCTAATACCTATGTTTAAGGAAAGAAAGATCAAACAGTGTGTATTGGAAGTGCTAACGCATAATAAACGAGCGATAAATTCCTACAGCGCCATCGGTTTTCAAAAAACTAAGTATTATCGCTGCTTTAAGCTGGAAAACAAACATTTTAAAGTGCGCCCTCCTGTCATACCTTTGGAGATATTTAGTGTTAAACTGCCCAACTGGGATGTGTACGAATCTTTTGCTGAGCAGAAACCATCCTTTCTTGATTCGTCATTGATGATCAATGATAACCTTGCCAATGAAACGATCATAGAGGCCCATCACAATGGAAGATGTATTGGATATGCTATATATCAGCCGGCCTTCGGACGGATCAGCCAGGTGGGTGTGTCGCCGGAGATGCGTGGCAAAGGGGTGGGCGCTAATATCATTCAGTACATATTCGCCACTTGCCAGCAAAAGCATCTGACGGTTATCAATGTAGAGAAGAATGCATCTGTCACACAAGATTTCTTTTTGAATCTGGGCTTTCTCAATCAAATAGATCAGTATGAAATGATCCTTCCGCTGGAATAATAGCTTATCAAATTCTTTCTTTAATTTAAAGGCATTATAATTTTAGCTTATGGTCCACTTTAAAGACCTCCCCGGTATTACAGGGGGTGAAATTCTGTCGTTAAACGAGAATAGCGAAATTAAATACCTGATTACTGATAGCAGAAAGTCCTTTTTTGCCGCAGGAGGTGTTTTTTTTGCCATAAAGGGAGAAAGACATGATGGTCATCAATATATTTTATCTCTCTATGACCAGGGGGTGCGGCAATTTGTGGTAGAACAGGATATATCGCTGGAGAAATTTAAAGACGCTAATTTTATGAAGGTCCCGAGCAGCCTGGCGGCACTGCAGGCACTGGCACGCTTCCACAGAGGTCAGTTTGGCTTAATTGTGGTAGGAATCACCGGGAGTAATGGTAAAACCATCATAAAAGAGTGGCTTTCTCAGCTTATTGCTCCTTTTAAAAGAACGATTAAAAATCCGCATAGCTACAATTCGCAGATAGGTGTGCCATTGTCTGTTTGGCATATTGAAAGCAGGCATGAGGTAGGAATTTTTGAAGCGGGCATTTCCAGGCCCGGAGAGATGGAGCGGCTGGAAGCCATAATTAAACCATCAATAGGCATATTTTCCAACATCGGATCGGCCCACGATTCGGGCTTTTCGTCTATAACAGAAAAAGTGAAAGAAAAAGCGCTGCTGTTTAAGAATACACCGATAGTTATTTATTGCAAAGACTACCTGGAGATAGATCGTGTGCTCTATGAAAAAGGCTTTACCTGGGGACATCACCCCGGTAGTAATATTAGAATAGAGAACCTTCAGATCAGGGAATTAGATACCAACGTGCTACTGAAATACGAAGGAAAGACCCTGAAGTACACGCTCCCTTTTGTAGATCAGGCCTCTATAGAAAACAGCCTGCACTGCATAGCATTTATGGTATATCTTGGTTATGATGTCGATCGTATCCAGGAAGGATTGAACCAGCTTTTGCAGGTGCGTATGAGGCTTGAGCTTAAGCGGGCCATCAATAATTGCTACCTGGTGGATGATGCTTACAACAATGATCTGGGTGGACTACAGGTAGCATTGGAATTTTTATCGCACCAAAAACAACAGGTCGGCAGGTCAATTATATTATCTGACATTTTGCAATCCGGTCTTCCTGAGGAAGCACTTTATCAAAATGTGAGTGACCTGCTGACTGCAGCCGACATTCAAAAATTGATAGCCATTGGACCCTCACTTTCTCGATACAAGCACTTGTTCCACATGGAGGCTCGTTTTTATGAAACGACAGAAGAATTTCTAAAAAAACATGATCTGAACTCCTTCCACCGCGAGATTATTCTGGTAAAAGGAGCCCGAATATTTGCGTTTGAGCATATTGTAAATGCTCTGGAGGAAAAGATACACGGGACACAACTGGAAATTAACCTGGATGCCCTGACCAGCAACTTGAATTTTTACCGGTCTAAACTTAAGCCGGATACCAGGCTGATGGTAATGGTAAAAGCATTTGCCTATGGCAGTGGTAGTCTTGAAGTGGCCAACCTGCTTCAGTTTCATCGTGTGGACTACCTGGGTGTTGCCTATGCAGATGAAGGCGTCATACTTAGGACCAATGGTATCCACCTTCCTATAATGGTCATGAATCCCAGTGAAGACAGCTTTGATAAGCTACTGCAGTACAAGCTGGAGCCGGAGGTCTATAACTTCAATATACTCAATAAACTGATCCGTTTTTTGAACGGTCGAGCAGTGGCCGTGCATATTAAACTGGATACAGGTATGCATAGACTTGGTTTTGAAGAAGGGGATATCGAACAGTTGGTAGACATATTGCAACAGAACAAAAATATTGATGTCAGGAGTATATTTAGTCATTTGGCTGGTTCTGACGAAGCTACTCATAACGAATTTTCCGAAAGACAGGCTCAGAAGTTTGACGCCATGTCAACGCAGGTTATTAACGGTGCGGCCATTGATCCCCTTCGTCATCTGCTCAACTCACCCGGCATCATTCGCTTCCCTGCATATCATTACGATATGGTCCGTTTGGGGATAGGTCTATATGGTCTTGAAGCCACCAACCAGCAGCAGGATCAATTACAGTCTATCAGTAGGTTAAAAACGATCATTTCGCAGGTAAAAGAGGTAAAAAAGGGAGAAACAATTGGCTATGGAAGAAGAGGTGTAGCCGAAAATGATATGAAACTCGCCACCATTGCCATTGGATATGCAGATGGTTTTAGCAGAGCCTTCAGCAATGGAGTGGGTGAAGTATGGCTAAAAGGAAGACGAGCGCCAGTGATAGGCAATATATGTATGGATATGACCATGATCGATATTACCGGTATCGATGCCCGGGAAGGAGATGAAGTGGAAATTTTTGGAGAGCATTTGACGATTATGGAAGTGGCCAGGAAGATAAATACTATCCCTTATGAGATACTGACTAACGTTAGTCAAAGGGTGAAGAGAGTTTATTTCACAGGGTAAAATTTAGGCTAGTTAACCTTCCGTTTATCACTATTAAATAATTCATACACCTCTATGTCAAATATACTTGTTGATATGATTTCATCTGTGTTAATTACTATCTGAAAATTCATGTCATTTAGGCTTTGATATTTTCCAGATTTGATGAATTCCGCATACAAGTCAAGATACTGGGGGGTAAAAGTTAATTCTTTGGTTTCAGAACTTCTATATCCACTAAACGCAGGAAGAAGTGTGATATAAGTTGATTTTGAAGGCTTCTGCAACGTAGTAACCCAACCGACATAGCTTTTCCAGACTTAAGGGATATATTTAGAAGTATACCATGTTCCCAGGACGCTTTAGTAAGAAGCTCAAGTTCATTACCAAAATTGTCGATGGCATTAATGATCGATTTCGCTTCATTTTTAAAAACGTTACTAAGTACAGCCAGTATTATGCCTAAAATAATGCCAGAAAAGTAGTACCAAGATAAGGTAGATCCAGGGGAAATATAGATTTGGCCTTAAAACTTACGCTGGGAAAATAATGTGTAGCTGTACCTGTAACTGTTGTTGCAGCGATTAGTAAAAAGACTCCCGGCGATTATAGAATTGAATAGTAGCTTTTGCCTGTCTATTCGTTGGTGATGATACTTTGTTACTTTGTGAAACGAGAAAGTATCAAAAAACAATAGCCCCACCTATTAACGGAAATATTAACAGATTAAATGGCATGCACTGGGCTGCGGCTGACCCTCCTTTAAGCTTTTTAATTGATTTGTAAATCGAAGAGTTTCTTAGCCTTTTTACCATAGCCTTACCATCATCGTTGTTAAAAATTTCTGATGGTTTAATGTACAATTTACCATTAGACTTACTATGTATCTTAAACTGCTTCATATTACAATATAAGGAATTTATTTAACTTAAAAACAAATTCAATTGTCAAGGAAGTTTAACTGAAATACAAAGTTTTTTTAAACAATTTAATTAGTGTCTATAAGAAAACCCTAAGTGGCTTTCAGAAAACGTTCCCGCCAAAGGGCGGGACGAAGTCCCAAAAAGCGGAGCGTACTGAGGTACGTGAGTATTATTGGGGCGAGCGTAACACAGACATTGACGTTTTCTTAGAGACACTAGTTAAAACTTCACTTCAGGTGCCTTCTCGGATCCTTCTTCTGCTTCAAAATAGCCTTTTCTTTCGAAGCCAAAGATTCCGGCCAGAATATTTCCGGGCACCCTGCGTATGGAGGTGTTGTACTCCCTGACTACTTCATTAAATCTTCTTCTCTCAACAGCAATTCTATTTTCGGTTCCTTCCAGTTGGGCCTGTAGCTGACTGAAGTTTTCCGTTGCTTTTAGCTCGGGATAGCGCTCTACCACGACCATCAACCTTGCCAAGGCTGAGGACAAGCCATCCTGCGCTTGTTGGAACTGTTGGATCGCTTCAGGTGAAAGATTGGAAGGATCAACATTAATGGACGTGGCTTTTGCACGTGCTTCAATCACGTCTGTAAGTGTTCCTTTTTCAAAATCAGCCGCACCTTTTACAGTATTTACCAGGTTCGGGATAAGATCAGCTCTTCGCTGGTAAACATTTTCAACCTGTGCCCAGGCAGCCTCGGTATTTTCCTCTTTGTTAACCAGACCATTATATGCAGAGAATAGCCATATAATCACAACGGCTATTATTATCCATGGAATATATTTTTTCATATTGCTCATCTTCAGTATCAATGTTAAAAGTAAACTAAATCAAACTTATCAACAACTTTGTAAGTTTACAATTAAAAAGAATTTAATGAAGTATTTTGCTTTTCTTTTGATCCTGATGACCTCCTGCAAATTAGATCGTGACAAAACTGTCGACAGGGAGAAGTTTAGCTTCAAAACAGGAGATGACACTGAGCTTTTCTTTAAAAATGTACGCCAATCTTATTATGATCTGGAAGAAAACAAAGTAGCTAAGATGAATGTCTTTCGCTATGAGGACAGAATAAAAGAAGCCGGACACCCCCTGCTGAATCTTGCCATTGTCGTAAACTATACCCGCGATGAAGCCTATTTGCTGGTTGAGCCCAATGAAATGTTGCGCGACCAGGACAAAGTGAAAATATTTTGGAAAGCTGAACAAAATCAACAAGGTGAAATCATTTTGGAAAACTATAACCGGGAAGGAATGCTGGAGTTTGCCTCACAGGTCTACGAGGCGATGCTGAAAAGGGCCGGGTTCAAAGTTGAAATCCATGGAGCGAAAGTACCTGTTTTACAAGATCCCACCGAAAGGGAAGCTTTTCGTATCACAGTTGCGGATTACTATCGCCTTACGCGCATCTATTAAGATGTCATTCGCCAAAAGCAGTAATCACCAGTTCACGCTTGCCACCTGAATTGCGATGCTCACATAAATATATCCCCTGCCAGGTGCCGACATTGAGGCGTCCTTCGGTAATGGGTATATTTACTGAGCTCCCAAGCAGAGCAGCCTTCAAATGGGCGGGCATATCATCCGGTCCCTCAAGGGTGTGTTTGTAGTAAGGGGCATTTTCAGGCACCATCTTATTGAAGTGACTTTCAAAATCCGCCCGTACCGTCGGGTCGGCATTCTCGTTGATGGTGAGTCCAGCCGATGTGTGCTTAATGAAAACCTGAAGCATTCCCGCATTAATGCGTCTGATTTCCGGTATTGATTCTTCAATGATACCTGTGATCAGATGAAAGCCCCGTGGACGGGCAGTAAGCGTAATTTCCTTTTGGAAGAATTTCATACCCCTTAATTTTCAATTCTTTCAAATGCACCTATATCTGGCTGAGCATCCCTGGGGCTACCGTTATGGTCAGTGGCAACACCTATGTCGATCCCAGCGTCTTTGGCCGGAGATAAGGTATCCAGTATGTATTGATACTCTCTGGAATCAAAAAATTTAGGATCCTTATTAAGGATATTATTGTTCATATCAAATTCCGCATTCGTTGACTTGAGTAAATTATTGGTCATGTTTAACGTAAATGCCGCCTCACCTCCATTGCTTAACAAAATTTCATCCCTGAGGTTTCCCCAAATAATTGTATTTACCAAGTCTACACGTATATCACTAACCAACAAAGCATCGTTATTGATTACCAGATTGTCAGAAAAAACCGCGGCAGGATCTTCACGAAAAAAGTCATAGGAAAAATTGGCAAAAGTGCAGTGTTCATAGCGATAATTGCCACCCGCATAGTTTCCCACCGTGTTAATGGCGCAATTGTTAATCAGTGTGTTGTATGCATAGAGATCTGACGTAATGGCCAGCAGGCCATAGCCGGGTAAAACCAACCCTCCGTTAACGGCAATTTTGTCGTTACCCCCAATATTCTCTATTGTGGAGTTGCCTATGATAAGGTCAGGATCAGTATCATCATCCGGCGTTCCCAGGTAGATGCCTACCTCCGCATTTCGAATATCTGCATATTCGATAAGATTGGCTTTACTTCCCGGCAAGAATATAATCCCTCCCCATTGACCGGGAGCATTTTTAAGGTCCAGCCTGTCGTTGCTGAACAGTACGCGGTTATTCGCTTCTCCCTGCACATCTATTGTTCCTTTTACAAATACGTAAGAGCCGAGGTGAGAGTATATTTTTGCACCTGGCTCTATTGTAAGCGAGCATAAAGTATCTACGAGTACGGAGTTAAAAATGACATAAGGTTTGTCATTGGTCCAGGTGGTATTACAGGCAAGCACTGAATCCTTCAGAAAATGAGCATCCTGCCCCCAGGCCACCAGTTTAACATCCTGCTTGTTACCATTGGTCAGGAATGTGATCTCATCTGTAACAATGAAAGGCTGGTTTGTATCCTTGGGATTAATGGCTACCTGTACCAATATCAAGAGGCTATCCTTTCCAAGCAGCCTGACAGATTCGAACTCACCGGATGTTTTACCATTAACATAAATGGTATATGGAGAAGTAGGTTTACGCAGCGATATATGCTCTATTTTCAGGGCATTCTTGCTATCGTTGTACACTTTCAGCCTTCTGGTGATGTTTTTTATATCTTGATTTACTGTAGTAAACACTGTATCGAAGTACACGGTATCCGTTGAAAACCGTAAAAAAGCACTGCTGTCGTATGTCAGTTTTTCCTCCTCGGGCGTACAGGCCCAAAATGCGGCTAAGAGTAATATGACAGCAGACAAGTGTTTCACGTAGAAAATTTTAACACTATTTGGATGTAGAAATTTTATTCTCCGGCACGTTCCTTCATTTTTTCCGCGCTTTCAGCCAGGTGGAGTTGCTCGATGAACTCATCAATTTCACCATCCATTACAGCGGGCAGGTTATGCTGACTATAGTTAATCCGGTGGTCCGTAACACGACTTTGGGGATAGTTGTAGGTCCTGATCTTGTCAGATCGGTCACCGCTGCCTACCATAGACTTTCTTTGAGCGCCTACAGCTTCGTTATGCTTTGCCAGCTCTCTTTCATACAGCCTTGAACGTAGTACGTTCAAGGCTTTCTCAAAGTTCTTGATCTGGGATTTTTGGTCCTGACACGATACCACTATGCCCGATGGAATGTGTGTAAGCCTCACCGCTGAGTAGGTAGTGTTCACCGACTGACCTCCTGGACCAGATGAGCAGAATGTATCTTTTCTGACATCATTCATATCAACATCCACTTCCACCTCATCCATTTCGGGCAGCACAGCTACAGTGGCTGCGGAGGTATGTACCCTCCCCTGGGTTTCTGTTTGCGGCACTCGCTGTACCCTGTGAACGCCAGACTCAAATTTCAAGGTGCCATATGCGTTTTCTCCTGATACGGTACTTACAATTTCTTTATATCCACCACTGGTCCCTTCTGTGAGGTCAAGCACAGTAAGCTTAAGGCCTACGCGCTCACAAAACCTTTGGTACATCCTAAAAAGGTCTCCCGCAAAAATAGCTGCTTCATCACCACCTGTTCCGGCCCTGATCTCCAGGATAGCATCTTTATCATCATTAGGATCTTTTGGGATCAGCATCTTTTTTAACTGCTCTTCGAGCTCTTCTTTTTTTGGGTCCAGGTCGTCCAGCTCCATCTTGGCCATCTCTCTGAATTCCTCATCCTTTTCAGTTCTGATCACCTGTTTGGCATTGTCTATATTTGAAAGAACATCTTTATATTCATCGTATTTTGCCACTATCTTTTGAAGGTCTTTGTACTCCTTACTTAACTGAGAGTACTTTTTCATGTCAGCCATGGCGTCTGGCTGCACGATCAACTGTCCAACTTCCTCAAACCGATGTTTTATTTCCTCAAGTTTTTGAATCATACCTGTCAATATTATTCAACAAAATTAATAAATAGGGGCGATTAATTGTAGCTTTGTAAAATATTAATGAATGGCTCCAGAATGATGAGAATTGTAGTCTTTTGTCTGATTTTGTTGATAACCGGTTGTGGAGGCTCCCTGTCTGATGAACAACGCAAAGCCCTGAAAAAGGAGATGGAGAACAGGGAAATAAAAAAGGTATCGGAAGAGGAGCTCTTTGAAAAAGCATATCAGTTGGGGAGAGAATATGTAAAACAGTTGAGAAGCACCAACAGTGGCGCTGTTGCTAAAAAGAATAATGTCAGGGTTCGCTTTGCAGATAGCAATAATGCCGAACTGCCTGAAAAATACAAAGGCATTTGGGAAGCATACATCCATGCACCGGCAGGTACGCAGTTGGAAGATAACGTTCAACAAAACGGGGATACGTTGATCTATTCCGTTCCTGTGATAGAAGAAGAGCAGTTGAAAGGCGTGTGGCTTATCGATATTCCAAAGAAAAATGTGGTCCTGGCGCTATAGCAGTTCTGAGTCCTGAGGTCTCAGTTTGACAGTTAGCTTCGGACTTCACTCATTCGATGAGACTTGCAATTGTGAGGACTTTCATCCGATGAAAGTGGAGCCACCCCACCGATTAGCGAGCACCAAAAAACCTTTTACGCACTGCTGCCGGTTGCCAACTTTTCATTCCGGTTCCTTCATTCTCCGCTTTCGCTGATTCCTACTTCGGACTTCCGACTTCTCTACCTCTCACTCACATTCTCTTCGTGTTCGCATTCACCTTTTGTCCATGAGATGACCCCCGCTTTTTTTGCTTCGCATTCGTTGCCGTAGGTTTTATTGTCGCAGCCGCAGACAGGGTCATATTGCATGGTGCAAACAGCCTCAGGGTCAATTTTGGATATATCGATACACTCCTCAGCCTTTTTGCTGCCAGCGCAACCAAAAGCGATAAAAACGATAGCAATAATCAATAAATTCTTCATTGTACTAGCTCTTTATACCTGAAACAATCCACAGCGTGGTCATTTACAAGCCCGCAAGCTTGCATATGGGCATAAATGACTGTACTTCCTACGAATTTGAACCCCCTCTTCTGAAGGTCTTTGCTCAGCTCATCGGACTCTTTTGTGGTAGCCGGTACCTCTGACATATTTTTTCTTTGATTAACGATGGGAGAACCACCAACAAACTGCCAGATATAATTATCGAAGCTGCCAAACTCCTGCTGAACTTCCAGGAAGCGCTGTGCATTATTAACAGCTCCGCGCACCTTTAGTTTATTTCTTATTATTCCAGGAAAATTAAGCAGTTCCTGGATCTTATCTTCATTATATGCAGCCACTTTTAGCGGATCAAAGTCGGCAAAAGCCTGTCTGTAGCCTTCCCGTTTTTTCAAAACAGTTGCCCAGCTAAGGCCGGCCTGTGCTCCTTCCAGTATTAAAAATTCAAAATGTACACGATCATCATGCACTGGCACGCCCCATTCTTCATCGTGATATTTTACATATTCATCAAATTGGCCATGAGCCCACCCGCAGCGTGTTTTCATAGGATTAGTAGTAATATTAGATTTGAGTATTGAGATTATTACGTTGAAACGGCCCGGTGGTTATAAGATTTTTAACTCTTTTAAAAAAATCACTAAATTCAATCTTATAATAATTCCTTCAAAAATATGAGACACACCATTATTATTATCGGATGCCTGCTGCTTGTGGGCACAACCCTGGCCCAAAATCCTGAGCAAAAGTTGAATAAATTAGGTATAGAACTGATAGAGCCTACCAAACCCATCGCCAACTATGTAAAAGCTGTGCGAACGGGCAACCTCGTATTTCTCTCCGGCCACGGTCCCTCAAAGGCAGATGGTACAAGTGTAAAAGGTAAAGTAGGAGCAGACCTGGGTCTGGAAGAGGGCAGGGAAGCAGCACGACTGGCCGCCATCTCTTTGCTTTCCACGCTCAGGGCAGAGATTGGTGACCTAAATAAAGTGGTGCGAATAGTAAAAGTGACTGGCATGGTCAATTGCACACCCGACTTTTATGATCAGCCCAAGGTGATCAATGGTTGTTCCGACCTGCTCGTAGAAGTATTTGGGGATAAAGGACGGCACGCCAGAGCTGCGGTTGGCATGGTATCGTTGCCTTCAAATATTACGGTGGAGATTGATATGGTGGTGGAGGTGGAGTAAAAGGGAAAAAGTTATATCGCAATACCCATAATTTATCCGGCAAACTATAATATTGCAGGCTAATGGGAGCTTTAATCATTTCAGGAATTGTTCTGACCACCTTATTGCTGAGCCTGATGCTTAGCAAAAAAAGTAAGCTTGAGGCAGATCGATTTCTGATCTTTTACCTTCTTTTTTCACTGACTTCTCAGGTTTATTTTTATTTAAACTCCCTCGACCTCTTTCGGCACTCGGTATGGCTATTGCTAACGAAAAGCACTTACTTACTCCATGCTCCCGTCTTTTTTTTGTACATCTATGCACTCACAAAAGGCAGACCATTGTCTCGCAAAAAAGTGCTATGGATATTCACCCCCTTTCTAGGGTATGTGCTAATGTTCCTGTACTATTATTTTATCGGCTTTGAGGGGCGTCATATTTCTGCTGAAACAGGATGGCTTTACATCGACCATGAGCTATCTATTCCCTGGGCTATTTTTGTGGTTTTATTTCTGCTCATCGAGCCGTTTTTCATGGTATGGTTTTACATTTTACTGCGTGATTATAGCAAAAGAACGCATGATAATGTTTCATCAGTTGAACACATTAACCTACGATGGCTTAATGTATTGTTTTACATTTGGGTGTTACCCGCGGCGGTGCTAATTCCTTTAAGCATACTCAGCATCGGGAGTGACCGGATGCCGGTGCAGCATCTTGAAACGGCCATTGCCCTCGCTAATTTGGCATTCATTTTTGTCATGGGCTACTTTGGCTTTAAACAGACCGCTGTCTTTTCCAACCTGGAATGGAAAACTCCCGATCATGTAAAAAAAACCGGTGCTTACGAGAGGTCCGGCCTTACTCCCGAACAGGCAGCAACTTATCATCAAAAACTACTGCAGTTGATGACTAAGAGCAAGCCGTACCTGAATGGAGAACTCAGCGCCCGCGATCTGGCCAGGGAACTGGACATATCGATTAATCACCTTTCCGAGATACTTAGCAAGAGACAAAATCAAAATTTCTTTGATTTTGTAAACAGCTATCGTGTAGCTGAAGTAAAACAAAAAATGCACGACCCTGCCTTCAGGCAGCTTACACTACTGGGCATCGCATTTGAATGCGGATTTAACTCCAAAACTTCTTTCAATACTATATTCAAGAAATTTACCGGTCAAACGCCCTCACAATATTATAAGTCGGTTAGTAGTTGACGTGAGTTCGACATAGTAGAACCGATTAAATTGTATTCGTATCCAAAACAAACCTAAAAAACCTCTTTTTAAGGAGGCACGAAGAATCTTACTAAGTTCAAGGATACCGTTAACAACTTAGGAAGATCCTTCTCCCGAAAGCTTTCGGGATAGGATGACCGCCCTTTTTTAAGCATTTTCTATCGAACTCAGTTTAATTAATTAGTAAAAAGCAGCCAAAAAAGGTTCAATCCAATAGGTTCGAACGCTTTACGGTATCATTCGATAGATTTTTGTGTTTCCAAAAATGCGAAAGATGGCAACATTGGTTTCAATTTCAATGAGTGTATACCTGCTGTTGGGCGTAGTGTACCTGGGTAGTAAAAAACAAAGCTATAACCACCTCAAACATACCATCAGTGAATTGGGTGAAAGAGGCTCTGTGGTTTTCAAGCTTGCCAATTACGGTCTTTTCCTCCCGGTGGGTTTGAGTTTGATGCTGTTCGCGTTGATAGCCAGTAAAAATGAAGTACTGCAGGGGCTCTCAATCTGCCTGAGTATTGGCTACGCACTGGCAGCTTTTTTCCCTTGCGACCCCGGGTCTCCCATAGAAGGTAGCTGGAGGCAGCATATTCACAACCTGGCAGGTTTTGTACAATATGCCGGTGGCATCTATTTCTTATTTCAGGGACAGGATTACTCGCTAGTTGCCGGTATCATTTTTATCTGTCTGATCTTTATTTCTTTTCCTCAAAACCCGGCCAGAGGGGTTGCTCAACGTATAGCGGAGCTTTTGCTGTTTGGAATCCTAATACATCTAACATTCTAATTTTAACGAAATGAAAAAATTATTACTGTGGGGCATGATCCCCATGATCATAATGCTTGTTTACTTCTTCTTTGAACCCATTTTTACCTACAATGTCGGTTGGCAACCGTTACCAAATGAAGTAACTGACGCAGAAAGTCACGTGATGGACAGTGCCTTTGTGTCCGCAGTTGATGGGGCCAATAAAATGCTAGCCGAAGCCCGCAAAGAGTTACAGGCTCCTGCCATTTCGGTAGCAGTGGGTATCGGCAATAAACTGGTTTGGGCGCGAGCAAAAGGCTATAAAGACATAGACAAACAGGACCCGGCGGATATCAAGACCGTATTCAGGATTGGAAGCGTTTCCAAGGCCATTACCTCAGTCGCGCTTGGCAAACTCCTCGAACAACAGAAGCTGCAACTCGATAAACCTGTGCAGTATTATGCATCCTATGTTTCTATGGAGACACCCATTACCATCCGGCAACTAGCCTCTCATACTTCCGGAATAAGAAATTATGGCTTGTGCCTCTGCTTTCCGGCATTTGAATACTATAACAATAAGGAATATGAAAGTATTGAAGAAAGTGTTGATGTCTTTCAGCATGATGACCTATTGTTTGAGCCGGGAAGTCGGTATAGCTACAGTAGTTATAACTATACTTTGCTCAGTGCAGCCTTGGAAGAAGCGGCCGGCATTCCTTTTCTTAATTATGTAGATCGTGAGATATTTACTCCTATTGGCATGAAACATACTGCTGCAGACCATGTCTCCATGCAAATCGATGAAAGAGCTACTTTCTATGATGTGGAAAAAGGTCAGTACAAAGTTGCCTTTCCTGTAAACAACAGCAACAAATGGGCTGGCGGAGGCTTCGTTTCCAGTCCTTCCGATCTGGTCAGGTTGGGAAATGCTCTGTTGAATGACGAAATTCTGAAAAAAAGTACGATAGACATATTATTCACACCTCAAAAGCTGAATGATGGAAGCATCAATGAAGAAGGCTATGCGTTAGGCTGGAGGGTAGAACCTGAACATTCGCTGTTTGACGGAAAAAAACTTACCCCTGTGGCTCATCATGGTGGTGTAGCCATGGGTTCCACAGCCTTCCTCGTGCTATTTCCTGAATACAATATGGTGGTAGCGCTAGCGATGAACAGGAATAAGCCTCCCGAGTATAGTAGTTTTTCAAAATATGCTTTTTCAATCGCAGAAGCTTTTCTTCGGGAATCAGACTAGCAGGTCGGCTTGCTAAGCCGACTAATTAGTGCTAAGAAAACTCTCGCCGTCATCGCGCCTGTCCCCGGGCTTGCCACGGGGAGGAATCGAAGCGATCCCCTATTAAAGCACGCCAAGGAAGAGGGGATTGCCGCACTTCGTTCGCAATGACGATAAGTTGTGTTTTCTTACAGACATTGATTAAGACATCTTACGGATCCTGATTTCTATATCCTTTTCATTTTTTAACAGATCAACAATAATGGAAGTATCTGTTTTCCCATAGTGATAAGGATATAGAATTTTAGGTCTGAAAGCTTTTGCTGCATCGGCTACCATTTCCGGGGTCATGGTGTAAGGCAGGTTCATAGGCAAAAAGGCAATGTCGATGTTCTTTAGCGCTTTCATTTCGGGAGTATTTTCCGTGTCGCCACCAATAAAAATACGTTTGCCGCCAATGGTAAGCACATAGCTATTGCAGCAGCCTTTTGGATGGAAGAATTCTCCATTGTCACGCTTGTGTACCAGGTTATAAGCCGGTATGGCCTCTATGTTAATGTCTTTGTATGTGGCTGTTTCACCATTATTTACGATAGTTCCTTTACCCAGCTTCTCTTTTGCCAAGGCGGTAAGAAATGTTGTAGTGTTTTTCTTTTCTATAGGTTCAAAAGCTATCGGGTCGCAATGGTCGCCATGGTGGTGGGTGATCAGCACAAGGTCAGCGTCAGGTAGTTCGGCATACTCGGCTTCTCTTGACGAAGGGTCAATGTGGATGATGTCACCCAGGTATTCCATCATCAATGAGCCATGGCCTATGAAAGTGATGGTTAAAGGTCCTTTGGTGGTCTCAATTACATCCCTTTCAAAATCCTGGCTATAGGCATCAAAGCATAGAAAGACAAGTAAACAAGTGCATATATTTTTCATAGTCAAAAGGTTTTCATCCATTCAAAAAACTGATAGTGATCACCGTTCATTCCAATGGCTTTATATACCTTTTGCGCGCTAAGATTGTTTTTTTCAACATAAAGCCTGATCCCTTTCATATCATCATCGTGCTCTACCATTGCCTTAATATGCTCATACATTGTTCTGAAAACACCCTGCCCCCGGTAATCTTCGATCACATATACCGATTGGATCCATAGCACGGTGCCATTCCTCCATTCACTCCATTCGGGGGTGGTCAGGAGGCATGCCACTATTCGGTCACTGTCCTCGGCAACATAGTAGGCGCCTTTATTGAAATCTTCAAAAACTGCTTCTACACCTTTTTTTAGCTGCTTTTGATCCAATTCCAGACCTTCTGTTTCTCGTGCCATTTTCACCTGAAAATTGACTATGGTGTCCAGTTCTTTATATTTAGCAGCTCTTACTGTGATCATTTAATAAAGATAGCACCTAAAAAATAAAAAAGCGACCCCGAAGAGACGCTTTCAACTCAGCAGTTCCTATTTACCATGAGTTTTATAACCTTTTGACCTATTATTGTTGTATAGAATACTTGGGAAAATATAAAAGGTTACAGATATGTATGATGTTTTGATTATCGGCGCAGGCCCTATAGGATTAGCTTGTGGCATAGAAGCTAAAAAGCGAAATCTGAGCTACCTCATTGTGGACAAAGGTTGTCTGGTAAACTCCATCTACAACTATCCACTAAACATGACTTTCTTTTCTACATCTGAGCGGCTGGAGATTGGAGATGTGCCTTTTATATCGCATGGCAACAAGCCCAATAGGTTTGAAGCATTAGAGTATTACCGGAGAGTGGCCATACATTGGGAATTAAATGTCAGGCTATATGAACCTGTGGAGGATGCTAAGAAAGATGGGGAAGATTTTTTAGTACGCACATCAAGGAATGAATACCGGACTAAGGCCATTGTGTTAGCCATAGGGTTTTACGACCTTCCTTTTTTAATGGGGGTACCCGGAGAGGGCCTTTCGAAGGTAAAACATTATTACGATGAGCCCCACCCCTACTTCAGGCAAAAAATTATTGTAGTAGGTGCTGCCAATTCCGCGGTGGATGTAGCGCTGGAAACGTACCGAAAAGGAGCAGATGTAACTATGGTAGTGCGCGAACCGGCACTGTTAGATTCTGTAAAATATTGGGTGAAGCCTGACATTGAAAACCGGATAAAAGAAGGTTCAATAAAAGCCTATTTCAATGCTGAGATCACCGAAATCAGACAACATGAGGTGAAAATTATCACTCCTGAGGGGCCCAAAACCTTGGAAAATGACTTTGTTCTGGCCATGACCGGTTATAAACCGAACTTTGAATTTATGGAAAACCTGGGCATTCAATTTAACGAAGATGAGATGCGCACTCCGGTATATAATGAAAACACGAACGAGACTAATGTACCCAACCTGTTTTTAGCGGGAGTCGTTTGTGGAGGATTGAAAACTAATAAGTGGTTTATAGAAAACTCCAGGGTACATGCGGAGATTATTATGGATGCTTTGATAACAAAGCGCTAAAGGAGAGTGGTCGCTGGCGCACACCAGGTGTATCTTTTCTATTCCCCCAAATTGGTTTTTGATTTGTTTTTATGCGTTTTTGGCGCTTTGGAGCCTGAACTTTATCCTGGCACAGATGATGTATCTCTTTTGGAATAACAACAAATTAAAATCAAAAACTCATGAAGACTTTAATGAAAATTTCTGCGCTGGTTGTCCTTGGAATGGCGCTATCGGCACCTCTGCTGTTTGCAGATACGGGAGAAAAGACAATCGAGAAGGCTAGAGCTACAGTAACTAATGCAGCTCCGGATGATTGGGAAGCACGGGCAAAAGCGGCACATATGTGCATAAAAAAAAATGTGAATCTTACCGAAGCAAAGGGATGGCTTGATACCTCACTTTCAATTAAGGAAAGCGCATTAGGACTGGAAGTGGCAGGCGATTATTATATGGTGAATAAGTTGTATGACAAAGCCATTGCCAACTACGTAAAGAGTATGCTTACACTTAAAGAAAAAGATTTTTATGCCAATACAGATGATTTGCAGATAAAAATTGATAAAGCTAAAAAGCTTTTGAAAGCATAATGCTTGCGGGGCTGTCTCAAAAGACCAAACTCAAAACCGAAAGTCATTCTAGTGACTGGTCTTTTGAGACACCTTCATTTCAAAGATATCTTACCAGTCCAGCCTGGTAGCCGGATGAGCAGTAGCAGAACCAAAAGCACCGCAATAATTTTAACCTACTTGTTGTTCACTGGTCTCCTGATCTTGTTTTTCTTTTACCTTTTCTTCAACTGACTTATTCTTTTCTGATTCAGGAATGGATTCTATCTCTTTGTCTACCTCCTTCCAGTACGCCATCTGGATGGCATCTACCGGCTCTATATGTTTACCGCTGGCTATCAGCGCCATGGCCATGATAACACTTGAAATTAATATCGTGTAAAGCAAAATACCTGCACTGAACGTATTGACTTGCAATTCATCAGGTATGGCGAAGAATAATAATATGGTTATTAATCCCCTTGGGGCTATCAATACCTCAGGAGCTATCGATTTGCCTCTGAGCAGTCGTAAAAAAATGGCACGTATTGCGAAGAGAATTACTACAATAGTCAGACTAATAAACAATACCTCCCAGTTCAGCAAGGTCCCCAGACTAATAGTGATGCCGAATATGACAAAGAAAAAGGTTCTCACTACAAATGCAGATTCTATAGTGATGAGGTGGAAATTATTCAATATACCTTTGACCGAGGGGATGTGAATAAGCTTTTTAAGCTTACCCTGGAAAAATATTTTGTGATTATGAAGCACAAGCCCAAAAATAAGTATGATCAGAAGCGAAGACAAATGGAACAACTTACCAATAGAGTAAAGTAGCAGCAGTACTGCAATTAATAGAAATAGCTTAACCTGGGTTCTGACTTTCTGAAAAATAAACACCAGGGCATAGCTGATAGCTACAGACAGCACAATGGTGATAAAAATGTTGGAGAAAACATCCCAAACTACGGTTCGGACACTATCGCTATCGGCATTTCCGATAAGAAAGTAGAAATACATAATGCCGAGGATGTCGGAAAAGGTACTTTCATACACCATAAACTCCTTTTTTTCATTAAGGAGCTCTCCTACCGATGGAATAACTATGGCACTGCTCATAACAGACAATGGTAGCGCATATATTAATGAAATAAAGAAGCTGTCGATAAGCAGGTAGTTGATCAGCCAGCCAATGGCAAATGAGCAGACCAGCAGAGACAGTAATGCTACCGTAAAAGATTGCCAGATCAACGGCCATTTTTCCCGTGTTAGCTCGAGGTCCAGCGAGGCCTCTAACACGATCATGATCAAACCAATAATGCCCAGTATTTCCAGTATGTTGAAAAGTGAGTCCCCTGTAGCGATACCAAAGTAGGTTAGCCCCAATTTGATAAGCACCCCTGATAAAATGAGCAGCAATACACTGGGAATGTTTGTCTTTTCAGAGATGATATTAAAAAAGTAAGACATGATCACAATTACCGAAATAGTGATCACCGCAGTGTATGAATTAAAAATTTCCATATATTAAAATTGAACCCCAATTATAATAAAAGATTGATTTTACGTAACCGATGAAAGATAAATTTCGTTCTACTTTGTAATTCAAAGTGCTTTTTATACCTTCGTGTTTAGGCTACGATTGGCAGATCATATAACGACCGAACGTGAAAATTACATAATTTTAACCATCTAAGCAGATGAATAAAGGATCAAATTATATTGAAGATATCTCCCAGATCAGAAATATCATGGAGCGATCGTCTCGATTTATGTCACTGAGCGGGGTTTCGGGTATTTTGGCAGGCGTTTATGCCCTGATTGGAGCATATATTGCGTACAAGATCTTTTATTTTTCTGATGAGTTGATCTATAAGAGCATCTCAGAGAGTATGCTTTCTTCCAATGTGTTTAAGTTGATCATACTGGCTTGTGTCATTCTTATACTCGCCATCGGAACGGCCATTTGGTTTTCATATCTTAAAGCCAAGAAGAATAACCATAAAATATGGGACGCTACTGCCAGGCGTATGGTGGTCAATCTGTTTATCCCACTCGTAACAGGTGGAATTTTTATACTGATTCTCTTCAGCAAAGGCGTAATTGGACTAATTGCTCCGGTCACTCTTATATTTTATGGACTGGCCCTGATAAACGCCAGTAAATACACCTATACTGATATTAGATATTTAGGATTCTGTGAAATAGCACTGGGGTTAGCGAGCAGCTACTTCATAGGCTATGGCCTGGTGTTTTGGGCTATAGGTTTTGGAGTAATGCATATTGTGTATGGTTCGATTATGTATTTTAAGTACGAAAAGTGAAGCAGTATCTCAATCAATTTCATAAAGCTTTTGAAAACCGTATCAGGCTTGGCATCATGTCAGCACTGATGGCCAATGATTATGTTGAGTTTAATGCATTTAAGGATCTGCTGGAGGTGACAGACGGTAACCTTGCCAGTCACCTGAAAGCTCTGGAAAAGGAAAAGTTTATCGAGATGAACAAAACTTTTGTCGGCCGAAAGCCAAACACGAGGTACCGCGCTACCGAGATTGGTAAACGAGCATTTGAAAAACATCTGGCGGCTCTGGAGGAATTGATCAAAGAACAACTTAAATAAAAAAATTTTAATAACTAACTTTGAAATACAAAGTACTTTTAAATTAATCACAATGGAAAATACAGACAAAAATGTCCTTTCGAAGATCGGTGATGGTATCAGGAATTCCATCATGGTCAAGCTTATATCTATTGGTATTATAGCGTTGATGCTGCTTATTCCGGCATCCAGTATTGAATCCCTGATATTTGAGCGCCAGCTTAACCGTGAAGCCGCCATAGAAGAGGTCAGCAGCAAATGGGGAGGCCAACAGACGATTTCAGGACCGGTGCTCACCGTTCCTTACAAGGTGTATTACAAAACCAAGAATGAGGAATTGAAATATTCTGTCCACAGGGCTCATTTTCTTCCCAGACTGTTGAACATAACGGGAGCTATCAATCCTGAGCAGAGAAAGCGGGGAATTTATGAAGTAGTGCTTTACAATACGAAACTTAATGCTTCAGGAAGCTTTGACAGACCGAATTTCTCTATCTGGAATATAGCAGATGAAGATGTGCTTTGGGAAGAGGCTTATATTTCCATCGGTATACCGGATATGTCAGGGATACAGAAAAATATGACGCTGCGTTGGAATGATGAGAAAATCCCCATAGAAGCCGGTATACCTGATCATGATGTGCTGTCTTCCGGGTTGTCCAGTCGCACCAATATCTCCTCTTCGAAGAGCTACAAATTCAAATTTGATATAGACCTTAATGGTAGTAAGCAGCTAAGTTTTATACCTGTAGGCAAAGAAACACTGGTGAAGCTTTCCTCCTCATGGGGCAATCCCAGCTTCAGCGGCAAATTTTTACCAGACGATCGTCAAATTACCGATAATGGCTTCACAGCCGAGTGGGAGGTATTGGACGTGAACAGAAATTATCCTCAGCAGTGGCAGGGAAATGCTCAGGGTATTGCCGGCTCCGCTTTTGGGGTAGATCTTATTTTGCCCGTGGATGAGTATCAAAAGAACATGCGATCTGCTAAATACGCCCTCCTGGTCGTTGCGCTGTCGTTCATCATCTTTTTTCTTATTGAAATATTAAATAAAAAGAAGTTTCACCCCTTTCAATATATTATGATCGGACTCACTATCGTGCTTTTTTACACTCTTCTACTATCAATTTCGGAGCATTTTGGCTTTAACATTGCGTACCTGATCTCTTCAATACTGGTAGTAGGGTTAATTACCATTTATGTCGCGGGGGTATTCAAGACTACCAAACTGACTGTTCTGGTGGCTTCTCTGCTTACCGTGATCTACTTCTTCATATTTGTGATATTGCAGTTGCAGGATTTTGCTCTGTTGGTAGGCAGCCTTGGATTATTCCTGACTCTGGCGTCACTAATGTACTTATCAAGGAATATTAATTGGTATCAGTTGAGTTATAGGTCTTCTTCGGAAACCTCTATATAATAAAAAGGGCCAGTTCAATAGTTACTGAACTGGCCCTTTCTACATTTTACCCACTGCTTCTGCCTACTGTAACTTTCCGCGATTAAATTTAGACTCAGAAAGATTGGCTTAGTCTAAACAATTTTGCTCTCCACTCAACCCTCTCCCTTACCATTTCAGGAAAAAAGACTGTGATATTTACCCAAGACATAAAAAATGTGCTATTTTTAGAAGCTCGTTTTTAGACATATCCTATGTTGGTTTACATCCTTTTCATTGTTGGCTTTATATTTTTAATCAAAGGAGCGGATCTGCTGGTAGAGGGGGCGACCTCCATTGGCAGGAAGATGAATATTTCCAGTATGGTGATAGGATTGACAATAGTCTCCTTTGGTACCTCGCTTCCCGAATTGCTGGTCAACCTTATTGCCAGCTACAATAATACCCCTGATATTGGCGTAGGCAATGTGCTGGGCAGTAATGTAGCCAATATACTACTGATATTAGGCATTTCTGCATTGATCAACCCGCTACCCATCACTAAAAACACCTATTTTATAGAGGTGCCTTTTTCCCTGACAGCCGCGTTATTGGTAGGCTTTTTGGCAAATGCCTCTCTTTTTGGAAAGACCAATGATTACAGGATCAGTCAGTATGATGGGGTGATCCTACTCTTCTTTTTTGCTCTTTTTATGGGGTACGTGTACATCGTTTCAAAACAGAGAAAGAGCGAGCTTTCTGGTGAACAGTTTGAGGAAATGCCGGTTGTTAAGTCCTTCATTTACATCATTCTCGGTTGTGTAGGCCTTTATTTTGGTGGTTTATGGGTGGTGGATGGCGCTGTGGACCTGGCAAGGCTATTTGGTATGAGTGAATCTTTTATTGGATTAACTATTATTGCCATAGGCACCTCTTTGCCGGAGTTGGTTACGTCCGTGGTGGCAGCCTTTAAAAGGGATACGGATATAGCCGTGGGCAACGTGGTGGGCTCTAATATATTTAATCTCTTATGGATTTTGGGCCTTAGTGCTTCTATCAAACCCATACCTTATGATGTTATTAGTAATTCGGACATATTTATGATCATTGCGGCCAGTACAGCCCTTATTCTGGCAGTGGTAATAGGTAGACGGCCCATCATTAGCCGGTGGGAAGGATTCTTTTTTCTTATTGCCTATGGGTGGTATATTACCTTTCTGATTGAACGGGGATAGTACTTAATGTAAGTTCATGATAAAACTCTCGGCCATCCCATCCCATCCCTAAAAGCTTTATTAGCCGGCAATTGACAAAAAAGTCATGAGTACGGAGTCGTAAGTATTGAGTAGAAGAGCGTCAATACGAACTACAAAATGAGATACTCTAGTCTCATGAACTTAGTAAGATTCTTCATTCAGAGTGATCTTAATAGAGGCTTGTTTGCTCTGTTTTCAGTATGCACACCTTTAATCGGTTCTACTATATCGAACTC
This sequence comes from Fulvivirga imtechensis AK7, assembly GCF_000331535.1. Classification (GTDB taxonomy): domain Bacteria; phylum Bacteroidota; class Bacteroidia; order Cytophagales; family Cyclobacteriaceae; genus Fulvivirga; species Fulvivirga imtechensis. Next base: position 46,212 of record NZ_AMZN01000014.1, on the reverse strand, counting down.
ACGTTACTTAAATTCAAAAAACTTATCTCCTATCTGAATCCTTTTTTCTTGCTTCGCTTATAGCGATGCTTCTTTTTGCTGTAACGCTTCTTCTGTACCTTTTTCACCTTCTTGGTATGCAACTTTTTACTACTGTTCATCCTGAAGTTAGGTGACTTCAGGTAGTTTTTCTTTAATCTTTTTTCGAGCTTTTTAGAATGATTTTTCGCTTTTTTCCTGGCTGTTGAGGCTGACTGCGTAAGGGTTTTCCTTCTAAAGGCCAAAGAATTGTTCATGATTTGCCGCGAGTTTTTATAATTCTTGCTGTAGCCCTGATCCCTGAAGTCAAATCTTAGTGTGATCTCACTGCTGTTTCCCAGGTTCGAATTGTATTGCCCGCTGAATGTCTCGTAGGTGTACCCGATTATTATCTTGTTTTTTATTCTTAAAGCAGCAGTAGCGCTTAATTGGGGCGAGGTATTGGAAACAAAACTGGATCTGTAGCCTCCTCCCAACGTAATCAGGTTTTTGAAAGTATAGTAAAGTCCCAGGTCATACTGATTAGACTTGGTAGAAAGCTGCCGAAAGGTTAAAATAGGTTCGAGCAGGTCCCTTTCTCCGGCAAGAGGCAGCTTGAAATTAATATAGCTGCTATAGAATGGCGACAGTTGGTTAGATTCTTCCGATAAGCCCAGTCCGGTGCTAATGCGGTTGGCAGCCCCACCAATATTGAAATATTTTGTTTTCAGGTTTAGCCCAAAGGAAAAATCAATACTGTTGGTATTGAAGTCCTCTCCAAAAAGCAATTGGTCAGTCTGATCAAGCACATCCAGCCTGGCCGTACTGACTTTCAGGCTGTTATACTCCGCTGAAACACCCATAGACAGGGCAGTTTCATCCGTAAAATTGATATGGTAAGCAAAAGCTCCTGTGGCGGTCAGTCGATCATAGATCCCCAGCTTCTCACTAAAAAGATTGACCCCCACCCCGAATTTATGGTATGCAAACGGAGTATGCAGGCTAAGCAGGTTAGAAGAAGGCGCTTCATCGATGCCGGACCAAAACTTTCTATGCGAAAAAGTAAGAGAGCCAAAATCGCTTCCTGCAGTGGCAGGGTTATATAATAATGAATTAGTAAGCTTTTGGCTATACAAAGGAATATCCTGTGACCTCGATGTGTTGCAGATCAATAGACAGAAACCAGTAAGTGTGTAAAGTAAAGCTCTGGTCAAATTATTCAACATTTCCTTTTACTACTGTTATTGTACGGGTTACCACCTTACGCTCCGTATTGTCTCCTTCCCGTATTTGCACAATGCACAAATAGTTACCTGCCGGAATTATTTTTCCTCCCACAGCCAGGTCCCAATCATTTTTATATCCTTCAAGCCTGATGATCTCAACCCCCCATCGATCCAAAACGGTTACAGTATTGTCAGGGTAGTTTTCAATATTCTCGATAATCAAATGGTCATTGGCGCCATCACCATTTGGTGTAATAGCATTTTTAATACTATTAATACTTATCGGTTCCAAGCCATTAACGGTAATAGGCTTTTCAATAGAGCTGCTACATCCTTGATCATTGACAAGTTCCAGCACTACAGTATAGCCTCCTGGTGTGCTGTAGGTGTGTTCAGGACTTAGCTCCGAAGAACTGCCGCCATCACCAAACTGCCATAAAACCTGTGTAATGTCTGTTCCCCCCTCAATATTAAAGGTTGTAGTGCGCCCACTAATTATTTCAGGTTCGTTAACTATCGTAACGTCAGGGTTTGCCAGTATGATTATATTCAAAGGGCTTGAAACAGGACTGCTGCCGCACATATTCTTGCCGATTACCTCAACCGGCCCACTTTGAGCATTATTCAGGTTAACCGTTATTGAAGGAGAGGAAGTTTCAACAGTACCTGACACAGGAATAACACCTGCCGGCAAACTCCAGATATAGGAAGTGGCATTGCTGATCCCGGAGACACTGAACGTTATATTCTGGTCGTTCTGGCAAAAACGGGCACCTCCGGTACCGGAAGATACAATCCCCCTACCGGATGGGCCTTCATTCCTGGTAATGGTTATGGTCGCACTGGATGAAGAGCAAGTACCATTGGAGATTGTCCATTGAAATACGTTGACGCCAAGGCCCAACCCTGTCACCCCTGAGTTCGGGGAGTTTATATTATTAATTGACCCTGTTCCGCTAACAACACTCCACTGACCTGTTCCAACTGAAGGGTTATTACCTCCCAAATTAGCAAATGTAGCATCACAAACTTCAACATCAGCACCCACAGTCGCGGTAGTAGGTGGGTTGTCTACCTGCACCGTTACAACAGTGTTATCAATGCTTGTGGCGTTACAATTATTAGCATCCACAACTGAATTGAGTGAATAGTTGGTGGTAACTGTCGGGCTTACACTTATTGGGGCGCCCGTGAAATTGATTACCCCAAGATTTTGTATATCGATAGTGTATGGGGCCGTGCCTCCTGTGATATTTAATGTGAGTTGAGCAGCGCTTCCCTGACAAATGGCAGTGCTACCGCTCAGCACTGCGGCTGATGGGGGAGTGCTTACTGTTATGGTAGCAGTTCCTGTCATATTACTAATACAGCTTGTGCTACTATTTTCTGCCTGTACGGTATAATTTCCGGCTGCTGACTGGGCAGTAAAATTGATGGCGCCAGCCGTACCTGTCATCGTTTCGACTACGGTAGAACCATTTCTCAACAAAGTGTATGTAGTACCGGTTTGCGAACCGCTCAGTGTAATGCTGGCAGTTTCTCCGGTGCAAATATTTCCTCCACCTGAAAGCTGAAATACCTGAGGCAGCGGGTTAACAGCAATTGTTGCTGTAAATGAATTGCCGGCACAACCATTTTCCACAGGGGTAATTGTATAAGTCACGGTTGCCGTAGAAGTGTTATTGTTTTGGAGCGTTTGTGCAATTGTGTTGCCATTTCCAGAAGATGCTCCTGATATACCGGAAGGAGCAGTTACTGTCCAGCTATAGGAATCAGCGCCTGATAGCGAAATCGCTGTAGTCTCACCACTGCAAATAGTTTGAGTTGCAGGGGTGGCGATGGCACCGGTATTGGCGGGGCTTATCTGCGCTGTAATGACAAACGGATCACCGTGACACCCATTGGCACCTACAGGCTCTACGGTATATACAACGCTGGCAATGCTGGAAGAACTGTTGGTAAACACATCATTGGCAATAGCGCTGGAGGCTTTCCCGGTTCCAATTGTAGCATTGCTACCTCCTGGCGTTAGGGTGGCATCCACCGAAATACCTGTAATGTCATAATTTGATGCACTTATTGACGTCCCGGCGGTGGAGAGCGTAACACCTAGCGGGCTACCGGTACAAGCTGATACTGTGGATAAGGCTGTATTCATTTGTGGTGCAGGGTCAATAGTAACATTTATTACCACAGCATCTCCCTCACATCCGTTAGTGCTTATCGGCGCTACGGTGTACTGTACTACCTGAGAAGATAAAGTGCCGTTTGAAAAAGAATCATTGCTTAGGGCGTTTGCCGGAAGCCCGGAGTCTATTGTGGCATTACCGGCATTAGCTGTTACACCACCAGGTATCGCCACATTTATCAAATGATAACCTCCGCCAGCAGCCACTGACCCTGGAGCGGTGCTCAGTACGAGTCCCGTCGGGGTATTTGAACAAGCAGATGTAGACAGATTCGGGTCTACTACAGGCTGTGGGTTTATATTAACAGTAATTGTTTGTACCGGTCCAACGCAGGCAGGCGGGCCACTTGCTGTGGCTCGAATGTCATAGCGCACAACCAAAGTGCCGGTTGTTGTGTTTGTAAATACATCATTTTGAATAGCGCCAGAGGAATATCCGGAGCCAACGGTAACATTTCCCGTAGCAGCGTTTAGTCCTGCATCTGCTACGATATCAACTATCTCATAAGAACTGATAGTACCTGGAGAGGCTGAAAGTGTAACCCCGGTATTTGTCCCGCTACATACCGTTACCGTCTGTGGTACTATAACCGGAGGCTCAATTATATTGACGTTTAAAGGACTTACTACGTCTATACAAGCTCCTGCTCCGTCCGGGTCTTCAGCTATTAGTTCAAAAGAAACGGTCGTACCATAATCGGCGGTCCCCGGAGTATAACTGTCATTGATCGCAGGGCCTGAAATGGATGATCCGGTAGCTGATCCAGAGCTGGTAAGCGTACCTGCTCCTGTAACTACACGCCAATGGCCACTTGTTGCTGAGCCTCCTATCGTGCCTGAAAGGGCAAAGTCGGTGCTTCCGCAGGCGGTAAAATCTGTTCCGGCATTTGATGTACCGGCTTCACTAAAGGTAATTTGCACCGTACTGATGGATGACGCACAAATTCCTGAAGTCACCTCCCATTGAAATTCATAAGCGCCATATACAAATGAGGTATTAAGATCGACCGTTGCATTGTTAGCTGTAACATCACTAAAAGTCACTCCCGGAGAACCACCGGGAACACTGACCACTGACCAGGTACCGGTTCCAATTGCCGGAGTAGTAGCGCTCAGGGTATAGCTGGTACCACAAACAGCATCATTTGCTCCGGCATTGGAGGTTGATGGCAGCGGATCAACGTTAAGCGTGACAATATTTGAAGTAGTGGAGCAGTTGCCACTCTCTGTTATTACGCATTGGAATCTATAGCCGTCCAGTGCTGACGGGTCCAGGATATCTACCTGATCTGTTGTGGTATTTTGAAATTGGGAGCCATCGGATATAGCATTGAAAACACCACCTGCGCCATCATCCATTTCCCATTGATAAGTTAGTGAGGTGCCTGTGGCAGTCACTGAAAAGCCTGTGGCGATATTTGCACAGGTGGTCTTATCAGTTGGTTGCAGTGTAATAACCGGCAGAGTACACATGTCAATGGAAAAAACATCAGCCTGACTATGTGGATTCATTATATTTCCCGCAAGGTCCCGAGCAGAGGTGATGACTATATCAATATCTGCAATAATTTCCTCCGCGTCTGCAACATCGTATACTGCTTCATAAGTAGTGCCGCTTGACCAGCTTCCCGAATTGAATGTTAATGTTGCAGATGGGTCTTCTGTGGGGAACGTGATAGATGGTGACACACTTGCATCCATATTCTCGATGAAAACTATGGCAAGAGTAAATGTTCCAGTTCCAGCATCGGCATCGGTGACAGGATTTGGAGATGCAGCAATGGATGAAACAGTAGGTAACACACCATCTATTATAATATCTTTATTGGTGCCTAAGGAGCCTGCAGTGCCCGGTGTAGGTAGCGTTAGCGTTGCTGTGGTGTTGTCAGATGCAGCGACAATCGTACCTCCGTTGAGCCCTAATGCGCTTGCACTCACATACTCAAGATCTGTGGATTCATCGCCTGCTTGTACTACATATTGGAACGTCAATGTGGTAGTGCCGGAGCCACCCACATAGGTCGCATGCCTGTCTGTTGTGCCGGTTTCAAGTAATATCCTTGGCGTGCCACCTACATCAACCGCCTGGTCAAAAGTGACTTCTACAGAAATGGTCGAACCTGCAGGATAAGAATCGTCAGTGAGTGCAGAACTGACATTTTGGGGTGATGGAGGAGCTAAAGTAGTGGTAGAGGCTGTCGCTCCTGGCGTGCGGTAGCATGCTCCGAAGGTATTTAAGCTATAAACCGCAAAATGATAGGTAGTTGACGGGTCGAGATTGGTTACGGACACACTATTTCCGGTACCACGATATATTACATAGTTGCTGAGTCCTAAATGATCCCCCGAACCGAATACTGAACTGTGAGCGTGCAATATGCCATCTCTAGGTCCACTACTAACCGCTGTCCCTTGTTTACCTACAACCAATACTTCGTCACCATTTCCATTCGTCCAGCTCAGATCAATTGATGTAGGAGTGGTGCTGTTAGCAGAAACGGCCGATGCCTGAATGGTAGGGTCGGAGCATTCGGAGAGAGAAAGGTCTGTAGCGCCTGTAAGGCCGGTCAAAATCTGAAATAGATTAGAACCATCGCTGTTAGCCGTTTTGATGGTATTGGCATCTAATATAATAAGACGCCCGTCTGGGTGTACAGCTATGGCCTTGATGTCTGAAAGACCACTGCTGATCTTGGTATAACCTCCGGTACCCGAATCCTTATCAGCAGCTAAAATTTGATCGTTGGTTGGATTTTCATAAATAATCTCGTTTGCGCCAAAATCGAAATCGAAAGCCTCTCCGGCTCCGGAAGGTATAACAGTCGTTAATGGTCCGCCAAATGTTCCTACACTATAAATTACGCCATCAAATTCATTTGACACATACACGTTTTCACCATCGGTATCTATTTTTATATCATGAAAGACATCGCCACTATATGATCCAATGTTCAATGTGGTGGGAAATTGGCAGCAGTCCTGATCAGTGTATGCGCTATATTCTATTAGTCCGGGATCACTATCTACAAATGAGCTTATATAAACATTAGCATCGCCAGGGTGATGAGCTATGTTTAGCCCTGCTGTCATGGCTCCCCAACTGTATATTAATGTAGGGCCTGTAAATGTAGACAACGGGATCCGGTAAAGATCACCTTGTCCCGGTAAGGTTAGGAAGAAAGCAATATTATTAGTGTGATCTATTGATATTTTATGAGGCTGATCCGGGTGGGTGTAGTGAGTTATGACCATGGAACCATCGAGGTTTGCACTCCTTATCTGAGTGCCTTGGGTCCAATATACGCGCTGGCCAAAGGTTTCAATTGTTGCCAAAGCCATAGCAACAAAAAGCAGAAACAGAGAACGTCCTGAAATAGTTATTGGTTTCATCACAAAAATTGGCTTGAATATAGTAAAACTGAATATCATTTTATATGAAAATCAGTGTTTTAGTAACCGCGGTAGGTATAAAGGGGAAAAATACCCGTTCGGAGCGAACTGTTATTGCACGCGGCTGATATGTGGATCAGGAATTCTAAGAAAAAATTTTGCCCTGACCAATCATCGCAGATCGTCAGGGCAAGCATTATCTGATAAATATAGACACCAGGCTATTTCCAGGCTGTCAATATCACCCCCATTAATGTAAAGGTTACCACAAAGTAAAAACTGTCGATAAACCAGAGGGTTATTGTTTTTCTTGAAAATAAATAGTTAACACCCTGTGCCATTGCTATCCAGCCAAAGCCGGTCAGAAAACCGTACAGAGCACCTTCCTGAATGCTCAGGCCGTTGAGGAAAAAGGCCAGGTTGATGGCCATGAATAGCTCCAGAACAAAGGCTGTCCCGTATATTTTCCCCATATTGGCATCTTTGAGATCTTCTTCGGTATAGCCGTTTTCCTTCATCCATCTTTTCCCGAAGACCGGCCCATACCAGATGGCTCCGATAACAAAGGTTGAGAGTGTGGCCACCAAAACGGCCAGCCAGTTAATTGATACTTCTTCCATGATTATTTAGTGTTTAAGTTGTTCCATAAAAATTAAACTTCCGAATACTTTCTCCACACACCGAGTAGCACCCCTGCAATTTCATACCTTACCAATACCACTACTTCATCAATCAGCGTCAGCTCAAAGGGTCGCAATGAAAAGTGATTTTGAATGCCCACTTCCACAAATACAAATGCCAGCCATATCAGCAAGGCAATTTTTAAACCTTCAAGACCGGACTCTACTTTGATCTTTGTAAATAGCCAGGCCATTACATAAATAGTGACCACGGCTGCGGCCAGTGCCAGAATAAGCCCTGTCGCCATGTCAAAGCTCTGAAAATCATCTTCAGTAATTTTATTTAATTCTGCCCAACGAATACCAAAAAACAACTCGGAATAAATAAGTGGAGGGACAAACTGGGCAAGAACAGCCGCCACCCAAACGGCTGCATGATTGATTCGTAATTTTTTAGTCATTTCTGTTTTTACTTTGGTTATTTAGTGTTTTGTAAGAAAATTCCAGGAGGCTTGAAGAAAGCATCAAGGTCAAGCTCGTCTTTGCATAGTATCCTTCGGCAGAGCATTGTACTTAGTGCCTCTAAGAAAACGCCAAGTGGCTTTAAGAAAACGTCAAGGTCAAGGCTTGCGAAGTTCCAAAAAGCGGAGCGTACTGAGGTACGTGAGCATTTTTGGGACGAGCGTAACGCAGACATTAGCGTTTTCTTAGAGGCACTACTTAGCATTAGCATCCATCTGCATGATTCCACTAATGTAGCCACCCGGATCCTTGAAGTAGGCGAGCCAGCCCACTGTGGGAACAGCCATCTTTGGTGCCACTATTTGCCCCTTGTGCTTTTCAATCGCTTCAATGGCCTTTTCAAGATCGGGAACTTCAACGGTATTTACAACAGGCTGAGCAGGATCGCGCTGCTTCATGATAGCTCCGTTAATACCAGGAAGATCATCCTCCCCTGTCTTGGCCAGCCAGTATTCCTCATCTCCCCATTTGCTGAATTCCCAACCAAAAACATTTTTATAAAATCGAACCGAAACCTCCGGATCTGCCGCAGGAATTTCGAAGTGTACTACTCGTGCCATACATAATATATTTGATTGTCATAGTTTCATCACTGAAAACTAAAAGCCCTCTGCTGTGAACTGATGATTGAAAATAGTATTTTTAACAATGGCAAACCGGCCTTTAAACCTGAAGCGGAAAAACTGTCTGTTGAAAAGGAAAACTTTTGCATTAAAGCGGTGGATGATAAAATTAACATTAACGATAAACTGGTACGGATCATTGGCATCCAGTTTTTTGGTGTGGTAATACCGAATGCCACCGGGTTGGTTACGAGCAATGACCGGTCAATAACCTACCTGATGCTGGCATATGGTTACTTCATACTTATCTCTTTTTTTATTTGGCAGGGTAACCGCTGGCTGCTTTTCAGACTGGAGGAGCGGTACAACTGGTTTATCAACCCCGCTCAAAAGATAATCATGATATTAGGGGCCAATGTTTTCTACACCGCGCCACTGGTGGTGTTTATGCTTTTAGGATGGTACAGGTTAACAGGAGGCCTGGTTGACTGGGGTGTAATTAAAATAACAGCGGTTGTTTGCGTAATATGCGTTATTTTTATCACTCATATTTATGAGACGGTTTTCCTGATCAAGCAACGGGAATCGGATAAAATAAAAGGGGAAAAGCTTGAAAGAGCCAGGGTGCAGGCAGAGCTGGAGGCTCTAAAAAACCAGATAGACCCTCATTTTATGTTCAATTCGCTCAACAGCCTTTCATATCTTATCGACACAGACCCTTCAAGAGCAAAAGAGTTTACCCAAAGCCTGGCAGAAGTATACCGCTACATCCTGTCAAATAAAGATCAGCGGCTGGTAATACTGCAGGATGAGTTGCTTTTTCTGGACAAATATCTCTCCCTTTTATACCTCAGATTTGACAAAAATCTTCAAGTCCTTTTTAATATTGAAGAAAGTTCCAGAAGCGCTTACCTGATTCCTCCGATATCCATCTTTATAGCCCTCGAAAACGTAGTGAAGCACAATGAGATCTCACAAAGGAGCCCGATGCAGGTAGAGGTAAACCTGCTGGAGAATTATTTACGCATTGCCAATAAAATAAAACCTAAAAAGACGCTCCAGCATTCATCGAAGATAGGCTTGACCAACCTCGATGAACGGTTTAAAATTATTACGGGCATGGGTGTCAATAAGGTAGTAAGTGCTGACAACTTCGAACTGCAATTGCCCATGCTCCCAATATCTAATTGAAAATGAACTTATGCGTGTTTTAATCATCGAAGACGAACCAACGGCTGCCCAGAAGCTCACTGACATGTTGCTTAAAACAGATAGCGAAATTACTGTTCTGGATACCATTCAGAGCGTTGAAGAAGCGGTCCATTGGCTTCGTACCAATACAACACCCGATCTGGCTTTTGTAGATGTGCAGTTAGCTGATGATGTGTCTTTTGAGATCTTCAATCATGTCGAGGTACAGTTTCCCATTATTTTTACCACCGCATACGACCAATACATATTGGAGGCGTTGGAGCATAATTCTATTGACTATCTGCTAAAACCACTGCAGGAAGATCGCCTGCAGAAGGCGCTGGAAAAGGTGAGAAAGCTGGAGTCCCACTTCGTGCAATATAAGTTCAATAAGCTCTTTGAAGAAAGCATGGGAAAGAATAAATCGTCAAAGAAACGACTGCTTGTTAAGCGTGGTATTGATTATGTTTCTGTTTCCATAAAAAATATTGCATACTTCTTCACAGAACATAAGCTCGTTTTTCTGATGAGTAAAAGCAGTGAAAAATACATTATTGACAAAACGTTGACGGAGCTGGAGGAGGAGTTGGACCCGGAATATTTTTTCCGGGCCAACCGCAAATACCTTGTACATATTGATGCCATTGAGAAGTTTAAGTCAGACAGTGGCAAAGTGTTGCTACAGCTCCACCCGCCTACCCGGGAGGAAGTGTGTGTGAGCAAGGAAAATGCCCCCAACTTCCGGTATTGGATAGAAACTTTCTGATGGCTACTTTTGAGGTTTTACACCTCCACAAGTTTCCATTTTCCCCTTTTAAACACCAGTACACTCACTACCGCCAGTAATGTAGACGCGATGGCTATGGCCAGAAATATGCCCTGAGGGCCGAAGCCCGCTGTTACAGCCAGCAGGTAGGCCAATGGCAGTTCAAAAAGCCACATGCAAAAGAAATTGATGACAGTTGGCGTTTTTGTATCGCCAGCGCCATTAAAAGCCTGACCTATTACCATGCCATAGGCAAAGAAGATATATCCGCAGCAGATGATCCTCAGCGCCAGGGCTCCGTATTTAACCACTTCAGTCTCTGATGAAAATATACCCACAAACTCCTCTGCCCATACGATGAACACCACTGAGATCAACCCCAAAAATATCATATTATAAAAAGCACACTTCCAAACGGAACGCTCTGCGCGCTCAGGCTGGCTGGCACCAAGGTTCTGACCTACAAGTGTGGCAGCAGCATTGCTCAGGCCCCACGATGGTAAAATGGTGAACATAATAATTCTGAAGGCGATGGCGTAGCCAGCGAGTACTTCTGCTCCAAAGACAGCACTTATTCTCACCATAAATAGCCAACTGAGCGTTCCTATCATATACTGTCCTATACCACCTGCCGAAACTTTAACTATCCTCCGGATAATATCCCACTGAGCGCGTAAGTGTTTCATTTTCAGCCTCACTATACTTTTTGCTCCTGTAATGGATGCCAACTGAAAAAGCACCCCAATGCCACGTCCTATGGTAGTGGCGATAGCAGCGCCTTCCACACCAAAAGCCGGAATCGGACCAAGGCCAAAGATCAAAATCGGATCCAGGATAATATTAAGACCATTGGATACCCAGAGTACCCGCATAGCTATAGAGGCATCACCAGCCCCCCGAAATATGGCATTGATCAGGAAAAGAAGCATAATGGTGATATTGCCTGCCAGCATGATCATTGTATAGCGATAACCCTCCTCCACCAGGTCTTTTTCACCACCCATCAGTGTCAATATCTGCTTTGGAAAAAGCAATCCTGCCAGGCTAAAAACTATAGAAATGCCAATGGTAAGAAAAATAGCCTGAGCAGCGGCAACTGAAGCTTCTTCAGGCTTATTTTCCCCTATACGTCTGGCTACCATAGCGGTAGCTGCCATACTCAAACCTATGGATATGGCATATACGATCATGATCACCGACTCGGTGAGCGCTACAGTGGCAATGGCATTGACGCTTACCTTACCCACAAAAAAGATATCTACCACAGCGAATAGCGATTCCATCACCATTTCCAGGATCATTGGGATCGAAAGCATGAATATGGCTTTATTGATACTGCCCGAAGTGAAATTTTTTTCGGAGCCCTTAATGGCAATTAGGAAAGAAGAAATAAATTTCCTCAAAAATTTTTGAAAGGAATACATAGTACCGGTTTAAAAGAATGATAGATAAGACTAAAATTGACTTAAAAAGATCGATCTTCTGAAAAACATCTTCTTAAAAAATGAAGGCCGGTACGCTGTTCATGGGCTTTAAAATTTGGGTCTTTTTTTAGGAAAAGACTTATATTGCCTGGCAATTATGACCCTTAAAAAATTAAAAAACAAAATAATAACCGATAATTTGTTCCAAACCGTCATTTTTTATGTCGCAATAGCTGGTTTTTTTTGTTTTACTAACCTTTTGCATGCGCAGACACCGGCCATTGACAGCCTTCGGGGGGTGGTAGAAGTTGCGGAAGATGACTCCCTGAGAATAGAAGCTATGAGAGCCCTCGGGGTGCGACTGAGTGATTATGATGTGGTAGAGGCGATAAAAGTGGTAGAGGAAGCTATAGAGTTGTCAAAGGCGGGTGGCTATGAACTACTTCAGACTGATGCCACCAATTCATTGGGGATCATATATTATGGCATGGGCAATTATGAGAAGACACTCAGTTGTTTTTACAAAGTAATGGCCTTTCATGAGTCACGTGGTGATGAGGTGGCGCTCTCCCGTATATATAATAACATGGGGTTGCTACTCAAGGAGCTTAATCGCTATAGCGAAAGTATTGGTTTTTTGGAAAGATCTGTAGCCCTGAAACTAAAGCACAATGATCTGAGCACGCTTTCATCTTCATATAACAATTTGGGAGCCGCTTACAGTGAAGGACTAAACGATCACAGCACAGCCATCAATTATTATAGAAAGGCGCTCGTACTTGACCGTCAACATAAGGATTATTATGGTATCTTCATCTCATTGGGAAGTATTGGTCACTACCACTATAAAATAGGCAACCTGGACTCAGCTCAACATTACTACAATCAGGCTGTAATGCTTATAGATAAAACGGATGACCGGTATATGAAAGCTGCATTTCTTTATGACTTTGCCTGCCTCAACAGCGCCCTTGGTCAGTACGACCGGGCCATTGAAAAACATTCCATGAGCATAGAAATGGCCAAAGAAGCTGATGCCAGGCTTATACTGAAAAAAAATTACCAGGGCCTGTCTACTATTTATGATTCGCTGGGTGACTATAAGCAGGCCCTTCGGTATCATAAATTGTATAACAAGGTAGATCAGCAGATATTTAATGATGATCAAAGCAGAAAAATTGCTGAAGTAGAGAGCAACTATAAGATAAAGAGCTCTCAAAATGAAATAGAATTACTTAAAAAGGAGTCTGAGATCAAAGATCTTAGGCTTAATAACAGCGAGTTGCTGCTATACTTTCTTGGGGGTATACTGGCAATGGGTCTGTTCATAGTAGTGATGCAGTACAGAAAAAATGTATATAAAAACCGGACTAACAGGATACTCAAGCAGAAAAACCGGGAAATCATCGAGAAGAACAGAAACATTATGGATAGTATTCTGTACGCGAAGAACATACAGGAGGCTATCCTGCCCGAAAATGAAAGGCTTAAATCCGTTTTTCAAGATGCATTTGTGCTCACAAAAGCTAGAGATGTCGTCAACGGGGATTTTTATTGGTTTGCAGAGGAACAAAACCAGGTGATAATAGCAGCAGTAGATTGTACGGGGCATGGTGTTCCTGCTGCGTTTCTTAATGTTATGGGAAATTCTCTTCTTAACCAGATAGTAAATGAAGAAAAAATGCTGGAACCCGCCATTATACTAAAAGAATTAAACCAGCGGATATTTAAAAACCTGAAATATAATCACCTGCAGAGCAAGACTTACGATGGTATGGACATAGGCATTTGCTTGTTTGATCGAACAACGAAAAAACTTTCGTTTGCAGGGGCCAAAAGACCATTGTATTACTTTCACAATCACGAGCTTAATATTGTAAAAGGTGACTACTACCCTGTTGGGGGAATGATGTTTGACGAAAAGCGCGAGTACAGGCAGCATGAGCTTGAGCTGAAACCTAAGGACACGATATACCTGTTTACTGATGGTATAGTGGATCAGTTCGGGGGTGAGGCCAATAAAAAATTTATGTATCCCCGCTTCAGAGGGCTGTTAAAAAGCATTGCTCATCAACCCATGTCTGAGCAGCTAAAAATGGTAGAAGCTGAGATAAGAAGATGGCAGGGTAACAATGAACAAACAGATGACATTTTGTTAATTGGTGTCCGGATTTAGCCCCTGTTTTCTGGCGCGTCTGGTCCTGTAAAAATTGATGAAGTTAAAGACAATTATACAAATGATCAGCCAGAATAGTCCGGCCACAAAACCGGCAACCACGTCAGTCGGAAAATGCACGCCTAAATATACCCTACTCAGGCCGATACCTAATATTAGAGATAACTGAATAAGAATAAGCCCTATTTTAAGGACCATATTAGGCACATATTTATAAGTGAGATAGATAAGAAAGCCGTAAAAAGCGATTGCACTCATTGCATGTCCGCTGGGGAAGCTATATGAATGGGCTATCACCAAACGCATGTCTTCAACAGGGCGTGGCCGGCTGATCAGGCTTTTGATCCCAATATTGAGAAAGGTGGCTGATAATAAAACAATAGTAGCCTGGAGGGATAATTTCCATCGATGATGACCCCGGTAGTAAAGCAGTACTGCAACACAGGGTATGATGATCGCATATGCCTGTACATCACCAACGTCTGTGATGAATTTAACAATACTCGTGGTGGTATCGCTGCGGAAGGTATAGACAAATTCAGTTATAAGGTCGTCAAATTTCACTAATTGCTGTGCCTGCAGCCTCTCTGTGATCTCCAGGAACGCATTGAGCGCAAACAGGCAAATAATCCCCGGGATGATCAGCGAAACAATAAAAAGCACATATTCATTTTTGTGCCATTTAAGCTCACGTACGAATCTACGAACTGCAGTTATCATAAATCTTTAATTTTTTAACTGAAGCCTTTACTGCTTTTTGCCCAATGAAGCTAAGTATGGCTCAAAAGGTCAGTCATCCCTCCCTTGCATTATCTAACATAGGAAGATCGTTGGTTGTTTAGCTCTTCAGCGGATCTGTAGCGCATCCATTACACCTTCGAGACCACGTGCTCCCGGGAAAAAGCTTACAATTTTGAGCATCACCTGATCCACCAAAGTGTCAGGGCAGGAGGCGCCACTGGTCAATATAATTTTCACCTCCGGTTTTGCGGGAAGCCAGCCAATAGTTTCAACCTTCTTTTTATTGTGGTAGTCGTAGTGGTGTATCTCATCATTTGAAATGATCTCTCTTTCTGAGTTGATAAAAAAAGTCGGAAACTTCCTTTCGCACAGCTCCACAATATGTGAGGTATTGGAGCTATTGTACCCGCCCACCACTATGGCCAGGTCAGCGTCTTCTTCAAGCAGGCCATAGGTGGCATCCTGGTTGTCATTAGTGGCATAACACAAGGTATCTCGTGTATCGGCAAAGTGGTGCTTATAGCTATTCTCACCATGCATTTCGATGATGACCTGTTTTATGTAATCTGCAATTTCCTGTGTTTCAGTAGCCAGCATGGTAGTTTGATTCACTACTCCCAGTTTGTCAAAATGCTTGTCCGGGTCAAATCCCTGCGAATACTTGCCTTCAAAGAGCTTGAAGAATTCGGCCTTTGAAATATTGCCTTTTATTGCTTCTCCCAACATTTTTGCCTCAGCCATATCCTTTACGATCACTGAAGGAGCAGTTTGTGAACTATGTGAGAAGGTGGCTCTGGTTTCTTCATGGTTGTGCTTTCCATGAATGATTATTGTATGATGCTCTTTCCCCAGTTTTTCAGAGCGCTTCCATACCTTTTCCACGAAGGGGCAGGTGGTGTTATAGCGTTGTACCTCTATGCCGGTTTCCTTTAGTATTTCTTCTATTTCCAGCGTAGTGCCAAAGGCAGGAATGATTACTATATCTTCAGGTTTTAGCTCATTCCAGGGAATAAACTGTGTGCCATCGGTATCCATAATAAATTCAATACCCCTGCTTTGCAGGTCTTTGTTCACCTCCTGATTATGGATCATTTGGCTCAGAAGGAATACCCTTTTGTCAGGATTTTCCTCCAGCGCTTTGTAACTGATCTCAATGGCATTTTCTACGCCATAGCAAAAACCGAAATGTCTCGCTATGTAGAATTTAACAGGTCCAAAATCCAATTCGGTTGGTGCAAAATCCTTTTTACGAGGGTCAGCTACACGTCTGGCCTCCTTTATTTTCCCGGTTATAGACGACCGGTAGTATTCAGGGATATCAAATTTTTTAATAGCACTTAATGTTTTGTTGCGGTGCAAAAATAATGATTTGCGGGTTAACAAATGGGAGAGAAGCGAAGAGATTTTGTGACCGGATCAGTATTTTCAGGCCATTAAAATTTGCCTTTGTAAAGGAAGTAAGCAAGCCAGTAGAGGGAGTAGGTGTAGTTCGCTACCACCTCCTGGTATCTCAATAGTTTAGCTTTCCAAAATGTTATACCGTTATTTTAGTGGTATAGTTTTTCCTGTTTCAGCGGAAAGTCGAGCTGCATCTAATATTTCCTGAACCAGTAAACTATTTTCAAGAGACGACAGGTCATAATCGGGAATGCTCATTTTTTTCCTGATCACGGCTGCAAAAAATGTAAACGGATCATCATGAGGAGCATCCATTTCTTCCAATACTGCAGCAGTTTCATCGTATCCGTCATAACCTTTGGCAATCCTTACTCTTAAATTATTCCGGTTGTCGGCATAGATCACACCCTTTCTCCCATACACCTCCATGTCTTTACGGCCAATTGGCCAGTTCCATGAAGCCTGTATAGTAACCTTGCAGTTGTCGTATGTAAGTATTATGGTACTCTCATCATCTACTAAAGGGTTATTTTCCTTTTGCAGTTGTTGTGTCACTGCCGTAACCGCCTGTGGGCGCTTGCCATTAAGTATCCAGGTGGCGATATTAGCCCCGTAGCACCCAAAATCCATGATAGCTCCTCCACCATTCTGCCTGGGGTCTGTTAACCAATTCAGAAACTCACTATTGACCCCTATATTTTTAGGCCCCCTATGCCCATCTCGTATGATTAATTGTACCAAACTGCCGATACTGTCCGATGCTAACAAGGTTTTAGCCTTTTGGACTGTAGGGTACCAGGATGTTTCATAGTTTACCAAAAGGTGGATATTATGTTTTATTGCCAGAGCTTGCATTTTCCTTGCCTGTTGCATGTCGATTGCCAGAGGTTTTTCAACCATAACATGGATCCCTCTGGGGGCACACACTTCGACTACTTTCAGGTGTTCGGCAATAGTGCCAAATGCAGTTACCCCTTCAGGGTTTTCATGTTGCAGCATATCAGCAATAGTCTTATATAATTTCCCCATCGGAAATTTATATTGTTCAGCATAGCGCATGGCCAGTTGTTCATCGGGCTCAACAATTCCAACAATCTCTATTTCACCCTTGTTTGCACTATTGAAGATCCAATGAACATGTGTGTGCGTCAAGCCAATAATGCCTATTCGAACGGGACCGTTTTGGCTCCTTGTCGCTCCCTCTGTTTTATAGAAGAAAATGATACAGAGAAAAAGAGGTATAAAAAAGTACTTCATCCGCAAAAGTTAGTAATAAACTACGAAACAGCACAATGGGCCATGCCTTATCGAGTCGTTTGTGCCATCGGGCTCACCATAGCTGTCAACCGGAGTTTCTTATATTTTCAACTGTTGTGCAGGCTATGAAGTTAAATCTGAAGGTTATGAATACCAGAGTGTTGAACATTCCTTTACGTCAGGTGTTTTTCTTCACATATGCTGATCTGTAATAAATAATAATTAATGGAGACAATAATAACTCAGTTAAAAGCATTGCCCGAAGAGATTAAAGTTGGCATTACGGGTATTGGCTCTATGGGAAAAGGATTGGCATTTCAATGTCATATAACACCCGGATTCAGGCCTGCAGCCATCTCAAACAGAAACCTGGCAAAGGCGGAAGGGTGTGCAAAATGGCTGGGTGTTACATATGAAATTGTTGATACCGTTTCTGAATTAAATTCTGCTATTGCACGAAAAGTCCTTGCTGTTTGTGATGACTGCTCTTTGGTCTGCTCCAGTGAAGAGATCGATGTGTTGATTGAATCTACAAATGATCCATTGGCGGGCGCAAAACATGCCTTAAAAGCAATTGAATACAACCAACATATTGTAATGATGAACCATGAAGCGGAGGTGATGTATGGTCCATTAATAATGAAAAAAGCTGAAGAAAAAGGCCTGATATATACCGTGGCGGATGGTGATCAGCCGGCATCGATGAAAATACTGATCGATGACCTTGCTTTTTATGGCTTTGACTTAGTGATGGCGGGAAACATCAAAGGGTATCTTGACCGGTATACCAACCCGGCCAAAATAGCACCTGAAGCCGATAAGCGGTCATTAGACCATAAAATGACCTCGTCATTTACCGATGGCTCCAAACTTTGTGTTGAAATGTCGGTAATAGCCAATGCCTTAGATCTTCGGACGCCTGTACCGGGAATGTATGGTCACCGGATGGATCATATCAACGATATTTTCAAGCATTACGACTTTGATTCCTTATATGAGGATAAAAAACCGGTGGTCGATTACATCCTTGGCGCACAGCCAAAAGGGGGAGTTTTTGCTGTCGGATATACGGATAAGGAATATCAACAATTTACACTCGACTGGTTCCCTGTTGATATGGGCTCAGGGCCATACTATTTATTTTACAGACCCTATCATTTGCGCCATATAGAAGCTTTAAAATGTGTTGCTGAAGCTATTCTATATGGAAATTCACGGCTTAAACCAAAATATGGGATAAAAACGAATGTGTTTTGCTATGCAAAGGAGAATTTGAAGCAAGGAGATAAAATTGATGGCGCTGGCGGTTTCGCTTGTTATGGATTAATCGAAAATCTGGAAGATTTCGGTGAGGATGGTGTACCCATCTGCATTGCAGAAGATGTTGTATTAAAAAAGGATTATAAAAAGGACGAAAGAATACTGATGAAGGACGTTGATTTTCAAAGTCAGAGTGAAGCTTTTGAGCTTTATTTTGAAACATTGAAAATTAAAGGAGATATAAAAATGGAGTACCCATTTGCATCGCAGGAGGTCCTATATTAAAAATGACGCTACAACATTGATTTTAAGTCAGAACTGAGTTTTTAAAGTGTGTTATGAAGTACTAAATATTAAAAGTGTGTAAACGAATGAAAAATGAACCTTTGGTTACTGTGGCAATAGCCACATATAACAGACCGGAGACCTTGAAGTATGCTGTTGAAAGTGTATTGTGGCAAACCTATGAAAATTTTGAGTTATGGGTGATCGGGGATAAATGTACTGATAATACTGAAGAGGTTCTTCAGCCCTATTTAAAGGACCCGAGGGTTAACTGGTATAATCTGCCGAAAAATTCCGGCTATCAGTCCCGGCCTAATAATGAAGCCATCAGAAGAGGAAGCGGGAAATACATTTCCTATCTGAATCATGATGATATATGGTTACCCAATCATCTTAGTGATTGTGTCAACCATATTGAAAATTCGAATGCAGACATTGTTTTCGCCATTATAGAATGGATCTATTCATTCAAATTATCAGAACCAGATATTCCTATATTGCCTACTATGCCAAGACTTCCCGAAACCATTGCCGTGGTACATAAACGCGAGGTGATCAATAAGATTGGCTACTGGAAAGATTTTTATGAAACTTATGAAGACCCCCGTGTGGATTTTTTCAGAAGTGCATATAGACAAAATTTAAGATTTGAAATAGTACCTTCTCTTACCTCTTTGAAATTTCTCTGGGATGAGGAAAACTATCATGATAAGGGACCCCAGGAACTCTATTTCAAAAAGATAAAGGAAGATCCGGCGTTTATTAACCGGGAGTTATCGGGCATGCTTATCCGCGCTCATGAGGAATTAGGAAAACCAATAACTTTATCGCGGTTCCAGCTTCAAATTTTTGATAAAATAAGAGAAATAATGGTTCGGTTGAATATGGCCCCGGCGCGATTGAAATTCTGGCGGAGAAAGGGTTCACAGATCGAAATATGGAGAAAACAGCATCAACTTGATGGCTAAAAACAGGGAATTTGATTTCTTAAATTACCACCATCATTGTGAAGTTTTCGCAGAGCGGAGAAAGTATTCAGGATCCCCCCAACAGATATATAAGCCTGACTTCGGATAAGGCGGAAAAGTTAGGGACCTGAAAAGTCAAAAGTTTGGTCTGCGAAATAGCCAGGTCTGTTTTACACCTAATCCATCACTAGCGCGGCAGAATCGCCTTCTCCTCCCTTGCTCCGCTGAAAAGCTTCGTGAAGGCGAGAAAGGAGAGGGAAGCACAGATAGTAGTAGAAGTACAGGATTTTTGGTGGGTGAGGTGGCGCAGGCATATTGAGAATTACTTGCTGATCACTTCAAGCCGGGGGCCTGATCCCTGGATCTAAGATTTCAACATTCAATAAAACAAAAATGGGAGCCTTTCTCTTGGAAAAACCCCCATTTCATGCTTTTCATAACCGGAGTTATGGTACATGCCAAGCTACAGTTACCGGCTTTCCCTGCGAACATTGCGTAGCATAAGTTCAGGTTCTGGCTTTCCGGCAAACTCTCAAATGATATGGAGGATCCATACTCGGAAAAGTAACCTTCTGCAGCTAAAGCAATTTCAGGCCATCCGGCTAAGCCGGGACCCCTTCAGTTGAGCCTTTCCAAATCTGATGCTGCTATTCTATAGTAGAATAGAACAGACCAGACCATTCTATGAAGCTGTTTCTCTGTGACTTTAGCCATTTCAAATTATCAGTACCAGACCGTAACTCGTGGAAACCACACTTCGCGAATTTTGCAATACTTACCTGGCACTCTTTTGTGCCTGCCGTTTATCTCTTACTTGGTACATCTAAGGTCGGTATTATATCTTTGCCTGCAAAAAAAATCCATACATTGTTTCCCACAACTTTTCCACAATATTTTAAGGTCAAAAGCAGGTATTTATACACAAAGGTTGACTGATAATCACAAACTTATCCACAAGCCCAGAAGGAATACCGCTTGTGGGATTTTTAATTCAAATTAATTGGGGTCTTTATGACTCTTGCCAGCTCAACACTGTAATTTTTGAATATTACTTTGTATATTGTTGTATCGGCCGACATATAATCTGTAGCTTTAGTGTTGTATTATTTTTTTACGAATGAAATTACCTGACAACAAATTAGCCCATAATTTAGGTGATGAAAACAGGTATCTTTCACTAATCTTTCAAAACTCCTCCGACCTGATTTGTTTGCTCGAAGTCCGTAAAAAGACTAAGCTTTACATCCTCGCTGTCAACCCTTCTTATAATCGTGCCGCCAGGGCATTCGATCCAAAACTGAATGCCAGGAAATTTATCGGCAAGGAGATACGGGATATAATTATTAATGATTATCACCTGACTCAGCAGCAGGCAGGGGAAATTTTAAGCCACTATAAGCTGGTGATCAAAACCCGAAAGGAACATGCCTTTACAGAGGAAATTATGTACAAAGGCAAAATGCATCATTATTCATCGATAATTACGCCCATACTTGATAATGATGGCAACTGTACTCACCTGTTGTATTCGTCAAAAGACCTTACGGAAAAAATTGACTATCAAAACCGCCTGGAGTCCAGCGAGAAAAAATTCCGGGCATTGATCGAAAATGCGCATGAAGGTATAGTGTTATATGATGACCAGGGGGTACTCATTTATGCAAGCCCCTCGATAAAAAATATAGCAGGTTACAAAGAGGAAGATCTTGTGGGCAAGCTTGGTACGGATTTTATTCACCCGGAGGAATTTGAAGCCACCCGGGAAAAATTTAAAGAAGTACTGAGTAAACCCGGGAAAAGTGTAAGCCATCGCTTTCGTCTCAAACATGTAAAAGGGCACTATTTATGGTCTGAAGCCACCCTCACCAACCTGTTGCATAAGCCGGATGTACAGGGGATCATCTCTAATTTTAAGGACATCACTAAGCAAAAAATAGCAGAAGACCAACTGAAGGAAAATAATCAGTTGCTCCAAAATATCAATCAAAACATCAATGAAGGGATATACCGGAGTATTCCCGGCCAAAAATTTAAGTACGTAAATAACGCTTTCCTTAAAATGTTCGGGTTTGGTTCCATGGAGGAACTGAACAAAGTAAGATCAGCCACCCTTTATGTAGATCAAAATCAGCGAAGGGAAGTTCATAAAACGATACTTGAAAATAAAGCAATAAACAATATTGAAGTAAAATTCAAAAGAAGCGATGGGTCTGAATTCTGGGGACTGATGAGTAGCACATTAATAGAAACTGTTGACAAAGAACATTACTTTGATGGTGCGATAAGGGATATCACCATTCAAAAAATAGCAGAAGCGAAATCGAAGCATAGTGAACAACTGCTGGCGTCCATTAGTCAAAACATAACAGAGGGTATTTTCAGAACTACCATACAGGGAGGTATTGTTTTTGCCAACGAAGCGCTGGTGGATATTTTTGGTTACGACTCTGAAGAAGAGATGGTCAACATTGACCCTAATCAGCTTTATGCCGATGTGGGGTCACGGCAGGAGATCATTAATTCAATAATAAAGGACGGGTTCGTTAGAAATAAGGAAGTGAAGCTGCAGAAAAAGAATGGGCAGATTTTCTGGGGCTTGTATAGTTGCTCATTGACAAAGGGTATTGAAGGGCAGGATGTATTCGATGGCGCTGTAAGAGATATTACCGAAATAAAACAGACTGAAGATAAGCTCACACAGCTTAATGAAGAACTGCGCAAGCAGAACATGGCCCTGGCAACGCGTGAAGAGGAGCTTAATCTGGCGCTAAAAGAGCTTTCCGATCGTAATTTTGAACTTGACCAACTGGTATACAAAACCTCGCATGATCTCAGGTCTCCTCTTACCTCAATTTTAGGTCTGGTAAATATTGCCAAATTGGACCGTCATCCGGAACACCAGACAGAATACCTCGGGCGTATTGAAAAGAGCATCCTGAGACTGGATGAATTTGTGAGGTCTATGCTTAACTATGCCAAAGCCAGCAGGACATCAGTAAAAATTCAAAAGCTCGCCCTTAAAGAATTAATAGAAAGCTGTGTGAGGGACCTGGAGTACTTGGATAATTTCATCAAGGTGAAAACCACTATAAAGATTGAAGGCAAAGACAAAGCATTGATCAGTGACCCCCTGAGATTAAAGATTATTTTCAGTAATATTATTTCCAACGCCTATAAATATATTAATCCCAATGTAGAATTGAGCTACCTGAAAATAGACGCCAAGCTTACCGCTTCAAAGCTGACCACTACTTTTGAAGATAATGGTATAGGAATACATAAAAGCCAACTCGACAAGATCTTTGATATGTTTTACAGAGCCACGGAAATATCAGAAGGTTCAGGCTTGGGGATGTATATTGTTAAGCAGTCGGTAAATCAGCTTGGTGGCAAGATCAGTGTAAGTAGTAAAATTGGAAAGGGAACCACATTTAAAATCATCATTCCTTCTATTAAATAGTGTCTTTAAGAAAATTCACAACTTATCATCATTCCGAAGTAGCCAACAACTTTTTAGTTGATTTCATGGATAATGACAGTTGCCTGAACGGCCTTGAGGAAATGGTGTTTCGCTGACGGCCGAAGCCATTAGCGGAGGCCATAAGTATTTACAGGATGAGCTTTTTAGGCTGTCTCGCTTCGACAGGTATTCGATTGGCTAATTTAACCATTTCCAGTACCTTTACAGCCTCAAAAACAATAGATCCATGAATACCCACGAATACATAGAAAACAATAAGCAAAAATTTCTTGATGAGCTATTAGATCTGCTGCGTATACCATCAGTCAGCGCTGATAGCAAGTTTAAAGGTGATGTCCGTAAAACAGCCGAGTTCGTTAAAAACAGCCTGGAAAAGGCAGGTGTAGACAAGGCAGAGATCTGTGAAACAGCAGGGCACCCCATTGTGTACGGAGAAAAGATTGTAGACAAGGATTTACCGACAGTACTTGTTTACGGGCATTACGATGTGCAGCCGGCAGACCCTTATGAGCTATGGGACTCACCTCCATTTGAGCCTGTCATCAAAAATGAAAAAATATATGCACGTGGGGCCTGTGATGACAAAGGGCAGATGTATATGCATGTAAAGGCCTTTGAAACTATGATGGCTACCGGTTCCCTTACCTGTAATGTGAAGTTCATGATCGAAGGCGAAGAAGAGGTCGGATCTGATAATTTGGGAATATTTGTAAAAGAGAACAGACAAAAGCTGGCTGCAGATATTATTCTCATCTCAGATACATCTATGATCGCTAACGACACGCCATCACTTACCGTTGGTCTGCGCGGATTGAGCTATCTCCAGGTAGAGGTTACAGGGCCGAATCGCGACCTCCATTCGGGTGTTTATGGTGGAGCTGTGGCCAACCCTATTAACGTACTTTGTGAAATGATAACATCGCTCAAAGATGAGAACGACCACATTACTATTCCTGGATTTTATGACAAAGTAGCAGAGTTGTCTGCTGAAGAGAGGAAGGCCCTGAATGATGCGCCTTTCGATCTGGACGGATATAAAAGGGACCTGGACATTAACGATATCAAAGGCGAAAAAGGATACACTACAATTGAGCGGACAGGTATCCGTCCTACGTTGGATGTAAATGGCATATGGGGAGGTTATATCGGTGAAGGGGCCAAAACGGTACTGCCCTCCAAAGCTTATGCTAAAATATCCATGCGGTTGGTGCCGGACCAAAGTTCAAAGGAAATCACCGAGCTCTTCTCCAAACACTTCAGTGCCATTGCTCCTAAGTCGGTGAAAGTGAAGGTAACTCCACACCACGGTGGTGAGCCCGCTGTTACACCAACGGATTCACCGGCCTATGCGGCTGCCAGCGCTGCCTTTGAGGAGGCATTTGGAAAAACACCTATTCCGACCAGAGATGGAGGCAGCATTCCCATAGTGTCGCTGTTCAAAAAAGAACTGGGACTGGATACAGTGCTGATGGGCTTTGGGCTCGATTCGGATGCTATCCATTCGCCCAACGAGCATTATGGCCTTTTTAACTACTTCAAAGGGATAGAAACTATCACCTTATTTTACAAGCACTTCGCTAAGGCGAAATAGATAAAGGACTGCCATAGCCATAACTCTACGGCTATGGCAGTACCGTTCAAGGAAATTTTAGAGCTCAACGAACCAATCTCTCTGAACCTGCGTACTTAACTTCAAGATTCTTTTGCATATTTGACTTGCTGTAATGTGCGTAAGCTTTAGACATGCCCGGATTCAGATCCACCCTTATAGCATTGACGTAAGGATGGAAGAATAAAATTTATAGAATATAAAATGAAGAAGATATTTTTTTTATTGGCCTTTTGTGCTGCCTCCGTGGCTGCTTTTTCACAAATACTGGAGCCATCTTCATGGAATACGGAGGTTAGCCGAAAAGAGGTTAAGGTTGGTGATGAGATTGAACTGATCTTTAAAGCAAAGATTGACAAAAACTGGTACCTGTATTCATCAGACTTTGATCCCGATTGTGGCCCAATGGTTACTACGTTTACATTTAAACCAAATGATACCTATGAATTGATAGGAGATCTTCGCGCCATTAATCCCACAGAAAAGTATGACGATGTATTTGAATGTACCGTCAGGATCTTTAAAAATACCGGTGAATTCCGGCAAAGGATAAGGGTGTTAAGCCCTGATCTTACAGTGGAAGGGAACTATGAATTTCAGGTTTGCTCCGATATAGATGGCAAATGTATCCCTTTTGATCATGATTTTGTTTTTGATGATTTCCAGGTCATCAAAACTCAGCCAAAAGAAAACCTGCCGGAAAATGAAGAACCACGGCAGCAGGCGGAACAGAAAAGCGCTGAAAAAACTACTGTTCCAGAGAAAGAAGAAAATAAAATTGACGAACCCAGCCCAAAAAAAACTGAGCCTGCAGATAGCTATTCATCCGGAGAAAATACAGGGCCTGTGCTGGATGAATCCCTGGTAGTGAAAACTGACAAAGACAAATCGATTATCTGGTTTATGATCTTCGCGTTTGTAGCAGGGCTGGCTGCATTGCTAACCCCATGCGTTTTTCCGATGATCCCGATGACCGTTACCTACTTTACCGGAAAAGGAAGGGGGGCCGGCCAGGCCTTTATTTACGGGTTCTCAATTATCATAATTTACACTATCATCGGATCTGCCATAGCGCCACTTATGGGGCCCGAGACGGCCAACCATTTGAGCACAGAATGGTTGCCCAACCTGATCTTCTTTGCCGTATTTATCATTTTTGCACTTTCGTTTTTTGGGTTGTTTGATATTACATTGCCAAGCTCTTTTGTTAACAAAATGGACAGAAAAGCGGATAGAGGAGGGTTGTTGGGAGTCTTCTTTATGGCATTTACACTCGTGCTAGTATCTTTTTCATGTACCGGCCCTATTGTGGGAAGCATTTTGGTAGGTTCAGCCGGGGGCGAGGTACTCAAGCCGATCCTCGGGATGTTTGCTTTTTCGTTGGCTTTTGCCATACCATTCACCCTTTTTGCCATTTTCCCTGGCTGGCTTAGCAACTTACCAAAATCAGGAGGATGGTTAAACTCAGTAAAAGTTGTGCTTGGGTTTATAGAACTGGCCCTGGCCTTTAAATTTTTGAGCATTGCTGATCAGGCCTTTCACTGGGGCATTTTGGACCGCGAAGTGAATATAGCCATCTGGATCGTTATTTTCACTTTGATGGGATTCTACTTATTGGGTAAGATCAGGCTTCCACATGATAGTAAGCTGGAAGTGATCAGCGTGCCCAGGCTGATGATGGCCATTGGTACCTTTGCATTTGTGCTTTATCTGATCCCAGGCATGTGGGGAGCTCCTTTAAAGGCGCTGGCGGGTTACCTGCCACCAATGTATACTCATGATTTTGATCTGATAAGTATGACGCGACAGACAGATGAGGCTGAATATGCAGCCTGTGGCGAACCAAAGTATGGCGATTTTCTGCACCTGCCTCACGGGCTCAGGGGCTACTTCGACTATGACCAGGCGATAGCGTGTGCCAGGCAACAAAACAAGCCACTTTTTATTGATTTTACAGGGCATGGTTGTACCAACTGCCGGGAAATGGAGGCCGTGGTGTGGTCCGACCCCGAGGTATTGCGCAGGTTAAAAGAAGATTATGTTATTGTAGCATTGTATGTCGATGATAAAACTGAACTGCCGGAATCAGCATGGTACACCTCCGGCTATGACGGAAAAGTGAAAAAGACTATTGGCAAGCAAAATGCAGATTTGCAGATCACTAACCTGAAAAATAATGCACAGCCCTTTTACGTGCTGGTGGGTAAAGATGAAAAGGTGCTGGTGGAGCCGGTAACCTATGACAGGAGCGCCCGGAACTTCATTAAATTTCTCAATAAGGGCAAAGAGAAGTACGACCAGATTTACAATAATTGATTTTCACATCCATTGGTCGGGTTACAAATCCTGTAGTGGATCCGGGCGCTGAAATTTATAGCCGGTTTCTCTTAAAAGCCTTTCAGCACTCACCATCTTATAGGGTGCCTTCTCCCCTGAAAAGGTTGGTGGCTCAAGGTTCATTTTCTTGCAGGCCAGTGTGTAAAATTGTTTCCGCGTAGGGTGTGAAGGAGCGCACACATTGAATGTCTTGTTCCAAAATCCCTGCTCTATTACTGCTTTAATCACACCAATACAATCTTCCTGATGCACCAGGTTTACAGGATTATCCGCTCCGCTTAGGCCTTTCTTTCCTGCCAAAAATCTGCCGGGTTCCCGGCCGGGACCATAAAGACCTGCCAGTCTGAGGATAGTTGTATCAAAGTTTTTACTTTGTCTAAACCCCTCCTCAACTTCCAATAGCGCGACACCGGAATGTGCCGAGGCTACATTTATGGCATCTTTTTCTACCACTATGCTATTGGTGTTTGGATATACAGAGGTCGAGCTTATAAAAATCACCTTTTTGATGCCGGATACAACAAGCCTTTCTCTCACCTCATCTACTATTTGCAGATATCCGGGGATAGAGGGAGGTAGTGTAATGATCAAAACATCCGTTTTGAAAAAATCCATATCCGTATCTATCCCCGGGCCTTTTAGCAGAAAAGCTTCCATGCCCGCACTGTTAATTACCGGCAATTTATTAATGCTGGTCGTGGCGCCTTTTACTTCATGTGCATAATCCGCTAAAACCTTACCCAACGGCAATCCTAACCATCCGCATCCCAGAATACTAATTGATGTTCTCATTTATACAAACACTTGATTTTCAGGCAATAACATATATTCACTAAAAGAAATTGATTAAAATGTTAAGCTAATTTTAGCTTTTTTCTTACTTATTTCTTATAATTCGTGCTAATTTGTGCTTATTTGCATCCAATTACCATAAATTTTTTAAACTTAAAACCAGCATGTCAAAGAAGTATTTCGGGCTTCTAATCTTGGCCCTTTTTTCAATTGGATTCTATTTTTTAATTCCCGCGCTTAATGTTTCACAGCAAACCGCTGAAAGTGAGGTAGCTGTTGCCCCCGAACCAGACACAGATCAGGTGCTGCCAGAACCGGTAGAACCAAAAACCTTATATGGTCTGGTGATAGACTCTATGGTTGTAATAGAGGATAAGATCAAGAGAAATCAAAATATCTCCGAAATACTCACAAAGCATAACATTTCTAACGAAGCCATATTTAAGCTGGCCAGTATCTCAAAGGAGGTCTTTGATGTTAGAAAAATTGCGGCTAATAAAAAGTACACACTGATATGTGAACAGGATTCTCTTAATACAGCCAAAGCCCTGGTGTACGAACACAACCCTGTTGAATATGTTATCTTTAACCTGCGCGACTCTATTTCTGTTGAGAAAAAGCAGAGAGAAGTTAAAATTGTGGAAAAAGGAGTTTCTGGCGTTATTGAGTCGAACCTGTCACTTACCATGAGTGAACTTGGCCTCTCTCACCAGCTAACCAATGACTTTGTAGATGTTTTTGCCTGGCAGCTTGACTTCTTCCGTCTTCAAAAAGGCGATAAATTCAAAGTGATTTATGAGGACAAGTTGGTTGATGGTGTATCAGTAGGTATTGGTGCTATCAAAGCCATTTACTTTCAGCATTTCGGTAATGACTACTATGCATTTAACTACGACCAGGGTACCGGCATCGATTATTTTGACGAAAAAGGGAACAGCCTTAGAAAGGCATTGCAACGATACCCGCTCGAATTCACCCGCATAAGCTCGAGATACTCCGGTAACAGATATCATCCGGTACAAAAGAGGTGGAAAGCGCACCGAGGAACTGATTTTGCTGCGCCTAAAGGCACCCCGATAAGATCTGTTGGTGATGGCATTGTTGTGGAGGCTCAGTTTGGCAAGCACAATGGCAACTATGTGAAGATCAGACATAATGCTACTTATACTACGCAATATCTGCACATGTCTAAAATCGCTTCCGGTATCAAGCCAGGCACAAGAGTAAGACAGAACCAAACTATCGGTTATGTAGGAAGCACCGGCCTGGCCACGGGCAATCACCTTTGCTACAGATTTTGGAAAAACGGAGTACAGATCGATGCTCTGGCGGTAGACCTCCCTCCTTCTGAGCCTGTTGTTAAAGATAAAATGGTAGATTTCATTGTTAAAAGAAATGTACTTATCAACAAGCTGGATCAAATCGAGTTTGCAGAAAAAGAGCCAGTGATGGCAAGCATGAAATAAAGAGAATTACTTAGCATAAAATTCAAAAAGCAGGGCAATATTACCTTGCTTTTTTTGTTTACATTTAAAGCAAAATTTGTATAAAAAGATATGCAGTTGGCAAAGATCCTTCTTTTGACGGCACTTCTTGGCATGGCCACATCGGGCTATGGTCAAAAAGTTGCGCTTGTCCTAAGCGGAGGAGGCGCCAAAGGCATTGCGCATGTGGGAGTATTAAAGGCGCTGGAAGAAAATAATATTCCTGTCGACTATCTGGTTGGTACCTCCATGGGAGGCATAGTAGCGGGTTGTTATGCAGCCGGTTACCCGGCGGATGAGATCGAGAAAATAATGACCTCACCAGAGTTCATGAAGTGGGTAAATGGCGATCTGGAAAAGGGCTATAACTATTTCTATAGTAAGGAAGAACCTAATGCTGCATTTCTATCTATTAAGCTTTCACTGGATTCTACGTTTAACGCTTCATTAACCTCCAGTATTGCCAGTGACCTTTCCCTCAACTATGCTCTTGCAGAAACCTTCGCCCAACCATCGGCTAATGCAGGATATAACTTTGATAGTCTTTTTGTGCCTGTAAGAATAGTAGCCGCTGACATTTTCACACAAAATGAAGTAGTGTTGAATAGTGGCTCGCTTAGCCATGCTTTGCGCACTACCCTTTCCGTACCTTTCTTTTACAAACCGATCAGGCTTGATGGCAAATATCTTTTTGATGGAGGCATTTACAACAATTTCCCGGTTGATGTAGCTATTAAGGAATTTGATCCCGATGTGATCATTGGTGTTAACGTATCTTCTAAGATCTTTAATGATTACCCCTTTGAAAAAGATGATCGTCTGCTAGACAAGTCTTTGTTGTATATGCTTCTTGACAAGTCAAATCCCGACCTCATTCCAGGGTCAGGAGTGTATATAGAGCCCGATCTTCGAGGCTATACATCTTTCGACTTTGGAAAGGCACAAAATTTAATAGATAGTGGCTATGTATGGGCTATGAACCATATGGATGAAATAAAGGCCAAAGTTGCTCGCTCCTCCTCCTGTGACTCTGTGGCGGAGAAACGCAATAAGTTCCAGGCCAAAAACAAGCCGTTGAAATTCGATACTATACATTTCCATGGCTTTAATTCGAAACAGCGAAAGTACATTTCCAGGATATTTAACTTCCATAAAAATGAGCCTCTTTATATCGAAGATATTAAAACAGGGTATTATCGGCTGGTATCTGAAAAATTCTTCAGGACAATCTATCCCGACATATCTTTTAATGCGGAAACAGAATCATACCAGTTAGAAATATATGGCAGGCCAAGAAATAATTTCAATGTGGAGATAGGCGGAACTATAGCTACCAGGAACATCAGTCAGATCTACCTGGGCATGGAGTACTATTACTTTGATAATTATCTGCTTAAAAATAGTATTAATTTTTATACCGGCAGCTTTTATAAATCTGCACAATTGAGGTCGCGCCTGGATCTGTCCGCACTTAACCAGTTTTACATTGAACCGGAGCTGACATATAATAGCTGGGACTATATCGATTCGGATGACATACTGATCAAAGAGAGGGCGCCCACCTTGCTGGTAAGGACTGATAGAAAATATGGTATTAATCTTGGCTTTCCGGTAGGGTCTCACTTCAAAGGGGTTATTAATTCGGCCTGGGTAAACAATACTGATCGATTTGCCAATACCTCATCATTTACCTCCGCTGATACCCTTGACAGACTGGACCTCAATGGACTTCGTGCGGGGATCTATATATCCCGCAACAGCCTGAACCGCAAGCAGTATGCTAACGAAGGTAAGGCTTTTAAACTTAGCCTGGACTACTTCAATATGGAAGAGAGGTATAAGCCGGGATCCACGTCCGCAATTGAGGCCACCCAGAAACAAGGCCATCAGTGGTTTAGAGCCAAAGCCACTGTGGAGCAATATTTCAAAACAGGGAACCATAGTACCGGGTATTTCCTGGAGAGTGTATTCTCCAATCAGCCTTTTTTTAGCAACTACTATGCTTCATTGATCAATGCCCCCGCCCTTGAACCACTTCAGGATAGCCGAACACTGCTGCTGCAGAACTTCAGGGCGCATAATTACCTGACTGTGGGCTTGAGAAGTGTTTATAGTATCAGACCAAACCTGAACTTTCGTATAGAGGGTTATGCTTTTAAGGCCCTGGAATCAATAACAACAGCCAATGAGAGCAGGTCAGGCTATGATGATTTTATTGATAGCATCTATTTTACAGGTACGGCCGCATTAACCCTGCACAGCCCTATTGGTCCTATTAACCTCAGCATGAACTATTATGATGATGCAGAAACCAAATTTGGTGTATTGCTTCATGTAGGTTTTCTCCTGTTTCATGACAAATCAATGGATTAACGTTGTTCATCTGTTCATAAATAATCGACCCCCCTTCATTTGCATGTAAGGTTTGTACAATTTCCATAATTGAGGTAGACTTTCGGCCTTTTACTCCAATGTGCTTGGAAACAAAGTAAAAATTTAATTATGTTTACCGCGGGATAATTTATACTTGAAACAGTTCTTACCTACATATGCAAAAATTTCTACCCCTCCTTCTATTAATATTTATTGCTTTTTTAAACACTCAGGCGCAAACTGTACAATGGGCTTCAGAGGTAATTGACTTTTCATCAGAGTTAACACCCGTTCAATATTCAGCAAGCCAAATTCTGGGTAAGCCAAATGTGCTCCCGGCAGGCGGTGAAAATCCTAACGCCTGGACACCCGAACGGGCCAACAAGAAAGAATTTATAAAAGTTGGCTTTGAAACTCCCTTGCAAATCAGGCAGATAGCCATCGCAGAATCGTATAATCCGAGCGCTATCTTCAGGGTGTTTGTATATGACGAAAATGACACAGAGTACCTGGTAAATACCTTTAGCCCCAGGGCCGTGCCTCTTAAAGGCAGAATGCTCAATGTATTTATTGAAGAAACACCCTATAAGGTAAAGGCGGTGAAACTTGAAATGGATGGAGCCGCAGTGCCAGAATACTACAGCATAGATGCTATTGCTATCACGGACTCAGATATTCCTATTATTCCCGAGATCAGTATTCCGGAATTCATCAATCCTGAAATTCTGAAAGAAAGATTAAGCGAGAATGTAAACAGTACCTATAAAGAATTCAAGCCGCTGCTTTCCCCTGATGGTAAAACCTTGTACTTCTCAAGAAAAAACCACCCTGAGAATGTGGGAGGGGAAGACGACCCCGAAGATATCTGGTATTCTGAACTGGATGAGAATGGTGAGTGGAAGCTGGCGCAGAATATGGGTGAAGGCTTAAATAATGCCGGTCCTAACTTTGTAAGCTCCGTTACTCCTGATGGCAAATCTGTTTTGCTGGTACTCGGTAATCAATACCTGGATAAGGGAAAGATGGCCGCTGGCGTATCGGTTAGTTCCAATGCAAGTGGCGTCTGGTCAAGGCCGGTGGCGCTTAATATTATTAATGATTATAACTATTCTGAAAAGGCTAATTTTTTCCTGGCCAATAATCGTAAAGTGCTGCTTATGTCTGTTATGCGGGAAGATTCCTACGGTGGACGCGATCTCTATGTCAGCTTTTTACAAAAAGATAGTTCATGGAGCGAGCCAATGAATATTTCCAACAAGGTCAATACCGCTGGCGAAGAGTCCTCTCCTTTTCTGGCAGCAGATGACAAAACTCTCTATTTCTCCTCAAATGGTTATAGTGGCTTTGGCGCTAGTGATATTTTCGTTACCAAGCGGCTCGATGACACCTGGACCAACTGGTCGGAGCCTGAAAACCTAGGCCCCACTATCAACTCACAATATGAGGACTTGTTTTTTAATATCCCCGGCAACAGCGAATTTGCTTATTACTCCCAAGGAGTGAGCGAAGAAGATATGGATATTTTCAGGGTTGCACTTCCTGTATTTAAACAACCTGAGCCGGTAATATTAGTGAAGGGAAAATTACTGGACTCCAAGACAAATAAGCCCATAGGAGCGAAAATTATCTATGAAAGATTATCAGATGGCAAGGAAATTGGTATAGCTGAATCAAACGCTGAAACAGGAGTTTTTGAAATTTTGCTTCCGGCAGGAGAAATATACGGCATACGTGCAGAAGCCGAGGGGTTTGTAGCTGAAAGCCAGAATATCGATTTGAGAAATTATGAAAAAGACGCTGAACACAAAATGGACGAAATGAGCCTGTTCCTGGTGCCGATCGAAAAAGAATCTACAGTGGTGCTTAATAATGTATTCTTTGAATTTGACAAGGCATCGCTAAAACAGGAGTCTTTTCCTGAGCTAAATCGCGTTGCCGGATTGCTCAAGGAGCGCAAGGGCTTGAATATCATCATTTCAGGCCATACAGACAGCACCGGACCGGAAGCATACAACCTGGGGCTTTCAGAGCGCAGAGCACGTTCGGTGCGTGATTACCTGGTAAAACAAGGAGCTGATGATGCCCGGCTGGCTATAAAATATTTTGGAGAAACAAAACCAACAGCTCCGAATACGACAGCAGAAGGAAGAAGGAAAAACAGAAGAGTAGAATTCCAAATCGTCAATGAATAAGTAATAACAAGGAGGGTCTATGGGCTTTAATAGAATGTTTGGTGTATTGGTTGCCGTATGTATTTGCTTCGGAGCCGCAGCACAGAATGAAGACACTACGTTGGTAATGGTGAAGGCGGATATTATAGATGCAGATACCAGGGAACCTGTTAAGGCAAAGATTAAATATGAAAGCTTGCCCTATGGGAGTAAGATTGGCGTATTCTCCGGCAATTCGTTTTCTTTTAACATAGAAAATGGTAGTGACTATGCTGTGATGATCACAGCAGACGGTTATTCTCCATATTCGGAAACCATAAAGGCTTCTGATGCTACCGACAGAAGGATTTTTAAGACTATTGAGCTTAAGCCAACAGGAGTAAACAAGCTTATCCGGCTTGAGAAGCTTATCTTTGCTCTTGGAAGAGCAGAAATTACTGATGCCTCCCATCAGGAGCTCGATGAATTGGTGGAAATGCTCAAACAGAATGAGAATATTACCATACAGCTTGAGGGGCATACCGACTTTCGTGGCAATGCCAAACAAAACATGAAGCTCTCCGAAGAGAGAGTGGAAGCTGTAAAAGAATATCTCGTAGGTAAAGGAATAGATAAAAAAAGAATTAAGACAAGGGCATTTGGAGGAACTCAGCCGCTTAGCCGTGGAGATGACAACGAATCCAGAAGAAGCAACCGAAGGGTAGAGGTAAGAATTTTATCCAATTAGTAAAGTTTGCTTCTGATTTTTACCAGATCGAAAGATCTTTTACAACTACCTCAAAATCTTCATTCACGCGTTTGAAATCTTCAGGGAATGATATCGTATGACATCATTCTTTTTTGTATTTTTAAACTATGAGTGACCCTAACCATCAGAAGGAAGCATCTATAGATACCTACAGCGAGGTCTTTAGAAAACAGCGGGCCAAAGCTCTCACCCTACGCACAGAGAGGCTCAATGAAAGGACCAAAAGGCTGAAAAAATTGCAGTTGTGGATTGAAAAAAACCAAAAGGCCATACAGGATGCCGTTTACCGCGATTTTAAGAAACCAGCTCTGGAAGTTAACATCACTGAAATATATCCGGTACTTACTGAGATAAAGCACGCTCTGCTTCACCTGAAAAATTGGGCAAAACC
The DNA here is from genome assembly GCF_000331535.1 of Fulvivirga imtechensis AK7. Taxonomy (GTDB): domain Bacteria; phylum Bacteroidota; class Bacteroidia; order Cytophagales; family Cyclobacteriaceae; genus Fulvivirga; species Fulvivirga imtechensis. The sequence continues at coordinate 10,854 of NZ_AMZN01000014.1, read as the reverse complement.
AAAGAAAGTAGATGCCCCGGTCTCTATGCTGGGTACGACATCCTTCATCAGGTATGAGCCCAAAGGTGTGTGCCTGATCATTGCTCCATGGAATTTTCCTTTTAATCTGGCGGTAGGTCCGCTTGTGTCGGCATTGGCAGCCGGCAATACGGTAATCCTGAAGCCGTCTGAAATGACTCGCTATACTTCAGAGTTGATAGATAGCATGATTGGTGATATTTTTACGGAAGACGAAGTGAGGGTATTTAATGGTGGAGTGGACGTATCACAAGCCTTGTTACAATTGCCATTCGATCATATCTTCTTTACGGGAAGTCCTGCTGTTGGCAAGCACGTCATGAGGGCGGCTGCGGAAAACCTCACCTCTGTAACGCTGGAGCTGGGTGGTAAATCCCCTGCCATTGTTGATGAAACTGCCAATATTAAAGATACTGCGGAGAAGATCGCCTGGGGGAAATTTATAAATAATGGACAGACCTGTGTGGCGCCTGACTATGTGCTTATTCACCCTCTGGTAAAGGGCGCGTTTATAGATCAGCTTAAGCTGGCATCTCAGCGTTTATTTAACCATGACGGTCAGGGATTCCAACAGTCAAAGGATTATGCCCGGATCATTAACAACAACCATTTCAACAGGCTTGACGGACTGATAAAGGATGCTGTGGAAAAAGGCGCCAACATTGTTATGGGAGGTAATCTCGTCTCGGAGGATCGATTTATTCCGCCAACTGTCCTTACGGATGTTGCCGAAGATGCCCGTATATTGGAAGAAGAGATCTTTGGTCCGGTATTGCCGGTAGTAGAGTATTCAAGCATTGAAGATGTTATACAAACTGTTAATAATAAACCAAAACCACTAGCCCTGTATTATTTTGGTCAAAGCAACAAAAATAAGAGAGCGATCCTGAATGCGACCTCTTCCGGAGCGGTTTGTATCAATGAGTGTGTGCTACACTTCAATCATCCCAACCTTCCTTTCGGTGGAGTGAACAATAGTGGCATGGGAAAATCACATGGATGGTATGGTTTTCTGGCATTTTCTAACGAAAAGCCTGTGCTCAGGCAACGGATTGGCTTCACCACAACGAAAACGGTATACCCACCATACAATAACAGGGTAAAAAGTATTGTAAAACTTCTGACTAAGTATTTCTAACACATACAATGTTTGTCTTTCATTATCGTTAATCTTTTAGGAAACGAGAGAATGATGAAAAGACTAGCTTTAGTGTGTTGTGTTTTGATATCAGGGTGTGCGGAAAATTCCGAGACAGACTACTCATATGATAAGTGGAGCGTACTGTGGCAATTGGGAGAAGAAGAGATTGAGGGAGATCTTGTCTTTTTTAAAGATCATCACGCGCAGCTCAAGGTGTATGGGCAGCCCCACTCCCTGCTGGTCAAAGAGCCTACAAATATTAACTTTTATTGGAGAGCCAATAATAATGAACTTACCCTCAAAAGATTAGATAATAATATAGAGTTGAAATACCGGATAGTAAAAAAGACCCCCCGCTATATGGAGCTTGCATTTGCCGATGATATTATGGTAAAACTGTATCGCAATTAGTATTTCTAACATATTTTTAATTAGCGTGAGTTCGATATAAAATGCTTAAAAAAGGGCAGTCATCCTTTCCCGAAGGCGTTCCGGAGAAGGATCTTCCTAAGTTGTTAATGGTATCCTTGAGCTTAGTAAGGTTCTTCGTGCCTCCCCGAAGGCAAGTTCGGGACAGGCAGAATGACCTTAAAAAGAAGGCTTTTAGATCTGTTTTGTTATAAGAATACAATTTAATCGGTTCTACTATATCGAACTCACGTTAAATAATTTCTAACTTAGATATTGCATTATTCTTTATTAAATTTGGTTAATATAAGACGAACTGAATAATACTTAACATAATAGGCCTCCGATAAGATTGATTGCTTACTTTGGTCTTAATACTCAATACTAAATCTCAATATTAAAATTACATACACATGAAAAAAGTCCTGATTGTCATAGCAAGTATCGTTGTGATATTATTGGCGGCAGCATTTATAATTCCGGTAGTATTTAAAGACGACATAAAGGCCAGTATAGATAAAGCATTGGCCGAATCGGTAAATGCAGATATTGTCTGGGATACTGATGATTTCCGCCTTTCCCTGTTTTCCAATTTTCCGAATGTAACAGCAGGGCTCAATAACTTTGGAGTGATCAACCGGGCCCCGTTCGAAGGGCAGATCCTTTTCGCAGTTCAGGAATTTGAGGTAGAGGTTGATCTTTTTAGCCTGTTTGGAGATCAAATCAAGATCAATGGTATAAAGCTTAACCACCCGGAAGTTTTTATCAAGGTACTGCCTGATGGAACCGCGAACTATGATATTGCTATCGCAGATGCCTCGTCACCGGCAGATGAAGGGGAAGCAGACACAGCAGCCGTAAAATATAACATAGGGATAGATCATTGGGAAATAAAAGACGGTCATGTGGTGTACGATGATCAGACCTTACCTTTCAGAATGGAGTTAAAGAACCTTCAGCACAGTGGTAGCGGAGATTTTACTCAGGATGTATTTGATCTGAATACTTATACCAAGGTTGGTTCGGTAGATGTAAATTTTGACGGTACCGAGTATATCTCCGGCAAAACCTTAGAAGCAAACATGGTGCTGAGCATAAGTGATGAGTACAGCAGATATACTTTTAAAGAAAATGCAGTGAAGGTCAATGATTTTAGCCTGAGTTTTGATGGATTTCTGGCTTTGCTGGAAGATGGCAGCATGGATATGGACATCACCTATGGCACACAGGAAAATACTTTTAAAAGCCTGCTGTCCCTGGTGCCAGGGGTTTATACTGCAGATTTTGGAGACATACAAACTGAGGGGACACTAGCCTTTAATGGAGCGGTAAAGGGTAAATATGACAGCTTAAATATGCCCGCATTTAACCTTGCTTTACAGGTGAATGAGGCTATGTTTAAGTATCCGGATCTTCCAACGGCCATAAAAAATATCAACATGGACCTGCTTGTGGATAATAAGGATGGCAATATTGACAATACTACTGTTCACCTCAAGCAGTTTCACATGGATTTTGGCAAAAACCCGATTGATGCCAAAATGTTAGTGAAAAATCTGTATAACTACGACATGGATGCCGAAGTGAAGGGGAACCTGAATCTCGGTGAACTCAGTACGATGTTCCCGATGGAAGGAATGAACATGAGGGGAAGCTTCAATATTGATCTGACAGCTTCGGGGATCTATGATAGCGTGAAGCAGGTAATTCCCAAAATTGATGCTACCATGAGCCTGAAAGATGGCTATGTAAAAACATCAGAATTTCCTTACGCTCTCGAAAATGTAAATTTTGAATCAAAGGTGACGGACCCTACCGGTAAAATGAGTGACTTCAAAGCTATCGTTAACAATTTTAGTATGGTCATGGATGGCGAACCATTTAAGGCTAATCTGGTACTCGAAAACCTCGACAATTATACCTGGAATCTTTCTGCCAAAGGAGGTATCGACCTGGAAAAGATCACCAAAGTATTCCCTGTTGAGGGCATGACACTCGCAGGGAAGATCAACGCTGATATCAGCACTGCAGGTAGAATGTCCGATCTTGATGCGGAGCGTTATGAAAAACTCCCTACCAGCGGTACAGTGACAGTGCAAAATTTTAAATATGCTGATAAGGAACTACCCTATGATGTGACTATCACTTCTGCAACTGCTTCTTTTGATCCCAGACAGATGACACTTTCCAATTATAAAGGTACTGTCGGTAAAAGCGACATGAGCATTAATGGATCCATAAGTAACTACATTGGCTATATGTTTGGCGAAAATCAGACTATAAAAGGCACAATGAACTTCAGTTCTACCTTACTTGATCTTAATGAGTTTATGACCGAGGAAGAGGAGGCTGCACCTGCAGTAGGTCAGGAAGAGGCGTCATATGGTGTGATCCAGGTACCTGAGAATATCGATTTCGTACTTAAATCAAATATTAAGACAGCGAAGGTAATGGACATGGAGATTACCAATGCAACGGGCGATATTATCGTTAGGGGTGGAGTGGCTAACCTAAGCAACCTGAAATTCAACCTTCTTGGCGGTGCTTTTGTAGTGAATGGCGCTTATGATGCCCGTGATATTGAAAAGCCGCAGTATGATTTCAAGCTTGGTATACAGGATCTCTCCATTCAGAAAGCCTATCAAACTTTTTCATTAGTACAGGGCTTTGCTCCTATTGCAAAAAATGTAAACGGCACAGTGTCAACAGATTTCAATGTAAAAGGTCTACTCGATCAGGAAATGATGCCTGATCTTAAGTCAGTGTCCGGTGGAGGCCTTCTGAAAGTTGCTCAGGCTACACTGAGTGATTCTAAGATCGTAAAAGGCATTACAAGTCTCACCAAACTCGAAGATACTGATAATGTAACGATGAAGGACGTACTGATGTCAGTGACCATTGAGGATGGTAAGCTAAAAGTGAAGCCTTTTGATGTGAAGCTTGGCAACTATAAAACTACTATTTCAGGTGCTACCGCTCTGGATGGAAGCATTGGCTATGATTTGAAAATGGATGTACCCGCCGGTAAGCTGGGGTCTCAGTTCAGTAGCTTTGTATCATCCTATACCGGAGGAAAAACGGATCCTAATTCCACCATACCAGTTACAATTGGACTAGGGGGTACTTATGATAATCCCCAGCCGAAACTATTAATGACCGATCAGAAACAAGAGGTAAAAACAGCCGTGAAGGAGAAAGCAAAAGAAGAGGTAAAAGGTGCTGCCACCGATCTGCTGGATGAAGTGAAGGACGACAAGGCCAAAGAGGTGATCGGGAACATTTTAGGAGGGGATAAGAAAGATACTACTAAAACGGAAGATGGAGACCTGAAGAAGCAAGTGGAGGAAGAAGCAAAGGATAAGATCAAGGATCTCTTTAAAAAGAAAAAGAAGGGCGGAAATTAAAAGAGAACACGCTCAAACAATTCGGCATCGCAAAAGCATAGAAGTAATCCCATCATTGCATCCCAGGTAAATGGGATTACTTCTTTTAATGGTCATTCTGGTAGGAGCAACTCATTCCTGAGCGATGTCTCAGCGCAAATTCAAATTGGTTTATAAAAGCATTTATGTAAGAAAGAAGCAAGACTGGATTTTCCTGTGGATCATTAATTCCCCTTTTTTGCTAAAGTACTGGCCCTGGACGATAAATGCTGATGCTATGTAGTGTCTCCAGGAAAATTCACAAATTAACATTATGGCGAAGGAAATGTAGCAATCCCCACCTTGAACGTGTTCATTGGGGAAGGTCTATCAGCATCAGCCAGATGGTGATGTTTCATTTAAAGAACTATGTAACAAATCTCCTACAAGTAGCTAAAAGGATAAGAATTGTATTTGGCGAACAGCAGGGATCAACCAGGATCTGAGGTAGTTTTTAACAATAATCCTTGTGCGGCTGTTTTCTTTGGATAAATGAAAATATTTTAATTAAAGTAACGTGAGTTCTGGATAAATGCTTGAAAATGGGCGTCATCCATTCTTGAGGATGACCCTAAACAGAGGGTTTTGGGGCGATTTTCCTGGGATGCATGCCTTTAGTCGGTTTTTTGCTAGGTCGAACTCCTGTAAAGTAAAAGATAGAGCGGCAATGCTGGTTCTGTTTACCCGAAATCCGGCAATCAACTTTTGTTAATAAGCCGCTTGACTAAACAGATCATATTAAACATGTAATCTAATTTTTTATATAAGCCCAGACGTAATGTCCATTTTTGCGGGTGGGAGTTCATGAAAAGTATTCCTTAATGAATGTAATTGAAAGAGAGCTTACTATTTTATTAGTTGAGAACAGTGCCGATGATGCATCGCAGATCATAAAATTTCTCAAAGAAGAGATCATAAAACCCATCATTCATCATGCAAAAACGTTTGATCAGGCCCGGGAAAGTTTAACACGAGGCTTCCACTACGATGTTATTTTACTTGATGTATCACTACAGGATAATACTGCCGGAAAACAGGTCAGCGATCTGGGTCAATTGGCAAATGATATACCTGTAATTGTACTTTGTAGCGGCAGTGACAAGGAGTTTACAGCCAAAACACTTTCTCCTGGGATATCGGATTGTCTTCGAAAAAGTGATTTGAACGGCTCTTATCTTACAAAAAGTATAGCATATAACCTGGAGAAGAAAAGCATAGCCCATAAGTTGAGGGACTCCGAAGAAAGGTATCAAAGTCTCTTTAGCTTCAGCCCAATCCCTATGTGGGTTTTTGATGTAGATACCCTTAAATTTTTAAATGTAAATGAAGCCGCCATAAGAAACTATGGATACAGCCGCGAGGAATTTTTGAATATGACGATCAAAGATATCCGCCCTGAGGAGGACATAGAAATGGTGGAAAGTATTGTAAAAGCTAATAAGAAATCGGGTATCTTCTCGTGGGGAGAATATAGGCATATAAAAAAAACAGGGGAACTCATTTATGTTGACATCAAGAGTAATTTAATTGAATTTGAGGGTAATCGGGCGCGTCTGGTGCTTTCATTGGATATAACAGACAGGGTACGGTATATGCAAGCCATTGAGGAACAAAATGAGCGGTTATATGAAATTGCCTGGTCACAGTCTCACGTGGTACGAGCCCCTCTTGCGCGTATGATGGGGTTGCTCAATATGCTTTCTCTGAAGAAAACAGGAAAAAAGGAGCCTAAAGAGATATTGGAGCTGGTAATGAGTTCAGCCAGAGAACTCGATGATATTGTGAGAGATATAGTTAGAAAATCGGAGGTTATAAAAAATTATAAAGAATGACTTTGAAAACACTTATTGTGGATGATGATGAGGTGATCACCTTTATACATGAAAATGTAGTTGCCGAAAGCGAGTTATCCGCTCAACCGATGACAGCAATTAATGGCAGGGAAGCTCTGGAGTGTATTTCGGCAAATCTAACCAATGATACGGCTTACCTGGTACTATTGGATATCAACATGCCTGTTATGAATGGTTGGCAATTCCTTAATGCACTAGATGAGACACCGTTTGCAGATCAGGTATATGTTATCATCGTAACATCTTCGGTAGACAGAGCGGATCATGAGAAAGCCAAAGAATTTGAAAGAGTTTTTGGCTATATAGAAAAGCCAATAACTGTTGATAACTGCCAAAGGATAAAGAATATTCCGGCGCTATCGGAGTTGTTCCTGCAAAAATAGTCCCAAGATCAGGAGGGTACTTGGTTGTTTACTTACTAATAAGTAAGTTTGTGTTGATGACCACCCGTGAAAAGATATTGGACATTGCCAAAGATCTTATACAGTGCAAGGGATATAATGCCTTCAGCTTCAATGATATTTCTAAGCCGTTGTCGGTAAAAAATGCGGCTATTCATTATCACTTTCCGTCTAAAGAGATATTAGGTTGTGCAGTAATTGACCAGGAGCGGGTGCGGCTGTGCGAGTGGAGCAAGCTCACAGCGCATTTGGATTATATAGAGCAACTGGATCAGTTTTTCGGAATATATGATAATAATCTAAAGAACAATAGGATTTGCATGGTAGGCTCTCTATCCAGTGACTATATGGCTATTCCGGAAAGCATGCAACAGTCTCTCCGGATCATGGTTAAGGAAGTTACGGATTGGCTCACACAGCTATTAGAGGAGGGCCGAAAAGCACAGACGTTCCATTTTGAGGGTACGGCAGAAGATAAAGCTTCCGTTGTAGTTACCAGCCTTGCAGCCGGCTTGCAAATAGCCCGAGTAGTGGGCGGGGAGAAGTTTCAAAAAATTAAAAACCAGATAAAATTAGACCTAACAATTAACTGACATGACAAGACGAGTAGTTATAACAGGGCTAGGAGCACTGACTCCCATCGGGAATGATACCAATACCTTTTGGAGCAGTCTCATTGCCGGCAAAAATGGTGCTGCAGCGATCACGAAATTTGATACAGAACTATTTAAGACAAAATTTGCCTGTGAGCTGAAAGGATTGGATCTTGAAGATCATTTTGACAGAAAAGAAGTAAGAAAAAATGATCCATTCACCCTTTATGCCCTTATAGCATCAGAGCAGGCTGTAAAGGACAGTCACCTGGATCCGGAGAAGATCGATCTTAATAAATTTGGGGTGATCTGGGCCTCGGGAAATGGGGGGATAGATACTTTTGAAAGGGAGGTGATAGAATATGCTCATTCTGATCGTGGTCCACGCTTTTCCCCATTTTTTATTCCAAAAATATTGGTTGATACGCCCTCCGGGGCTATTGCGCTTAGGTATGGCGCCCGGGGAATAAACTATTGTACTGTCTCAGCATGTGCATCTTCCACAAGCGCTGTTATGGATGCCTTTAACTATATCAAATGGGGGAAGGCCAATTTAATGCTGGCAGGTGGTTCTGAGGCCCCGATCACCAGAGCTGGTATCGGTGGATTCGGAGCCATGAAGGCTTTGTCGACCCGAAACGATGATCCTGCTACTGCTTCCAGACCTTTTGATATAGATCGTGATGGCTTTGTAATGGGTGAGGGTGCTGGTGCACTGATCCTGGAGGAGTTGGAGCATGCAAAAGCAAGGGGTGCTACTATTTATGCGGAGATAGTGGGCGCTGGTATGTCAAATGATGCATATCATGCTACTGCCACACATCCGGAAGGCCTGGGCGCTATCCTGGCCATGGAGATGGCGCTGGAGGATGCCCAAATTAAGCCTGGGGAAATAGATTACATCAACCTTCACGCTACCAGCACTCCCGTAGGAGATGTTTCAGAGCTTAATGCCATTGCCAGGTTATTTAAAGATGATCTGAGCAGGCTTCATGTCAGCGCTACCAAATCAATGACCGGGCACTTACTTGGTGCAGCAGGCGCTGTCGAAGCTATTGCCGCAGTAAAGGCAGTGCAGGAAAATATCATTCCACCTACAATTAACACCGTTAATGTTGATCCCGAAATGCCTGAAGGTATTGACCTTACCCTGGGCAAACCGGTAGAAAAAACAATTAACTATGCTATGAGCAACACCTTCGGTTTTGGAGGACATAATGCAATAGCATTGTTTAAAAAATGGGAGGGAAAATAAATAGGCAGGTTTTATTTTAAGTCGGCTTTTTTAAGCCGGCTTAAAATACTGACAGGCTGGGTACTATGCCATGTTCAAAGCCCCTTCCGTATCTTCTAATTGTTCCTCACCGACAAAACACCTTGAAATGGTATATACTTTTACAGGGTTCTGCTTACCGCGCAGCTCAACATTTCCGATTTCTTTTGCCTCAAACTCCCCGTCTAACTGTAGCTGTGCTACAAGATCGGCAGATACCAGTAATTTGGCGCCAAATTCATTACATTTATCTTCAATACGCGAGGTTGTATTCAGTACATCTCCGGTAAACACTATATCTTTTTTAAAGGTACCCACCTCTCCCGTTGTTACTTCTCCGCCATGCAGGGCTGCTTTAAAAGAAGGGGTGAGCTTGTACTTTTCCATATATTTATAGGCCTTTTTATTGATTATGCGCTCAATTTCAAAGAAGCATCTAACACAGTTGGCGCCTTCCAGGCCTTCATTCATTTTCCACGTGATCACAATTTCATCACCCACGTACTGATAAATTTCTCCTTTGCTTTCTATAACACCCTTTGTAACATCATCAAAAAACCTGTTAAGCAATTTGAAGTACTTTTTGTGACCCAACTGTTCGGCAATAGTTGTAGAAGACTTCAGATCAAGAAACATAAATATCCGCTCTTCGTGTTTTGGTGTATGATATCGGCCCAAAATGGAGTCCAGGAACATGCCTCTTCCATATTTATCATTGACTTGCAGAATGACCATGGTTGTAGTTGAAATTACCGTCCAAACGATCAGGTTAAGCAAGAATGCATAACTGAAAATGAACTGTTCAAGGTTAAACCAGAGATCTCCGTCAAAATAAGAAGGTCCTGCTAATAGCCAATAGTAAAAAACAAAAGCAAGGATACTTACCAGGGCAATGATCAGGATAAATGAAAGGGTATTGATAATGATCACCAGCCCTAATGGAAATCTGCGAAGCTTATCTTTTAAAAAGAATATCATCAGAGACCCCCCGACAAGCCCACCAATGAATACAGCGAATGCATTAGTAACCAGCACCGTCTCAAGTTCATAATCATTGAATTCGAAGGCTTGCTGCGATAGCCGTACCAGATGATTATAATATATGTTCAGGACCCCCAAAAAGATCCAACCTATGGTGATAAACACTACAGTTCGTAGTCTGATTTTTAAATTATTGGAGATAAGCTTTTTCATATCCTTTACTTCGGGCCGCCAGGGCTTTGTTGCTATCAGATTTTCTAAAACCCAGGTAATCTCTGGTTTAGGCTTCCGGGAAATTTATTCGATACCAGTACATAAAAGCAAAAACCGGGCGTAAGTTTCTACCCCGTAGGATTGATCTCTCCGGTAATAATTAGTCATGGGGTTGACACCGGGTAAAGCTTTCAAATGTTTATAGTTTCTATGATGATCAGAAGCTGCCTCTTGTCCTTGATCTATAAGGTTATTTGCCTGATTTTCTTTGATATAGTAAAAACCGTTCAGCGTAAAATATGTATGCCGTGTTGTTTTGAATGCGGTGAGGGTTTTCCTCATACATGTGGATACAATTGCTTGGAACGACCTTCGGTTGATATCCGTCAGACGGCTTTGAGCCGTGCTGACGGGGTACCCGTGCTTTCTAAAGCAAGAGCTGAAATATTGTGGCGGTCAGACAAACTTCTTGTTCCAAATACCAAACTGCTGTGAGCAACCCGGCGCCAGACGGTTTTGAGTCGTCAGACGCCTGTATAGCACACCCGAAG
>NZ_AMZN01000013.1 GCF_000331535.1 Fulvivirga imtechensis AK7 | reverse complement strand
CCCGCTGGCATGCCGCACCACCCCTCGTGAACCAAGCCGCATTAGCCCCTTCGCAGGCTTAAGCTTGGTTTCAATCCCTACAAGGTGCGATTAGAAGTGAGTCCTTTGACTCTGCACGCGTTAGGATGCAGATTTCAATCCCTACAAGGTGCGATTAGAAGCATCAAGAGGTTCCGCAAAAGCAGGAACCTCTCCAATTTCAATCCCTACAAGGTGCGATTAGAAGGTTAGCAAGCTCTTCTGCCTGGTGTGGTTTGATCCATTTCAATCCCTACAAGGTGCGATTAGAAGTAGGTAAAGCACAAGGAGCGATGTTCAACATGATCCTATTTCAATCCCTACAAGGTGCGATTAGAAGTTTTTGACCTTATAGAGAAAGACACAAATGATAACAATTTCAATCCCTACAAGGTGCGATTAGAAGAGAGCCTGGAAGGACACGCCCGGTATGAATATTCAATTTCAATCCCTACAAGGTGCGATTAGAAGACAGATGCTGTATACCAACCTGCAGGATATGCAGATTTCAATCCCTACAAGGTGCGATTAGAAGGCGGAACCGAAAGACAAATACCAGGCGCATACGATGATTTCAATCCCTACAAGGTGCGATTAGAAGTTTGTTCCGGTTACGCCTTTGGTATACTCCTCAAAGATTTCAATCCCTACAAGGTGCGATTAGAAGACAACTCATAACTTGCTCGGCCAAAGTCATTAAAATTTCAATCCCTACAAGGTGCGATTAGAAGTTAAATGGGACAGTGGCTTTGATGATATGCAACCTCCATTTCAATCCCTACAAGGTGCGATTAGAAGATTTGTTTCTGTGATCAAATATGTTTTCATAACTCATTTCAATCCCTACAAGGTGCGATTAGAAGATCATCTCCATCGGTTCCCATCCAAGTATTGAGGCTAATTTCAATCCCTACAAGGTGCGATTAGAAGGATACAAAGCAGATTCCCTCAAACACCCATATTACATTTCAATCCCTACAAGGTGCGATTAGAAGCTCTTTTCCGCCCGGAATCTTATCTTCTTCGATAAGATTTCAATCCCTACAAGGTGCGATTAGAAGGCCTGTTGTTGGCAGGGTAACCTTCTGCCTTATATCATTTCAATCCCTACAAGGTGCGATTAGAAGAATGGTACCGAATGGACAGCTTAACTGCTAATCCTGATTTCAATCCCTACAAGGTGCGATTAGAAGAAAGCGAATCCTATCAGCCCCCAAAATGAGGACATGCAATTTCAATCCCTACAAGGTGCGATTAGAAGTGAGTCCAGTGAGGGATTCGAACCCCCGAATAACATTTCAATCCCTACAAGGTGCGATTAGAAGATACAAATGAAATAGCTGAAATCAGGGGGCAATTAGATTTCAATCCCTACAAGGTGCGATTAGAAGAACGAGCGTGGCAGGCGTCCTCTAGGTGTATTTCATTTCAATCCCTACAAGGTGCGATTAGAAGCTCTGCAAATATGACGCTTGAGCAATCCGTTGCAAATTTCAATCCCTACAAGGTGCGATTAGAAGTCACCTACAACATGTTGATACGATCCTGCATAAACAATTTCAATCCCTACAAGGTGCGATTAGAAGTTGCCAGCAGGGGCCCTTGCTCTTGCATATGGATATTTCAATCCCTACAAGGTGCGATTAGAAGTTGCATACAAAGCATCACCTGGGTATCGATCAGGAATTTCAATCCCTACAAGGTGCGATTAGAAGGCGAAATCTGCCGGGGCTATTTCCCTGACGTCAATTTCGATTTCAATCCCTACAAGGTGCGATTAGAAGGGCATCCAGAATATGGTGTACCTGGCCCTGTTTGGATTTCAATCCCTACAAGGTGCGATTAGAAGGCAGATAACTTTTGGCAGAGCGTGGTTTATGGCAAATTTCAATCCCTACAAGGTGCGATTAGAAGTCCGGCACGGGCAACCGCGTAATGACCTCCCCTGAATTTCAATCCCTACAAGGTGCGATTAGAAGAGCGCTGTAGTTTCGGAGCACACGCTCTTCATACATTTCAATCCCTACAAGGTGCGATTAGAAGTGCTACTGGGTATATATCGGTGTGGTTGAAATCATATTTCAATCCCTACAAGGTGCGATTAGAAGGAGTTGAGGGGATAACACCGACCAAAGAGATACTATTTCAATCCCTACAAGGTGCGATTAGAAGTAAAATAAAACTTGGTGCCGACAAAGTTGTCAACGCATTTCAATCCCTACAAGGTGCGATTAGAAGTCCGGATAGAAGTGTGAGAGAAGAACAGTATATCATTTCAATCCCTACAAGGTGCGATTAGAAGCTTACCTATGCACAGCAGTTTGCCAATATACTCAATTTCAATCCCTACAAGGTGCGATTAGAAGTAATAAAGGGGGGTCACAACAGCCTACAAACCAGCTAATTTCAATCCCTACAAGGTGCGATTAGAAGCTACAGTCCGAAACAGGGCTTTACGCTAGCTTCGTATTTCAATCCCTACAAGGTGCGATTAGAAGAAATTACAGGATCCTCTATAAAGGCAATAAATTTTGAATTTCAATCCCTACAAGGTGCGATTAGAAGATCGACAATACCGTTGAGTATGCCGGGAATATCCTTATTTCAATCCCTACAAGGTGCGATTAGAAGTAAGGTAGATGTGCATATCCCTGTATTCTCCGTTATTTCAATCCCTACAAGGTGCGATTAGAAGCATGAGAAAATATATTTTGCTCACTGGGCTGAATTGATTTCAATCCCTACAAGGTGCGATTAGAAGTCATGAAATCGAAAAAGATCTTAATCATCATCCTGCATTTCAATCCCTACAAGGTGCGATTAGAAGATTGCCGTTTTTATCCTTTACACTATCATTTTTGAAGATTTCAATCCCTACAAGGTGCGATTAGAAGTGAAAAGCCTGAGATGGTAGTTCGGCAATCTCCGGATTTCAATCCCTACAAGGTGCGATTAGAAGCCCTTCTATTATCGGTACACAACCAGGTACCAAGAATTTCAATCCCTACAAGGTGCGATTAGAAGTTCAGATAATCAGCTAAAAGCGATGCATAACGACATTTCAATCCCTACAAGGTGCGATTAGAAGTGTTTGAGGTCTTTTTGAAATTTTTCAGTAATCCATTTCAATCCCTACAAGGTGCGATTAGAAGGGGCTCTGGCTGGGGAGTCAACCCGCGACCCAAACTAATTTCAATCCCTACAAGGTGCGATTAGAAGTTTGTGTCTGAAATTCCCTACCGTTGAGATAGCAGGATTTCAATCCCTACAAGGTGCGATTAGAAGTTTTTGAAGCTCTTTTGTCCACCCCAGGTACCGGCATTTCAATCCCTACAAGGTGCGATTAGAAGTTTGAAGCTTTTGCTGATGCAATTGATAACAGGTATATTTCAATCCCTACAAGGTGCGATTAGAAGGGGAAAAAGAAAATGATTTCCAACATTAAAATACTATTTCAATCCCTACAAGGTGCGATTAGAAGCCGTCATGGCCAAACGTAAAAATGGCGGCCAGTTTTTAATTTAACAACATTTCAAAGAACGTTATTTTCATTATTTATCGTCTGCTCCTGATAATAGAATTTTATCAGGGGGCAGACGACTAGTGTATGTCGCTGTATAACAGGCAATTAGCCTTTTATTAAGTATCAATAATCACTTTCGTCATATAATCAGCTTTAAGGTAGACGACCGAAAACTAAGAATGGCACCTGGGAAACAGATAAACCCTCCCGGGAAAATAAACTTGCACATTTTGACTTACTACCGCTTCTTTAGAGAACTACTTCACAAACAAATAGTGAAAATTTTAATTGACTATTCGATACAATTTATATAATATGAAATTAATTTAATCACATTTCATGAGATTCAAAATAATTTCCTCCATATCGGACAAAAACAGGTTCCTACCTGTTAACTATCAGTACCATATCAGTAGCTGGATCTATAGACGTATTGGAGAGGCTGACCAACAGCTTGCTGAATTTCTACACAGCCAAGGCTATGGAGAGGGCAACCGTAGGTTTAAGTTCTTTAATTTTGGCCATATAAACCTAAAACCGTACCGACCTCATTGGGATCGCGGTGTTTTCGAGTTGTTAGGTCAAGAGGTTGGCATCACAGTGAGCTTCTTCCTTCCCGAAATAGCAGAGTCCTTCGTCAGAGGGTTATTTATGAACAACGAGGTGTTTATCGGTGACCGTATCAATGGCGTAAGACTAAGGGTAAAGGAAATGCAGGTTCTACCGCTGCCAGAGTTTAAAGAAACCATGTCTTATCGTCTTATTTCTTCCTGCTGTGTCACTCGTCCTCCTCAAGAGGGAGAGACTTACGGACAGTATCTTGGACCGGAAGATAAGGAGTTTATCCCCAGACTGGTTGACAACCTGAAAACAAAATTTGAAGCAGCAAGAAACGTCCCCTCCTATGCAGGAGATTTCAGCGACAATACAAATATCGATATACAGATTTTGAGTAAGGAGCCGAAGTCTAAGTTAGTTAAAGTTAAGGAACTTACGAAAGCAGCAACAGACATACGCGGTTGGGTCTTCGACTGTAAGATCACGGCACCCGTTGAGGTGCATGAGTTTATATGGAGTGTTGGATTAGGGGAGAAAGGGAGTATGGGGTTTGGAATGGTGGAATTGAAGAAATTGTGATTAAACCTCCAAGGTTTTGAAAACCTTGGAGGTTTTAGAAACTCAGCTAATCAGCGTAGGTCCAAATTCTCCTTGAGTACAATTAAAGTTAAATGAACAACTGTGACAAAAATAATTTTTGATGACGCGAGCCCAGTTAAATAGATTAAAGCATACTATCGCCAACGTCATTTTGGTGGAGAAGCTAGTGGACGATGATCTTTCAATCGACCAAATCGAAGTCATATTAGAAGATAAGGAAAATGCCATATTAAGGATCAATGAAAAATTTCACTATCCTATATAAGAAAAAAAGCACCTGTAACTCTGATGATTAAAGAAATAACAAACTTTGTTGAACAGCTTCCTCTGGAATATTTTTCAAAGAATCTGGAGTTAAAAGAAGGATTGTACATGTTTCTTGATATTCAGGAAGGTTCAGATAAAAAGCCTGCGCTAAAGAATCTGGATTCTAATGGACATCTCGAAGTGAATGATTATAGAATCTACGATAAGAATTCTGAAGACAGTCCATTTTTTGCAACTTGCCTTGAAATTCAAACGAACAGTACTCCAGTTGCTCCACAAAAGATATTTAACCCCAACAAAAAGATTTACAATGCCTCTTGCTCCCCTTTTGCTGTAGCATTTACAAAAAAGAATTACGAAAAATACCGTGACAAAAAAGCACTGTTACAAAAAGAACTCTCTGACCAATACTTTAAAGCCGCAGAAAAATATGTGCCAGAACAAGATCATCTTAAGAACTCCTTCCGGCTCTTTAGAAATTATCTGATCGAAAACCTTTTTGATCTGCTAGACTCTTTAGAAGCCTACAGGAATGCAAAGGAAAGTCTGACAGTGAACATCTACATGAAGAATATTGCAGTTGAGCATTTTATAGAGTCGCATAGCCGATACCTTGGTGCAAGTGTCTTCAACAAAGACATCTATAACCAGGAAGCGGATGGAATTCTTATGGGAGTTTCCGATAGTCTAAGCGGCTTTAACGATAAAAAGCTATTTCTGCAACACAAGTCGGCTCTATCAGGTATTAGCTACCGGGTATCTCAGAGAGAAGCACAGTTACTGTGGAAATTTTTCAGATTACAGTCAAACAAGCAGATTCCTAATCCAATGCCCTTATTTGTTGACAATGAGGAGGCTAACAAAGAAATGATATCTTTTCATGAATCTGGCCAGGCAAAGGGATATACCGAAATTGTTCAGCGTCTGCTTAAAAAATTTGATAGAAACGACCTTCAGAATTTTTACCTTATCTTTTTTGATGTCAGAAGCAAAAAAAGCAAAATTATTGATCTGGATTTTGTTCCAGTCTTTCGATATCATATCGATGGATTAGGGCAATTGATAGAATTATTTAGTCTGAAAGAGCCTTTACCGAATTCTATATCAAATGTCTTTGACTTACAATTAAAGATTATCAATAAGATTTTTAATGGTCATCTGGTCTCGGAAAAGAAAGGGGGAGGGTTGTGGTTGAAGTATTTTGATGATATTGAACCAAGCCCAAAATATGGACTGACTGATGCGATCTTTCATATTCATCAACAATACAGAAAAGCTTTCTATGATTACATTTTCAAATCGAAACGCGAAGCTGTTTCATGTGCAATGTTCGATGATATGATGCTGAAATCTATACTGGATGATATACGTCATGATGAAGAGTTTAACAAACATTACAGAATACGAGAGAAACTTAACATCTGGTTTAATCTTTATAATTTCTTTAACCAAAATCAAAATCGTGAAGATATGCCCAACAAAACCCTTGAAACTAAGAATAAATTGAAATCAGTCATGGATGATGAAAATCAACACATTCAGACTGATAGCGAGTTTGCTTTTGCATCAGGTCAGGTGATCTGGAAGATTCTTGGGCAAAGTAAATCTGCTAATCGCTCCCACGCTTTACTGGAACCTTTTCTACAAAAGGTAAATCCAGAGGAGTTTAAACTGGCCATTGCCCGCAATTTCGACACCTATAAGCATGAGTTTAAATTCTACCCAAAAAAGTACGGCTTCGATAAGTTAATGTCAGAGGTAATGGGATATGAACCTGAAAATAGCAATATGAAGAACCATTTGCCGATGATATTGGCAGGGTATTTTGCCGACTCTCTCTTCAAAAAGGAATCCGAAACTGTCACCCAATAAAAAAATCAGATTATGAGTTTTAAAAACCGAATATTTGGATCAGTAATAGTGCGAGCCATTAACTCTAACTACAATGCAGATTTTAGCCATCAGCCAAGGACACTCCCTGACGGAACAGTATACGCTACTGATAAGGCGTTTAAATATGCAGTTAAGAATTATCTAAAAGATGTGTATCCAGCAGAAAAGGTATTCTATTTTAAGAGGTTTAGGCCAAACGTAGATGATTTTGTTCCATTTAGTCTAATGGAGGCATTTTGTTCTTTCTTTCCTGAATTGGCTGAGATCGAAAAAGCAGGGACAAAAGACGAAAAGATTAAATTAAAAGCTACAAAGAAGCAGGTTGGAAAATCTTTATTGGACTGTATTGACATTCGATTGTTTGGTGCAACATTCGCAATGAAAGGAAAATCGAAAGAGGAAAATCTTTCGATTTCTCTTCACGGCCCCGTTCAAATAAATCATGGCATAAATGTTTGGCATGAAAGCAATATATATTCAGAACAAATCATGTCTCCGTTCAGAAATCCCAGTGATGAGAAAGATGAGTCGGAAAAAGCGGCAACTAGTCTCGGTAGGCAATCGAAGCTTCAGGAGGGACATTATGTGCATCACTTTTCAATAAACCCTAAAAACCTCAGCCAAGTTGT
The DNA here is from genome assembly GCF_000331535.1 of Fulvivirga imtechensis AK7. Taxonomy (GTDB): domain Bacteria; phylum Bacteroidota; class Bacteroidia; order Cytophagales; family Cyclobacteriaceae; genus Fulvivirga; species Fulvivirga imtechensis. The sequence continues at coordinate 6,538 of NZ_AMZN01000013.1, read as the reverse complement.
AGGCTTGGCAGGTGATGGCGCCAAAGATATTTCGGCAGAAGATATAAGCAAATTGCAGGAAGCCATGAGAAGAGGAGTTACCTACTATGACTCTGCATCTAAAGCAGGTTCTGAAAATGAGGCATTATTCTGGGTGCAGTTGAAAGAAGGTTCTAATCTGGTGCTTCCAAATTTCACTCAATTGATTAAAATGGAAAAAGAAAAAGTGGATGGTAAAGTTGTTCTGGATTGTCGGCTGCTAAAAGAAACGCTTGTCAGGCATGAAACTGAAATCGAAAAGGTACAGATATTTTTTAATGAAATGGCTGTCCAGCTTAAAAACCAACCAGATGTGGCGGAAGAATTAAGCATTTAGTTAATGAAACCCCACTCTGGCAGTCAAAACCTCGAATTCTAAGCTGAATATGGACAAATTAGTATCTTTTAACCTGTACGGTGATTTCGGCATGCTAAAAAAGCCGGATACAAATGAGCCTGTTTACCTGACATATAATATGCTTCACAAGCCAGCATTGCTTGGGATTCTGGGAGCTATTCTTGGCTTGAGAGGATTTCAAAAGCAAAAGGAACTGCCCGAATATTATTCGCTTCTCAATGAATTGAAAGTAGGGATTAAGCCGCTTCAGCATGAGAATGGAAATTTTTCCAAAACTATTATCAAGTACAATAACAGTACGGGTATGGCAAGTGAGGAGCAAGGTGGTAATTTGATGATTGCAGAACAGACACTGGTAAAGCCAGCTTATCAGTGTTTTATATGCTTATCTTCTGATAATCGGCTACATATTCGATTGCTGGATATGATCTTGTCTTACTCAGCCGAATATATCCCTTACTTGGGTAAAAATGATTGTTCTGTCTGGTGGGAAAATGCTGAGGAGCATTCTTTTCAGGTTTTTGAGCCAATAGAAGACTTCAAAATTGATAGTATTTTCATAAAGGATAAACCTGTAAAAGAAGGAAAAACAGAGGAAGTGTACTTTTCCCTTTTACGGGTAAATCTTGAGGAAAGCCCATTTATGTATTTTGAAAATCTTCCTATTGGATATATTGGTGCTCCGTTATTCCAATATGAGTTTAGGAGTTTTGCCTTCACAAATGCCACACTGAAAAGTGAATACCCCCTTCCAGAAAATTTTTCGGTCTTAAAATTAGATAGTGGAAGCATCATTCAGGTCTTTTGAAGAAATTGTCAGTGAGCGACTAGCTCTTTTTGATATTCTCGAAGGTGATTATTGGGCGCACATTGACGGATGTGATCATAGTGTGGAATCCCTGAAGGAGCACTGTACGTTGGTGTCTGACTACTTTTTGAAAGTAGTAAAAGCTCATGAACTAGAGAGCATAATTACAAATCAAATTACCAAACTTACTGACCTGCTTTCGCTCGATGATCCTAAAGAGGTCAGACTTCAACTAGTAGAGGTATTTATCAGTACTGTCATTTATCATGATCTCGGAAAAGTAAATTCAAATTTTCAACGTGAAAAGATGAATAATCCGGCATTTAGCAGAAAGACACTGAGTTTCGGCTCCCAGCATTCATCTTTAGGAGCTTTTTTGTTTTGTTCCCTTTATATTGAAAAGTTACTAAAGGCAAAACTTTCAGAGAAAGATGTTAATATTCTATTATACATTATTTTGTGCTTTGCAAATCCCATTTATAAACATCATTCCTCCTATCTAGACATAAAAAAAGAACTAGCATCTTTACCCGTTTCCGAATTTGCGGACTTCTTATCCGCCTATAACATTTGCATAGACAAGAGTGTAATATCAAATGTATTTAGGGATGATGCACTAAAAGAATTAAGGAAACTATTTAACCAAAATGCAAGTCAAAAAGCTCATTTTATCCTTTACTCTCTATTGAAGCTCAATTTTTCGTTACTAACGGCCAGTGATTATTATGCGACTGGTGAATTTATGAGTGGACCAACGGTCACTGACTTTGGGTTATTGAACGAAAAGCTAAGGTTTGAAATCGACAATAACTTTAGAACAGCGCTTAGCTATAACAGGGACTTGTTTAATAAGTTTAATGAATACAAAAGCCTGTCCTTTAATGGTTTGCAGGAACGTACTGGAGAAAACCTCAATTTCTTACGCCAAAAGTTAAATGCCGAGGTGATTAGCGAGATAAGGAAGTCGCCGTCCAGCCATTGGTACTACATAGAAGCTCCAACTGGGGCAGGAAAAACAAATCTTTCTTTGGCTTGTATTAACGAATTACTGGCTGTTGATAAGGGGCTAAATAAAGTCTTTTATGTTTTTCCATTTACAACATTAATAACACAAACGTTTAGTGGGGTGAAGGAAGCCATCAAAGTAACAAATGCCGATGTAGTACAGCTACACTCCAGAGCCGGCTTCCATCGAAAAGAAGAAAGAGAGGATGGTACTTATGGAGATGAAAAATTAAATTTCATTGACAACCTTTTTACCAATTATCCCATAACTATAACGTCTCATGTTAAGTTTTTCGAAATAGTAAAAGGGAATTCAAAGGAATCCAATTACCTCTTTCACAGGCTTTGCAATTCAATAGTAGTATTAGATGAAATCCAATCTTATAACCCTCAACATTGGGACAAACTAGTGTATTTTCTTGAACAGATCGCACCACCGTTCAATATGAGGTTCATTATCATGTCAGCGACTCTGCCCAAAATAGACTTGCTAAGCAAAAGCCTGAATGGAAAGGTCACGTCACTGACTCCAAATCGCAATCGGTATTTTTCGAACCCAAATTTTGCACAACGGGCTAGATTTAATTTTTCCTTGCTTAATGATAAGGCACCGTCCAAAAGTGAAAAAGAATCCTATCTTGAGAGTCTTGCTACGACTATTCATGAGAAATCCGAACAATATGAAAATATCAGTGGGCGCGGATCAGGCGTACTCATCGAGTTTATAACCAAGAACAGTGCATCTCTTTTTAACAAAGTGGTTAAGCGCAGTTCCTGTTTTATGGACTACACGATCTATCTTCTTTCCGGAGACATTTTGGAGCCAAGAAGGAGAAATATCATCTCACAAATTAGAAACAGGACTGACAATAAAGTTCTATTAATTTCCACACAAGTAGTAGAAGCAGGTGTCAATATCGATATGGATTTGGGGTTTAAAAATCATGCGATTATTGATAGCGATGAACAATTTGCAGGTCGTATAAATCGAAATGCCACTAAACAGCATAATGAGATATATCTCTTCAGGTGTGATAGTGCAAAAACCATTTATGGCAAAGATGAAAGGTATAAACAGCAACAGACAAAAGCAGATATATTTGATAACATAGAAGAGATACTGGAAAATAAATCCTTTCATAGCTTATACGAGAAGGTTTTTGCAGAAAAGCTTAAGATAGATCCTAATGATGCTGATAAACTTGAATCGTACGTCAGAAATTTTGAAGAACTTGAGCTTCAGGAAATCTCCAGACAATTCAGGTTGATCGAGGACAATGAAACTCAGCAAATATTTATCCCCTTAGATATACCCCTTGAATATTTTGATGATCCTGGTTATCTCAAGGAAATAGAAGTAATTTCTGATAATATGGTACGTGGAGAGCTTGTCTTTGAGTTTTATAAAGCTATTTTGAAGAGGGAGATTGATTATATTCCAAAAAGCATTGAAATTAAAAAGCTTGGAGGTATACTTTCCGACTTTACGATTAATGCATATCCAACTGTTATAAAAAAATTAGCTGGATATTTCGATGAAGGCGAGAACGGTCAATATGGTTTCAAGTACCTGCTTCATTGCAAAGAATGTTACACACTTGAGGATGGTTTTGATTTTAGTAGTGAGAGTCAAGATATCTTCCTATAACCGGCTTAAACATGCCCCAATCCACCACCCCCTTACTCCCCCAAACAACCTACCACATCTACACCCATGCCAACGGGAGTGAAAACCTGTTCAGGGAAGATGAGAACTACTACCACTTTCTGAGAAAGTATTCAGAATATATCCATCCTGTTGCAGAGACATTCGCGTATTGCCTGATGCCGAATCATATTCATTTGATGGTAAGGATGAGGAATGTAGAGGAGTTGCTGAAATTTTTTCGATTGAAGAAACCAAACCTCCAAGGTTTTGAAAACCTTGGAGGTTTAATTAGCCAGCAGTTCAGTAATTTTTTAAATGGCTATACAAAGGCCTATAATAAACGATACGATCGTAAAGGCAGCCTCTTTATGTCGAATTTTAATCGAAAACCCATAGAAAAAGCCTCATATTTTACTGCCCTGATTGCCTATATACATAACAACCCCGTCCACCATGGCTTTGTAAAGGATGCCGGAGAGTGGCCGCACAGTTCGTACCACAGCTATCTTCTTGATAAAAGGACCAAAATAGCCAGGGAAGAAGGACTGGAATGGTTTGGGGGGAGAGAGGAATTTATAAAAGTACATCAGGAGCTTAAAAAGAAAGATGTTATGCTTGAATTGTAAATAAGACCTCCAAGGTTTTCAAAACCTTGGAGGTCTCTCTACTACGAAGAATATGAACATCACCGCCACGCACATCAACTACTATCACATCTGCCACCGCAAGCTATGGCTTTTCAGCAACGGCATTCAGATGGAGCATACATCAGCCGTAGTAGATGAGGCCAACCTGATCCACGAAACCAGCTACCCGCAACGGGCGGCTAAATTTACTGAGCTGGAATTGGGAGGAGCCAAAATAGACTTTTACGATGAAAAGAACCGGGTAGTTCATGAGATCAAGAAAAGCAACAAAGTGGAGAAAGCTCATGAGTGGCAGGTAAAATATTATCTGTTATTGCTTTTACGGGCGGGAGTGGAGGGCGCTACCGGTATTCTGGAATACCCAAAGTTGAAAAAAATAACGCGTGTGGAGCTTCTGGAAGATGATATTCCTACACTGGAGCAGGATGAAAAGCAGATAGAAATGATCGTCAGAAATCAGGAAGTGCCTGAAAAGATCAATAAAAGCTTTTGTAAAAAGTGCAGCTATTTTGATTTATGCTGGGTGGAGTGAAAAAGACCTTCTATTATAAAAAGACCTCCAAGGTTTTGAAAACCTGGAGGTCTCACATTGAATTAATATGAAAAAAACCTACTATCTCTTCAACCCCGGTCGACTGAGCAGGCGCGACAACACCCTGAAGTTCACCCCTGTGGATGAGGCGGGGCAGGAGCTTATGCCCAAGTACATACCCGTTGAATCCGTCTCCGACCTGTATATTTTCGGTAGCCTGGATGCCAACTCCAGTTTGTATAATTTCCTGGGCAAGCAACAGATCAATGTACATTTCTTTGACTATTACGAGCACTATACAGGCAGCTTTTATGCAAAAGAATATCTGTTGGCCGGCAAATTACAGGTGAGCCAAACCCAACATTATCTTTCACAAAAGAAGAGGCTTACTATTGCAAAATCCTTTGTACGAGGAGCTGCCGCCAACATGCTAAGAAACCTTAAATATTACCAAACACGAGGTAAGGAACTAACGGCATGTATCGATACGATTGATCAATGGTGTGATGATATAAATGGTAGCAATGCCATTGACGAACTCATGGGGATTGAAGGTAATATCCGGCAGTGCTATTACGTGGGATTTGATGAGATCCTCAAAGAACTAAAAATGGAAGGCCGGAGCAAACAACCACCTAAAAACGAAGTCAACAGCTTGATCAGCTTTGGCAATATGCTCTGTTACACTGTTTGTCTTGATCAGATCTATCATACGCAACTCAACCCAACAATTAGTTTCCTTCATGAGCCTGGAGCAAGAAGGTATAGTTTGGCTTTAGACTTGGCAGAAATATTTAAACCCATGCTTGTCGACAGAACTATTTTTTCTTTATTGAATAAACAGCAACTTAAAGCTTCAGACTTCCATGAAGGCACCGGCCGGATCACTTTGAAAGAAAAAGGGAAAAAGACTTTTTTACGAGCCTGGGAGGAAAAGCTAAACCAGACAATTAAGCATCGAAGCCTGGGAAGGCACGTTAGCTACAAGCATCTCATTAAGCTGGAGTGTTACAAACTGTGCAATCATCTTATTAAAACCCAGGAGTATAAACCCTTTAAAGCGTGGTGGTAGTATGTATATAATTTTAATGTACGATGTCAATGAAAAGCGTGTCGGCAAAATGCTAAAATTGTGCCGTAGGTATTTGCATTGGATACAAAACTCTGTCTTCGAGGGCGAATTAACTGAAGTAAAGTTGAAAAGACTGAAAAGTGAAGCCAAAAGTATTATGGAAGACAACGATAGCCTGATCATATTTAAAAGTAAAGATGAACGATGGCTGACCAAAGAAATAGTAGGAGACGAAAGGAACAAGATTGACAATTTTCTTTGAAAAATAGGATATGAGTGTGATATACACCCTCTCAAAATGACTTGGATAGGGGTTTTTGAAGGCAGTTTACAAAAAACCCTCCCAATAATCCGCATTTGCATACCTAAATTAACGTGAGTTCGATGTAAAATGCTTAAAAAAGGGCAGTCATCCTGACGTGAGGAAGGATCTTCCTAAGTTGTTGGTAG
>NZ_AMZN01000012.1 GCF_000331535.1 Fulvivirga imtechensis AK7 | reverse complement strand
CGTTTCAGTGACAGGATGTTTCCATTGAGGTGTCTGTCCCAATATTAGGACGGACTTTTTGGAATTTCAATGGGATTTTGCAGTAAAAAGTTTAAAGAGTTCTTCCAAAAAAAGTAGCCTCTTTATAATCAAAAAAGCCTCGCATCCCTGCAAGGATTTTTCTGTAGTCGTTGTAGCATCGAAGTACTTCCGCGATAGATAGTTTTTCGTTCTATTATACCGGGTCACAGACCCTCTTGATCATTTGAAGGCACAAGTCGCAGACTTGCGCCAGTTTGGGGCTATAGCACATCAAAACGTAAAGCATTTCGTCCAGCAGGTCGCTGAGGTATAAGGCTCCGGTGTCGTGCAGGTAGGTGTCCAGTTCTTTGAAGTTGTGATGGTAGTGGTTAGGCATAGAAAAAAGTTTAGTTATGCATATCTGCTACAAACATACACTTTAATCCATTTCAGCCAAAGATCATACTATTTTTTTATACACCAAAATCATGGTATTTTTGAACAATCAATGATTAACCGCTTTATTAATAGCATATAGTGTATGAGCACATTTAGTAAAAGGCTTAAAGAACAAAGGGAGGCACTTGGGTTATCGCAATCCAAACTAGCCCAAGAGGTAGGAGTACATCAATCGATTATTGGCAGATACGAAAGAGACGAGGCCAAACCAACTATCGATGTAGTTTCTAAAATAGCTCTAGCTTTAAATACTACGGTGGGCTACTTGTTAGGTGAAAATGAGCAAGCTGATACCTTTAAAGATCCTGATATGCTCAAGCGTTTTAAGGACATTATTTCATTCCCTAAAGATAAAAGAGACCATATTTTGTATGCCATTGATTCAATGATCAAAGCTACTAAACTTGATAGCCTCTAAACTTTAAAAGTAAAAGCCGCTCTACTGAACGGCTTTTTTAACTTCTACAAGACTTTCAAATTATGTTCTAGTATGCCATGTAATGCAGGAATAAGGAAAGAAAGAATCAAATAACCTCCTATTAACCACTCATCTCTTACTTTTCGTTCCGGGTCTTCATCCTTCCATTTCTCTTCAAAATTTTCAAGGTCTAAATTTTTTTCATATTTATACCAGTTCATAAAGCCAATTAGAATAATCAAAGGTAGCACATAGTATTTATGGGGAAGGGAAAAGGGATAAACTAATCTAATTAATACTAAAATATCAAGTAATGTAAAAAATTGTATTAGCGATAGTATTAGCGTTCCTTTTGTTTCAGGAACATTATCTCCTTTCTCTCTAAAAAAAGTATAGATTCTATAGAAAAGATAATCAAATAAGCTCTTTAATTTCTTCATTATTAATTACCCTTAGGGATTGGTATGAAGCCAGCTGGCCCTGGTAAAAACATAAAATTATTATCTATATGCTCTCCTATTGATTCTCCTGTCATGCCTACTGTTATCATATTAGACACAAAATAAACTCCTGAAACGGCCGCCCCGATAGGCCCCATAAACCCAATCACACCAAAGGTTGCATCTAGGCCATTACTAATCGTTAAACCATTATCATACATGTCGTATGCTGTGAAAGCAAGCCCTACGTACCCCATCCGGTTGCTAAATTTAGTAGCACCTTTTACGGTACCAGCCCATTCAGTAACTCCCGTATATAACGGCCTAGAGTTTTTCACCACAATACTTGCAGCACCTCCAAAAATAGAAGCCTGGGCAGCAGCAACATTACGCCAATTATGACCACTTTCTTCAGGAGCTTGATTAAACCGGCTAAACAATGAAGGGTTAAGAGGGTTAAAAGCGGCAACATCGAGTTTGATATTTTGAGGAAGCACTTCCAACCTTCCGGTAATATCCTCTCCATGGTTTCTGGCTCCGGTAACACCGGCCACCTGGTAGAAAGTACCATCTGAAGCCAACTCACCTCCTAAGAAGTTACCTATTTGTCTTCGATCTGCTACCGTTGGGGCGCTGCTAATGGCCCGTGCAAAGTCAAACCTGTTTCCATTATTGATACCATAAAACCCGTTAAAGGCAGAAGATGACATCAACATTGCATTCCCTTCAACAGAACGGTGAAAGTCACTCCAGTGCTGACCGCTTCCCGGCCCTGTATACCCCATATTCCCCAAACTATTAAACACCTGATACCCTCCATTGACAAACACATCATCCCTGCTCAGGTCTGCATAGGATCCCCCACTCGGATCTGAATAGTAAATAGGATTAGCCCCGGCATAGCTGTATGGGCTTTCATCCAGATAACTACTGGCATAAGGGTCAACCCCTGTCATTCTTCCCGTAGCGGGGTCATAGTGGCGTAATGGAAGCTCGTAAATACCCAGGTCCTCATTCAACTCGCTGCCACCATTAAACAAATAGTTATTCTTCAAGCTTGTAGGTCTTGTCCAACTGGTGTTATGTTGCAGGCCGAAAGGGTAATAGTCATTCATTTGCACTACAGGGTGCTCCCGAAGGGTTATTTTCATATCATCAAAGAACACCGGCAATGGGCTGTCACTCTCATTGCTCAGGTAAATATAAACAAAACCCGACTTTTCTGCCACAACACCCTCAAGGGAGATGCGCCTGTGGTAGAAGGATTGAGATGTTATCTGTGCGTGACCATGTTTGTAGGGTTTCATATTTCTATCAAACATGATATAGTTCAGATATGCAGCGGGCCGCGTATCACTACTGGTGCCGCTTAGCAGCATGTTATTGCTATGAGCAGTGTTGAAAGCATCGTAGGTAGCCTGCTCATAGGTGTTCCCCCCGTTCACTCCACCAAAGGCTCCTGCTATTGAGCTCACCAATACCGTAGCCGCTTGTGTGGTGGAATAGCCGCTGCCGCCCTCAAAGTATCCGTACACTTCCATATCCAGCTCGTCACCGGGGTATACCGGCAGGCTCAGAGCGGGACCCGTGGGTTGCGAATTGTTGAGCTGTACCACCTCGTTATCACCACTGACGTGGATATCAGAAGCTGTTGCATCAGCACTGTTGAACTGCACCCTCGTCTCCGAAAGGTTGCCGTAAACTGATTCCTCGTCTATAGCTGTTTCGCTCTCAAACCGGGCAGCAAACTCTATGGTTTTCGGCCGCGTGGTAAAAACTACCCTGGTATTTCCCAGGTGATCCCTTATGAAGTACTGGTATTCATACCCCCTCGCTGCATTGGCCACCACACGACCTTGTTCATGGTGGATATACCGGAGTGTATCATTTTCATAAATAAACCCTCCTATATAATCGGTACGCTTTTTCAGTTGACCAGAAGCATTATACTCCTCACGGGCCAGCTTCACCCCGCCAGCAGTATAAATATACCGGGTATACTCCCCGCTACCTTTGGTTATCCTCTCCGGCAAATCCAGGTGATTATAGGTGATGGTACTGATATCCTTGTTATTGTCATAAGTCATGTTTCCATTACTGTCATACAGGTAATCATCACCAATTGTATCTTTAAAGCCTTCGCCACTGAAAGAAGAGTTACTATCATCCTTCACTTTGATCAGTTGGTTGCTATGTGCTGAGGTGCCCTGCCCATAATTATAGACCAGTTCATCTATCTTTTCCCTTCCACCAACATCTGCAAACCTGGTTAGCCTCAGGATGTTGCCATTCAGGTCATATTGAATGCCTGCCACATCATAATCACCTGCACTTCCCCATGAGCTGTTGTGCCGTTTGTGATACCATGCTGACTTTAGCCGGTTCATGCCATCATAACTATAGGTATAAGCGCTTTCATCCAGATCCCCCAGCCCCAGGTGACTGCCCCATTTCACGGCTGAGATGTTACCATTGTAGGCAGGAGTATTCTGAAGGTTGTTCTCCACCCGGTCGTGATAGAACTCTATACCAAAGTAGTCTTGGGGCTCTGTCCCATCATTATGCAACTTTGCTCCATTGATCCTGGTCAGCCACCCCCGGATATTATAGCGGTAGTCCACCGATTGTGCAAACGTGTTTCCTTCATCTTCGGAGTGTAAATTTTTCTCTATTAACTCACCGAGTTCATTGTAATGATTTTCGGCCAGTAGTTTTGTTCCATAGTCTATCATTACATTTTTGATAGTCTTTCCCTGCTCTATCAGCGTCCCTTGCACATATAGATCCCGGGCCTGCTCAAAGTCCATCTCCAGTGTTACACTTTCATGGTCATAAAATTTCAGTTTTCCCTGCTCGCGCTTGATGCTGTAGCTACTGGTACCACTGCTGGAGGACAGCCATTTTTTAAAAGCGCCATTGACCCGTATTAAAGGCCGGCTGCTGCCGTTGTAATAAACGATACAGGCCCCTTCGCTGCTGTTCCCCGGCCAGTTCAGGCATATTCTCTTCCCCCCGGACTGGTGATACCGGTAGGTAACCCCTCCGTCTTCCCCTGACAGGATCACTTGTTTACTCGTTGCCCGGTGCGGCCCCTCTTCTCCCTTCCAATACAATTCATAATTCTGATTGACCCCTACATTCTCAAGGTCAGTCCACTGTACTCCCTCACTCAAAGCATGATATGTCTTCAATAACCTTTCTGCATGGTCGTAATCGAAGCTGCGGGTGATGTCTGTCTGGGATTCGGTGGGTGAAGCATAGTCGAAAGATGTTCTCGCCTCCAATACTGTGGAATTAGTAGCGTGTATACTTACATCTACAATTAATTCTGTTTCTGAAGGTACTCCCGAGGTATAGAAAACCTGGTCATTATGTAGATAATTTATGATTCCGTTAATCCTCTCTACTTTGAAAATATCTCCTTCCTGGTAATTATGAAACCACCCCCTATGCCCACCGTTTTCATATATCAGGATGCGACTGTCTTCGTAAAGATATATCGCATAATCGATCGTATGATAGGTCAGAGACTCATCTTTGTCTGATAAACCAAACATTAACTTTTCAGTGGAAGAGGCTGCTTTAAAACTTGCCCATCCGTCTTCCGAAGCTTTTAGTTTATTAATGGAAGATGCTCCCGCGTTCGTCCAGCCTGAAGCACCTGGCTTTACCAAACTGTCAGGACGTGAGTAGACTCCCTTCATTCCTGTCCATAGTACTGGATATGGCGCTTGAGCATCAGGTGTACCAAATGAACAGGTAACATAACCCAGTGAAGCCGGTGCAAAGGATAATGCGGCATCTATTGAAAGTGGTGTAGTGCTCTGCCCTTCAAAAGTGTATACGAGATTATTATTGACCAACACCCTCACTTCTCCATTTACACGCTCCATACGCACCCGATCGCCCGCGTTTATGGTGCCTTTGGCTCCTAATGAGCTGCCGTTTCTGTATGCCCGTAGGCTTTTGCCATAGAAATATACGGAATAGTCAATATCCCAATAGCTATGACTGTCATCCCATTCATTAAAGCCTATGAACTTGTTAGTATTTGTTTCCAGTACGGTGGTCTCAAACCAGCCGTCCTCATTCGCTGCCAGGGTGTTGGCCGAAGAGGCCCCCGCACTCCAGTTGGCAGTAGTATTGGAGGTAAGCATAGTGCTCGTGGCAGTAACATTCCGCAAATTTTTCCAGATCACCTTCATAGGCTGAAAGTGTGTAAGCTTGCTTTCCAGTACTTTCCCCACAAAATCATAGGTGCTGGTCATTCTTTCGGTGCCTTCCTTATGGTTGTTGCTTACTGTCTGGATCACTCGGTACTTGTCATCATAATAATTTACGGTGCTGATCCACCGCTCTTCCCCTAATATACGGGTTTTTGTTCCGGTCACAAGGCCTTTTACCCTGTTAAAGTAGGTGCTGTGGTCTTTATCGGGGATAAAGGCGTAGTCAGGAAGTGTTGCATGGTGAAAGTCATAGTTGTCATAATATGTGACGGACAGAAAACTGTTATCATCTTTCACCTGCGGGAATGTCAAATCGCTGTAGTCAAAATGACCTGAACTTTTAGTTTCGTAATACCGGGGACTCGCCATCTTTATAACATCACCCAAGGAATAAATAGCAGCATCAACAACCAATGGTCCTGTCTGAACATTAGGAGTGATATGAAAAATGTTTCCGTTTCGTTTATACCTAATCTCATTACCTTTTCTTTCTATCTGAAAAACATCTCCTGGATCCAGATAACCGGTATGCCACTTCTTGACACCACTTTCATATACATAAAATACTGATTGATTGATGTAAACAGCGTAGTCAATGGTATTGTAGTGTGCATTAACATCAGCATCGGAAAATCCAATCATGTACCGATCATTAACATATTTCGTTTCGAAGTGGATGGTGCCATCCTGATCATCCTGAAGCACTACCCCTGTAGAGGCTCCAGAATTACCCCAGCCGTTGGCTGCGGTACTTGTTAACAGACCATCTACTACCTCTGCGCCCTGAAATTGTGTCCAAATTATTTCCTGGTTATAGTAGCGGTCCAATTTATCTTGCATGGCTACTCTATCCGCGCCATCTTGATAAATACCAGTGGCTACCAGTCGGTTCAGTGCATCATATTTATTAAACAGCCACTCGCCCTTCAATCTCTGGTTGCCATCCTGGGTCAGCGCCAGCCTGTCTCTCTCATCGTATACCATATGCACCCAGGCTGTTCCCGGGTCTTTTTTGCCTACCATGCGATCTCTGTGGTCGTACTCATGCTGAAAAGCCCAGCGATCCAGCAGATCCTGTGAAACTGTAAAAGGCAAAGTGGGATTTCCTATTTCCTTTACCGCTTCAGGGGGTAATACGTACCTCAAATTGCCGTAGGTGTCATACACGTAATAGGTGTCAGCCCATGCTCCTGTACCTTCGGTTGCCTGGCTTCTGGTAAGTATGGTACGTCCTTCGGCATCAACAAAGCTGAAGCGATTATGGCCGTCTTCATCTGATACGGTGGTTTTCTGCAACTCACCCGGTCCGTAGGTATTCGCGATCAACAGGCCTTCATTAACGGTAAACCGGTAAAAGGCCTCACTGCCATCGATAAAAGTGTATTGGTATGCCATAGTATTGCCGGTGCCCGGCTGCCAGGCATCACCAGCAAAACCGGATTCGCGCAGCAGCCCACGAGGTGAATCGTCTATCTTTCTTTTGGCAAATGGGCTGTTCGTTTGAGACGAATAGTCTACTTCTGTTTGATAATACTGCTGTACTTTGGTTTTCCAGTCGGTGACAAATTTATCCGGTTTGGTGTCGGTCACATATGGCAGCCATGTGGTGGTTTCACGACCGGTTTCATCATACTCCCGCGTTTTTATGATGTGGTTCCCGCTTTCGCCATAGTGTATAGCCTGCTCCGCCCGGCCCATACCGTCATAAAAAACCAGTGACTCGATCTTATCGCTTGCTGGCAGGTCCCTTACCTCCGCCTCATGCTTTACGCCTTCTTTTTTGATGGTGACGGTGTGTTTATAGCTTCGATTTTCTTTCTCAAGGGCATGCCGCACCAGGTAATAGTCTGAAATATCGTAGCCACTCACTCCTGCTTTGGTCACCTTCACTGCATAGTGGCCCGCTCGTGTTACTTCCAGGTTTTTTGACACTTCACCTTCAATAGCCCCATACTGATCAAACCACTGATAGCTGTCGTAGCTAAGATTTGTGGTAAGTGTAACGGTAGTCTGGGCAAGGTCCAGAATGGCATTTCCTACCGGTACTACCTTTGGCCTGGTGTAAACAGAAACCTGCACCGCTGTTCGCGGGCCTTCACATCCTTTGTCATGGACTCCCGCCACATAATAGGTTTTTGATTGGGTAAAGATATCTTTCCAGCTTTTACTGACGCTGGCTACGGGGTTTATTGCTGTGGCGCTGGTATACCAGTTATACGAAACGGCATTGGGTGTAGAAGCCGTTAAGTTAAGGTATCCTTCTCCGAATCTTTTTGTACCGCTTACCGAAACCTCTCCGGGTTGGGGGTCTACTACTACATACTTACTCACACTTGCCCCCCAACAGCCGGCAGTAGAGCGGCTTCTTAAATAGTACGTGCCGGTAGAGAGCGCCCGGTATGTAGAATTGGAATCATCCATACTATACCCATTCTCATTTTTACCCTGCCAGTACCAGACAACTCCTGTTGGGGGAGTACCCCGCCTCAATATATCGTTGTTGCAGCCTTCCAGTCCGGGAGCATCCGGAATACCTGGCGTACTTTGCACTGTAACAGACTCACTCCATGAATGGGTACTCCAGCAGCCGCCATAGGAGCGGGCTCTCACATAGTATACATTTGAGCTATCCACTGTATGGGTATTGCCTACATACGTCATGGAGGTACTCTTCCCTATGATATCCCAAAAATACTGTACATACTGCTCGGGATTGGTAACAGTCAAGACCTTATTGCCACAGGTATTTGTTGATACTGTGAACTTCGGATTAGCAGGGGCATCGCATCCGCCATCTCCTCCGCCTCCGTCATTACCTCCGCCATCTCCACCTCCGCCACCATCATCAGGTGGTGGGGGTGCGTTCAACTGCTCCACCTGTGTGGTGTCATTTTGCTCTTGTGACTGGGCTAATCTGTATGAAAAGGTGATCAATATTAGTATCAATAGCACCTTTATAAATGATCTGTAAATAATCATTTTAGCTTTATTTTTAAAATTCCTCACAATCAACTGTTCTCTTTCCTTTTAGGAATACTTCCTGGCTTACAGCGTCTCCCATGGCATCGGTGATGGTACATCTGAGGGTGCCAGCTTCCTGGAAGGTATAGGTAATGATAAACTCACCTGTGGAGATGGTAGTAAACTGGCTGGTTTCATGTTTTCTAAATTGCCACTTTACATCATAGGATCCACATCCGTTTCTCGCGGTGCCTATTACTTTTATTACATCTCCGGGGCAATACATGGACTGCTCTCCATAAAAAATATCGAATTCATCCATCTGAAGCGGGCTCAGGTAGGTGTCGGTATTGATGTGATGGTAGATGGTTTTGCTGTTGAGCGCTCTCTCGTCTGTTACCGTACATTTTAAAGTAAAGTATTCCTCGCATGCATACAGGTTCCCGGTGCTTATGCTGCTTGACGAATTATTCAATGGGTATTGCCTGTTCTGTGCATCGATGTAGTACCAGTTATACCTGAGTTTTCCGCATCCGCCTGCGGCAATAACTTTTAAAGCGTTGCTTTGTACCTGGAAGCTGGCCGTGATCGGGTAATCACCGGAGGGGTCTTCACACGGTGGCAGGTAATGGTTGTGGTAGCTGAACTGTTGCAGGATATTTTCATCCTTATCCCGTACCCTCACCAGGCTCCCGCTTTCATCGTACTCATTGTAAGTGAAAATATCATTAACATCTGATTGCGATATCGCCTGTGATTTGCTATTGAAGGAGGCGGTGGTCATTATACTGCCGGAAGGGTATACTTTTATTTCGTCCAGCGCTTCTCCCTTATTGATTGCGGAGGTAAAAGGGCCGGTATAAAGTAGCCATTCTCCGTTTTCAAGGTACCAGTAGCTCATCTCATAGCTCTTGCCGGATGGCGGAGTAAACGGAATGGTGAAGCTTCCTCCCTGGTGGCTGTACAGTCCTGCTTTGGCTTCGTCATAACAGCATTCTTCAAAGCCATTGTAGTACACTTCGGAGGCATCGGCCCTGACGGCCTGTGCTACCGGAAGCAGCTTATCTTCATCCCAAACGGCAGCATATTTTTCGTCATTATGGGTGGTGGTCACTACATTGCCGTATCCGTCATAGGCTAATGAGGCTTTTTTCTTGTAGTTCAGCGAGCTGACTGTTGGGATCTCAGACTCCGCCACGCCTCCGTCAGGCACACGCTCTAAATGATATATCGCGACCGGCACCATCTGGGTTTCTCCATTTATAGCGTTGGTGTTGGCGCTGAATTCGACAGCCTGCCCGTTGGTAATTGTACTGCCGGCATTATCTGTTCGTGTGGTATGGCTTTCTACAACCACGGATTTCATATTTCTGACTGTCAGCTCGTCACAGAAGCCAACGCCCGGATAGTCCTCCGCGTAGGAGTAGGCTTGTTCGAAGTGTACATTGCCCGGCAGGTTTTGCACGACCTGTCTTGGATAGTTTTGTGCTGTGTAGCTGTAGTTAGCCGATGAAGACTGGCTGTTACCCTCATCTCCGTATGCGGTGTTTTCCACTTCAAGCAAACGGGCTTTCCTGAATGGCACCTGTTTGTAGGTGAGGCCGCAGACTTTATCTTCATGGCCTGCCACCGAACCGGTGCCGCCATTCAGGTAGAGCTCACGGATCGCGGCTTCCACTCCTCCGGTTCCCCCGTTTACCAGGTCTGAGGTGAGCTGCAGCAGGGGTACACCGGATTCCTCAAACACTTCATAGTCATAGCTTGTGCCGGATATCAGCCTGTAGGTGTTATTTTCTTTGGCGTATTGCTCCTGCGACTTTAGCTTTCCGTAAAGAAAATCCAGGTGAGTAGTAATGGGACCACTGGAGCTGTTGTTGTAGCCTTCGGAGGTAACGGTGGCCGTTGAAGCTTTGTCGTTATAAAACGCAAAGCTGTTCATGCCTCTTCCGGCCACTTCGGTCTTAACTACGCCATAAGTGACCGCAGGCGCCAACCCCAGGTAGTTATTGATAAAGTTAGTACGAACACTGGTGTTCTTTAAAGTCCATTGGCTGTTGATATTATGCCACCGCTGGCCGGTGTACCTGGTCACGGGGGGCGCCTGCAGTTTCCCGGAAGTTGAGCCTCCGGGCTGTGTATAGGCGTACGTGGTCGTAATCACCGGCCCTGTTCCGTCATGCGATTCTATGGTTTTGATCCGGTAGCCTCCTCCATAGCTGTATCCCACTCCATGCTCATCTGTCAGTGTCTCTTCAAATTGATGGGGTTCATAGGTGTAAACTACTTTCTTTCCCAGGCTGTAAGCCATCTCTTTTAACAGGCCTGCCGGGGTGGACGAAGGTTTTTTAACTACTCCGGATGTGGTAAGCTCATCTTCCAAATGATGGTTGTAGGTTACTTTGGGGAAGTCTCCCGTAGCTGTACCTCCATTGTAGTACCCCCAGTAATCGGTGCTACCATAGGCTCTGTTGATATTGTCTCTGTCGTAGTAGGTAAACTTTGTTTCCGCGTAGGCATTGCCGACCGTTTCCCGGTGTTCGGAGATCTTTTCGAGCCATAACAGGGGGCCTTTTTCATGGTGGAGGGTGAAAATCTTTAGAAGCTCTCCTGTATGACTAACATCATGGTGCCTGAATATCCGCACACTTTTTAATCTCTTTCGCGAGCTGCCATCCTGCCGGTCTGAGGCTATTTCAAATTGTGCTGAAAATGCGCTTAACCCGGAGTTTAAGGTGATCTTTTTTAAATATGGGGTGTAGTAATGGGATACAGCGCTTTCAGTCTCCAGCAAAGAGGGTATGCCTGAAGCGTAATATTCTGTTTTCCCCGCATTCTTCACTACGGGTATTTTAAATGGTGTATGATATTCAAATGATATCATCTCGCCATTAGGGTATACTATTTCCCTGATAAACCAGGCTGTGACCGCGATCTTGTCTGTCTGGCTGTTTCCGGCTTGCTCTACAAACCCTGTGCCTCCAAACCGGTAAATGATACCCGAATGGTCCTTTACTTCCCAGATATCAAGCTCATTGCTGGGTAGGGAAATATCCAAACGGTCGAAGCCGGAGTTGATGATGCTGCCATCAGGCCTGAAAAGAAACTTGCCCGAATGCCCTGCAAAGCTGTAGTAAAACTGGTCGGGTTGTGTATCATACCCCTGGGTCAGGTAGTTGTTAAGCCCGGCAACGCCTGCACCCTGGATAGTGGTGGGAAGGTTGCTTCCTATATATCCATGCGCTGAAAAATCATCCGATGATTTAATCACACGAGCTATCATACCTCCTGCCTCCAGAGACCATCCCTCACCTGCCCAACTGGAATAAAGGTTGTGATGGGGGGTTTGGGTATGATACCTCAGGGAGATCGGCAACGCGGCTTTTCTCCCCTTCAACGTGTAGAGCGGTGCGCCTGCGTCAGGTACCCCGGTATGAAGTCCTGACCGAATAGCAACGTGACGGATAGTGGCGAGCACATCTGACGAGGGCAATACTGATCTTGAATCTCTTATGTGCAAATGCTGGGCTTTGCCGGCTACTGTAGCCAGTAAGAGAAAACAAATACAGGGTAAGACGCGCTTTAAAATGAATTGAACACAGTTAATACACATATTATGTTAATTTTGTGCAGTTTTTATTTTGGGTTGCAATTTTACCAAAGTATTTAAAAAATCAAAGAATTTTTAAGACTAAAATAAATCAAATTGTTTCCGAATCGTATTAGTACTGTTATAGATAGTACGCTAAGATGATTTTGGGTTTCGCACCCCGCCAGTAACTGATTTACTGATTTAAAAACATGGTTCAATTTTAATACTGCTCACTGAAAAATCTCTTCAGTGCAACAAGAAATATCAACTTTTATAATTTTATAACTCAAGTGGTAGAATTCCAGGTCGAAAGGCGGAGGTTAATTAGTGTCTGTAAGAAAACTCTAAGTGGCTTTGCCAAAGGGCGGGACGAATTCCCAAAAAGCGGAGCGCACTGAGGTACGAGAGCATTTTGGAACAAGCGTAACGCAGACCTTGACGTTTTCTTAGAGCCACTAATTATAAATCCAATATAATATTTGCCTTCCTGCCAGACCTGTCGATACCAGATTTTTCAAACCCAAACGTGAAGGTGACTCTCTCTTTATAGCAATAACTCCGCCTTATAGTACAGAAATATATAGGTGCGCCCAACTCTTTCATTTCATTGATAATGTTGTAGACTTGTCGTTCGCTAATCCCCATTCTCAACGACAAATCCTTTGGAGAGCCTGTGGCTTTTTTCTTTATCAGCTTGTCCATTCTCTCAATTTGTTTAATTTTTTCAAACAACTTCATGCTCTGTAGACGTTGGTTTTAGAATTTTGAGTTCGAGCAGGTTTTTCCAATAATCTTTCTAATCTTTGAAAAGCAGACCTTTCTTATATTTATTCGGAATTACCAAAGCGCCCAACATATCGTAATACCTTGCCAGCACCTCTTTATATAGTGGAGAATTGTCCTTCACGTAAACACACTGGTGGTGCGATAACAGAAAAAAAATGCTCAGACTGCATTTTGAGACTTGTATTGTCTTTTGACCCAGGTCAACCAATACTACGCGCCAACCTTCTTGTATAAAATATGAGTCTTTCATTATCCTGGTATAGTCGTATATCTTCATCTTCATTAATTAGTGTTTGTAAGAAAACTCTAAGTGGCTTTAAGAAAACGTTCCCGCCAAAGGGCGGGACGAAGTCCCAAAAAGCGGAGCGTGGGACAAGCGTACCGCAGACATTGACGTTTTCTTAGAGACACTAATTAGAAGGATAATTGACTTCATCTCTGATGATCATCATGTGGACCCGGTCACGCAAGTGATTCAGGCCTTGTAGATGATCCTGAAAATGCTTGTGAAGTTTTCGAAACTCTTCTTCATAGAATTCATAGCATCCGGTTTTCTTAAGTAGCGGTATCAGATCATCACCGTATAAGTGGTAGCCAAAACCGATATTCGCCTGCTGATAGGTATATAATATTTTGTTGGTTTCCTCAATTAAAGAATTGAGGTTCGTTAGCAGCAGGTTATACTTCTTTTGTGATTCTTCCCATGTAGTTTTCATGCACTTTCATTTTTTAAATTTTTTGCCACATCCCGGGAGATGGCAAGGCACATCTCCCGGTCAGCGGCTATTTTCAACCTAAAACCGTCTTATAAATTTTCATAGACGAAGCTTCTTTTGGATTCGTCATATCTGTTTATCCTCCCGATTTCATTAAAGATGTTCAGGTAGTTATAGACGTGTCTTTTCGATATGTTCAGCTTTTCTGCCAATTCTGTTACGGTTCCTGTTGATTCACTTTTGATCAACTCATCGAGATAAAACATTTTCTTAATTGCGTGCTTTAAGGCCAATTTCTTATGCATTAAAGTGGACAATTAGGATATGGATACGCTGAACCCGGTTTTTAGGGGATTTCTGAAGTTCAGGTTTTTGTCAAAGTGAATTTTCGCGACCGTCTGCCGGGAATCCTGTGAAACAAATTCGAGAACGGCTTTTCTACGGACACAATTAATTCCGATAGTCGACAGCATTGATCCACATCGATATTCCAACTCTTCGTGCGCCAACCAGCAAATGCGGTAACTTTTTATTTGCTGGAAGGCGGTGGTAACAAAAGAATTGCTAATATCGGAGGTACATAGCTCCAATCTTGGATACAGTAGTGTTGTGTTGGTTAACATGGCTGGTTAGGCTTTATGATTAATTAATATTTGGTTTTTTGAATGTTTATCAAGTCAAATAAACATTTTTTTGAATATTTATTCAAGTAGACCTGAGAAATATTTACATGAAGCTCGTGTTTTTCTTCAATAACGGCTACGTGGCCAGGTTGAATAAGGGCTTACGGTACAGAGAGTGACGAACAGGTGCTGGTTAGTCTAAGTGCAAGTGGAGAGAAACGAAAAATGAGTAACTTGTCGAGCGTAGCAACCGGCAAATACTTTTTGCATGAACCGGTGGTTCACAGATTAATTTGTTTTCTTATATTTAGGAACCAAATTTAACATGGCGCCTCGCTGCCATCAATATTTAGTAACACAACTTGTACTCGACTAAATTGGCAAAATCAAAAAATAAAATAGCTTTTTTTCGGAAAAGACGCGGGTTCACCCAAGATGACATAAGGCAGGAAATTTATAAAAGAACAGGAAAAAAATTTACCCAGGGCACTATCTCATCATGGGAAAATGGTAATACTGCGCCTGATATGAATATTTTGAATATTCTGGCGTCCATACTTGACGTAAGCGTCAACGCATTTTACGAACCTGATCAGGAGGATGAAGATATCATTAATCGTGCTGAACTGGCCAGATTCGAACAAGACCTTCGGGAAGCGAAATTAATGTTTAGCCGGGATCAAACAAAAGAGGCTTTTACCAGACTGGAAACTTTAAGCGGTGAAATGCTTGAAAAGCTATCGACACTTTCAACTTCTTATGAAAAGATGAAAGTACAGGTAAAGGCAGTAAGGGAAATAATGAAGATATAGCTCATCCGGCCAATACCTTCCTCACCAAATACGCTCTTCTTAAATGTATGAACAAAGGGATCGCGATCAGGATCGCAACAAGAATGGCAATGGCCATATACACCCTGCTTTCCTTCAAAGCGGCCACTAGTTCTTCAACCTGCCCCTTTAAAAGAGGGACCTCATAATTTACCTGAAGCATGTACTGATTATTCAATGACATTAATTTGTGATTCAATTCATCTATCAGGGTCAATTGTTCATTATAGAGATTTTCATATAACAACATTTCCTTGCCGTCAGGGTATTGATTCTTTTCGGCTTCTATGTTGTGTATTTTGTTTAGCAACTTTAGCGCCTTTAACAGGTCGCGGTTAATAATATCACTCTTGGTATCAAGAGCAATTGATCTCAAATATTCACTGGCTTTCGAATATTCACTTCTTTCAAAATGCAACTGTCCAAAATTTAGAAGGGTTATACCTCTTAATTTAAAATCCGGGTCCCGCACCTGTTGCACTAAATCCAGGGAATGATTAAAAAGGTCTGCAGCTTTGTCGAACTTTTCTTCGGCCAGGTATGATTCACCAATATTATTAAATGCAATTATCTCTTTTCTTTTTTTGTCGGTGAGATTGTCTATTGAAATTGATTTTAAATAGTTGTCCCTGGCAAGATCGTATTTCCCCTCCTCATAATAAGATATTCCCATCCGGTTATAAACAAGATTTAAAATATATGAATCGCCATTGGCTTGTAAAATCGCCTTATTATATTTTTCGATAGCCTCGCTGTGTTTGCCCTTCGCTGCCAAACATCTCCCTATGTTCAAATTGATCCAGGAAAAATAGGTTTCGTCCCCTTCATTGCTAAATAGCTCGTAAGCCTTCTCAAAATATTTCTGCGCGTTGTTATAGTCTTCAGCCAGCAAGAATATATCGCCCAGATTATAGTAATTGTCTGCCAGATGGAGATATTTTTTCAACGCCTTGAATATTTCAATAGCATTCACATAGTTGGAAACTGCCTTATCAAGAGCTCCCTCTTTTGTATCGATATAAGCCAGAATTCCGTATGCTTTACCAAGCCACAATTGATTGCCAACACGACTGGCTAATTGCTTCTGCTGAAGGGCATAATCATATGCAAGGCCGGGATCAGTCGGATACAATCGCTTGCTGAGTTGGTAA
Organism: Fulvivirga imtechensis AK7; assembly: GCF_000331535.1. Taxonomy (GTDB): domain Bacteria; phylum Bacteroidota; class Bacteroidia; order Cytophagales; family Cyclobacteriaceae; genus Fulvivirga; species Fulvivirga imtechensis. Next base: position 34,249 of record NZ_AMZN01000012.1, on the reverse strand, counting down.
AGAGCCTCCAACCTGACTTCCTCTCTTGAGCTTTCGGCCAGAAGCTTTAAGCTATCTATATCCGAGGCTTTGGCTGCAAAAGAAAGCAATAAGGCAAACGATATTAAAAATTTCATTTTTTTACTATATTTACTGGTTTCAGTCAGCAAAATACAGTAATAATTCAAAAAAGCAGAAGCCTCAATTCTGCAATATAAACCCTTTCCTTACACCTGATTGATATAATTGAACTCAATATAATTATTGGCTTCTATCCATGCACTTTATGTCAGTCTCTCGGGGGTATCACAGGAGGATCTTCTTCCCCAGTATCAAGCTGCTCGTGAGTATCGAGGAAATCTGGTGTGATTTCTTCAGATTCATCAGCACAGGCAGTAAAGCCTAACCCGCCAATTATTATTCCAAACGCAAAAATTAATCTTTTCATGCTCTTTTCATTTTGTTGTAACTGTGACATGAAATAACGGACAAAAGCAGTGCAATAAAAATGGATGTGAAGTTGGGAGTTACTCCTGTAATGAAAACTACAGCAGTGAAGGTCGTTTGTAAATTATGGTTCCATCATTGGATTTTTTATTCTTAACAGCCGAGAAAAGATCTGTACCAGAAAAAAGGAATTCATACAAATTCACTCCACTTATTCCAATCATAGATCAAATATTACATGCTCCCCAATTGATGCCAGTGAAATTTAGTAACACCAATTAACCTTTCACAACATTATTGATTGCAAAAATTCTGGCATTAACAAGTTACAAAATTTAAAGGCAACTTAATATCCCTTTCATGGCGTGCCCTATTTACAATATTGTTTAATAAAATAAGAGGCCTTGGCATCGCCTAGTTCCAGGGCTTTCTTCCAGCTTTCGCACGCTTTATCGGTTTCCTCAAGCTGATAGTGAATATTACCCTTCACTTTATGATATGATGCTTCCGATGTCTTTAGCTCTATGGCTTTGTTGATAGCCTCCAATGCCCCCCCTACGTTGCCTGATGACACCTTGGCGTTGGCCAGATGGAAATAAGCGCTGGCATCTTCCGGTGTGAGCTGAATTACTTTATTGTAGTCGGTAATAGCCCCCTCGTAGTCCTCATTTTCCTCCCTTAGATAAGCCCGGTTATAGTAGGCATTTGCATTATCGGGCTCTTTTTTTATTACTTCATCAAGGTCGTTGGCTGCCGCGCGTGTATTACCTATGAAGAGATTGGCGCGTGCCCTGTCCATATAAACACTTGCATCCTTTTTTCCGGCATTCATCGCGTTTTGAATATCTCTCAGGGCTCCTTCGTAATCCTGTGTTTCTATCAGCGCTCGCGCCCTGTGGTAATAGGTATCACCGCTTTTATTGCCTGCTTCTATCGTCTTATCAAAATAAGATAGCGCTCTGATATAGTCGCCCAGGTAATAATAAGACTCCGCCAGGTAAATGATCACTTCTCCATCCGGCTTTTCTTCCAGCTTCTCATACTTTGATAGATCTTTGGCGGCTTCTCCATACTTCTGCATGGCAAAATAGGTTTTTCCCCGGTTTTCATAAGCACGCGCATAACTGCCATCATTCCTGATAGCGTCTGTATAACTGGCAACAGCCTCATCAAATTTATCAAGCAACTGATAGGCTTTACCCCTATTATTGAAAACGATAGGATTGCTCACCCCGTTTTTTATGGCTACATCATAGTCATTGATAGCGCTTTCATAGTTCTTAAGTCTGAACTTTGCGTTTCCGCGGTGAAAGTGCGCTGATCCGTAGTTATTTTTTGCATCAACAGCTTTATTCAGTGCCGAAACAGCACCTTCGAAATCATTTATTTCATAAAGTGCATGCCCCAGGTTATGGTATACCTCTGCTTCGCTGGCACCCAATTCCACTGCTTTTTTAAGATCGGCAGCAGCCATTTGATATTTTTCGAGTTGGTAGCCTGCCATACCACGATTAGTGTATGTTTCAATGCCTTCCACGCCCATTTGAATAGCTTTATCCAGGTATGGTAAAGCATCTTCATATTTTCCCTGGTAATAAAGGGCATTTCCAAGCCCATAGTAAAGCAACTTGTCGTTCACACCAAGTGCTCTGGCTTTTTCAAGGGCTGCCACTGCTCCCTGATGATCTTTGGTCTGAAATTTTGACACGCCCAGGTACAGGTACTCATGCATTCCTCCCTGGCCGGCATCTATGATCTTGTTGAGATCTGTGATAGCCCCTTTATAATCCTCAGACAAGTATTTGGCTGTTCCTCTGTTGAGCAAAGCAATATTGTAATCAGGCTTGATCTGAAGCGCTTTATCAAAGTCAATAATGGCCTGAACCAGTTGCTTGTTGATCATTTTGGCTTTACCACGATTGTTATAGATAATTTCGTCATTAGCGCCCAGCGTAATGGCCTGGTCATAGCTTTTAATAGCCTGATCATACTGCTCAAGACGGAACTGGGCATTTCCAAGATGGTACAAGACCTGCTTGTCTTTAGATCCTTTGGCCACGGCTTTTTGCAGATTGACTGCTGCATCTTCATAGCTCTTTAGTTCGTATTGGGAGATACCCATGTTGGCATAAAGCCCGGCATTATCGATACCTCCTAATTGTGCCTGGGTGAGGTCGGCAACAGCGCCACGGTAATCCTTCAGGTTGAACCTTGCCAGGCCTCTCTTCTCATATATTTCTGCAGATTTTTCTCCCAACTCTTCCGCTTTATCCAGATATTCAGCCGTTTTTTTGTAATCTTTATCTTCAAAGCTTAACAAGCCGCTATAAACATAAATTTTTGGCTCCTTTACCCCTTCCTTGACCGCCTTTTCAAGATAGGTCCTGGCCTCCTGCTTATTCCCCGTTTCATAATAGGCCAAAGCCAGCATTTTTACCACCTCTTTGCTTTGCCCTGAGGCCTCTTTTGCCTTTTCAAGATCGGAGATGGCGCCAGTATAATCCTTTAATTCAAAGCGTGCAGCGCCCCTGTTAAGCAAAGCCCTCCCATAATCCCCTTTCAGAGCTATTGCTTTGTCAAAATCTGCAACCGCACCCTGGTAATTCTTCATTACGAGCTTGGCTTTTCCCCTGTTATTGAGCACCACATGATCATCAGCCTTTAAACTGATGGCTTTATCATAAGCGCCAACTGCCTTTTGCATCTCATTCTTCGAATAATAGATATCTCCAAGGGATTTGTAAGTATCGTAGTCTGCAACTCCCAGAGACAGGGCTTTTTCGAAATCTTCAAATGCTCCGTCAACATTGTTGGAAGTATATCTGGCGTGACCGCGGTAGCGATAGAGGTCATTGTTTTGAACGCCCCCGTTTAGTGCCTGGGTTATATATTCCTCTGCTTTGGCATTATTTTTACTCTCGTAAGCCGCTATACCCAACATTTCATATACCTGAGGTGTGGCCTGACCTGCTTCGGCTGCCTTTACCAGGTAGGTATAAGCCTCCTTAGCATTACCCGTTTTATACAAAGCCGTTCCCAGTTTCAAATTCAGTTCTTCATTGGTAGCTCCGCGCTGCATAGCTGATCGCAGGTCTTTTACAGCTCCTTCAAAATTGCCACTGTTAAAGCGAGCAAGACCTAACTTTTCATAAACTTCGGGATCTGAGCTACCTGATTTCTGAATGGTTTCATAGTCGGCTATTGCTCCCGCCCAGTCTTTCATAGCATATTTTGCAGCAGCTCTGTTTTCCACTGCTTTGCCATAATCAGTTTGGAGGGCAAGGGCCTGGTCAAAATCCTTCACCGCTTCGGCATGCTTCCCAAGATAGAATCTGGCCTTCCCCCGGTTATTAAAAATCACCGCATCAGTAGCCTGTATAGCTATGGCCTTGTCATAATTGGCTTCTGCCAGGTTATATTCTTCCTTTTTAAACTGAAGATTACCTAAATAGAAGAATGCGTTATAATCCTTTGTACCCTTATCGATGGCTTGTTTGAGATCAGGCAAAGCGCCCTCTTCATTCTTCAGTTCATAGCGTGCCAATCCCCGGTATAAATAGTTTTCAGTGGCATTGTTGCCTTTATTCAGCGCCTCGGAAAGGGTGGTTTCAGCAGCAGCATAATTCTTACTCAGAAAATAGGCTTTCCCCAGTTTGGTGGTCAGGTCCTGCGCTTCCACATTGGCACGTTGGGCCTGCTCATAATACTGCGCTGCTTTTTTATAGTCGTTTTTTATGAAGTAGACATTACCCAGATAATAGGGCAATTCACCAATCTTACTGCCACGCTGTATGGCACTTTCCATATCTTTGATGGCCTCATCATATTTCTCCAACCTGTACAAGGCTATACCTTTTCGGGCAAAATTTTCATCCGTAACCTTACCGGAACTGATCAACTGAGCATAGTCTGCAATGGCTGCGTCCCATTTTTCAAGCTTAAAATTTGCCTCCGCACGATTCTCGAGCGCCTTGTCATAGTCAGATTTCAGTGATAGCGCCTTATCGTAGTCAGCGATGGCTTCCTGATATTTATCCAGGTAAGATCTGGCTTTCCCCCGGTTATTGAAAACCACAGGATCTGTTGCTTCAATGGCTATGGCTTTATCGTAGTTGGCCTCCGCCAAATGATATTCCTCTTTTTTGAATTGCAGGTTGCCAAGGTAGAAGTAGGCATTATAATCTTTCGCGCCCTTTTCCACAGCGTGCTTCAGGTCCTGCAGGGCCCCTTCCTCATTTTTAAGCTCATAGCGTGCCAGCCCTCGGTAGAGATAGTTATTCAGGTCATTGTTCCCTGCGTTCAGAGCATTGGAAAAAGTGGTTTCAGCAGCAGCGTAGTTCTTACTAAGGAAATAGGTCATTCCTAATTTTGTCGTCAGATCATCAACCGCTACATTAGCTCGCTGTGCCTGTTCATAATACTGACCGGCCTTTTTATAATCTTCTTTGGCAAAATAAATATTACCCAGATAGTAGGTCAGCTCAGGGATCTTACTGCCGCGCTGGATCGCACTTTCCAGATCTTTGGTTGCCTCATCATATTTCTCCTGCTGGTACAAGGCAATACCCTTTCGGGCAAAATTTTCATCCGTAACCTTTCCTGATTTGATCAACTGGTCATAATCAGCGCCTGCTTCACTCCATTTCTTCAACTCATAGTAGGCCTCTGCCCGGTTTTCCAGGGCTTTGTCGTATTTACTATCTGCTGCCAGCGCCTTGCTGTAATCTTCGACAGCTCCACTATAGTTCTTTAAAATGAATTTTGCTTTACCTCGATTATTAAACAGCGTAGCATCTTTTCTCCCTGCTGACTCGGCCTGATCATAGTATTTTATGGCGTCCTGATAGCTCTCCAGCCTGAATTTGGCATTCCCTAAATTGAATAGCGCTTCGGCATCCTTGAAACCGGAACCCACAGCCTTCTCCAGGTCGCCCGCCGCCCCCTGGTAGTCCTTTTGCTCATATTTCACAAGCCCTCTGTAGCCATATAGCTCAGGGGAGTCTATCCGGGCTTTTACAGCATTGTCAAAATCGGACTTTGCTTTGTCATACTCCTTCAGGTGATAATAGGAGATGCCTCTTTTGACATACACCTCAGTGTTGCTAAACTTGGAATTGATCAACTGAGAATAATCGAGTACGGCACTGCGAAAATCTTGCTTATCAAATTTTTCGTTGGCTTTGGCATAAGCCTTCTGAAGTGGATCGCCCTGTTCATCCTGTGCCAGGGAGAAGCCTGAAATAAGGCTCAAAAATAAGATTGAAAGTAAGTAAAAGTGCTTATTCATATTCATTTCAAAAAATGGCCGGATAGTAAAGTTATTAAAATACGGCTTTAAACGATATTTTTTAATTTAAAATCATTGCCAGGGGTTGAAAAATACAATGGCTTCATGTTCTTCAGATACCGATCAATAATCAATTTACTAAAAATTTGATCAGGAGCACAAATTGATGGCTCAGTTGTAAAAGAATACCGTTTAGAAAAAACACCTTTACGCAGATGACGCTTTTTAATAAAATTGCAAACTAAACACTGCCGAAATCCTTAAAGCTGACTTGAAGAAATATTATACTATAGTTTTATTCTTTTTCTACATTAGCACATTCATGGGCTATGGTATTTTTACTATTGCTCACGATATTTTGCATCATATTCCTAACATAATTCACCACCACGACCACCACCATGCTCATCATGTAGAGGATCACAGTGAAACATTGGGACAGCTCAAAGAAACAGGATCAGAAGATACTGATACACTAAATCCGTTTGAAGTGACATGCTTGATCAATTTTCTTCCAAAGAATAATACCCTGAGCATGACACGTCCGCTTGATTATGAAATTATCATCTCGGTGAACCAAAATTTGGCAAAAGTACACCGCCGGTCACCGCCAACTCCTCCTCCTAACTAATAGCCCCTTCTTCGCCACAGATCAGTCGCAACCAGCGCTGGTCATTACTTTACATTTTCAATCATTGACAAGTCACCTGCAAGGAGACCTCAGGCAGCCTATGCCTGAAATGTCAGTATATTAAAATATTTTTATGAACAAAATAACACTAGTTTTATTCATAATAGCGATCTGCTATTGCCCGGAGATATTAGGCCAGGTAGTAATTAGTGGTGTGATTTATGAAAAAACCAACACAGCCTTACCAGGAGCCAATATCACTGTAGATAATGGCCAAGGCACTTCGAGCGATATGCTTGGCCGTTTTAAATTAATACTTAAACCAGGGGATTATGCTATCACAGCATCTCATATTGGATATGAGAGTCTACAAATAAATGTTAAAGTTGGCAGTGAACCTGTTGATAACGTTGATTTCCATCTGACCCCTGGTGAGATTGAACTATCTGATGTGGTAGTTACCACAGAAGAAGCCAGAAGTTTGAAAAGGATCTCCGCTTATGATATCAAACTCAGACCTACCGGATCGTCACAGGATGTTTTAAGGTTGGTGCCGGGATTGTTTATCGCTCAACATGCCGGAGGGGGAAAAGCAGAACAGATCTTCCTACGCGGCTTTGATATCGATCATGGTACTGATATCGCTTTATCTGTAGATGGCTTGCCTGTGAATATGGTCTCGCATGCTCATGGACAGGGGTACTCGGATCTGCATTTTCTGATACCTGAAACGATTGAGTCTGTCAATTTTAATAAAGGCCCTTACTATGCGGAACAGGGTAATTTTAATACCGCAGGCTACGCTGCCTTCCAAACCTTGACCAGGCTGGATAATAGCATGGTCAAAGTTGAGGGAGGTCAGTACGGTACACTGAGAGCAGTGACCATGCTGGATGTACTCAACAGGCAGGTTGCAGGCAATAGAGAACATTTGTATCTGGCATCAGAGATTAACCTTACCGATGGCTATTTTGACAGCAATCAGAATTTTTCCAGGATAAATTTTATGGCAAAGTATGCAGGTTATTTAGGAAATGATCGTTTGCTCAAGATCGTTGCCTCTAACTTCAGCAGCCAATGGGACGCATCGGGGCAAATACCCCAGCGAGCTATCAACAGTGGTCAAATAGGCCGATTTGGAGCTATTGATGACACAGAGGGAGGAAAAACCGGGAGAACGAATCTTAACTTACAATATGTAAGCAGTCTGCCAAATGACGCTATTCTTTCTCATCAGATGTTTTTCACCAGGTATGACTTCAAATTGGTATCCAATTTTACTTTTTTCTTAAATGACCCTGTCCACGGTGATCAGATCACCCAGTCGGAGAACAGGTATATTTATGGCTACAACGGCACCTTTGAAAAGGAGGGGCAGTTGAAGGGTGCAAAAATAAAATCTGAGGTAGGCGCGGGGTTTCGGTTTGATGATATAGAAGACATCCGCCTCTCTCATACCCTAAACCGAAAAGAGGTGCTTGAAGACCTGGCAAGGGGTGATATTTCTGAAGTAAACCTGTATGGATATGTCAGTGAAACGCTCCATCCTGCTGCTGATCTTGCTATAAATGCCTCCTTACGCTACGACTACTTCATGTTCAGCTATGTGGATGCACTTTCTACAGCATACGAAAGACAAACGGAACGTAAAGGCGCTGTGAGCCCTAAATTGAGTATTAACTACAGGCTAACCCCTGCTGCTACGCTATTTGTCAAGGGAGGACTTGGTTTTCATTCGAATGACACCCGTGTGGTTGTGGCGCGTGAGGGGCGTGACATACTCCCCAAAGCCTATGGGCTGGATGTAGGAGGTATTTTTAAGCCTGCTCCCAACATAGCTGTTAATATTGCGCTATGGCAGCTCCACCTGGATCAGGAGTTCGTATATGTAGGTGACGAGGGAATTGTAGAGCCATCAGGAAAAACCAGAAGGAAAGGTGTTGACCTGTCGATCAGGTATCAATTGTTAAAATGGTTATACCTGGACACCGATATTAACTATACTGATCCCGAAGCTGTAGACGAGCCAGAGGGTGCAAATTATATTCCGTTGGCACCTACATTCACGAGTATCGGAGGGCTTAGCGTCAGGTTTGCAAACGGGATCAACGGTAGTCTCAGATATCGCTATCTTGATGACAGGCCTGCTAATGAAGATAATAGCGTGGTTGCTAAAGGTTATTTCCTGCTCGATGCCGTGGTGAACTATAGGCAACCAAAGTACGAAATAGGTATATCAGTAGTTAACCTGCTAAACCGCAAATGGAAAGAAGCCCAGTTTGACACAGAATCACGGTTATATAATGAAACCACTGCTGTATCTGAGATACACTTTACTCCCGGAAGTCCTTTTTTCTTTAAAGGGAGTATCAGTTATTTCTTTTAAGACCGATGGAAGGTGTCTCAAAAGACCAAACTCAAAAACTGAAAGTCATTCTGACGCAGGAAGAATCTTACTAAGATCCAAAACACCTGCCTTATAACTTAGTAGGTCCCTCGTCACGTCGGGATGACTGGTCTTTTGAGACAGCTCCTATTGGTTTCCTGTCAATTACTCCACATTAGCGCCCACATCACCCTGCGCCACCAATGTAGCCAGATCGTCAGCGCTCAAGTGTACATTGATGTGACCGTGATAATTGATCAGATCATCGTAGGTCATAGCCTCTCCTTCATCAGTTTCAGTAATATTCGTACTGCTTATGCCCATACTACTAACATTTGACAGGCTAATGGCTATATCTCCAGGCGCCTCCGCCACCGAGCCTACATGTATGTGAGCAGGATGATCACCGGCAAATGTAGTACCTGCCAGATCGATCACTACCAGTGTTTCATCATTCGCCCTTTTATGAAAAGTAGCTGTTCCTGTAACGCCAGGTACATCGACCGCAGTCAAATCATAAGCCTCACTTTCACCTGTAAGTGCATTTTGACCTATGTCACCCTGCGCTATCAGAGTGCCCAAATTATCAGCGCTTTGATGCACATTGATATAACCATCGTAGCTGATAAGCGCTTCATAAGTAAGGGCGTCACCGTCATCAAATTTTGCCACATGGGTCATACTCATACCTGTTTCTCCGTTTACACTATTCAGGGAAACAACAATGTCACCTCCTTCAGCAGCCGTATTCATGTGTATGTGTGCCGGATGAGTACCACCTGATGCTGTGTTATCCAGATCGATAGTAACAAGTGTTTCTCCATTCACTCTTTCCTGGAAAGTAGCCACACCCTGAATATCAGGATCTGATACCGAAGCAAGGTCATACTGAACAGACTCACCTGTCAATTCGTTGCCACCAATGTCCCCTGCTGCAACCAGTGTTTGCAGATCACCAGGACTTAAATGTACATTAACGTGTCCGTCAAATTCAAGTAATTCTTCATATGACAGGCCCGATTGATCATCAGCCTCTGTAACAATAGTAGTACTTTTTCCAGTATTACCATCTACAGAAGTCAGGGTCACTGCTATATCGCCACCTTCCACTGCTGAATTAAAATGGATATGTGCCGGATAAGTCTGGTCCGAAGAGGTGCCTGTAAGATCAATTTCGACAGAGGTAGTACCATCGGAAAGCTCGTGAAAAGTGACCTCTCCACTTATATCATGATCAGAGACAGAAGCCAATGTATAGGTTTCTGAGTTGCCGGTCGGAACAATACCTCCACCGTTATCACCATTATCATCATCGTCACAGCCCGCTAGTACAAAGCCAAATAAAAGCATGAACAGAGTTGCTAGTGTATAATTTTTAAAAATCAAATGTTTCATAGTTTCTGTTGTTTTCGTTACCAAAATTGTTATCTCAAACCCAACCATACAACACACTGTATTACAGTCACTTACTTATCTAACAAAGTTGTAAATGAAAGAAGAGGCCACCTCAAAAGCCACCACGTCATTCCAAACTTGATTGGGAACCCCTAAAATAGTGCAGAAACTAATCAGGGGATCCTGAATCAAGTTCAGGATGACGTCAGAAGTAGGCTATTGTGAGGGCCTCCTCCAACACTGAGAGGCCAAAGATCCGGACCTGTCACTCAGTCGAAGAGCCTTTTTGATAAAGCGCTTTTACTTCGCCCGAGGTGATGGGTTTATTAAACAGATAAATACCTTTCATTACACCTTTAAAATCCGGGTCAAGCTGACACCAGTTAGAATGGCCAATGTAATTTTTATTACGCTGAACATTAGCTACAGGGTGACCATCTGCCTTTTCAGCAGCTAATTCTCCGTTTATATAGATCTTCATTTCGCCTGAGGGTGAAATACTTGCTGCATAGTGCATCATTTTATTGTTGACTATCACATCTCTGGCTATTAATCTACCCTTTTCCCTGTTGGTCGTAGAGTCCGTGTCTATCCAGCTTGTCAACGCCAGGCTGTTTGACCGGGCAAGTCGTGAAAAGGAGATGTTCATTCCGCCATGTTCGCCCCATCCATTTCCCAGATCTACTATTCTTTCAAAATAACGCTCTTCCTGGAATTCCACCCAGGCAGCTATACTGAAGCCTTTTTCCCAAATAGCGCCCAATGTGTCCAGCTTTATATAATCACCTCCGATTTGCCCGCAACCATTGTCTTCGTCAGTGGCATTGAATACATACGCATTATCTCCACGAAGCTCGGGATCACCAATTAATTCAAAGTCTAATTCGGTAGAGTCGGAGTCTGTTCCGAAGGAAAAAGTAGGATCAGGAAGAACAATTTCTTCCTCAGGTTCCACTTCATTTCCATCATCGTCTGAGCAACCGGCTATCATAAAAGCCAACGCCAGACACAACATTTTTAGCCAGTAAATATTTGATTTCATCATTTTATCGTTTTTAGGTATTTCAAATTGGTCTTGTGCAATAAATTTTACACTGCAACATTCACACCCAAAGGCACTTACAGATGAAGATCATGTACCTCAAATAGCAAAAACCAGTAGTTAATAAGTAAGGAAACCATGTTTGACCACCTGACGATTTGATTATTTTTTTAGAGAAATGAAACCAGGTTTTGTTGTAATTTGACTGATTCTATTATTAAATTAGAATCCTCTATGGAACATTTTCATCAACAATATGAGTTGATCCGCGGATCACGTGAAGTAGTTTTTGACTACTGTGAACGATTAATTCCTCAACACTTTGTAGAAGAAATTAATCAACAAGGGGCAAGTCTTCGGCATCTTCAGGTACATATCGCCAATGTGTATATACATTGGCTGGCCAATTTTTCAATGAAAAAAAATACCCCCTATTTTGACGTGGAATCGATAAAAGATATTACCTCGGTCAGGCAGGTTTTTACAAAAGTTGATAAATTGGTAGCAGAATTTCTAAGACAGTTCCCGGAAGGCGATACCTGTATTTCAGGAGTACTGCCCGGACGTGACAAAATGGAATTCGGTGCATTGACAGTCTTTACTCACGTGGTGACACACGAGTTTCATCATAAGGGTCAAATGATGACGATGCTTCGGCATTTAGGATACCCACCCCCTGATGCAGATGTTATCCGTTTTTAGCAGATGAAAAGCAAAAAGGATGCATCAAAACCAAGATATCGTCATCGCGATCCCAAAGTTTTGAGACATCCTCCTCTTTATGCCTAAGTAGTGTCTGTAAGAAAGCGCCAATGTCTGCATTGCGCTCGTCCCAAAAATGCTCACGTTCCTCAGTACGCTCCGCTTTTTGGCACCTCGTCCCGCTCTTTAGCGGGAACGTTTTCTTAAAGCACTTAGAGTTTTCTTACAAACACTATGTAATATTAAATATGAATCACTTCATCATAAGCTGCTGCTGCTGCTTCCATCACCGCCTCTGACATGGTAGGGTGTGGATGCACCGCCTTGATTATTTCATGTCCTGTGGTTTCTAACTTTCTCACAGCTACAATTTCCGCTATCATTTCGGTAACATTGGCGCCAATCATATGTGCGCCCAATAGTTCACCATATTTCGCATCAAATATCAGTTTTACAAATCCATCTTTAGCGCCGGCAGCGCTGGCCTTACCTGAAGCGGAGAAAGGAAATTTACCTACTTTAAGTTCATAACCCGCTTCTTTCGCAGCCGCCTCGGTATAACCCACGGAAGCCACTTCCGGACTACAATATGTACAGCCTGGAATATTGTTATAATCGAGAGGATGAGGATTCTCTCCTGCAATTTTTTCAACACAAATGATTCCTTCAGCAGAGGCTACGTGAGCAAGTGCAGGGCCGTGTACGATGTCTCCAATCGCATATACCCCGGGTATGTTAGTTTTATAGTAATCATCAACGATCACCTTTCCTTTATCATTAGCGACACCTATATCTTCCAGTCCTATTCCCTCGATATTGGTGGAGATACCAACTGCCGACAGCACAATGTCACAGTCGATTACTTCTTCTCCCTTTTTGGTTTTTACGGTTGCCTTACATCCTTTACCTTTGGTATCTACATGTGTAACTTCGGCACCGGTCATGATCTTCATTCCAGCTTTCTTGAAGCTTCGTTCGAGTGCTTTCGAAACCTCCTCATCTTCAACAGGAACTATTCTTGGCAGGAATTCAACAACAGTTACGTCCACTCCTAAAGTATTATAGAAGTATGCAAACTCAACACCTATGGCTCCTGAGCCAACAATGATCATTTTCTTAGGTATCTTATCCAATACCAGGGCTTCACGATAACCGATTATTTTCTTTCCATCGATAGGCATGCTCGGCAACTGCCTTGAACGACCGCCCGTAGCTATAATAATGTGATCCGCGCTGTATGTTTCTACTGTACCATCCTCAGTGGTAACGTCTATCTTTTTACCAGCCTTCAGCTTGCCAAATCCCATGATAGCATCTATCTTGTTCTTCTTGAACAGAAATTGGATACCCTTGCTCATACCATCAGCCACACCCCGGCTTCTTTTCACCATTCCTTCGATGTCGGCCTTTGCCTCCTTTACAGTAATTCCATAATCAGAAGCATGGCTGATATATTCAAAAACATTAGCACTTTTCAGCAAAGCTTTAGTAGGAATACAGCCCCAATTCAGACAAATGCCTCCTAATGATTCCTTTTCAACTACTCCTACTTTCATCCCTAACTGAGAAGCCCGAATAGCGGCAACATAACCACCGGGTCCACTTCCTAATACTAAAAGGTCGTATTTCTTTGACATGTTTTATATGTTTAGTTTCCTGTTTTAATAGTGGGAGAGCAAATTTAAACGAAATGCCTTTAGAAAAAAATTCTATTCCCGCTATGGATCTATAAAGCAGGCGTCCCTTCTGTACCTAATACTGGCTGTTCGGTATCAGTCCACCTGATAGATCCAACAACTTTTGTATACCATTACACATCAACCTGTAGGATTTTTCCACACCCCGGACAACAACACCCTTTATGAGGGTGATTATTAGTGCATGTAAGAAAACTCCAAGTGGCTTTACGAAACGTTAGTGCCAAAGGGCGGGACGAAGTTCCAAAAGTGAAGCGTACTGTGGTATGAGAGCCTTCTTGAGACAAGTATAACGCAGAGACTGGCATTTTCTTAGAGACACTATTTAGAGACACTATTAATATAAAATCAGCATTTTAATTGTACCAACCGGTTTTGGCACAGTTATATCATAGGGTAACGAGAGAAAGAAATGATTTTTAACCGTAAAAGATTATTAGTAATGAAACTAACTAAAATTTTTATGGCAGCATTCGCAATAATGTTTGCTGCAGTAATATCGACAAATGCAACCATAGATGTAAAAAATGATGTAGTGACTGTTAATGTAGATCCTACCAAAACGGAGATCACCCCATCACAACTTCCTGCTGATGTAAAAGATGCCATAATGGATGGTGACTATGCTCAGTGGAATATCGAAAAAGCATATAAGATCACTTACACCCCGGAAGATGGTGACGAGGCCAAAGTAGAGTATGAGGTGCATTTCTCCAATGATCAGGGACAGAAGGAAATTGAAGTATATGATGAAGAAGGAGAGTTAATAGAAGACTAACGATCACATTCACAGCAAATAGCACTTCTTTAACTCCTGAAAGGCTCACTTTACCAAGTGGGCCTTTCTTTTTATGAAGTTATGAGTGACATTTACAGCCTTCATTTGTTAAAGACATAACCATAAGCAAAATCCTTAAATGGCAAGTATACTAATAGTGGAAGATGACGCCTCGTTTGCTACTATGCTTCGCGGCTTTTTGAAGAAAAACGGGTTTGATTGCGAGCATGCTTCAAACGGCATGATGGCTTTGAAACAACTGAATGAAAAGTCATATGACATCATCCTTTCTGACCTGAAAATGCCTGATCTCGATGGCCTGGATCTGCTTCGGGAAATCAAGAACAAAGCACACGACTGTATAGCCATTATCATGACCAACTATGCACATATCAAAAGTGCTGTCAAAGCTATTAAACTGGGTGCATTTGAATATATAGCTAAGCCAATCAACCCGGACGAACTCCTCAGCATTATCAACAAAGCGCTGGAAAAACCGACTGCCAGGGAAACAGGAGCAAAAGAAACCTCAGGTTTTGAATTTGTACATGGCAAAAGCGAAGATTTTAAAAGGATTGTTCAGCATGTGGAACTGGTGGCAGGCACAGATATGTCGGTGTTGATATTAGGAGAAAGTGGTACCGGTAAAGAATATATAGCCCGCCTTATCCACCAACAAAGTAAAAGAAAAGACAAACCCTTCGTTTCGATAGACTGTGGGGCACTTTCGGAAAACCTGGCTGCCAGCGAATTATTTGGACATGTAAAGGGAGCATTTACCGGGGCAATTAATGATAAAGACGGGCAATTTAAGCTGGCCAATGGCGGTACACTTTTCCTTGATGAGATAGGTAACCTGTCGTATGAAATACAGATCAAACTGCTTCGGGTACTTCAGGAACGAAAGGTTAGAAAAGTAGGAGGTACTAAGGATTTTGACGTAGATGTAAGACTGATCACAGCTACAAATGAAAATCTGAACCCCAATACTTCTTCAGAATCTAGCTTTCGTGAAGACCTTTTCCACAGGATCAACGAATTCCAGATCAATATACCCCCGCTGCGGGAGCGGAAACAGGATATAGAAGTGTACGCCTATTATTTTCTGGAAAGGGCCAATAAAGAATTAGGCAGGGATGTGAAAGGTTTTTCAAAAGAGGTTATGGATGTATTCATGAACTACGACTGGCCGGGGAATATCAGAGAATTAAAAAATATGGTAAGAAGATCGGTGTTGCTGGAAACTGAAGAATATTTAACTGCTGATAACCTGCCTGAACTTATTGCCAGCGAAGAAAAAGTTACCGCAACACCTGTTGCCCCGCCAAAAGACCTGAAATCACTGGCGGTGGAAAGCGAAAAAGCGCTGATAGCGCAAACCCTTAAAGAGGTGAGGTTCAATAAATCAAAAGCGGCCAGAATTTTAAAAATAGACAGATCAACACTTTACAATAAGATCAGAAAATATGAACTGGAGGGTTAAGCAGAGGTTTTATGTTTTACATTTTCTAACAACTGCCCGGATAGCGCCCTTATTTGGGCATAGGTCTCTTTCAACTGCCTGGGAGTAAGGTCTTGGCCCTGAGTTTCCAGCTTTTGAAGCAGGCCGTTCAATGACTTATTTCCATAGTAAGCCACGGATGAGAGCATTTTGTGAGCACGATTTTGCAGTGCCGTGACATCTATCTTCTCTATCTCCTTTTGCAGCTCGTTGAGGTCATTTGTATAGTTCTCGATAAAGGTGGTGATATAACTTTGCAACAATTCCTGATCCCCACAGGCAAACTGGTACACTTTGCTAAGATCGATATCGTCAGACTCACCATTTGCCAGGTGTCTGATGAGGTCTATTTTATCGCTCGTCAAGGGCTTTGAAATGGTTAGGTCAGCAGTATGTTCGTATTGATCCGTAGCTGTAAGTACTACTACAGGCCCTCTGGATTTGCTTTTTATATTGCCAAGCAGCTCCTCGGCATTATAGCCATTCACATTCAGGTCTGTAACCACTATATCATAACCGTTTGAACTCAAAGCTCCGAGAAGTTGCTTATAATCGGAAAATGCGTGTACTGAAAAGCCATTTTGCTCCAGTTGAGCCTGCACCATTAAGCGGGTAAACTCATCATCTTCAAGGTATAATATGGTTTTATTCTGTGACAGCATCTCGTTTTCTTCTAAAGCAAAAATCAGGCCTTATCGGATCAATTCCATCAGCTTCTTTTGCCAGTGTAGTTTCTTTTAATTTTCTTTGAGCCAAGAGTTGATGAGAAACAGTAGACAAAAGCAATAGGCATCGAGAAATAAGGATTACGATAATGAAAGTCCTGTCGCAATATATGCATGAAATGACATAAGGCTAAGCCATACCAACCCCGCTAGTGATCGGGACAGGCCAAAGATGAATAATCGGCAGTTGACAGAAGCAGTAGGCAAAGGAGGGTTCGGCCCCGAAGCTGGCACGGTGGTCAGCAATCGTTAATCACTGTTTAGCAGGCCGTCAATGCAATAATGGACACTATTAATCAAAACACTTACAGCTTGAAACTTGTTACTTGCAGCTTAATTCGCAAATCAAAAATCGTGAATCGTAAATACAATCTCAATACTGAATACTAAAATCTCAATACTAAACATATATATGCATGAAACTATTAGAAGGTAAAACCGCTCTCGTAACGGGAGCATCCAAAGGCATCGGTTATGCTATTGCGCAAAAGTTTGCAGAACAAGGTGCCAATGTAGCATTCACTTACCTATCCAGCGTGGAAAAGGGCCAGGCCCTGGAGAAGGAGCTGCAGGAAAAAGGCATAAAGGCCAAAGGATATCGCTCTGATGCCTCTGATTTCGCAGCCGCTGAGCAGTTGATCAACGATGTGGTCAATGATTTCGGTTCTCTGGATATATTAGTAAATAATGCCGGCATCACCAAAGACAACCTTCTACTCAGGATCAATGAATCTGATTGGGACAGCGTGATCAATATTAACCTGAAATCGTGCTTCAATACGGTAAAAGCCGCTACAAAAACCATGATGAAGCAGAGAAGCGGATCGATTATCAATATGACTTCCGTAGTGGGCCTAAAAGGAAATGCCGGGCAGACCAACTATTCAGCATCCAAAGCAGGCATCATTGGTTTCACAAAATCAGTAGCCCTTGAATTAGGTTCAAGAGGCATCAGATCCAACGCGATTGCGCCCGGCTTTATAGAGACTGAGATGACCGATAAGCTGGATGAAAAAACCGTACAGGGATGGCGTGACGCAATTCCTTTAAAGCGTGGAGGTAGCCCGGAAGATGTAGCAGATGCATGCGTGTTTTTGGCTTCCGATATGTCTTCATACATCACCGGTCAGGTGATCCAGGTAGATGGCGGTATGCTAACCTAAGTGCGGAGCGCTTGGCGCAAAGAGCTGAGGGCAGGGAGGCAGAGAGATGAATACTTAAATAAGTGACAGGGAGTTTAATCAGTAGAAAAAACTCCCTAGGCTTTTTGCTTCATCTATCCCGCAAAACATACGAAATGGATAAATGGAAATTATCTACAGGCGCCCGGTCCATTTCTCTATTGACGCCTGGCCTTGATCTCGCGCCCCCCCTGATATAAAGTAAAACTCGTTGCTTTGGGTTCCTCACTCCCAAACTCAATTTCAGCAACGAGGTCCTTTAAAAAAAACCTGTTGTCAGATTTAGGAAATATTTCAAACCTGGGCTGCCCTTCTAGCTGTATATAGTACCGGTTTTCCTCCTCCCATATCTTTACATTTGTCCCGTTCATGTTATATTCTCCGCTGTAGCGTTCAAATGCACCTTCCTCTAAAGCCACCTCCTGCTGATCGGCTATTCTTGGTGCTTTGGCCTCAAATCCCCCCTGGCTATGTGCCGCGTAGTCGACCTCTCCCTGCTCATTGAGGTGAAACGTCACTTGGGCATCTACCACTTTCCAAAAAAACCGGTGATCTCCTTTAGGAAATATCTCATACCTGGCCTGCCCGGTTAGCTGCCCGTATAAATGGGCCCCATCCCGCGAAACGGTCATGATCACACCTCCTGGGTACTCGTATTTACCAGTATATTTGTCGTACAGTGCATAATCCACCTCTACCTCTTCATCCTTTTCAAGGTGTTCTTCGAAGTAGATCTTTGTCAGGTTTTCAGCAAAACTGGTCGGAACAATATTTCCGGGAGGTGATGCATTAGACAAAACTACAATGGTGGCGTCCAACTCAGGATAGTAGATCAGGGATGACAGAAATCCATGCAGCCCTCCGCCATGAGCAATACGCCTGAGCCCTTTATATTCTCCTACACCCCACCCATACCCATAGGGATATTCAGAGCCGTCATTGAGCTTCACCTTTGTATGCGCTTTTTCCAAAAGATCCTTTTGGATCAGGGCTCCGGCAAATAATTTTTGATTCCAGCGGTGCAAATCACTTACAGTACTGTACATATTACCCGCTCCGCCAGCCCAGGTCATATCCCAATCCAGAGCCAATTCAAGATCCGCAGAATCCAATGAATAACCTTTAGCCTCATTTTTTGGCTTTTTGTCATTGTGATACACTCCCGTATTAGTCATGCCCGCAGGTTGGAAAAAATGCCTGGTCAGAAATTTTTCATAACTCATGCCCGATACTTTTTCGACAAGGTACCCCAGGATGTAATAGGCAGAATTGTTATACTTCCACTGCTCACCGGGTGAAAATTCATACCCAAGCGATTTGATCTCCTCTATCAATACCCCCTGGTCTACAGGTACGGTCACACGGTGTAAAAATTCCGGCTGGTCAGTATAGCTTCGTATCCCACTCACATGTGTCAGCAGATGATGAATAGTCACTTCCTCTCCCCTTGGGAAATCTAAAATGTATTTGGAAAGCGGATCGTCTAACTTCATTTTACCCATCTCGACCAGCTTAAGGATAGCTACGGCAGTAAATTGCTTTGTTACCGAACCTATCCTGAAAGTGGTTTTAAGATTGGCCTCAAGTTTTGCCTCCCGGTCAGCATACCCGAGCGCTTTTTGGTAAATAATGTCATTGCCTTTTGCCACCAACACCGCCACCGCATGCTCCTTTTCCGGTAGCGCCTGCTGCAGAAGTGAATCCGTCTTGTCTGAAGGAGACTGTCCATATGACAGCAATACGAAAAATACTAATGGTAAGGTTAGGTTCAGCCGTTTCATAGCGTTATTGGTTTGGGTGGATCAATATCAGCAATAATGTAATATACATCAACAACAAGCCCACCAACGGCCGCTGATACATATGACCGGATTTTTTATTGGGTGCAGGTCATCAAAAATTTGTAGCCCTCAACTTAACTAGTGTCTCTAAGAAAACGTCAATGTCTGCGTTACGCTTGTCCCAAAAATGCTCTCGTACCTTAGTACGCTCCGCTTTTTGGGACTTCGCAGGCATTGAAATTTAGCCGTTTACTCACAGCCTTGACTTTTTTGTGTCAAGTATTCGCATTGTAAAAGACAATGCTTCAATAATAGGAAACACAGACGCTGTAGCTCAAATAACCCTTCTGCATTGCCTTATTCGATAGCTTTCCCGTTATCCCGAATTTCACACCTCACCCATCAAAAGCCTATGCTTTTACTGCAGTCTGCAATTCCCTCTCCTCAGAGGAGAGGGCGGTTCTACTGTGCTTATACTTCACCCTGTTCAGGGATGAAGTGATAAACTCAAAGGGAATACTATAAGTTAATGGCTATGGCCCCCGAGAAATCTCCTCAACAATTGCCTTTTCTGTTGTTTGACAGAATTATGTGCCATAAGAGTAATAATTCCGGCTACATAAACTGTTTCTTAAGAGACAAAAAAGTAAAACTGATGCTATGAAAAAAGCAAAATCCAAAAAGCGTCAGTCCCCTCTTCCTTGACGTGCATTAAGAGGGGATCGCTTCGATTCCTCCCCGTGGCAAGCCAGTGGCAGGCGCGATGACGGCTAGAGTTTTCTTATAGACACTAACTAATACTTTTGCTAACGACATTAGCAGAAACAGAATGCAATGAGCATGGTTTAATCAGCAGGATATTGTACCTTCAACCTATGCGTTTGGTTTCCCACCCGGTATTATGCAACTACTATGTCACTTACAGGTGCAATGCAAAATGCGGCTTTTGTGACATCTGGGAAAGACCTTCACCTTATATCGACCTCTATTCAGCCATGGCTAATTTTCGGGACCTCAAAAAGCTGGGGGTTAAAGTCATTGATTTCACTGGAGGTGAGCCTCTACTGCACAGAGACATTGATCGGCTCCTGGCTGAGGCAAAGGGTCAGGGCTTTATTACTACGCTTACCACCAACTGCCTCTTATATCCCAAGTGGGCAAAAAAACTGAAAGGAAAAGTAGATATGCTCCATTTCTCCCTTGATTCACCGGTAAGGCAGGAACATGATCAGTCACGCGGTGTGGAGTGTTATGATTTTATTGTGGAGTCAATAAAAATAGCCTCCGGATTGGGTGAAAGGCCCGATATCCTATTTACGGTGTTTGAAAATAATGTACATCAAATCGAAGAAGTGTACGAACAATTCTGCCGGCCACATAACCTGGTACTGATCCTCAATCCGGTCTTCGAGTACAATGATGTTAAAACAGGGCAACCTTTGTCTGAAGACACATTGCAAAAACTGCAAAGCTGGGCAGGTAAACGAAATGTTTATCTGAATGAGGCCTTTATCCAGCTAAGAAAAGACGGAGGAAATCATATCGACAATCCGGTATGCAAAGCCGCAAGCTCTACGCTGGTAATTTCTCCCGACAACCAACTCGTACTGCCGTGCTACCACCTCGGCAAGCGATCATTCCATATTGAAGATAATCTTTATCAGCTATATACCTCACCGGAAGTGCAGCAGCTAATTGCCCGGGAAGGCCGGTATCCGGAATGCGAAGGGTGTACCATCAATTGTTATATGCAGCCGTCTTTCGCTGTAGAAGTGAACAAGTACTGGTGGAAAGCCCTGCCCAGCACCATTAAGTACAGCTACATGAAAGGGACCTGGAAGCAGTTGATTAGCAAAAATTTACACTTCTGATCAAAAATTTCATCTCTCCAAAAGGCTACTGACATAAGGCTGTCACCCCACCCGGTTTTCTTTGTTAAAAAGAAAATGAAACAACACTTAACCATGCAAGCCATGATGACAATGCCAGATGTAAAAACGCCACCGGTTGTAACTGAAGATACAGCGGTGCTTGAAGTAGTAATTTATAAAGTAAAACTGCAATATGCCGATGACTTCAGGGAGATCCTTGATGAGGCCAGAGCAACTATTCAAAGTTTTCCGGGTATCATTGAATATCAAACTTTCAGATCTACAAGTAATGAACTGTTATTTATGGATATTGTTCGATGGGAAACCCTGGCACTAGCGAAGAATGCCGCAAAAGAAGTAGAGCAGATGCAGGAATTAGCTCCTTTTATAGCTGTATTTGAAGAGATCATCATGATGGATCATTTTGATCCTTTTGCCGATAAAGGTCAGGAAGTACCACTTGCCGACCTCTTGCAACTGAAAAATGAGTATTACAAAGCCAGCGAGAGGCCTCAGTTGGTTGAGTTTCCGGCTTATCATTATTTATCTATTAAAGGTGTGAGCGCACCGGAAGATCAAAGGTTTTTAAATGCAGTTGAAGCTATTTATGAAGTGATCTATAACCTTAAGTTCACAAGCAAAGCTTCTGGCCGGAATTTTATTATAGATGAAATGGAGGCGCAATGGTGGGTAGAGTCAGGCTTGCCGTTTGACCAGACACCAAGGGAAGAATGGCATTGGAACATACTTATTCGTGTACCCGAATTTATTACCCCGGATCAGGTTGATCTGGCCGTGCAGGAGGTGATCAAACTCAAAAATGTAGTACTCGCCAGCGAAGTTGAATTTGCTACCATCACTGCCGGAAAATTCGTTCAGGCGCTACACGTAGGTTCTTATGAAGCAGAGACTCCTACAATCGAAAAGATAATGCAGTTTATAGATGAAAATAACCTGGAGGTTACCGGGCATCATCATGAGATATACCTGACCGACCCACGCAAGGTACCTGTAGAAAAGCTAAGGACCATCCTTCGCTATGCAGTGAAATAGAGAAAATTCTTTGAAATAGAAAGTTGCCAATAGCCCTTTAAACAGGCTATTGGGCTTTTTTTTGTCAACTATCGTTCCTTTTCGCTAGTTCATGCTAAATAAATGTCAGTTTGCAGAAATCAGGGAATATTTTCCACGATAATATCGTTCTTTATATCTAATAACTAACCAAATTTAATAAAATGAAGAACGAGGGAAAAGAGATTAAGTTGAGGAGAGCGTTGATCCTCGGCAACTTTTACGATAAGAAGGTTCGAATTGTAAGAGCTCTAAGTGAGGGGTACGAAATCATCATAGATACGGTGGTAGGTATAAAACCGGATACAGTATTGACAAAGGGAGGAAGAAATATCCCGACCAACTCAATTAAAACAATTTACCAGCTTTAGCAAACCTAAATGCCGTTTGGCCGACTTACCAAACGGCATTTAAAATATAAACCCGAAGCGGACGTAAAATAGTGTTTCCTCTCGCGAAAAGGCAAGCTCAGAAGATAACACTGTTTTATTAAAAGGTGATATCCACAAGCCGCCACCAAAACCGTGATGCCAGGTATCGGAGTCCTCACCATCCAGCCAAACACGGCCAACGTCATTGAAAGCCAGTACACCAAAGGAGGCAGGAAATATGTATGTCTGAAATGAAAACAGCCGCCATCTTAGTTCAAGATTGTTGTAAAGTTTGCTGTCTCCATAGAAGCGGGTCTTTCTGTAGCCTCGCAGCTCAGACTTCCCATCCAGGATCTGTGCCTGATAAAATTCATAATCCCCTAAATTAAAACCGGCCCCAAAGCGTGTAGCAACTGTTAAATCAGAGGGGCTTACAAATGTGTAGTAAAATGCCAGCTCAGAATTAAAACTGGAAAAAGTGTTGTCACTGTTGCGAAAACCTTTCATCACAGACAGGCGATTGTCCCATACTACTCCTGCTGTAGTTAGGGTAGGGTGATTTCGTTTGTCAAAACGTAATCCTATTCCACCTCCGGCATAAGTCCTGTACTTTCCAAATAGTGCCTGTCCTGTTGCCAGATCAAAATCCTGGATAAACCGGTCGCTGCTTCCCGGATCTTCAATGGCTACCGCCTGCATATTTCCTCCCATGGAGAATGTAGCGAACCCTCCGATTTTCTTAGAAAAGCTAATATCTGAAGATACCTCGCTAAAGCGCAACCTGTAGTAGGCAATAGGGTCATCTACACCTAAAGTTTCATCAATATTTTGATCAAACTCTGACTCGTTGCCCAGTCCGAAAAAGTTATTAACGAAGTTGGGTTGCTTAACATTGATATCCACGTGCATGTCCCACGAGCCCGCAACATCTGTGAAGTCTCCATTGTACCTGAAGTCGTAAGATGAGGTTTTAATCGCATAGCTGCCCAGCAATTTGTGCCTGGTCTTATAAGGGGTCTTTCTGAAGCCTTGTGTAGTGTACATAAATCCGGCCCCAAGAAACAACCCGTCATCCGGATTGAGGTTACCTGTTACGAGCGGCATCAAAACATTATATTCAAAAGCCCTGCGATCATAATTATTGACCTGTGGGCTGTCAGATGTTTTATCCTTACTTTCCGTATTAAGATTGAAGCTATTGCCTTCCTTTGTGTCATAAAAGATATTCTTCCGGGCCGGTCCTGCCACATTCGAATTATCGATCATTGTGTCCTGGTCTCTGCCTCCAATAACACGCACTTTAATTCCTGCGGCACCCTCACCCTGTATTTCAAACACATCCTCCCCGCCCAGGCCGTAAAGGCGGATCTCATTCGTTTCATCTGCGTGAAACAAGCGGTCATAGATCACCTGCTTTTGATCACCATCTTTCTTTATCTTCCTTACCACCACATGAACACTACCGTCTTTCCTTCTCTCCACTGAAAAGTGCTCATGTTTATCGCTACCAACTACATCCACCGTCTTAGCCAGAAAAAGATAATGCTCAAGAGCATATTCCTTTAATCGGTTCCTTCTTGATTTTAGCTTGGCAATGATCTCTTCCCCATGGAGCAAGTATATCGAATCAGGCCATTGCTTTATCGCCCGTTCAATACTTTCATCCGTGAGGCTATCCTGCAACTGCTCCGCTACAGATAGCCAATCCTCTTTAGAAAGCGCTGTTAAAAAAGACCGGTCAAAATACCTGGCGTTGAACATCAGCCCCGGCGTCCAGCGTACTTCATAATCAAACCCTTCCAGCTTGGGCAATGCCCACTTGCGACTTACAATACCTGGCAAAAAACCTTCATTAACGAAAAAGACCTGATCCCTGTCGCGAGGTATAGGGCGATAGATATTTCCCTTCTCACCTTTTTTATCAATAGTCGCCCATCGCCACTGATCATCATGTCGGTCCCAGTCACCGATAACCAGGTCAAATAACCTCGACCTCAGCACAAATTGCTGATCCACTTCATTGTCATTATCATCAGCCAATTTGTCTAATACCTTCATAGTACTGATGATCTTCTCTGAGTTACCAAAAAAATCTGCATCTGACCAATCGTCATCAGGCCGTTCTTCATACACGGCCAGTGTGTTGGCAAATGTTTCCTGGTAGTCGCCCAGCCGGGGGTCGTTCGGTATGTACACCAGCCTGGGATTAGTATGATAAACACCAGCCGCTTTGGCCAGTTCAGGCACTACAAAAGCACCATAGGGGTGTGCGGCAGAGATCTGATCCTGCACCAGATCAACGGCAAAGGTTTTTCTTAGAAATTCAGGGACGGCATTTTCAGGATACTTTTCAATAGACCGTAATACATATTGTTTTCCGTTTGTTGCCTCCAGCCGTAGCGACTTAGTTTGCATACCCCCTCCACGTTGTACGATCCGAAGACCCCCATGCTCTCTTCCAATATCAAACACCGGAACATTGATCTGCTGACGCCATTCTTTTCTATAGTTTTCTCCGAGTACCTTTTTCTTGAACTTACTTTTAGATTCGTAGCGCAGGCTTGCAGCCGTTCTGACCACGCTATCCTTCAGGTCATACTTTCTTACAAACTCTCCGGGAGTAAGAGCAGGCTCAAAAGGCTGCTTCATCAGCAATTTCTCAAATGAAAGCTTCCCATCAGGAGCATTATTCTTTGTTCGCCAGTATTGTACTCTTACCTCCCCGCTTTTATAAAAATCCAGCCTGGCAAATCCAAATGCAGATTCCGTGTATTCGGCAAATCCCTTTGTGCGAACATATTCTGTTTTACAACCTGATCCGCTCACAACATAGTGTATGCTATCAGCATAGGCGTACTCTAAAGCATGCTCATGCCCTGAAACATGGATCAGGTTGGGGTATTTCCGAAAAATATTGACCATACTATTGCGCATGCCCTGGTATGTTGGGTGAGAAATGTCCTGAATATTGCCAAAAATTTTTCTGAAAAGGGGATAGATAGATCCGATAACAGGGAGAGGTATATAAAGTGGTTCTGCCAGCTCTGTCAGTGGAAAGAAGTGGTCTTTTAGTGTATTAAACCCTCCATGATTACCGTAAGAATACATAGGGTGATGCGTTGCCACAATTACTTTTTTATTAGCATTTCTATTTCTCCGGATCATATCGTCCATCATTTGCAACACCTCAACCGGGTTGGCAGTAATGCAATCGCTCAGACCTGAGGGCTTACTCCAGCCATGCAAAAACCACTGGGTATCAATAATAATAACTGTAATTTCTTCATTCAGCGCCACTTCCACCGGCCCCGGACAGCCATCATCAGGTAAAAATACATTCTGCCCTTCTACCTTGTTTTCAATATATTGTTCCTGGTTACGCAGGTGCTGCCATCCGTAGCTCCTTCCCTGAGCCCAATCGTGGTTGCCGGGAATAAAGTAAAAAGTTCCCTTGAGATCCTGTGCCAGCGCCAGTTGCGCATCAATAGCAGCTTCGGCTATTTGTCTGTCCAGTGCATATGAAGGGGGCATTCCCTGAGGATATATATTATCGCCCAGGAACAGGAGTCCGGTGGGCACATTTGTCCAGGCTTGCTGGCCTTTAATTATATCAAAAACGCCTTTCTGTCCTGCTGTAACAGCACCCGCATCACCTACCAGAAAAAGAGAATAAGTGAGGGTATCAAGCTGTTCCTGAGCCCGCACCTGGCCAATAAAAACAAGTAGTAAGACATTAAAGATCAGGTATTTCATCAGAAATCAGATGCTGCTAAACAAGTTTAACAAAAGGATTTATTTTTTAATATTGTTATATAATAATTTCACCAGGGTTGCTTTCCCACCCTTACCCTCATTGGAAATATACATGGTGCCATCAGAAGCAAAAGAGATACCTTCCGGCTGTTTATAGATGTTCTTATCAAGCTTTACTACCTCTTTAAGTTGATAGTCGGCACTAAGTATTACTAAAATATGGTCCGCAGAAAGTATGTAGATGTCTTTACTTATCGGGTGTTTGGCTATTGCAGAAGGATCAAATTGTCTTATTTCATTAAAATATGAGCGGTCATTAACAAACGCAGAAAGTTGATCCTTTTCTATATCTACCACTTCCTTTGTGATCAATTTACTACCAGGAATATAATACCGGTATACTGCTTTACCCTTTACTTTGTTTCCATCAATATTACCGCTTGCTTTACATGCGATCAGTAGAGATTGTCCATCATGTCCCAGCCCTTCTAAATCATTCTTTGAAGAAAATACGGTTTCAATTTCCCGGGCTTCCACCTCATCCTGCCGGGTAAGTTTAAAAGAATAAAGCGTACCATTGCTTTTCAATACGTATACGTCATCTCCTATCAGCTCCACCCCTTCATAGTCTCCTTGCTTTCCAAATTTGATCTTGCGCAAGACACTACCATCCTCTGTGCTTAGGAGATAAACGTGACCGGTTTCATCTTCCACCGCAGCAAGAGTGTTATCATCTACTACACCAAGACCGGAGATCTCAACAAGATCATTGTGAAGCTCCATTTGTTTTGCGGGTTCATAAAACTTATAACCGGTCCGTTGATAGTCATAATCTACATATGCGCTGTCAAAGGTTGATCCGGTAATATTATTACAATGGCTGACAAAAAATGCCAACACCATAAGATTAGCCGATATGATCAATGGTAGTTTCAAGCTCACTATTAGTTTCAACAAATTTGTTTAAAATGAGTTTATAAAAAAATTCTCCTCGTTTTTATTACTTACCCGGACGCTTATCTTTGTGCATGCATTTAAAAAATGACCTCATCCTCCGTACTATTCGTGGTGAAAGAACAGAGCGCACTCCCGTATGGCTTATGCGACAGGCGGGCCGTATACTTCCGGAATACAGAAAGGTAAGAAATTCCCTAAGCGGCTTTAAAGAGTTAGTAGAAACTCCTGAGCTGGCAGCAGAGGTTACCATACAACCTGTTGATATTCTTGGAGTAGATGCTGCGATCATTTTTTCTGACATACTGGTTATTCCCGAAGCAATGGGATTACCCTACGAGATGATTGAAAAGAAAGGGCCGCGTTTTCCTGAAACTGTGAGCTCGGAAGCTGATCTGAAAAGACTAAGAATAGCTGAGGCAGAAGATATTAATTATACTATTGAAGCTATCAAACTCACTAAAAAGGAATTGGCAGGAAGAGTACCTCTTATCGGTTTTGCGGGAGCGCCATGGACCATTTTTGCTTATATGGTGGAAGGCAGCGGCAGCAAAACTTTCTCAAAAGCACGCGCCATGCTTTATACCAACCCACAGCTATCACATACCCTGCTGCAAAAGATCACTGACAGCACTATTAACTACCTAAAGGGTCAAATAACTGCGGGCGCTGACCTTATCCAGATATTTGACTCGTGGGCCGGTATACTTCCTCCGGTGCATTATGAAGAATTTAGCTTAAGGTATATCAGGCAGATTTGCGATGCCATTAGCGAAGTACCGAAGACAGTCTTTGCCAAAGATGCCTATTTTGCCAGAAAATCATTAGGGCAGATCAACTGCGACACTATAGGCCTTGACTGGTGTATGGATATTGAGGAATCAAGAGTATTAGCAGGCCCCGAAAAGACCTTGCAAGGCAATCTCGATCCTTGCGTGCTATATGGCACAGAAAAGAATATCCAGGATGCAGTAAGATCAATGTTGGAGCAATTTGGCCCTACAAGGCATATTGCCAATCTGGGGCATGGAGTGTATCCGGATACAGACCCGGGAAAGGTGAAATTCTTCGTAGATTCAGTAAAACAGCAGAGCGCAGAAATGCATTGAAAATTTTTGCATGTCAGGTACGCTAACTTTTCATGAAATACAGCTAAATTGTACTGAATAACAAAATAGACAATGAAAAGAACTTTACTGTACCTTACGCTGCAATTGAGCATAGTATTTTTAGCCCAAAGTCAGAATAAAGCCCTCCATTATAAAGAGTTGCAAAAGCATCTCCCAACAGAGATAATGGGGTATGCCTCCGAGGGTGATCCAATGGGAAATATGTTTGATATGAATGACATGTCATACTCCTCGGCGGTCAGAGAATATGCAAAAGGTGACTCATACCTGACTGTAGCTATCATAGACTACATTGGCGCCTCAAACATGTACCAGGCCTCCACGATGGCCTGGGCAGGAAATATGTCATATGAAGATGATGAACAAAAGGCCTCCAGTATTACGGTTGACGGCATGCCCGGATGGTTCAGCTATAATAAGATCGATAAAGAAGCGCAGCTTATATTGGGCTATAAAGATCGCTACCTGATCACAGTATCACTCACAGATACTGACGATGAGGATATTGTAAAAACGATAGTGCAAAAGCTTGGACTGAGTAAACTACCTTAGAAAATTTAAACGGAGCGCTCATGTATATTTTCATCCTGAGTGCTCAAATCCCCTTTACTCGTTCCGAAGAGATTTTACTGGGTTTACTATGGCTGCCTTTACAGATTGATAGCTAACGGTAATCCAGGCAATCAAAACAGCCGCTAACCCCGCAATTATAAAAGTATCAGCTCCAATGGTGGTTCTATAGGCAAACCCCTCCAGCCACCGACTCATGAAAAACCAACACAAAGGAATGGCAATAACCAATGCCAGGAATATAAGCTTTGTAAAATCCTTTGAGAGCAACAAGACAATAGCAATTACTGATGCTCCCATTACCTTCCTCACCCCTATTTCTTTGGTGCGTAAGCCTGCCATGTATGCTGCCAGGCCAAACAGACCCACACAGGCAATAATGATAGCCAGGGCAGCAAAAACAGCAAAAACCTTTCCTGAATTAGCCTCTGTTTTATAAAGTTCATTTAATTCCTGGTCCAAAAATTTATACTTAAGAGGTTCCTGAGGGGCAAATTCGCTCCACTTACTTTCTACGGCAGCCAATGCTTCCTGCAGCCGATCACTTTTCACCCTAACTGATATGAAGGGCACATTGGGAAGGCCATTTTCATTGCTCATCAAAACAAATGGACTGATCATATCTTTCAGGGTCATGTAGTGAAAACTTTTTACTACGCCCACCACTTCGAATTCGAGTATGACAGGAGGATCCCCGGGGATAGTATTGGTCAGCTTCATACCAATGACATCTTCCGGGTCAACATCTAACAATTCTGCTGTCTGCTCGTTGATCACCACAGATAGGGAGTCATTAAAATCTTCGGAAAACCCGCGCCCTTGAATAATTTCAAAGCCCATGGTCGTAATATAATGATCATCCAACTGCATGGCATTAACGGTAAGTACCTCGGATGCACCTGCAGGCATAAACTGTACCCCAAAAAACCGGTTGACAGGCAGGGTACCCGAGCCGCCCACTGCCTCGACAGCCGGCAACTTTCTCAACTCATCCATAAAAGCCTTCTGCTGTGCATCCAGTACACCTGCCCGCTCTATTACAAGAAGCCTTTCCTTTTGGTAGCCGAGGTCCTTATTCTTGATGAAAGTCATCTGCTCCTGTACAATGAGCGTTCCCGCTATCAGAAATATGGAAATGGAAAATTGAAACACCACGAGGCCATTTCTTAACCAGTTCCCGGTCCTGTTGGTCTGCAGCTTTCCTTTCATGACACTCACCGGGTTAAACCCTGACAGCACAAAAGCAGGGTAAGCACCTGCCAATAGTCCTACAGCAGTACCAAAAATGAATATAAGTGCTACGGACCATGACTTCAGGTTGAGCTCCAGGCCCTTCTCTGCCAGGATGTTGAAATATGGCAGAGCCAGATACACCAGGCCGAGAGAAATTAATGTGGCAAACAGGGAAAGTAATACTGATTCTGTCAAAAATTGCCCGATCAATTGTTTCCTTGGTGATCCCAGGGTTTTTCTAATACCCACTTCCCTGGCTCGCTCTGTAGATCTTGCCGTAGCGAGATTCATGAAGTTAATACATGCAATGATGAGGATGAGCAAAGCAATAGAAACAAATATATAAACATCGTTGATATCTCCGCCAGGTTTAAACTCACTCTGGTACTCAACAGGATGTAGGTGCACGTCCTCAAGTGAAATAAGTGAATAGTTATAACCATTGCCTGCAGCCACATATTGTTCGTATGATGTGTTTAGATTCTGCTCAATCTGCGGAGCAGCATATCTTTCCACTATCCTGGGAAATTTGGCCTCCAATGCCCCAGGATGCGCTCCTGATTCCAGCTCCAGGTAAATATGAGTGGAAAAGGAAGTGAAATTCTCATTCTGGAATATGAAAGGAATACTCGTCATAGAAGTGAC
Source organism: Fulvivirga imtechensis AK7 (assembly GCF_000331535.1). Classification (GTDB taxonomy): domain Bacteria; phylum Bacteroidota; class Bacteroidia; order Cytophagales; family Cyclobacteriaceae; genus Fulvivirga; species Fulvivirga imtechensis. Next base: position 3,119 of record NZ_AMZN01000012.1, on the reverse strand, counting down.
GAAGTCAAACTCCATATGTGAATTTTCAGGTACATTCTCAACCACCCCGGTAACAGTAAATTCACCGAAATCCGTCTTTAGTATTTTGCTTACCGGCTCCCCATCGCCAAAGTATTTGGTAGCCATGGCTTGAGTAATAACCATGCTTTGAGGCTTCTTAAGGACATTTTCAGTATCTCCCGCAACCAATTTGAAACTGAACAGATCAAAAAAAGTAGAATCTGCCGCGATGAAACGTGTTTCTTCAAAGACCTTTTCCTCACCTGACTCATCCAGATAACGAACAATAACCGCATTGTTGCCTCCTCCGCCAAATATGCGAACGGCATTCTTTACTTCAGGAAAATCCCGAACAAGAACCTCTGAAAAGGAATGTGGTGTAATAGCATAGCGAGTGATATGATCAGGGTAAAGTCGCTCCAGCACAAACTTGTATACACGATCCGATTTGGTGTGAAACTTGTCGTAAGACAACTCATCTTCCACGTGCATTGCAATCAGTAGGAAGCCGGCAATCCCTACCGATAGTCCTATCACATTTATGAAAGTATAAATACGACTCTTTAGCAGATTTCTCAGAGCTATCTTGATGTAATTTCGTAGCATAGCAGTATCATTGAGGGTGGTACTATTAATACTGCCATTTATAAAAAAGGTTACTTCTGTTACATCAATAGCGCATGCTAAAGGATGGAAAACGATATTGAAAGGATAAAGGACGCCCGAAGGTGTTCCTCTACCTGAAATAACATAAATTCGACATTGCAGATTCCGTTAAAGGTGTGAAGTCAGGGAAAAACCTGCCCAAACACTCTCTGTTTTTAACGTTATTCTGCTTGTCCCGAACTTGCCTCGGGGAAGAACGTAGAACCTTATCAAGTTTATGGATCGAACTCACGTTATTTTAACATTTTCAGCAAAGTAGTTAGCCTTGACTTGAGATTCCTTCGGTCTACGATAAAATCAAGAAAGCCATGCTCAAGCACAAATTCAGCGCTTTGGAAGCCCTTTGGCAGGTCCTTACCTATAGTTTCACGAATTACGCGTGGTCCGGCAAAGCCGATGAGCGCCCCTGGCTCCGCAATATTAAAATCGCCTAACATAGCATAAGAAGCCGTAACTCCACCAGTAGTGGGATCAGTAAGCAAAGAAATGTAAGGTATTTTTGCTTCGCTTAATAGTGCCAGTTTAGCGGATGTCTTAGCCATCTGCATCAGAGAGAGTCCCGCTTCCATCATCCTTGCTCCTCCCGACTTAGAGATCATGAGAAAAGGAATATTGTGCTTTATTGAGTGATCGATAGCTCTTGCTATCTTCTCTCCTACTACAGACCCCATGGATCCTCCGATAAAACTGAAGTCCATACAGGCGATGGTGATATCCAATCCGTTCATTTTGCCATAAGCCGAACGTACGGCATCTTTCAAACCAGATTTATTTTGCGATTCTTTTATGCGCTTTGGATAAGGTTTGCTATCTGCAAATTTCAGCGGATCGCCCGATTCCATTTCAGGATCGAGTTCGGTAAAAGTATTGTTATCGAAAAGTATTTCAAAGTACTCTTTGGAGCCGATCCGGGTATGGTATCCATCCTCAGGACTTACATAAGCGTTGTTTTTCAATTCGCGCGTATGGATTATTTTCCCACTGGGCGTTTTGTACCATAGCCCATCAGGTGCCTCCTTCTTTGCTGCCGTAGGAGTTTGTATACCTTTATCTTTTCTTTTGAACCAGCTCATATAATTTTATATTTTTAAATCCACCAAAGTGGTATGATTGACAAAGCATTATTAAACAAAATTGCTTACAAATATCAATAGTATACAGCAGCTTTCAAAAATTACCCTCAAGAATGTGAGCCCATTAATTATTTTAGTTTCTTTGTACCGCTTTTTATCACTTAATAATTCTCAACCCAAAAATTTAAAAAATGTCAGCTTCACAATTTAAGGCCGGTGTTCTTACCGGAGATGATGTACAGAGACTGTTTCAGTATGCTAAAGAAAAGCAGTTTGCCCTGCCAGCGGTCAATGTTATTGGCACCAATTCCGTTAATGCTGTACTGGAAACGGCAGCAGAATTGAAATCGCCCGTGATCATTCAGTTTTCAAACGGAGGAGCCAGCTTCTATGCCGGAAAAGGTCTGGCCAACACAGACCAGAAGGCTGCTGTAGCAGGCGCTGTATCAGGAGCACATCACATACACCAGCTAGCAGAGCAATATGGCGCCACTGTTATTCTCCACACTGACCACGCTGCCAAAAAGCTATTGCCCTGGATAGATGGCATGCTTGATGCCGGGGAAGCTTTCTACAAAATACACGGCAAATCGCTCTACAGCTCACACATGATAGACCTTTCCGAAGAGTCACTGGAAGAAAACATTGAGACCTGCAAAAGGTACCTCGAGCGCATGAGCAAAATGGATATGACCCTTGAAATAGAACTAGGGGTAACTGGTGGCGAAGAAGATGGCGTGGATAACACTGGGATTGACAGCTCAAAGCTATACACCCAGCCTGAAGAGGTGGCTTATGCTTACGAAGAACTGAAAAAAGTAAGCGATAAATTTACTGTGGCTGCTGCTTTTGGCAATGTACATGGCGTTTACAAACCAGGCAACGTAAAGCTGACTCCTGTTATTCTGAAAAATTCGCAGGATTACATCCAGGAAAAATTTGGCACTGGCGAAAAGCCTGTTGATTTTGTATTCCATGGTGGTTCGGGATCGACTGTCGAAGAAATAAGAGAGGGTATTTCTTATGGGGTTATCAAAATGAATATCGACACTGACCTTCAGTGGGCGTTCTGGGATGGCATTCGTCACTACTACCAGACCAATGAAGGCTACCTGCAGGGTCAGATAGGAAACCCTGAAGGGGATGATGTGCCGAACAAAAAATATTATGACCCACGGGTTTGGTTGCGCAAAGGCGAAGAGACCTTCAAAGCCAGACTTAAGCAGGCGTGTGAGGATCTTAACAACGTTGGTACTCTTGCTTAGTAATAATAACTTGGAGTTGTCTTAAAAGACCAGTCATCCCGAGGTAACCAACAACTTTCAGTTGATTTTGTGATAATGACATTATACCATCATTAACCACAGAGGAAGCAGAGGA
>NZ_AMZN01000011.1 GCF_000331535.1 Fulvivirga imtechensis AK7 | reverse complement strand
CCATGCAGGTGGCTGTTCGTCAGGCTATGACCAGGGCTGGCTTCGATAAAGGAAAGTACAGCGCCCATAGCTTACGACATTCTTTTGCCACCCACTTGCTGGATGCGGGTACCGACCTGCATACAATAAAAGTTCTCCTTGGCCACAGTTCTATTGAGACCACAATGGTTTACCTGCACCTCCAAAAAAGTAAACGGGCCAGGTTGGTTTCCCCTTTCGATCAACTCAAACTTGCTGGGGATGGGCAGTAAACAGGCCTTCCAAAAATTATTTGCCTGTTCCAATTACCAGCCTAAGAATGAATATACCAGAGGAGTACTATCCCGTATCCACCAGTGCCATACCAAAGACCTGGGCTACCATTGCTACCAGTGCAATAACGAGGAGTGCCTGCA
>NZ_AMZN01000010.1 GCF_000331535.1 Fulvivirga imtechensis AK7 | reverse complement strand
GTATTGTTGCAACCCAGGAAGGGATCAATATTAATCTCTGTCTCTACATGAAAGGATGTCGCTATTGAGTTACCTATATTTAGAATACCATCATTTCGATATGGTTCTGTGTAAGAAATTAAGTATTTCCCAACGGATGAATATGTGTGGTTAATTGTAAAAGAAGCGGTACAGACGGCTGAGCCAAGTTCGGGTTTATGGGTATTTAGTATTTCAGGTAATTTCAGGGGATTTGTCCCATCACCAAAATCGAGTAATCCTTGCCCGAATAAAACAGGATTGGGTGGTTCGCAGTCAGTATATACTATAATAGTGATCTCAACTGTAAGGCCGGAGCAGTTACTTCGTTTAATAACAATTTCTCCGGCTCTCAAATGCGTAGCATGGAGTGGCTTGATTAATATTATCATTAGAATAAAATATATAGGTATGGTAACATAATGAATTAATCTCATCTTCCAGAAAGGTAATTTTACTTGTTTAAGTAGGAGTAGATTATGAACTAATCAGTGTCTATAAAAAACTTTTTTGATGCTTAACAGCCTTTCTTTTAAAACCGCTTAGAAATTTTTTACGAACACTAACTAGTGCTTGTAAGAAAGCTCTGAGTGTTCTTTAAGAAAACGTCAAGGTCAAGGGTTGCGAAGACTCAAAAAGCGGTAGTCCCGTACAGTTGTCGAGAAGAGCATTTTTGTGGCAAGCATAACGCAGACATTGGCGTTTTCTTAGAGATACTAACTAATGTTTGAGCAGAATATCTCTCTCATCTTTAATTTTTAAAAATACATCTGCCGCTCGCTCTCTGAAGAGATATAAAAGATTGTAAAATGAGTCTATATCTTCTCTGGCTCCATCCCATAGTTCTATTTGCTTTATTGTATTATCAAGATCATTAATTTCCATTATCTTTACAGATGATTTTAAGGAATGCAGGATTTTTCTTGCGTCTGCCATGCCCTCCATTCCTTCGCATTCGTTGAGCAGAGGTAATGTCTCCGCAATATCCTTTAGGAATTGATTTAGAATAGTTACAATAAAGCTATTATCTCCTTTTGCAATTTTTCTGATGTTGATCAAATCAAACCCTTTGCGGTACTTTGAAATCAAAGTATTCAATTTGTTAATAAGGTCTTCTTCCTCAAAGGGCTTTGATATGTAAGCATCCATGCCGCAGTTGAGATACTTTACCTCATCACCTTTCAGTGCGTTGGCGGTTAAAGCAATAATCGGCAGGTTTAATTTCAATTCTTTCCGAATAATACTAGTAGCCTCCACTCCACCCATTACAGGCATTTGAATATCCATTAAGACTATATCGTAATCCTTGCTTTTAATTTTTTCGATTGCGAGATGGCCGTTTTCGACTATATCTACTTCAAAACTGTTGTCAACCAGAATATTTTCAATGAGCAGTTGATTAAAATGATTATCCTCTGCAACCAATACTGCTGCGCCCTTAAATTTATTCCTCGAGCCTTCCATTGGGGGCAATTCCTTTTTGTTCATCTGTTTTGTTTTTTTCAAGGGTATAGAGACAAGAAACTCTGTCCCAATATTTTTTGTGCTTTGCACTTTGATCTCTCCTTTCAATAGTTCAATAAGCTGCTTACATATCGCAAGTCCAAGTCCTGTTCCTCCGTACTGTCGTGTAGTGCTGTCATCTTCTTGCATAAAGCTTTCGAAAATGGTATCAATTTTTTCGGCACTAATCCCTATGCCAGTGTCTGCAATTTTAAATTCAATGGTTTGAGAAATCTTTTTGTCTACCAGTACTTTTGCTGTGATAGAAATGGAGCCCTTCTCTGTGAACTTCAAGGCATTGCCAATGATATTATTTAAGATCTGCTGAATCCGTATTGGATCTCCGAGAAAAGTGTTGGCAATTTGCGGTTCTGTTTGGCAATGAAGTGCTAAGCCTTTTGCTGTTGCTCTTTCTTGAAAATTGTATACTGTTTCTTTTATTAGGTCTTTTAGATCAAATTCTATACGTTCTAATCTTAGGTTCCCCGAGGATATTTTTGAAAGGTCTAGAATATCATTAATGAGCACAAGCAAGTTATTGGAGGAGGATTTAATAGCATTTAAGTAGGACATTTCTTTTTCCTGCCATGAGCTCTTTAATAATAAGTTTACAAAGCCGATAATAGAGTTCATAGGCGTTCTGATTTCGTGACTCATATTCGCCAGGAAAGTTTCTTTGGCTTTGGCAGACTCCTCAGCTCGGGTTAGTGCTTCCTTGAGTTGAGCAGTTCTTTCCGCTACTTGTTTCTCAAGAGATTCGTTTAGTGTGGCTAATTCCTTGTTGGCATAATATAATTCCGTACTCTTCTCTTCAATGATCTTTTCAGCAGCTCGTTTGGCTTGTCTTTCTCGTTCAAATGCTCTCCTTAAGATTGCCGGGTCGACATCAGATTTTGCTGATGGTAAATTTGACTTCTCTTCCCTCTCCATTAGATAGATCCTCTTTTATTATACTAAGTCTTTCTCCAAAATATTCTGCGCAGCCCAATATCAAACCTTCAGCGAAATCGGCCAGTCTCCTATTGGATTTATAGACCATTAGCAGACAGTTTTCACTTATTCTGGATTTTTCGAGCGTAGGTAATTCTGCATCAGGGTACAGTTTTTGTACTTCGACATGAATGTAGCTTTCAACTTTTTCCAGAAGATCTAATGAAGTTCTTATGGAAAGAAATAATGAACCATAATTTTTTTCAAATACAGTGAAGAGATACTTTCCGAAAGATTTCAGCAGTTCGGGTACGGGTATTTTTGCTTCCTTACTCAATTCTTGAACTAAGCCGATCAATTCGCTATGGGGATATGTACCCACAGCGGTATATACCCCTCCCGATTTTAAATTGAGATTAGAAGAGTAAAGTACCTTATCTAATGTTTCTAATCCAAACTGTTCCTCAACCTGGTTGAGGAACTCAGTGAATACTAATCCTTTCATGTTACAACGGTTTTAGCTGTTTTAGGTGGGTTGATTAAGAGATAGAAACAAGATTGGTGTTGTGATCTCTGTTAATCGCAATTTGAGAAGGAAGACAGTTTTATTCAGGCACTTTTTTCCCAATTACTGGTAGTTTTTGATTAACGAGGATAATTTATACTGAAATTCCGGAGACAGTCTCAAAATAATTTCTGTGCTTATATTTTTTCTTTTGGGTTCCTACACGAAATCGGGTATTGATGAATATTTTCAAGATGATGCATTGCATTGATACGAGGATATTTATGAAAACGTCAAGGTCGCCTAAAAATGCTCACCTAGTACGCTCCACTTACGGCAGTCCGCAAACCTAGAGCGTAATGCGCATTGGCGTTTTCTTATAGGCACGAACTTAGCTAAACCATAACAACTTCTATTCTATTCAGTCTGCCTTCAATTTTTAATTATTTTTTAATATTTCATACATGCGTCCCTGTTTTCCGGTGAAATGGGTTCCTATTGTTAATTAAAAATATTAACTTGATTTTACTGTCAGCACCCAAAAAAACTGATTCAAATAAGTATGGCAACAGGATCCATTCTGCTAGTCGAGGACAATGAAGATGATGTTTATTTAACATTACGTTCGTTTGAAAGGCATCACTTTACCAATGAAATAAACGTGGCTAGTGATGGAGAAGAAGCTTTGGACTACCTGTTTGGTAGAAATGGTAAAAAAATGGTACATCCTATGCTCATTTTATTAGACCTAAACCTGCCAAAAATGAGCGGCATGGAGGTATTGCAGGCCATAAAGCAGACTAAGCAGACGAGCCTGATACCTGTTATAATTTTGACTTCTTCACGCGAAGAGCAGGATATGATCAAGGGGTATGACCTGGGTGCAAACAATTTTTTATGTAAACCTGTCGATTTCGTAAAGTTTGTCGATGTGGTTACCAAGTTGGGTAATTATTGGCTGGCCCTTAATGAGCCGGTGTAGTAGCTTCTGGTTGGCTTTTTTGACAAATATTTCCTAACTAATGCATATACGAATGGTTACTTGCCTGCTTGTAGACGATGATCCTGATGATCATGAAATTTTCGAAATAGCGCTTCATGATCTCGATGAAGGCCATAGTTGCCATGTAGTATCCACAGGGTTGGATGCTATCAGCTTGTTGGAGGAGGAGAGGTCCTTTACTCCTGAGTTTATTTTTATAGATGTGAACATGCCATATATTTCCGGCTTTGACTGCCTTAGGCAAGTGAAAAAGATTCAACGGCTCGATACTGTACCTGTCATTATGTATTCGACCTCTGCCGCACAAAAGGATATCAGTGAAGCGCGACATTTGGGGGCATCACATTATTTTGTAAAGCCTATCCGTATGAGTTTGCTTTCAGAAACTTTGGCGCGACTGCTTCATAAAGAAAGTTTACCGTTTGTAATTCCCTGACTGATCAAAGAATATCCTTAGAGATCTCCCTTGTCAGTAGTATCCTGTTGTGTTCGGTAAATCCCTTCCGGGTATATAGCCTGTTGCCTTTTTCATTATGTCTTTCTACTTCGAGGTGAACGGCCTTCACGCCCAACTTCTCGGCTTCATTCGCAACGAAGTCTATGGTAGCACCCCCGATGCCTTTGCTTCTGAATCCCTTCTTTAGGTATAACTCATCAATAAAAGCATCTCTTCCACCATATTCGAAGCTGAAGCCAAAGGTTAATGCTATATAGCCAGCTACTGAACCATCTGAGATGATCAGCCACAGCCTGCCAAGGAATTCATTGGTTATAAGCTTATGAAGATTTTCTCTGGCAAGGTTCTCGTTAAAAGGATAATTGTCAATAGCATTAAATGAGCGCATCATCTTAGTGAGCTCATCTATATCGCTAATACTACTTTTTCTAAAGGAGATGTTCATTGTCGGAATGGTAACAGTGGGCGGAAATTAGCAAAAAAAATATTTAAAATGCGGGTTAACAAGGATTTGCCGGAGGTCACTCAACGATGGCCAGCTTTATTAGTCCCTCGCTGGCTATGAGCCGGGCATTTTGGAGTACTTCACGGTTGAGCTTAAAGCGGAGCTTATTGTCTATAACTGTAAAGCTTATAGAGGCTCCCTTTTTGATCATGTCTCGTTCGGTAACTACCAATACACTTTTCCCCTGAAGTGATTGGGTGATGCCTTCCACCTTTTTGGATTCGGTATGCGGAATATAAAGGATGTGGTATTGAGTCAGTGTATCCGTTTTATCAACATTACCAACTTCTACTGGTTTTCCACCAATCTTTTTGCTTTTTAATACATTGGTGAGCACTGTTAGAATTCCTTCATTGTCACCTACTATTCCTATAACAAACGTAGGTTGCTCTTCAGGCCACCTGATATATTTTGCGAAGTTATAGATATAAGCGGCCTGCAATTCTTCATAAGATGATGCCTGGGCTTTGGCGTTTTGCGGGGAAGCAAATGCCAGAGCCAGTATGAATAGTATGAAATAACCGTACCTGATTGGTATTTGCATCCGCTTTGAGCATTATTCTTTTTCTGAAGGAGTTTGTGCCGGCAGCTCGCATAGGTGCCAGTAATGATTCAATATAGCGACAGCCTTGGCGAAGCCCTCAAAAGACAGTGGCTTCAGTATATAGCCGGCAACATTTAAGTTGTAGGCAGCAAATTTATCACTGTCTTCATTTGAGGTTGTCATGATAAACACACAAGTAGGCTTCAACTCCGGATCTTGGCGTAATTCTTTCAGAAATTCTATCCCTCCCATTTTTGGCATATTGATGTCAAGGAGTATAATTCTTGGGGCAGGTATTAGCTGTTCAGGGTCATTTCCTCTGAGGATATTGAGCGCTTCGAGACCATTTCTGGCGATAAATAGCGGGTTGTTAATATTATTCTTTTTAAACGATCGTTGAACATTCATGATGTCAACCTCGTCATCTTCAACCAGCAGTACGTTGATAAGATTCGTCATGGCTTAACTTCTTTTAATTTAAGCAATTTTTAATTTAGATGCCGGAACAATTTCTTTTGGCCAGGTAAAGATGAATTTTGAGCCTGTTCCCGGTTCTGATTCAACTTTAATAGCACCTCCCACTTCTTCAATTATTTTTTTAACAATAGAAAGGCCAATGCCTGTTCCTTCTACCCGGTCGCGGGTTTCAAGTGTTTGGAAGATGGCAAAGATCTTTTCATGATATTGTTTTTCTATGCCTGGTCCGTTGTCTTCCACCACGAAAGTGTAAAACCGTCCAATTTCTTTTGCTTTTATATTGATAACACCACGCTCTTTCTTGTCATGATATTTTATGGCATTATTGATAAGGTTGCTAAATACCTGTTGTAGTAGTATTCGTTTTGTGTGTACCACAGGCATTTTTTCCTGAATATTAATTTGAATATACTCAGGTGGATTTAATAACTCTATAATATCATTTATCAATTTGTTGGTGTCTACATTCTCAGGTGATATGTCTGTTCTTCCGATTTTGGAATACTCTAATAATCCGTTGATCAACGATTCAAGTCGAAATACGCGTCCGCGCAAAGTTTCAAGGTTTTTCCTGCTGTCTTCAGGAATGCTGTCTCCCAAATCTTCTTCAATCCATTCTGAAAGCTTAAAAATGGCTCGCAGTGGAGCTTTCAGATCATGAGATACCACATATGAAAACTGGTTAAGTTCTTTGTTCTGCTTCTTTAGCTGTTCTGAATATGCCAAAAGCTCATCTCTTGATCTTTCAAGGTTATCAAGCATGTTGTTGAAGGCCGCTCCCAGCTTGCCCATTTCATCATTACTCTTGACTTTCACCCTGGTGTTTTTCAATCCACTCGAAATTGCCTTAACAGCATTATCCAGGTTACGGATATTACTGGTGATCATATTTCCGATGATCACTGATAATACACCGCCTACCGTCAATAATGCAAGGCAGAAATAAAGAGTGGTCTTTTTAAGTTTCGCAATTTCCTGGTCTATTCTATTTAATGAATAGCCAATGAACAGGTTGCCAAATATTATGCCTTGATAGAGAATTTTTGATTCTTTGAAAATTATACCATTTACCTCCAGCAATCCTTCGGAGAGGGTCAGCTCTTTTGGTACCTGCACGTTGTCCGGATTAAATGAGGCGATTTCCAGACTATCTGTATTAAGTATAGAAATGTAGATAACCGAACTGTCAGAGTGTGCCCATTCCAGGGCTTCGGATACTGCCACTAAATCCATTTCTCCCATACCTATGCCCACACCTATGGAGAACATATTGGATATACTTTCGATTTTACCCTCCACAGCCTGCAATGCCAGTTCTTTTTGCTGCTTAGGGTAATAACTGTAAATAAAGACGGATACTAGTACTATTAGAAAAAATTGACCAAGAATGATCTTTGTCCGAATAGATACATCTCTCAATTTAAACAGCGAAAAATTCATTCCTTATGTTTATGCTACACTTCAACGTTAGGCCAATGGCTGAAGCAATGGCAAAACGTACTTAAAAAATAGGACCCTTGTCTCTTCGAAATGCCTGAGGATCCATTGTCTTTGCAAAGCCTGATTTTGGCAAATAGCCTAAAATACAAAACAAACTAAAATATAGTGATTTTTTTTGTCGCTCCCACACCGTGTACTACTCATGACAGATTTTATAGTTTAAAAATCTTCCGGAATGCCATATGTAAGGGCTTACCCTGAATTATTCTTCAGTGTTTACCCTGGTGTGTTGAGAATGTATTGCATTAAAAACCTATTTATTTCGCATTCAGGAAAGACTATTATTCCTTTAATGTTTATTTTGATAATTATCACATGCGTGTAAGTTTTTGCGATATTTTGCAGGTTTTGCGATGTGAGTCTGCTAAAATGGTGATTCCAGAGTGAAATATTACAACCTGGGGTGGGAATAGCTAGATTCGGAAATGCCCGGCAGGAAAATTTGCAGGTGGTGCCTCAATGGACCGGAAAAACTGGTTGGTGGATTAATCCGGTCACTGAGGGCTTTCATGATGCTTTTCACCACATGTTGTCAAAGGTCTGTGTGACTGACAACATTTTAAATATACCCAATTGACTTTCTTATGTCAACTTCTAATGCTGTTGCAACACCTATTTTGATGTACTAACGAGTCAATAATTAAAAATATTATACCCATCTTTTAAGATTTTTATAGCGATTTTTTAAGGGATGGGGTTCTTGTGGATTTTATTATAAATTATAAACATATCTTTGAGAAGATGGCCATATAAGTGAATGACAAGCTAAAACCAACATCTATGGATATGTGTGAGGCCGGTTTTGCTTTTTTCTATTAATAGCAATCTAAGCTAAAATTTTATGAAATCTAATCGTGTAATATTTTTCGTGCTTGTAGGCCTGTTTTCAGGATGCTTATTTTTTGATTCATTAGCTCAGCGAGGCGAGGAGTCTTCTTTGTTGTGGAAAATAACGGGTAACGATTTGCCCCGTCCTTCATACTTGTATGGAACCATGCACATGCTATGTCCGGAAGATTTCACAATGGACCCTGTTGTGGTAAACTGCTTTGCCTCGACTCAGCAGGTGGTAATGGAGTTGGATATCGATGACCCGACTATGATGCAGAAAATGACCCGGCTATCAATGAATGCTGGTGGGAAGAATATTTCATCTGAGTTGACTTCCGGTCAATTGAGCCAATTGGATGGTTTTCTTATAGCCAACTATGGTATGAGTATGCAGCAGTTAGGCGTAATGAAACCATTTACACTCTATTCTATGATAGTGGTTAAGTTGCTGCGCTGCGAGCAGCCTGTTTCTTTTGAAATGGAATTTCTCAGAATGTCACAGCAGGCTGGTATTGAGATCGAAGGTTTGGAAACGGTGGAATATCAAATGGGGGTCTTTGATAGCATTCCTGCTACGGATCAGATCGAATGGATATTTGCAGCGCTGAAGGAAAAGGATGATAGGGAAGGAGAATTGGCTCAAATGATCAAGCATTACAAAAATAAGGATATTGATGCGTTGTATAGCCTTTTCATTGAGAATCCCGAATACAGGAAACATCTTGATGTCCTGCTACATGAAAGAAATAAGCAGTGGATACCGGCAATAAAGGAGTTCATTCACGAAAAGCCTACATTTATTGCTGTCGGGGCGGGACATCTGGGGTCAAATGAGGGTGTGATTGCAATGTTGGAGAAGGAGGGATATACGTTAGAAGCGGTGCCGTACGGAACACATGCAAACAGGTAAACCCCAAAAGAGCCCGGTCTGGGTATTGAGGAAATTGGGCCCCTCGGGGTTTTTCAGGTCCTTTAGAAAGGATTAACAGTGATACCTGTTTCAATGGTTGTAATTGTACAGCCTAGTGCGCTTCCACAGCCATCATTCCATGAACAGATCCTGGATGTCGGAATTGTGGTGGTACCACAACCGGCCACTGTAAGTGGGTCACATTGAATGAGCGCTGACCGGCATCCGTCTATCCATGAAGGATTGATGACGATTCCTCCTCCCTTTATGGTTTCAGCATGGTCATTGATGTCTTCTGTAACGAAGCTTTTTACCTTCAGTTCATCGAGTTTTAATTTTTTGTTTTTCATGACAGTAAAATTTTAGTTGGTTTAAGCATTATCATGGTTGATGATATCCTTAAGATCATCTGATCAAAACTACAAAATAACTACCAGGATTAGGTGCAAAATAGCCTTTCAAGGCTCATAATGGGGGATTTTCCCCTGTTGGTACAAGGAAGAATCCCGTCATTATTATTTCAGTTTAGACACCAGGGAATGGATCAACGACTGTCTTTGTCAGTCTGGTGTCGATACATCCCAAAGCACTGCCACAGCCATCGTCCCATGAGCAATTCAGGGTTCGTAGTATTGTAATAGTGCACCCGATTACAGTTTGAAAGTCACAGCCTACCGGTGCTGACGGGCAGGCATCAAATCTGGAATCACCCCCACCTTTAATGGTTTCATAGTTCTGGTCTGAGGTTTGAGTCACAAAGCTCTTTACTTTGAGCTCATCAAGTTTTAACTTTTTGTTTTTCATAAAATTAAGTTTAGTTAATTATGGTTGGCAGGTTAGTGGGAATTAAGAAGAAGAGGTTACCGGGGAGGGACTTTTTGCCTGATGGTGTTGGGGCAGTGTTCCCGCCAAAGAGCTGAATGAAGTTCCAAAAAGCGGAGTCCTGTACGGGTGTATCCACCAATGACAGGTTTTCATTACATGTTGATAACCAAGGTGCTATTCAATTTACAATGCCGTCATCCCGGACGTACCCCGATAGCTATATGGGAAGATCCGGGATCTCCTCGCTACCGGCAGTGTCCGGGCTTTAGCTTCTGCCATTGATCTGGGGGATCCTGAATATTTTCTCCGTTGCTCTACGAAAATTTGGATGACGTGGTAGTTTGCGATCTCTGTTTCCTCAGTTTCTTCCGTGGTTAATGATGGTGTAATGTCATTATCCTCAAAATCAACTGAAGCTGTTGGTTGCCTCGGGATGAGTATTTTTGGACTAAGCGTAACGCATACATTGGCGTCTTTCATGATAACACGAAGTAGTAATGGAGAGGGGACCTGGTAGAATTCGTCATGCAAAGTACATTGAGCTTCCCTGATATTTATTCATCCCAATTCGGTGCGAAGTCGGGGTCAATGAGTCTTTTGCCATTTTCGAGAGCAAAGATCATATTCATTTCATCTTCTGTTAAATTGAAATCGAAAATATTGAAGTTTGATGCCCTGTGTTCGGGATTTGCAGCTTTTGGAATGGTAACTACATTTTCCTGCTGGACGAGCCATCTGAGGGTGATCTGAGCAGGTGTTTTATTATATTTTTGCGCTATTTTTTGCAATGTAGGGTTGTCAGCGATCTTTCCTTTTGCCAGAGGGCTATACGCAGTGAGCATCAGGTCATGTTTATTGGAAAGCTCAAGTAGCTTTTGTTGCCTCAAGAACGGGTGATATTCTACCTGGTTACATAAAATGTTAGCAATCGACAGGGCTTCTTCGATGAGTTTCGGTGAGAAATTACTGACGCCTATTGACCGGGTTTTGCCATCGGCTTTAAGTAACTTCATGGCTTCAAGTGTTTCCTCGAGTGGTATGCCGTCAGTGGATGGCCAGTGGATCAGCAACAGGTCTGTATAATCTGTTTTGAGTTTTTCCAGGCTTTTTTCAAAGCTTTTTAGCACCTGGTCTCCGGAAAGCCTGTCTGGCTGGATCTTGGTGGTGAGAAATACTTCATCTCTTGAAATACCGGCTTCTTCCAGTGCCATTCCAACATCTTGTTCATTATCGTAGGCCTGGGCCGTATCAATATGCCTGTAACCTAGTTCCAGCGCATGGATAATAGCATTTCTACACGCCTTGTTGCGCAACTGCCAGGTTCCAAATCCCAGGGCAGGTACTTCTATTCTATCGAAAGTTTTGATCATGAAAGCTCCTCTTTTATCAGGTGTGTTCAAGTTCCGTACCATGCGTTTTCGGGCATGTATAGTTGCGTTTTTAAGTAGCTTATGAGCACTATTGCTCATCAAACAGAGGATTTTTTTCTACAAAGTGAATGGGGATGATCCGTCAATTCAACGGCTTCTCCGAGCCTGTATCAAATACATATTTCCACGAGCCATCGGGTTGCCGCTTCCAGACGGTAATATAATAACCATACTCCTTTCGGGCTGTAGAGTCATTTGCAGTCAGTTCATATTCTCCGAAGGTATAACCAAGATCTCCTGAAGCAGCAATTTCAGCATGTAGTGGCCGCCACGACAAAGAAGTGCTAGCCGGGAAGCTGCTGTAAGCTTTTGTGATCTCCGTGAGTCCGCTCATTGGATGTTGCCGCTCATGAACGATCATGGCATTGCTGTCGGCATAGTGGATGAACGCCTTTCCAACACCGTCAGTTGCTGCCATTTCCGAAAACGCTATGTCCGCGGTAATCAATACTTGCTCGTCCGCTTTTTCAGGCTGGCTGCATGCCGATAAGAGCCAGGCAAGTAGCATGCCTGTAAGTGCCCGGTAGTTATTCAACTGTTGCATATTTACCTTTGATGTTATTCTCATAATACCCTATGGGATCAGTTGAATTGCTGAACTGACTCCAGGCATCCTGTGGAACGGCCCGGTATACCATCAGTATATCCTCAGTTTCCTCTACCATCAAAAAGCCTGTGAGTCCGTCACAGGAGTAAAATTGTGCTGCCCGTGGACTACGGTAGCGTGATATTTTAATAGACTCTTGCAACCTGAAAGTGGTGGACTTCAGCGTCTCAATGGCTTTCTCCGTTGAATTGAAGCTGACAGGAAGCTCATGACAGTTTGTTTTTGAAGGCTCCATTTCAAAATTATATTCTACCTGTGCTATAGTCCACAACGGCCAACAGACAATCAGTAACAGGAGATTTTTCATAGTGTCTAAAGATACAATTTTATCGGTTAATCTACCTACAGGGTGTTTGCCGATCCGTTTTCATTAAAAATATCATGATCGAGCGCTGCTGTGGAGCTTACTATATCCTTGATCATGGCATCGAGTTTTTCTGTAGTGTTTTTTAGATGTTGAAGTAGCTCATGGTTAAATGGATTATCCATGTCATCGAAATCAAAGATCTGCATAATGCCCAGTATGCTTGCCACAGGTCCGCGCATCTTGTGAGATTGCTTCCAGGCGATATCTTCTAATAAGCGGTTGTGGTGCTCGATCATAAGTTGGTGTTTTTTCCTTTCGGTAATATCGCGGGCATAGCATCCAACACCGATTACCTCTTGTTGTGGATTTCTTATAGGGTTAAAGCTTACTTCGGTATAAAATATGCTTCCATCTGTAGTGTTGGCAGCACTTTCCATATTATAGCTCTGGCCTGTCAGCGCCTTTTTATACAGGCTTGTCCACTTTTCCTGAAGCTCTTTATCCGCATCTTTCAGAATAACCGGTCGGCCTTCTTTGATTTCTGTCTGGCTAAAAGACCGCATCCTTTTTTTGTATGCTTCATTTGCCGACAAGAGGTTGAGATCTTTATCAATGGACCATATCAGGTCGTCCGTGTTATTGATGAGGGCATTCAGGTTGATCTGATCATTAAAGATCTTTTCCTTAAGTTTCCGTGATTTGGTAACATCCTGAATGTATACTGCCAGCCCGCCTTCCGAGGGGTATACGGAAACCGAAAACCACATGTCCAGTGCGTCAAAATACTCTTCAAAGTTGAAGTGCTTTCTTGTGCGCATGGCTCTTTCATATCGAGGGGCTATCTTTTCTCCAAATTTGGCAGGAAAAACCTCCCATACATTCTTGCCTATTAAATTTTCCCTTTTACGTGCGAAAGTTTTTTCAAATACCCTGTTTACATAGGTGAACTTCCATTCATTATCCACAGCAAAAAAACCATCGGTTATACTTTCAAGGATGCTGTTAATGCGGTCAGCATAGGCTTTTATTTCTTTTGTGAGCTCCTCGTTCCTTGCGGCATTTACAATGGTTTCAGTTTCATCTATGGCAACGAGCAACTGAGCCTTACGACCTTCAAATTTTGTTGGCAACCAATATATGTGGGCGTAAAATTCTTCTCCTGTCTTTTTTCTATGTGTCCATATGCCCACGTCATGAAGGCGTTCACTGTTTATGAGGCTTTTATATAATCTATTTAATTTAGAGTGGTCTCCCCTGATGCGAATATCCTTAAGTGTAAGTTTCAGGAATTCAGATTCTGAATATCCATATTGTTCTGTTGCAGCATGATTTACCCTTAGAAAGCAAAGTGTATCTCTGTCAAAGACCAGCATCGGATTAGGATGGTGTAGAAATAGCTTTTCATAGTCATTTTTGGCATGAGCTACCTGCTTGAGCAGAGATCTGCGTTCAATGGCATATCGTATGGCTTTTTTGAGCAAAAATTGATCATAAGTTTCTTTTACGAGGTAGTCTTGCGCGCCCACGCTAATGAGTTGTTTGCTGATACCCGGATCTTCTTTATCTGAAAGAACAATGATTGGTTTTTCAGAAAACAGTTCCTGGATGTATGAAAAAACTTCAAGTGGAGGTTGATTGGTATGTGATAGGCTCAAAAACACCAGTTCTTCAGCCTCGACAACTATTAAGTCGCCGAGCTCCTGAAAGCTGATATTGGTAATTTCCTCACGGTCATATCCAAGGGTCATTAGCTGATTCCTGAGACAACTAAAATCTTCCGAGGAATCTCCAATAACTACAATTTTGCCAACCATATAAACAATGAAAAGTAAAAGGACTCCCGGTAGCGTTTGGGTTTAGCCGGGCAATAAAATGTTGTAATGTGCGCAATAATCCCCACAAAGACAAATAGCCATATTTGATAAGCGGGGAGATGTAAGAAAAAAGACTAAATAGACTATTTTTTAAGTTGGTTACTGACAATCTCTTTTAATGAGTAAAAGTCTTCATTTGAAAACGCTACTAAAATGACCTTTTCTATCGTTTCGTTCTGCCGCAAGAAGGTATAAATAGTATCAACGGCGATCTTACTTGCACTTGTAAATGGAAAACCATAGATGCCGGTACTGATGCATGGAAAGGCTATAGTGCGGACATGGTTTTGTACAGCTATTTCCAAACTACGTTTATAGCAGCTTTTTAGTAGTTCGTCTTCCTTTTGCTGCCCCCCTTTCCAAACGGGCCCCACGGTAGAGATCACATGTCTTGCGGGAAGGTCAAAACCAGGGCTGATCCTGGCATCACCGGTATCACAGCCTCCTAGGGTGCGATTATATTCTTTCAATCGCGGACCGGCAGCACGATGTATGGCGCCATCTACACCGCCACCTCCCAGCAGAGAGCTGTTGGCTGCATTTACAATGGCATCTACCTGTAGCTGTGTGATGTCGCCCTGCTGTACCTCAAGCCGTGATCCGATATTGTTAGAACCAGGATGTCCCATAATCCATGAACGGCCAGGGTATGCCGACTAGTATAAGTAGTAACCCTAAAAGGTAAAATATCAGTATGGATTTGAATTTTTTACCTGGCTCCTGAGCCTTTTTTGAGCGACTATAGCCTATAGTGATCAATATTACAGCGATAAGCATTAATAACGAATGCTCCACCAGGAAAAACCTAAGTACATCGGATTTCATGGCTGCAGAGGAAAATACTACCTTCGGGCTGGTAAAATACAGCACAAGGCCGAGTAGAAGCTGGAGATGGGTGAAGATCAGCGCAAAAAGACCGGTCCTCTTATCTTTATCTGTAAATGCTTTCTGCCCGCCTGTTTTTCCTATTGCATTTAGAATGGCAATAATAAGTGAAAGTAAGACCAGCCAACGCAGTCCGGAATGTGCATGTCGAAGTATTTCCATAGATGTATAGATGAATAAAACCAGCCTAAAGTTAGGGGGGTTTTATTTCTAAGACAATGTTTTGAAAATTATTTGTCCCTTTTTATAATGCCGGGCCATTCGACACAGGCTAACAACGCCAAAGGGTTCATCAAGGTTTAGGAATTACTTTACGGCTGGTGGATCACAACCTATGGGGATGAGGTGCCAATAAAACGATAGTATATATAAAAATACCCCTGTTCTTGAATGACCAATCAATACGGGGTTTGTTAGTGCTTGTAGGAAAACTCCAGGTGGCTTTAAGAAAAACGTCAAGGTCAAGCGCGGCACCAAATTGCTATGGCACACAGATGCGAAGTCCATGAATGGAGTCCCATACAACTGTTACCACTGTCGGGATCACCATTTTTTGGGCAAGCGTTACGCCGACATTGACGTTTTCTCAGAGACACTAAATCAGGGCTTCGAATTTAGCCATTCCACGGCCTCATTGAATGACTTGAACGTGGTAACGATATCGGAACTTGGCTGAGCGCTCTTCGCCGATAATTCGGCAAAAATATTGTCGGAAAAAATCCATGCAAAGTGTTTCAGACCTGCCTTCTCCATTTGAGGAAACCACTCTTTAGCCGTCCATTCGGCGGCATCCTGCCATGGACCAGTTACTTCACGATTGTCATTGAGAATTTTGGCGCAATTCTTTTGCTGCTTAAACAACTCCAGTATTTTTTTGCCACTGGTCATGATCTTCTCTTTATTCTGAAAGCCGATCCAACGGCAAAACAGAATGTTGGTGTCAGGGTCGTAGGTGACCTCTAGATTCTTCTCTCTTAAAAGAGATTTTCCTTTGATTTCACTTATTTGGTTCATGTGTATATAATTTGATTTTCAATGGCCACATGGAATTCGCAATAAACTTTTTTCATCCCGCCTCCCGATCGTTATATCACTATCGGGGCCTGTCCTGATTGACTATCGCGGCTGGTGTAATTTAAGATGCCTGGAGTTTATGCTTCATTTCATGTGATTAATGTTTTAAAGGTTGAGAACTAGTAATTTACTATTTACAAAAATTGAAAGTACTTTAATGTCAGCATCAATAATGTTGATGTAATATAATTGGTGGCATTTTATTACTTTGTTGCAATTGACTGTAATTCAGTATTTTGATAAAATTAATTTGCTTATAACATCTTCCTTTGGGCTATTTTATTGCTTTAATATGACCTTCTTCTATGGCTAACAAACAATATATTACATCAGCGCTTCAGGGAAGTGTCGCTTCATCACTATACCCTTTGCCATACAACATCAAATACAATGTCACGGCCTTCAGTATGTATCGGTGGAGTAGAAAGCACAAGCTTATTACCCATGATCTTTCCATATCTTTCCTCGACATTGCCAAGCCAGTTGGGGAAGGTGCCACCTTCTACAGTATGTCGTAATACACCAGGTGCACTCTCTATAAACTTGCCGAAGTAAGCGAAGTAAGTTTTGAAGGCTTCAGTAATTTCTTCGGAGGTGCCATCGTACATCCCTTCACTTTTGAACTTAGTTCTGTTTTCCTTCATGATATGTACGCTCATGTACCCGCTTTCTGTGTACATGAGTATTCCAGCCGGATTTGTACCGAAGTAATTCACTTCTTTTCCATGCTCATTTTTGAACGTCCAGGATACCAGTTTCCAGGTGCCTATAACATCTTTGGCTATTTTAGGTACAACGTCTTGTAGTTCCATATTCATCGGTTTATGTATTCTGGTGATCGATTATTCATTTCATTATTGATTAGCTGGGTTACGAAATCGGTACAAGCTCGCAGGTAATGGTGGTCACCATCACGTTGTACCAACCTGAATCCCATTGTTGTTTCATTGCTCCATAACTCCACCTGCTTTTTGCTGACCGTTTCATCACTTTTGCCATGGATGCCTATGATCTCTACATCCACAGGTGGTTCAAACTGATATTGATAGCTGTCGAGGAGGGCCAGGTCGTTTCTAAGTAATTGTATGAGGAAACTTCTAAGCTCATCATCAGCAATAGCCTTTTGGCTCAGGTGAGGAAAGCGCCTGGTAAGCACTTTATCATCCATCGTGTGATCTAACTGGCGTCTGTCATAGGAGCCCAACTGCGGGGTGGATGATACAATCAGGGTTACAGGGAGCTTTTTCTTCCTTCGTCTAAGTTCGCGGATCACCTCGAAGGCCAACAGCCCGCCCATGCTGTGTCCAAAGAAAATGACCGGCTGATCAACAATGCCAATAAGTGCATCAGTGATCTTTTGAATTGCATGTTTCATCACTAAGAATGGCTCTAAAGAAGAGGATTGCCCTCTGCCAGGTAACTCAACGGTGATCAGTTGTATGTCATCATTGAGTTTTTCATCCCATCCTTCATATAGGCTGGCATTTCCACCGGCATCATGAAAACATACCAGTTGCGTTGTACAGACTGAAGTTTTAATGGATGCTGAGATGGCAGGTTCTGATGGGGCTTTGTCCTTATAGGCGTTCACCTTGAATAGTTTCTCTACTAAAAATGAAGCATATTCGGAAATAGTGGGATGTTCCCAGATGTCAACTACAGAGAGTTTTATATTGAGTTCCTTTTCCAATTTATTTCTGAACTGTACTGCCATCAGCGAGTCTATCCCCAGGCTTTTAAATTTCATGCTGATGGACAGTTGATCTTCTGAAGTTTTAATGATGCTGGCGGTCAGTTTTTTGAGGTGAATCTCAAATGCTTTCAACCATTCATCTGCATTAGGAACATTTTCTAACCTTTTGATGAGGCTTTGGCCTTCCCCGGTAGTTTCTTTTTTAAGGAGTATTGCACTTAAATAGTTGCTGGCGCCCAATGCCGGGAAATGTTCGGCAGTTTTTTCGGCTTCCAACCTGAACACCCCCATATTGGCTGGGCAGCGATCGAATATACTGTCAAAAGCTTCGACAGCGGTTTGCATTTCGGTAGCAATAAATCCTTCGGCTTCGGCAAATTTCTCAAGATTTTTGGCGGAAGCCACCATGCCGGCATCTGTCATTACCCCCCAGTTGATACTGAGAGCAGGTAAATGTTGCTTTTGACGGTAAGCTGCCAGTGCATCTAAGAAAGTATTGGCTGCAACATAGCTGGCTTGTCCGCTAAGGCCTAGCAGGCAGGACGCAGAAGAAAACATGATGAAGTGGTCGAGTTGATAGTTTTTACTAGCCTGATGCAGGTGCCAGGCGCCCTGAACTTTTGGCCCTGTTATTCTGTCAAATTCCTCTGCTGTCAGTTCGGTGATCTGCTCAGGCTTGATAAGGCCCGCTGCATGAACAATGCTTTTAAGGCCGGCCTCATTTTCAAGTGTATCCAGCACCTGACTCAAACTATTACTGTCACACACATCGCAGTCTACGATTTTAAATCTGGCGCCCTGTTTTACCAAAGCCCTGACCCTGCTTTCAAGCGCCCGGTCCATAGTATTGCTTCTGCTTAGAAGGCAAAAGTTGCGAGCACCTCTGGTAAACATCCACTCGACAACGGTGAAGGCAATACCCTTATACCCGGTGATCAGATGATATCCTGATCCGGAGAAAGTATTTTTATCAAAGCAAAGCTCCGGCTCATAATGCTCAAGACGGGCAAAATATACCTCTTCATTTCGAATGGCCACTTCTTTTTCATCCGAAGGCCGTTGGGTAATCAATTGGGCCAGTGTCTTTAACTCTAAAACATTGGGATTATAGCTAAGATCGATTGTTTGTAATTCATACTGCGATAGTTCATTGGCAGCCACACGGCTCACCCCAATTACCTGTGCGGTAGACATATTGATATGAGCAGATTTGATCGAATACGCGCCATGGGTGATCACTGTTAATTTTGGATAACGCAACAGTTTTTTAGATTCCAGACACTGTAGAAACCGGATCAGATCCAGGGCTGGTTTTGTAGATGATGGATCCTCCCTGGTATTATCAAAATAGATGATCTCATCAATGTTATCAATATTAGTTATTTCCTCCTGGGTGTTTGTCAGGTGGAGATCATGCCCTGCTTCTCTCAATGCTGATAAAAAGGGCGTTATATCATCTGTGCTTTCCGGTGCTACAACTAAACACGATTTTCTCGAATTATCCTTTAACTCAGGTTGTCCATGTATCCATTTAATATGGTGATACCACTTGTCTTTAGCCTCCTGAGCGTCTTCCACTCTAAAGATCTTGCCGCTCAGGCCCTTGATCTTTAGCAAAACCTTTCCTGTGACATCAGCAATAGTGGCATTGGCAGTTAGAGATATTAGTTGACCTCCACCGGATGTCTCCTGCCTGGTGATCTCGGCGCTTACCAACAGCTCATCGCAAAAGCTTATTGAACCAAGTATCTGAAGGGTGTCTATACCTGTAAGATAGGTGGTTGCAGCCTTGTCAGTAGTATTGGTTTGCGTGGTAAATAATGTTTGCATACAGGCATCCAGCACTGCCGGGTGAAAGCCATATTGGCTGAGGTGATACCTCAGGTTTTCTTTCACCCTGACAGCGGCCAGAATGTGGTTGCCATCGGTTTTAATCTTTGCTATTCCTTGAAAATCAGGTCCATAGTTGAGCCCCAGACTTTGTAGTTGCTGATACAGCGCTGCCGGAGGAATAGTGCCTTCAAAATCAGGGGTATTATTGGTTTCCTGTTTATGAGATGGATTTAGCTGATAAGTACCATTGGCGGTTTCTACCCACTGGTCGTTATTTAATTCATAAAAATGGAATTTGTTTTCACCTGCTTTGTCTTCGATCTTCAACTGAATGTTTGTTTTTTCGTCATTGCTTAAAACAATAGCTGATTTGAACATCAGGCTATTGATATCCAGTTGCTGCCGACCCGTTAGCTGTGCCACTGCAGCATGTAGCATTTCCACATAGGCGACACCGGGAAGTACCACCTTGCCGGCAACCGTATGATCTTTAAGGAAAGGGAACTCATCCAACCCTAGCTGGGCTTCCCAAAAGTGAACATGGTTCATTTGGGCCAGCTTCACCTCTTTGGCTATCCACAGATGCCCTTCGCGTTTTGAATGAAGGCTGACTTTTCGTTCAGTCAGGCTGTAGGTGGCTCTTTGGAACGGGTATGGCGGTAACGTAACAAATGGAACAATCGGATCATTGTAAAATTTCTTCCAGTTTACCTTTAATCCCTGCTGATAAAGCAGATCAAAGTTGCTGTACAGTTCGTCTGTTTCAGGTTTGTTTCTGTATAAAGAACCGGAAACTAAACCATTTCCTTTGAAGGCTTCCATACACTCATTGATTGAAGTGGTAAGCACGGGATGGGGGCTGACCTCGATAAAAACATTGTATTCATTTTTGATCAGCTCCTCCATTACACCGGCAAACTGAACCCCATTTCTTAGATTATTGACCCAATATGCTGCTGTCAGCGTTTCACCGGACACTTCCTGATTTTTTACGGTTGAATAAAGGGCAATCGTATTTTTTTGTGGCTTAAGATCTTTAATCGCTTGAGCCAGAGAGTCTTTCAGTGGCTCCATCTGTTCACTATGAGATGCTACATCAACTTTTACCTGCTTGCAAAACTTCCCGAGAGCTGCTAATTCTTCCAGCAGGGCTTCTATCATAGACTGGTCTCCTGCTATTACTGTAGATTTCGGACTGTTGTTTACAGCTACTGACAAGCCCCTGTATTTTTTGATGATCTCATTGGCCTCAGCTACTGTTAGCTCAGTTACGGCCATAGCGCCTCCCTTACCGCTGACGGTTTTCATCAGGGAGCTTCTGGTGCAGATCACTTTGGCAGCATCGCTTAGGCTGATACTCCCTGAAATATAAGCGGCAGCTACTTCACCCATGCTGTGTCCGGTAACGGCATCAGGCTCAATACCGAACGATTGCCATAGCCTGGCCAGGGCCACCTGCATAGCAAATAGTGCAGGCTGGATAACATTTATTTCGTCTAGCCGGCCCGTGTCAGCATCGGCTTGCAATTGTGCTATTAATGACCAGTCGCAGTATTTTGAAAATGCAGCTTCACATTTATCGATCATCTTTCTGAAAACAGGTTCTTGTTTGTATAATTCACGGCCCATACCTATCCACTGAGAGCCCTGGCCGGGGAAAACAAATACTATTTTCTGCTTTTCCAATGTAGAGAAGGCAGCATCAGGATCTTTTATATAGCTATCCAGTTTTTCTATCATTTCAAGTTTGCCATCAGCGGCAAACAACTTTCCAAACTCAAAGCGAGGCCTTCGCAGAGCGGCTGCTGTGGCTACATTGATAAACTCATCCACAATACCATTGATGTTGAACTCAAGGTGATGTTTGTATGCCCTGGCATAATCTACCAATGCTTTTTCTGAACGAGCCGAGATGGGTAACACAAATTGATGGTGGTGTTTATACCTGGTGCTTTTTCTGTCTTTCGTAGGTCTATATTCTTCAATTACGGTATGGCCATTGGTGCCTCCCCAGCCAAAAGAATTGATGCCGGCTTTCCGGGTTTCCCCGTTTACAACAGGCCAGGGGGTATGTTTCGCCTGCACTTTTAGATTGAGGCCGTTAAAATCTATTTTCGGATTGGGCTTATTGAAATTAAGGTTTTTGGGAAGACTGTTGTTATTGATGGCCAATACTGTCTTTATCAAACCAGCCATGCCTGCTGCTCCTTCCAAATGGCCGATGTTGGTTTTAACCGAACCCACATGCAGCGGCTTTTTACGATTCTTACTAAAAAAAGTACCCAACGCCTTACTTTCCGTAGGGTCCCCGAGCTGTGTGCCGGTGCCATGAGCCTCAACGTAGTGGACTTCGTGAGGTTGTATACCTGAGTCACGATAAGCTTCCTCAAGTACATCCATTTGTCCTTTTACACTGGTGGCGGGTAAGTTTTCATTAAAGCCATTGTTGTTGATAGCACTGCCTTTGATAACGGCATAGATGTGATCTCCATCTCTCTCTGCATCGGAAAGCCTTTTTAATAGCAGCACGCCACCTCCTTCACCCCGGACGAAACCATCAGCATTTTCATCGAATGTGCTGCATTTGCCCCTGGCAGAAAGACCGCCAAATTTGGAAAGCAGTATATTTTGGTCCGGGTCGAGCATATGATTTATACCGCCAACTATGCCCTGTTCTGTTGAGCCATCCCATAAGCTTTGGCAGGCCAGGTGAAGGGCTACAAGCGATGATGAGCAGCCTGTGTCAACCACCAGACTGGGACCTGAAAAACCATAAAAAAAAGAAATGCGGTTGGCAATGATATTGGCAGACTGCCCCACAGCCGAATGAGACGTCACCTCGGCATACTTATGTTTTCTCAGGTGTTCAAAGTCACTCCATATATTCCCGACATAAACCCCTACCTTTTTCCCGGAAATATGATCAAATGCCGTGTTGCTGTTTTCAATACACTCCCATACCAGCTCCATCATCAGCTTTTGCGAAGGGCTCATTTCTGCGGCTTCAGCCGGTGAGATGTTAAAAAATAAAGGATCAAAGTCGTCAATATGCTTCAGCATAGAACTGTGACGCTGGTGCGTTTTGTCCCTGGCACTTTTGTCAGAGTTGAAATATGCTTGAATATCCCAACGGTTGATCTCTTCGATGGTCTCTTCTCCGTTTTTCAGGAGGTTCCAAAAATCCTGCAGGCTCTGGACTTTGGGAAACCGGCAGGACATACCGATAATAGCTATTGGTTGCTTGAACATGAGTAAGTTGGTTTTAGACGTACAAACTTTGGTAGGTACAATTTGAAAAGAAGCATTGTGGAAGTAGTCAGGGGAATCACGGATTTACATAAATCAGTAAATCTTTGATAAAAACTTGTGATTCAGCCGCTAAACAAGGGTGTTTAAACATACATCGCCGGGATCAATGATCCGGTAGGGTGAATAGGATCATCAGGATATATCCCTGTTTTCAGGGATGTCCCCGATAACCATCAGAGAAACCCCTCATATTTTTGGAGGAGGAAAGAGAAAATTAAATCAATGGGATTGGTACATATTTTAAATCTTTGGTTAAATTAACGTGAGTTCGATATAGTAGAACCGATTAAATTGTATTCGTATCCAAAAATAACCTGAAAACCTCTTTTTAAGGTCATTCTGCCTGTCCCGAACTTGCTTCCATAGCCGTTAACTTAACAGTCAATATAGTTCCAGAGGACATACGCGGTAACTTAAAGAAACTATGACTTTTAGAAAATACATGTTTCACACCCATCAAAAGCCTGTGCTTTTACTACAGTCTGTACATCCCTCTCCTTGAGGAGAGGGCGGTTCTTCTGTGGCTTTTATTTCAGCCTGTTCAAGGGTGAGGTGATAACTCAATGCCAGGAATAAAAATGATTGGATTTAGAGTTATTCCATCATTTTATGAGGTCTACAGGCATTGAGTTCCTAGCGGAGTGTTTAAGTTAATGGCTATGGAACTTGCCTCGGGGAGGCACGAAGAATCTTACTAAGTTCAAGGATACTGCCGGCAACTTAGGAAGATCCTTCTCTCGAAAGCCTTAAAGCCTTCGGGATAGGATGACTGCCCTTTTTTTAAGCATTTTATATCAAACTCACGTTAAATTATGACCCTGGGACCAACGACCGCCAAGAGTATGCGAGCCTGTATTTAGACATACTCCAGCGAAGTAGTCGTTCGAATTAAACGGAAAGATCAATTGCTCCAAAGAAAAACACATTACTTCTTTCCAAGTACAAAGCTTAGTACAGGCACCCCGGCATGAAGCAGAAGTGAATCAGTAACACTCATGTGATATGCAGGCTGTCCTCTACGTCCGTGAGTGATCAATGCTACCAAATCAGGTTTACTTCTTTCCATAAAGCTCAATATCCCTTTACTCACGTCCGATTCATTGTAAATAAAAGTATTAAACTTAACTGTTCGTGATTTTGAAGCATATTTAGCCATTCTTTTTTCTGCTGTTTCAGTGTCTGCAAAATTGCCCGGTGTATTGATGTATAAAAAATCTACTCCGGCCTTTGTCTTTGAAGCTAGTTTTTCAACTGTACGAACAGCATCCGATACATTTTCTTCAAAATTGGAAGTGAATAATATCTTTTTGATGGATTTGATCTCCGTATTCTTCTTCACAGAAAGGACCGGACATGTAGCCGTCCGTATTACCCTTTGGGTAGTGGAACCTATAAACAACCTGTCCTTTTCGTCTGCGCCATGGGCTCCGATAGCGATCATGTCCATATTATTGCTTTGCGCAAAGGCGGCAATCCGATCATAGATCAGGCCGCCAATTACATATGTCTTAACCTTACAGCCTTTAAACAGCTTGTCGGCTGCCACCTTCTTAAGCTGGGTCTCTGCTTCATTGATTTGGATTTCGATGTTAGGATATTTCTTTTTTGTCTGAGCTGACAGGCCACTCCAGTCCGCAGGCGCATTGACCACATGTAGGAGATAAATGGTAGCTTTAGTTTGCCTGGCAATGAACACCGCAGCTTTGGCAGCGCTAAAAGCAAATGATGAAAAGTCCGTGGGAACTAATATCTTGGTCATAGCAATCAGGTTTTAATGAGTGATAAAGGTAGGAGCCTTGTAGCTCACCCGGTATGAGGCATGTCATGGCTTTTTTATGACTTATGTCAGGTAAAGACTGTTCGGATCAGATGGGCCACAAAAGGAGGATTTTCCCTAAATCCTTGAGACTTCCAACTAACCATCGGATATTTGCGGATTGGAATTGAACTAAATTTTTAGCAAGCAGTTTAATATAACTATGGCAGAAACATCTCACTGGATAGGATCAGATAAATACTTATGCGACCCTGCTCTGGCTCAGGCATTCCACATGGCACGTGTGTTGGGTATGCCGCTGTTGATAGAAGGGGAGCCTGGAACGGGAAAAACCGATCTTCCCATCCATTACGCAAACGACCGCGGGCTCGATCTGGAAGTATATCCTGTTGGCTCCAAAAGCAATATAGAACAATTTGTAGCGCGGTTTGACCATGTGAAGTACCTGCGTGATTCACAAATAGAGATACTCAATGCCCAGCGAGAGGAAAAAGGGCTGGCGAGTAAACTTACCACGGGCAATAGAAATCCCGAATCGCTGGCTGACTATGTGGTAAAAGGACCTGCCGCAATCGCCTATAGCAAGCCCAACTCAGTGCTGCTGATAGATGAGATAGACAAAGCTCCCAGAGAATTTCCCAACGACCTGCTGTATGCGCTGAGCCATAGAAAATTTATTATGCCGGAGTCCGGTGAGGTGATCGAAATTTCGGAGAAAGATATGCCGGCTATCGTCATCACTTCCAATCGTGAACAGGAGTTGCCCACTGCATTTAAGGGAAGGTGCATCTATCATTACATCGATTTTCCGGATAAAGAGGTGATGGCAAAGATCATTGAAAAGCACCACCCGGTCCTGGACGAGCAGGTAGTGAAGGTGGCATTGGATGTTTTCTATCATCTGCGAAGGCTGGGGCTGGAAAGGGCGCCTACTACACGTGAAATTCTGAATTGGCTGAAGTACATGAGTGATATAGCGCCAAAAGAGGCGGTGAAGAGGATCCAGGGACTGGAAGGAATAGGCGCATTGATCAAAACCCAGGCCGATATGGAGCGAGTGGCCCGTATGCTGGGCGCCAACAATGCTGCTTTCGGAGGTTTAAACTAATTTTGATATGTTAAGCTCGCTGCCGGAAAAATTTCGATCCCATGGTTTAAAAGCAGATGTAAGAACTCTGCTCCTGCTTCGTAAAGCCATGCAAAAAGGGTTGATCAAGACCCTTGGGGATGTTTACAATGTCTTGAAAGGAATTGTTGTAAAAGAGCCGGCAGACATAGGGCCGTTCACCAAGGCCTATTATGAGTATTTCCTTCACATACCTATTACACCCGGACAGACATTACAGGATGCCATTCTCCGCTCCGAAACCTTTGCTCAATGGAAAACCCAGTTTTTGGATGAGGCGGATCGGGACCTTACTGATGAAGAGTTGGTCAACACCTTTCTGGATCAGGTACATCTGACGAGCTACGACATCAAGGAAGTGATCTCAGGTAAAGAGATCTGGGATAAGGACAACCCCGACCAGGTGGATAAGGATTCTGTTGACAATGGCAGCGAGCCGGCAGAACGCCTGTTGGATAAAATGGCTGATTACTCGGACTTATCGCTCGAAGAACTGCTGGAGCGTATGGAAAAGGTTCGCCAGCAGCAAAGAAGCCGACACCAGGGAGGGAGCCATTGGATCGGCACAGGGGGTATTTCTCCTTACGGGCATGGAGGTGCTGCTAAAAATGGTATTCGCGTAGGTGGCCAGGGAGGGGGCAAGATGGCCAGAAAGGTGATGGGTGACAAAAACTATTTTCCTATCGACAGGGACGCGCTGCTCAACGATGATAATGTAGATGCAGCATTGGCCTCGATTAAAGGGGTGATAGAAGAGAGCGCCATAGAGAAACTGGATGTGCCTCAGACCATCAAATCAGGGTTAAAACGTGGGGGGCTATTTATTCCGGAGCTGTCGAGCGAAAAAAGTGAAGAGCTGAAAGTGATGGTGTTGATTGACAATGGAGGTTATTCAATGGCGCCCTACGTCAGAAGTGTGCAAAAGCTTTTCAGGAAAATGAAGACACGCTTTGCCCATGACCTGGAGGTATATTACTTCCATAACACCATTTATGACCGCATCTATACCGATGAGCGCAGGTCAAAGTCCATACCGGTAGAAAACCTCTTGACGCATAACAAAGCATACCGGATCTTCTTCATTGGTGATGCTGCCATGGCGCCTTATGAGCTAAGTACATTGAGTATTAAAAACCTGCAGGCAATAGCGCAAAAATTTAAAAAGTGCGTTTGGCTCAACCCTGAGCCGCTAAGATACTGGCCGCACACCTACACCATCCAGGTGATGAAAGAACTGATCCCCATGTTTCCGCTGACTCCCGCAGGAATAGAACGTGCCGTAAGAGCGATGAATGCTAAGAGCATGGAGGTTTAAACCACAGAGGTAACGGAGACTCTTAGAGAACATTGAGAGATTTCTCTGTGATCTCTGTTTCCTCTCAGTTTACCTCTGCGGTTAAAGTCACCGGAGTTGGTCCTGCAAAATTTTCTAATCCTTCATCAAACTAACATAATACACTCCATCCCCTTCAACAGCAACAATGTACATCCCCGCGTCAAGATCACGAACATCCAGTTCAAAAGTATCATACTTTTCTTTCACAGGAATTTCCTTCACCGTCTTTCCTGACAGACTGATTATTTTTATGGTATTTACATTGTCTTTGATTTGACTTAAATCAAGTACAGTGTAGGAAGTAGCGGGGTTTGGATATAGCTTCAGCGCTGTTGGTTTTTCCTGGTTTTCAACAACATTGGCCAGACTGGTCAATCCATATTCCCTTAGCTGTGCTGCCAGGTCCGGAATATTCTCTTCCCTGACAAATTCGGTAAGGCGCTCATTATTCAGCGCTTCTGTTTCAGTGCGTAATGCCAGGATGGATTCTTTATGTGTGCCTGGTTCATCATGCTGATCTTTTCTATACTCATCAAATTTAAGTTTTGACACAAACAGGGCTATGGGTGCACACTCCCGATGTTTAAAAGGTCCCAGCGGAACTGCAGCCACACGTCCTCCCGCTCCTCTCAAAAAGAAATTAAACCAGGCAACAACTGAGTTTGCCGGATCTACCTGGTCGTCTTCTGTGCAGTAATACAACCGGGCTTGGGTTCTTGGAGCCCAGGCATAAACATTGTTTTTCCGTAAAGCCACATTCACGGGATCAAAGTGATTATTGGCTACATCGTTTAAGAAATCATTTCGGAACATAGTTTTCCAGTTGGCCGGTAGTTGGGCATCTATTTCCTCTGTAGACAGTGAGCCATCCAGTAATACAGGTATCATTTCATCATAGGGCGGAACGTAAACTTTGTCCAACGAGCTATATATGTTTCGGTACACTTCCTGATATCCTTGCAGGATATAAGGGAAAAAGGAAGGATTAGGGTAATACGGGTTGCTAAATGCAAAGCTTTTTTGCGTGCCGGACAGGTCATAAGGGCCTGATCCGGCTGCGACAAAATCCAGATCAAATTCACTGGCGTGGTGGCGCTCGATCTCCCTTTGAGTGGCCAGCGCAGAATGTCCTCCCTGAGAATAACCTGCTATGAAGACCTGACCGTTTAAACCAACTCCGATCATGCCGCACAATTGTCGTGACGCACGCATCATATCAATAGAAGCTGTGGCCTCACTTTGTGCATGAACATAGGGATGTGGGCCAGGGCTCTCACCCAGACCAATGTAATCGGGCAAGGCCACTACATATCCATCTGTAGCCATAGCCCAGCCTATCGCTCCTTCCACACCTATCAGGTTAGAGGGTACGCTGGCCTCATCTATGATCGTGCCATGCAAATATGCTGCAAGAGGGGCTGCACCGGGATATGGCAGGGGAATATATAAGGCGCCAGAGGCAATGGTCGGGTTTCCGCGGCCATCGATGGTGTTGTAAATTACCTTGTAAACACGGACATCAAATGTGGTTGGCACTAAAAAACCAATAAAAAGACCGGGAATGCCACCGACTGATTCAGTCAGTAGTTCATCAATCTGATCAGTATTTTTTTCTGCGATCAGTTCATAGCTTACTAAATTGCCACGATCCTGCGCTTGAAGTTGAAGCAAAAAGAATAGGGCAAGCAAGAGAGTAGATATTTTTTTCATATGGGTATGGGTTAGGTGAGAAAATTGTGTTTTAATAGCATATAAACAACTTCACTTAAGGAGTTGTTGCTGCCTGAATACGCTATTTGGGGAAATAAACCATCTGCACTGAGAGGGATGAATGCGCTTATTGCACCAGCTATGAGTTATTCTTGCAAAACACCTTTCGGGTATTCAGGTAGGTCACCTTCTCACCGTTATCATAACAGGTAATTTCAATTTGGTACTTTTCAGCCTGCTGTCCGGTTTTCCTTTTGTAAATGTTAGAGGTCATTTTATAGTCCAGTGTAATAAAATGGATCTTACCGTGACGAGGATCTTTATTGAATTTGATCAGTACTTCATTTTTTGAGTGGTTTTTTTCAGCCAGCGCATTGATTTTAAGCGTGTAAAACATTGTCAAAAACGGATTTTAGAGCAAAAATCCATAATTGCTGATCGACAAATGGAAGGAAAAAATTATCTCTTGGTTAAGAAATTGAAATGAATTTTAAAAAATTGCTAAAGCTGCATTTGATCAGAAGCCATCTTCCATGATCAGCGTGTATTAGGAATAAACTTTTTAGTTGCTATTTTTAATGGTGTCATCAGAACTTCAAGTAAACACCTACAGATCATGAGAAAGGTTTCCTTTTTTTTATTTTTTATAAGCCAGGCTTGTACCCTTTATGGGCAGGACAATACTAAAAACTTAATCCAATATGTTGACCCCATGATAGGCACGGCTCGTATGGGCCACACCTACCCGGGAGCTACAGCGCCATTTGGTATGGTGCAATTAAGTCCTGATACGGATACTATACCTTATGCTGTAAATGGGAAATATACGGGAGATGTTTATAAATACTGTGCCGGGTATCAACATGAAGATAAAACCATAGTGGGCTTTAGTCATACGCATTTCAGCGGTACGGGCCATTCCGATCTGGGTGATTTCCTGGTGATGCCTACCGTGGGTGAGTTGCAATTAAATCCTGGAACTGCGAAAAATTCGGAGACCGGCTACCGCTCAGTGTTTTCGCATGAAAATGAGACTGCTGAAGCCGGCTACTACAAGGTTAAACTTGATGACTACAATATTACGGCTGAACTGACTGCCACTACCAGGGTAGGTATGCACAGATATACCTTTCCGGAGTCGGACAAAGCTCACATCATCCTCGATCTGATGTATGGGATTTACAATTACGATGAAAAAACAACCTGGGCCTTTTTGAGGGTCGAAAATGATACCCTTGTCACCGGCTACAGGTCTACCAACGGCTGGGCCAGAACGCGTACCATCTATTTTGCCATGGCTTTCAGTAAGCCATTCAAAAGCTATGGACTAAAAACCTATGAAAAGCATCCATATCGTGGTTTCTGGGGGCGATTTGACCAGGAGAATAACTTTCCAGAGGCTGCCAACGAAAAGATACGGGCGCATTTCGATTTTGATACTAGTGAGGGGGAGCAGATCAAGATCAGGTTTGCTTTATCTCCGGTGAGTACAGAGGGCGCCATTAAAAATATGCAGGCGGAAGTGCCAGGATGGGATTTTGATCAGGTTAAATCACAAACACAGGCCACCTGGAATAAGGAGCTTAACAGAATTACCGCTGATGCCGGCAGTGATGGGGAAATGACCAATTTTTATACAGCCATGTACCATGCCTTTTTAGGGCCGACTGTATACATGGATGTAGATGGACAGTACAAAGGACTGGATCAAAATATCCATCAGGCCGATGGTTTTATCAACTATACGAGCTTTTCCCTTTGGGATACTTACCGTGCTTTGCATCCTCTTTTTAATATACTACAGCCCGCACGCAACCAGGATATGATCCGGTCTATGATGGCCCACTATGATCAGAGCGTGCATAAAATGCTGCCCATCTGGTCGCACCATGCCAATGAAAACTGGTGTATGATCGGCTACCATAGCGTACCTGTCATTGCCGATGCAGTGATCAAAGGCAATGCTGATTTCGATGTGGAACGAGCTTTGGAAGCCTGTATTCAAACCGCCAACACGCGGTATTTTGACGGAATTGGTGCATACATAGACAAGGGCTATGTGCCAGAAGATATAAGCAGCGCCTCAGTGTCCAAAACTCTTGAATATGCTTATGACGATTGGTGCATTGCTCAAATGGCCGGGAGGCTGGGCAAAGAGGATATTTATAATGAATTCATCAAACGGTCAGCATCCTACAAAAATGTATATGACGCCAGGTCAGGTTTTATGCGTCCCAAACTGTCTAACGGAGAATGGAAGAAGGAATTTGACCCGTTGGATACCCATGGACAGGGATTTATAGAGGGCAATTCGTGGAATTACAGCCTGTATGTGCCGCACGACCCGGCCACCATGATCGACATGATGGGTGGGAAGCAGAAGTTCACACAACACCTGGATTCGCTTTTCTCAATGGAGCTTCCTGATAAGTATTTTGAGCATACCGAAGATATATCCAGAGATGGTATCATTGGCAATTATGTACATGGCAATGAGCCTTCTCACCATGTGGTATATCTTTACAATTGGACGGATGCACCCTGGAAAGCGCAGGATAAGATAAGAATGATATTGAAAACCATGTATAAACCTGCAGCGAACGGCCTGGGGGGCAATGATGATTTTGGCCAGATGAGCGCCTGGTACCTGTTCAGTGCCCTTGGATTTTACCCCGTAGCGCCGGGTTCCAACGAATACATGCTGGGGAGCCCTGTAGTAAAGTCAGCGACCATACATTTGAAAAATGGCAAAACGTTCACAGTTGAGGCTAAGGATCAAAGCGATAAAAATGTGTTTGTGAAGCGGGTGACGCTGAATGGTAAACTGCTGGACAGAAGATATGTTACTCATGAAGATATAGTAAATGGAGGAACGCTTACTTTTTATATGAGTAGTAGGCCGGATAAGAGATGATGCTTAGCTTTCCGTTACCATTTGTTTTTCCCGGACAATACTCTGGCCTACTTCATCTTTTAACCCCGGGTATATCAGCAGCATGTTATAATCTTTAAAATATTTATTGAGCTTCTCAGGCATTTTTCTTAATTCACCATGGTATGAAATGCTATCCTCTCGTGCTGATACCACAACAAGAAGATCATCGGTTTTTACCTCGCGGGCTAAAACCAGGAAATCGCTCAGGTCGGGAAAAGCATGATATTTTATCGGGGGGATCGACTTTTTAACGATTGATGAAATGCCGGTTCGTGTTTTTTTACTACAGAAAAAAATAGTTTCAGAGCGTAGTTGTGCGGCAAGCAGCCGGAGTTTATTGAGCCAGTAATAAAAGCCAGGCTCAAGCTCAGCATTTGGCGGACACACCACTTTTATGGTTTTGGTGGTGTTTACAGGTCTTCTGATATTACAAAACAGAATGGTTTTGTCAGTGGAACTGATGATGGTTTCAGTGATCTGGCTGAAGATCCGGCTCAGGAATGTCCGCTTCTGTGGCCATCCCATAATGAAAATTTCGGCCATTACCTCCCGTGACTTCCTTATAATTCCTTCGGCTGTATTCACATCAAATGTAACCACAGGGTTCAGGGTTGTATCTGTGGCAGACAGGTACTGCACGAAGTAATCTAGCTTACGCTTTACTTTTTGCATGTTTACTTCCGCCTCGCTGTCGTATTTCACTACGGTGAGTATATGGATAGTGAACGAACGTTTTTTCGGTTTGAAAAGAACAGCCAGATCTACCAAGGGCTCAAGATTCTTGAAATTAGCAATAGGGATCAGTACATTTTCCTCTTGTGGAGGAGCTTCGGTCTCCAGGCTCTCCAGGTTATCATGGTCCCTGGCTACTTTTTTTGCAGCATGTTCAGTAACAAATGAGGCTACGATACAGGTGATCAGGATGAGGATTATAGTGCCGTTGAGAATATTTTCATCAATGATACCGGCCCGGTAACCCACCAATATTACTGCTAATGTAGCTGCTGCATGTGCACTGCTCAGCCCAAAGATCAATTGACGCTGATGAGCACTGTACCTAAATGTTTTTTGAGTAACAAATGCCGCAATATACTTGCCTGCCAGGGCTACAGCAGACAGAGTGAGAGCAATAATGATGGCAT
Organism: Fulvivirga imtechensis AK7; assembly: GCF_000331535.1. GTDB lineage: Bacteria > Bacteroidota > Bacteroidia > Cytophagales > Cyclobacteriaceae > Fulvivirga > Fulvivirga imtechensis. Next base: position 43,277 of record NZ_AMZN01000010.1, on the reverse strand, counting down.
CAGGCCCGCGGAACAGTATACTCAGGTCCACCAACATGCCGACATTGATCAGGAAGAAAGGAATAAAAATGGCATTCCCTACAAACTCGATCCTGTTCATTAAAGCAGATGTATGTGGAATAAGCCTGTTTAATGCCAGCCCCGCCATAAAAGCTCCGATAATGGCTTCCACCCCGGCAGCTTCAGCAAGAAATGCGGCAAAGAATACCAAAGACAGCACCAGCACATAGTGAGATATCCTGTCTTCCTGCAGATTGGTGAAAAACCAGGTAGCTATTCTGGGCAAAATAAGAAAGACAATAAGCAAAAAAATAGCCAGGGAAATACTCAGGCTAACCCAGAATTCCGGTGTTAATCCGCCATTGGCAGACCCGGTGATCACTGCCAGTATGATCAGCACCGCCGTGTCGGTAAGTATGGTGCCGCCAACTGTAATGGCCACCGCCTGGTCTTTCGAAATACCGAACTTCGTAGCTATAGGGTATGCTACAAGTGTATGTGTGGCAAACATACTGGAGATGAGTATGCTGGCGGTAAAACCATAGTCTAACAGGTAATAGCAAATAGGTATGCCCAGGGCCAGCGGAAAAATAAAAGTGAAAAAGCCAAAACCTAAGCTCTTGTGCCTGTTTCTCTTAAATTCAAACATATCCAGTTCTATACCAGCGATGAACATAATGTAGAGCAAACCTACTGTCGAAAATAAGGTGATGGCATCATTCTGTTCAAGTACATTGAGTCCATGTGGGCCAATAACGACTCCGGAAATAATCAAACCGATAATACCAGGCAGCCTGAGCTTTTTTAGAAGTATCGGGGCTAACAGAATGATAAAAAGGATCAATGAAAAGATAAGTACCGGGTTGGAAAGCGGCAACTCAAACTCATGGATCAGGTGATCAAAATTTCCCATATCTCATTACTTCATGAAAAAGTCAAATTCTGCCTTACAGCAACCGCTAAAAGCAGAACATTAAGAAAACAATGGATAAATATCTTTGTTATTGCTGCGATCTATGTTTATCGAAAACCGAACGATCCTTGAAACAGATTATTTGAAAACAACGTATGAAGTACTTCGGAGCAAACATGTAAACCGGGTGGCAATTATTTCAGTCTGGCTCTGGAATACATCCCTTAGTACAAATCTTCTAAAAAAGAAAAACCGGCAGATAATATGGATGAGTCTACACTTAAGAGTATAGCCGGACAGCTTCGCCAGCCTTCGGGAGAGCATGCCGTGGAGGTGGGCGAGAAAATGAATGACGGAAACCTGCATATCAATATAAATACGATTGCTGCACTTCAATTGACTGCCAATGACAATATTCTAGAAATTGGCATGGGAAATGGCTTTTTTGTGAAGGACATACTTTCAACAGATCCCTCGATCAGATATACCGGCCTTGATTTTTCCGAAGCCATGGTCAGGGAGGCGTGCAAACGAAATAGCGGATTCATAAACAAAGGACAAGCTCAGTTTCTAATGGGTGACGCTCGGAATTTGCCTTTTGATAACGCCATGTTTAGCAAAGTATTTACAGTCAATACCATTTACTTTTGGGAGGATCAGGAGCAGGTATTATCGGAGATAAAAAGAGTACTAAAGCCAGGTGGGAAAGTGTTCATTGCGATAAGACCAAAGTCTGTTATGAAGCTTTACCCGTTTGTGAAGTACGGGTTCAATATGTTTAACAAAAAAGAGCTTGCCGATTTGTTGCTGGGAATCGGGTTCAACATATGTGAAATACTGGAGAAAAAGGAGCCGGAGCAGGAAATTAATGGGGAAAAAATGAGGGTGGAGACATTAATTGTTTGCGCAGAAAAGAGTTAAGTAGTGTTTGTAAGAAACTCTAAGTGGCTTTAAGAAAACGTTAAGGTCAAGGCTTGTGAAGTGCCAAAAAGCGGAGCGTACTGGGGTACGTGAGCATTTTTAGTATCATCTCATGATCTACATTACTCAGTTCATATTTATAAAACCCGGCAAAGAGGAGGTTTTTCATCAATTTGAAGAGCTGGCCATACCTCTGATGAAAAAGTATAACGGCAGACTCATTTATCGCTTGCGGCCGGGTACCGATAGCTTCGTTGTCACAGAAGAGGAACAGCCCTATGAGATCCATTTTGTCTCTTTTGCATCTGAAAATGATCTGGAAAGTTTTATGGGGGATGAAGATAGGTTGAAGTTTATGCACCTGAAAGAGGAATCGATAAAATGGACGTTGCTGGTGAAAGGTGAAAAAATGTAAATTTCATATCTTAGGGATCAATAATACAGCAAATTGAATAATCACGATACCATACTCAATAACATCAGGCGCTTTGTGACCCTGCTTCCGGAAGAAGAGCAGGAGTTGATATCGATTATCAGAACCACGAGGATGAAAAAGCGGCAATTCCTTGACCAGCCGGGCTTCGTCAGTGGCTATCGCAACTATGTGGTAAGGGGAGCATTTCGTTCGTTTTTTGTCGATAATGATGGAAAAGATCATACTGTTCAGATCGCGATAGACGATTGGTTTGTGAGTGACTTTTATAGCTACATCACCCAAACACCAGCAACACTTTTTGTAGAAGCGTTGGAAGATTCCGTCATCTTTCAAATGAAGTATGACGACATTGAAGGCTTGTGTGCAAGAAGTCACAACATGAGTGAATATTTCAGGATTACCACAGAGCGGGCATTTGCCTATTCCCGGAAGCGGGCCCTGTCTAATATTAGCAAAACGGCCGAAGAACGGTATCTTGAATTTCTGGAACAGTATCCCGGCATTGTACAGCGTGTACCGCAAAAAGTAGTAGCTTCCTACCTGGGCATGTCAGCCGAATTCTTAAGCAAGATCAGAGCCCAATTGGCCGGTAAACCCTAACAGAGCCACTAGCCTTAAGCACCAGGCCTCTAATTTTTTGTGAAGAAACTGTGAACTGAGAACCAGAGAACTGTAAACGGCCACACCATTCAGCTACAACTACACCCCATACAGCTAAAAAATTAGGAGAAATATCGGTGTTTAGGTAATATGCCCTTGTTTTAATGCCGGATAGACGGAGTGTTTGCAACTCTATTTAACTGCATTATTTCATTACTTCAACCTAAAACCAACCAATTATGAGTACCAACTACCAACCAATTCAATTTCCTCCCGACTGGCATTCTATCATTTCGGAGCAGAGGCTTTAGAAGCCTGATTAAATCGAGATCACCCGTAGACAATCACAGCGACACTTACCAATACCATCCAGGTAATGAGGGAAATGCTTTGCATTTAAATTCTTGTAGACGGTCGATCTATGTCAAAAATAAGTCTATAGCAGCAGATCTATTTGTTCAACTAAAATTTACTCCTATGAAACCAACTATTTGTACCATTTTTCTTCTTCTATTGGGCACAGTCTTCAGTCATGCCCAATACAATTTCCCGGATTGTGCTTCACCCTGGGATCCTGATAACCCTCAACATGTGCAGGGAGATCAGGTTTCTTATAACGGTATTAACTATGAGGCGAAATACTGGACCAGCAGTACGCCTGGCAGCGATGGAAGCTGGCAGAACATGGGGGCCTGTGGGGACGGAGGCCTCGGGCCGGACTATGATGGACCGCAACGTATTATCGGATACCTGCCCACCTGGGTACAGGGCTACGACATTGCCAATGAATTTAATCCGGAGGTAGTTACGCATTTGAATGTATCGTTTTTGATGTTTAAACAAAACAACAATGACTACAACAGCAGCAATTTTGCCTCTATTGCTTTCGATGCCACCCAGGAATATAAAGTTGATTCTGTTTTATTTGACCTGGGGGTGTATGAAAAATCCAAACAGGCAGGAGTAACAGTGTCTGTAGCACTGGGAGGGGCCACGGACTTTGCCTTCCTATGGCTTATGGACAGATATTATAACAATGACCAAAAGCTGGAAGAAATTGCCGACCTCATCCTCAATTACCTCGATGCCAGAGGATTAGATGGTGTGGACCTGGATATGGAATGCTGGTGGGCCGATGCTTCAATCTCAGGTACCAGTGATCAGGGTGGTCGTGTTCGGGGCAGTAAGTGGGGAGATAGCGACCAGGGTCCGCATCAGGCAGCTATTGGTCTTACGAGGCTGGCGCAGAAGCTGAGGGAAAAAGATCCTGATAAGTTGCTTTCAGCGGCTGTGTTCGGCACCTCCTGGTATGGTAACAACTATGACGACAAACTGGTAGATTACCTCGACTGGCTCGGCCTGATGACTTATGACTTTACAGGTTCATGGAATGAGTCCCCCAAAGGGCCGCATTCATCACTCTACAAAGTGCCGTTAAGCACTTACCCTGGTCAATCGGCCAATAACCCAATCTACAGCGCTCAGGATGCACTGGAATATTGGATGGGACTGGCAGAGCCCGCGTGGAATCATGACGGAGGTTTTTCTGTGCCGAAAAGTAAACTTGCCATAGGAGTACCTATGTATGGCTACGACTTCTCACAAAGGAAGCCGGTCGGCAATGGATTTACTTATGTGCCTTACAAGGATATTGTCAACGAATTCCCTAATGCCCCCACCAGCTACGATCCGCTGGACAGTCGTATGTTATTGGGAAATGTGGCGGCTAATGGTAAAAATATTTACTTCAACACCCCCAAACTGGCAGGTGAAAAGCTGGAGTACTCCCGTGACTACGGCCATCAGGGGTTGATCATATGGGAGCTTACTCAGGATGTTCCTTTCGAATCGGAAGGCAGCATTATGAAGGCCATTAATGAGGCAGCCGGTAATACGGATATCAACAAGCACCCGAATGTTAGCTGGGTGGCTCCGGTAGATACGGACACCATAGTAATGGAAACATTTACTCCAATTACCCTGCAGGCGTCAGCGTCAGATGCAGATGGCACCATAGCTGGTGTTTCTTTCGAGGCAGCAGGTGCAACACTAAGCGGAGCGCTCAACGGGAATTTATATGAAGCGCAGTTCACACCGCAGCAGTATGGTGAGTTGACCCTGAAAGTTACTGCAGAGGATAATGACCAGGCCACTTCATCGAAGATCATCAAGGTTTACATTATTAATGAAATCGGCAACCAGCCTCCGGTGGTGAGCATGTTAAGCCCTGCTGATGGTCAGGTCATTGAGCAGAGCGAATTCAGTGAAATAAGACTTAGCGCTTCCGTTACAGATGACACGAGTGTGCAAAATGTGGTGCTGAGCATCGATGGACAGCTTTTGAATGTAAGTACAGCAGGAGATGAGTACTATGCCCTCTGGACACCTACAGCAGAAGGAAGTTACGTCTTCAAAGTAGAAGCTACCGATAACGAAGGCTCAACCACAATTTCAGAGGCGGCATTTGAGGTCAGGTTGCAGACCAGTACCTGCGATGCACCTCAGTGGGATGCAGGCACTACTTATGCCTCTGGAGGTAATGTGGTGCAGTACAATGGCAAGCTGTACCAAAACAAATGGTGGACACAGGGAGAGGTGCCTGGGGAGGCCGATGTGTGGGAATTTATTAAGAATTGCAATGGTGAAACAGACCCTTGTGGTGAGGCCTGGCAGCCACAAAAGGTGTATGCCGCTTCAGGTACTGAGGTGGTTTATGAAAACAAAATCTATCGCAATAAATGGTGGTCGCAGGGAAATGTTCCAACTGCTGGCGATCCATGGGAGTATGTCAGGGATTGTGACATGCAAATGCTTCAGTCGAGTTCGGTGGAGGCCGGTGATCTGGCATATCCAAATCCTTTCAGTGATAGGCTGAATATTAAAATCAACCTGAAACAGAAAGGTGATGTTACACTAAAGCTGATTAATAGCGAAGGCAGGACAGTCATTAGTCAGTATGTTGGCGGCCTTGATCCGGGTTGGTATGAGTTGACACTGAAAGATAGTGGAAAAGTAAAACCAGGGATATATCTATACCAGGTAGAAGCCAATGGCCAGGTAATCGGTAATAAGCGGGTGATCCGGGAATAGTAAACAGAAAATCTAACCGCTAGAACAAGCAGAGAATTCTCTAAAGAAATTTTGAGGAGAATTCCCTGCTACCTCTGAGCTTCTGCACCTGGCGCAAGTGTTAAGCGATAGTGTCACTTGTGCCTTTTGCCGGAGAGTTCTCTGTGTCCTATGAGTCTCTTCCCATTTCTCTGGCCATCCCATCTTCAGGACAAGTTGAACTAGTTCAAGTGCCTTTCCTAATCCAGTTCATTTTTCCACGGCACAAACTGGCAGACCTTTGTAAAGTCAATTTTATTAATTACTTAAAGCGATTTTACAAATGAAAACTCAAACTACAAACTTCTGTAAGGCAGCGTTTCAGAGATATTTCCGCCTCATAACAGGCAGCATTTTCATTACGCTGCTACATGGCGCAGTCAATGCACAAACTACAAAATGGTTCTATGACGCCTCACATGCTAAGGTAGGTTTTGCCATTTCACATTTCGGTATCTCTGAGACAGAGGGAAAGTTCAATAAATTCGATGGGATTGTGTTATCGGATAAGACCGATTTTTCGGATGCAAAAATTGACTTTTCCATTGATGTAAACAGTATTGATACGGAAAATGAGCAGCGGGATACACACTTGAGATCATCAGATTTTTTTGATGTAGCCAAATATCCCTCGATTACCTTCAAGAGCCGTTCATTGAAGCCGGTAGGGAAAAATAAATATAAGCTTACCGGTGATTTCACCATGCATGGGGTAACGAAACAAATAATACTCGATGTACTGTACCGCGGCACAGTGACTGACCCATTCGGAAATATAAAAGCCGGATTTAAAGTAACCGGTGCTATCGATCGTACAGACTGGGGTCTCGACTGGAACGGTACCCTGGCTGCAGGTGGTCTGTTGGTGGGCAATGAGGTGGAACTGGACATAAACATCGAACTAACAAAAGCGAAAGAATTATGAGAAAAATCTGGTTGATAACAGGTATATCCAGCGGTTTGGGCAAGGCTATTGCCCAAGCTGTTATGGAAAAAGGCGATTTTGTTATAGGCACATTCAGGAAAGCATCTCAGGTGGAGGAGTTTAATGCAAACTTTCAAAACAAAGGATTTTCATATCAGTTAGACGTCACCCAGCCAGATCAAATACGGAAAATGACGGCCGCGATCAGAGCAATGTTTCACCGTGTGGATGTACTGGTCAATAATGCAGGTGTTGGTATGGTTGGGGCTGTAGAAGAAACTTCGATGGATGAGGTAAGGGCTATTTTTGAAGCTAATTTTTTTGGTACATTAAAGCTTACTCAGGAGGTACTGCCGCTTATGAGGGCTCAAAGAAGTGGTCATATTGTACAGATATCTTCACATGGGGGAGTGAAGGCCTTCGCAGGTTTTGGCATCTATAATGCCAGCAAATTTGCGGTTGAGGGATTTAGCGAAGCGCTTGCCCAGGAGGTAGCCCCCTTGGGCATCAAAGTTACAATAGTGGAGCCAGGACCTTTTCGGACAAGGTTTGCAGGCGATTCACTGGGTACCGCAGTGCGTGTGATTGAAGATTATAATGAAACGGCCGGAGCATTTCGCATGAAGCTGAAAGGAGTGAACGGCAAGCAGGAGGGAGACCCGCAAAAAGCCGCTCAGGCTATCTACCGGTTGGTAGATAGTGAAGTCCCACCTTTGCGCCTGCCGTTGGGTAAAACAGCGCTGTTGACAATAGGTATGAAGATAGATAGTGTAAAGGCGGACCTTGAAGCAGCACGAACAATAGCTGAAGGTGCGATATATTCGTGAGTAGCTCCGGGCACGTGACGGGTATGAGCCGTATGACGCCTGAATCAGGATAATATTAATGTGAGTTCGATATAACAAAACCGGTTAAAGGTATGCATATCAGGAAAATTGACTCAAAACTCTCTGTTTAAGGTCATTCTGCCTGTTCCGAACTTGCCTAACTTGCCTCGGGGAAGAATGAAGAATCTTACTAAGTACAAGGGTACTTATTCACAACTTAGGAAGATCCTTCTCCCGAAAGCCTTAAAGCCTTCGGGATAGGATGACAGCCTATTTTTAGGCATTTTATATCCAACTCACGTTAATATTACTTGCAGTATTGTTGCGTTCAAAGTGAAGGTTTATATATTTGCAACAATGTTGCATTTAAAAAATATAATATGACCGATCCACACTACGATGTTGTAATTATCGGGGGCAGTTTTGCAGGCTTGTCCGCAGCCATGACCCTTGGAAGGTCTTTGAGAGACGTGCTGATCATTGACAGTGGAAAACCCTGTAACAGGCAAACGCCCGCTTCTCATAACGTGATCACTATGGATGGTGAAAAACCTGCCGCATTACTTAATCGTGCCCGGGAGCAAGTGCTGTTCTACAATACTGTTGGTATCATGAATGACGAAGTCAGGTTTGTAAAGAAGAAAACAACGGAGTTTGAAGTGCAGGTGGGTGATGGAAAAGTTATAACCTCTCGAAAGATCATTCTGGCCAATGGTATCAAAGATATTATGCCTGAGGTTTCCGGATTTGAAGATTGCTGGGGTATATCGGTATTACACTGCCCATACTGCCATGGATATGAAGTAAAAGGCAAAAAAACCGGGGTATTGGCTAACGGAGAAATGGCCTTTGAATTTGCAAAAATGATACACCACTGGACACCCGAGCTGACATTATTTACCAATGGTATTTCTACATTAACAAATGAGCAGGAGTTAACATTGAAAAGCCATAACATAGCAATAGTCCAAAGCAGGTTGGTAGAAATAATTCATAAAAAAGGCCATCTTTCGAAACTTGTCTTTGATGATGGGACTGGCATTCCATTGGAAGCTCTTTATACCCGTCTGGCCTTTGAGCAGCATTTGCAAATACCACAACTATTGAGTTGCCGGCTCAACGAGGGTGGCTATATTGAGGTGGATCAACTCCAAAAAACATCTGTGCCTGGTGTATTTGCCGCTGGTGACAACACCAATCCCTTTCGCTCGGTTAGTGGGGCTATTGCTGCAGGGAGTATGGCTGGTGCCGCTTTAAATAAAGAGCTTATCGAAGAAGATTTTTAGAACATTTCAGATCCTTTTTATTATAAAATGGAAATGTAGCCAAACATGCAATACCATTGCACGTCATTTTTCGTTAGCTTTGCAGCGAAATGAAGCGCTTCTTTTCCATATCATTGCTGGTTTTATTCCTGATCAGAGGGCTGGCGCCTACTATGGATCTATGTTGTGAGCTACAAAAATTGCCCGTGCTATTTGAACACTACGAGGAGCACAAGGCTTGTAGTGGAGGATCATTCTGGAAGTTTTTGGTACAGGAATATGCCAGCGAGCATGTGGATTCCGATCAACATCACGACAATGCAGATCATGACAAGCTGCCCTTCCACTCGAATGATCAATGTTGTAATACTGCCATCTTTTATGTAAGTGATCAGCATTTTGAGCTGCGAGCGCTCGATAGTACGTTGCCTGTCAAATCAGACTTTTATATATCTTTTTTATCCTCCCGTTTTCCCGATTCTCTTTTTCAGCCGCCACAGGTTTGATCAATAACTTTATCCGGACAGGTCTGTTCCTGTCTGAATTTAATTGAAGTTTATTGATTTAACCCTGAATGAATGTTTGATTCAATTATTAGTTTTTCTATAAAGAATAAACTGGTTATCGGGCTGTTTGTAGTTGCCCTGATCAGTTGGGGGGCGTATTCCCTCACGCGCATCCCTCTTGATGCCGTGCCGGATATTACCAATAATCAGGTGCAGGTAATTACGCAGGCGCCTGATCTGGCTACACAAGAGGTGGAGCAGTTCATTACCTACCCGTTGGAGGTGTCGATGTCGTTTATTCCTAATGTGGAGGAGATCCGGTCCATATCGCGCTTTGGACTTTCGATGATCACTATAGTTTTTGAAAAACAAGTGGACCCTTACCTTGCCAGACAGTTAGTAAACGAGCAGATACAGACTGCTGTAAAGGACATCCCCGAAGGCTTTGGCTCCCCACAGTTGGCGCCCATGGTTACCGGCCTTAGCGAAATATATCAATATACCATCGCAAAGGAGAAGGGATACGACACAGCATATTCCCCGATGGAGCTTCGCACAATCCAGGACTGGATCGTAAAACGCCAACTGACCGGTATACCCGGAGTAGCAGAAGTCAGCAGCTTTGGAGGATATCTGAAGCAATACGAAGTGGCTATTGATCCTGAAAGGCTTCGCGCTTATCACCTTACTGTGGAAGATGTTTACAGTGCGATTGCCAGAAACAACCAGAATACCGGTGGCTCATATATCGAGAAGTCCAGCAGAACCTACTTTATACGTGGAGAAGGGATGGTCAATTCATTAGACGACATCAAAGAGGTGTTGATCAGGAATGTTATGGGCACCCCTGTATTGATCAGAGATGTGGCGAAGGTACAATTCGGCCATGCTCCACGCTTTGGAGCTATTACCAGGAATGGCGAGGGGGAAACGGCGGGAGGGCTGGTGCTCATGCTAAAAGGTGAAAATTCGCATCGTGTAACACAAGCGGTAAAAGCACGCATGGAGCAAATTCAGGAAAGTTTACCGGAGGGCCTTTACATCGACCCGTTTTTGGACCGGTCCAGGCTGATAGACCGTGCCATTACCACAGTTACTACCAACCTTGTTGAAGGGGGGCTGATCGTTATATTTATCCTGGTATTGCTATTGGGCAACCTGCGTGCCGGTCTTGTGGTGGCTTCTGTCATACCATTGTCCATGCTTTTTGCCCTGGGTATGATGAACATCTTTGGTGTCTCGGCCAACCTGATGAGTCTCGGAGCTATTGATTTCGGGATAATAGTCGATGGGGCGGTGATTATTGTAGAGGCTATTGTACACCGTATCTATGGCACCTTCAATGGCCAACGATTGAGTCAGCAGCAAATGGACATCCAGGTAGGGAAGGCTGCCAGCCATATCAGGAAATCTGCAGCTTTCGGAGAGATCATCATTTTAATCGTATATCTGCCCATTCTTGCATTGGTAGGCATAGAAGGTGAAATGTTCAGGCCTATGGCTCAGACGGTGAGCTTTGCCATACTGGGAGCGTTCATCCTATCGCTGACCTATGTACCCATGATGGCGGCTCTGGTGATGAAAAAGAAGATTGTGGTCAAGAGGAATATCTCGGACATGATCATGGATTTTTTCCACCGGCTTTACCGTCCGGTGATCGGGTTTGCCTTAAGGGCCAAACCACTGGTAATTATGGCAGCCGTTCTGCTCTTTGCCGGTAGTATTTGGATATTTTCAACATTGGGAGGAGAATTTATACCTACACTGGATGAAGGAGACATTGCATCACACCAAATATTGCCAACAGGTACATCATTGCAGCAGATGATTGAGGTATCTAAAAAAATACAAGACGCCCTGATGAAAGAATTTCCTGAGGTGAAGGAAGTAGTAACAAAGATCGGGACATCAGAGATACCGACCGACCCGATGCCTATGGAGTTGGCAGACATCATTATTGTAATGAAAGATAAAAAAGATTGGGTCAGCGCTTCTTCAAGAGAAGAGATGTTTGAAAAGATGGAGGCGGTTATCTATTCCATTCCAGGTGTTGCAACCGAGTTTACCCAGCCCATCCAGATGCGATTCAATGAACTGATCACCGGGGTCAGGCAGGATATTGCGGTAAAGATCTATGGTGAAGACCTGGATCTCCTGTTTCGGAAGGGCAATGAAGCCAATGAGCTGATCAGCCGGATTGAAGGTGTCGGGGGTACGGTGGTAGAGCAGCTAACCGGCTTGCCACAAATCCAGATCAACTATAAGAGAAATAAAATGGCGCAGTATGGGCTGTCCGTAGAAGATGTTAATAGAGCTATCAATACAGCTTTTGCCGGAGGTACTGCCGGGGTGGTGTTTGAAGGAGAAAGGAGATTTGACCTGGTAGTACGTTTTCAGGAAGGGTTCAGGAAAGATATCGGTAATGTGGAAGCCATGTATATTCCACTTCCTTCCGGGGAACAGGTGCCTTTAAAGGAAATAGCCCGTGTCTCTTTAAAGGAGGCTCCGGCACAAATTTCCCGTGATGATGCCAAACGCAGGATCGTACTCGGGGTAAATACCCGTAACAGAGACACCGAGAGCGTGGTGGAAGACATTCAGCAGGTGCTGGGCAAACAGCTCGAATTGCCACCGGGTTATTACATTACCTATGGAGGTCAGTTTGAGAATCTGATAAAAGCCAGGGAAAGGCTGTCCGTTGCGGTGCCGGCTGCCCTGCTTCTTATTCTGGTGCTTTTGTTTTTTACTTTCGGATCGATGAACCAGGCACTATTGATATTTACAGCGGTACCGATGTCTGCCATAGGTGGAGTGCTGGCGTTGTGGCTGCGTGATATGCCTTTTAGTATCTCCGCAGGTGTAGGATTTATCGCTTTATTTGGCGTAGCTGTACTCAACGGCATCGTATTGATCTCCGAATTTAATGCCCTTAAAGCAGAAGGGGTAAAGGATCTGAATGAACGTATTATGAAAGGAACATCTATTCGCTTACGCCCTGTGATCATGACAGCTTCTGTGGCTTCACTGGGATTTTTGCCTATGGCGCTTTCCACTTCCGCGGGAGCAGAGGTACAGCGGCCCTTAGCCACTGTTGTGATTGGTGGGCTGATAACAGCTACATTATTGACGTTGGTGGTGCTGCCTGTTCTTTACTACTATTTGGAAAAAGGTATATCATTTAAGCCTAAAACAGCGATTATATTGGTGGTTTTTATGTTTGTGACTGGGAAAACGGGTATGCTGATAGCCCAGGAAAAGGAGGATAGTACATTCCTGACCCTGGAGCAGGCCATTGACCTGACGCTAAAGAGCCACCCCTCACTGCAGAAAGCAGACTTACAGGTAGAACAACAAAAGGCGCTGGAGAAAACGGCTTTTGATTTTGAAAGAACCAGTATTTTTCATCAGCGTGAGGAAACCAATGGAGATGATATTGAAGGAGTATCTTCTTTTGGGGTCCAACAAAATATCGACTTTCCCACTACTTATATTCAAAAGCACCATTATCAACAGGAATTGGTGACCAGGAGTGAGAAATATCGAAATATTTCTGCCAATACATTGATCGCTGAAGTTAGTCGAGCTTACAATAGCTGGTTACTGGCGGTAAGCAAACTACAGCTAATACGTCAACAGGATAGCATCTTTCGGAATTTTGAGGCTGCGGCTCGATTGAGATTTGAAACCGGAGCCACAGGTAAGCTGGAGCTGCTGTCTGCAACCAGCCAGGCAAAGAAGGTAGCAGTTATGTTCGAACAGGCCTCAGCCGACTATACAGCAGCAAGTCAGAATTTGAGTACCTGGCTTAATATTGATAGTGTTATCTCACCTCCCGCAGGCCTGTACAAATTTCAGAGTAGTGCAAGAACTGCCGATGGTGTGCAGCCTGATAATCCTGTTCTGGAGTACTACACTCAGAATCAGAAGGTGGCGGATGCAGCAGTAAAAATGGAGCGGTCTCAGTTTCTTCCCGGCATTTCATTAGGATATAGCGACCAAACCATTAACGGCCAGGAAGGTTTTTATCAATACCGGATAGGGCTGAACGTTCCCCTCCTTTTTTTCGCCCAAAAAGGAAAGACTCAGGCTGCTCGTATTCAGCAGTCTATTGCAGAGAGAGAGTACCAGATGCAGATGCAAGAGCAGAATCGGCAACTGGCATCTGCCATAGCCAGTTTGGAAAAAGCCCGGGCGTCTTTAAAATTTTATGAAGAGGAGGGGCTGCAGCTTGCCGAAGAACAGATACGGACAGCGGAGTTCGGGTATAAAGCGGGTGAGGTCGATTATATAGCATTTATCCAAAACCTGGGGCAGGCCCTGACGCTGCGTGAGGACTACCTGAACAGTGTTTACCAGTATAACCTGGCGATCATTGAATTTAAGAGCCTTACGGGTCAATTTCTGGAAGATTATAACCAACAGACAAATCGATAAAAATATTTAGTAATAATGGATTTAGCTAGTGCTTGTAAGAAAACTTTAAGTGTCTTTAAGAAAACGTCAAGGTCAAGGCTTGTGAAGTGCCAAAAAGCTGAGCGTACTGAGGTACGTGAGCATTTTTGGGACAAGCGTAACGTAGACATTGGCGCTTTCTTAGAGACACTAGCTATAAAAAATAGTTTGAAATACGTGGTCGCGACCATATTATTATTTGGTTGCGGAGAGTCCGGCAGACCGGCAGAAGATGAACATGATCATGGTGGTGATGCACACGAGGAGCACGGAGCAGAAACCCACCGAGAAGAAGGTATGGTATCGTTAACCGAAATACAACTGGCCAATGCTGATCTTCAATACAGTACTTTGGATACGCTCAACATCTCCGGTTTCGTGAAAACAAACGGGATCCTGGACCTTCCTCCGCAAAATATAGCGGCTGTTTCAGCTCCTATGGATGGGTTTGTAAAAAAAGTCAATTACCTCGTGGGTGATTATGTTAAGAAAGGAGCAGTCTTGGCTGTATTAGAGCATATGGACTATATCAAGCTTCAGGAGGAATACCTGAACGTAATAAACAATCTGGAGTATCTGGAGTCGGAATATGAACGCCAGAGACAATTGGATTCAGCTCAGGTCACAGCCAAAAAGCAGTTTCAGGCTGCCAGTGTAGCGTACAAAAGTGCATTGACCCGTAAGAAGGCCCTTGAAAAACAGTTGCAATACATGGGCTTGTCACCGAAAAGTATTGCAGCAGGGGAGATCTCCGGCTCCATTGCAATCCGGGCGCCATTAAGTGGCTATATCACAGCGCTTAATGTTCACAACGGAGCATTTGTACAATCACAGGAGGAGATCTATGAACTGGTAGATACTGATCATATGCATCTTGAACTTAATGTATTTGAGCAGGATATCAATAAAATAAAAATCGGGCAACTCATACTTTTTACGGTGCCAGGCTTAGGAGAGGAAAGATATAGAGGAAGTGTTTTTCTTATAGGTAAATCCTTTGACCGCGACAGTAAGACCGTAAAGGTGCATGGGCATATTGAAGAGGAGCATCACGAATTTCTAAGAGGACTGTATGTGGAGGCGAAGATATATTCAGGAGATGAGCACATGGCTGCTCTACCGGAAGAATCAATTGTAAACGACCAGGGGCAGTCGTATGTATTTGTTTTAGTAAAAGACATAGAAGAACATGAAAATGAGGAACATCACCATGCAGAAGGTCATAGTGAAGCCGTAGAAGATCATGGAATTACTTTTCGCAGGGTTCCGGTGGGCACTGGTATAAAGGATCAGGGGTATGTTCAGATAAAGCAAATAGCCGACCTTCCCCACGGATCGCAGTTTGTTACTAAAGGAGCCTATTACCTTTACTCCGAAATGAAAAAAGGGGAGGGCGGTCATCATCATCATTAGACAAATCAATCAATGTTATTGGGAACAAATGTTAAAATGCTTTCCTAAGCCTCTGAGGACCAGGAAAGCTAATTTGTGTTTGTAAGAAAACTCTAAGTGGCTTTAAGAAAACGTTCTCGCTAAAGAGCGGGATGAAGTCCAAAAAAGCGGAGTCCCGTACAGTTGTTACAGTTGTCGGGAAAAGCATTTTTGGGACACGCGTAGCGCAGACATTGACGTTTTCTTAGAGACACTAGTGTTGAGTTAAGTGTACTGTGCCGTATAAGTTGCAGTTATTTTTGTTCCAGGCAACGCAAAAAATATGAGCATAGCCATAGCTACGTAAGTATTTTTTAAGGCAGCATGGGACAAAAAGAACAAAGCTTGGTATGGCTAAAGTATGCTTAACTTAACACTAGTTTGCCTGTCTGTGCTTCTGAGCAGTTCAGCTTTACCAAATTTTTGGAAGTTTAGTAAAGCAGCGCTGAAGTGTTGAATTTGTAATCAGGTCAATAAGTAGTATCTCTAAGAAAACTCTAGCCGTCATCGCACCTGTCCCGGGCTTACCTCTAAGCTTGGTGGTTCTTAGAATCGAAAGGATGGAACATTCATTTTAGACTCTTTGTTTAATATTACACACCTTTCACCAAAACTGGTCTACTATGGAAAAGCAACTTGAAAAACTATCTCATGAGGACAGAATGCTTTTGCTCAGAGCGCCTGCGCTGGTTTCGATGCTGGCAGCCTGCTCAGATGGGGGCATCGATCGAAAAGAAAAGGCCGATGCCATTGAATTGTCTCATCTGAGAACTTTTACCTCTCCACCTATACTGCACCCATATTACAAAGAGGTGGAAAAAATATTCGAAGAGGAGCTTGAACGGATGATACAAATGTACTGCCCCATGGGTGAACCCCAGGAACAAATGTTGAAAGAAGAAGTCGAAAAAGTGTATGAGGTGCTCGACCAACTGGACGAAAAATACAGGTTGGAACTGTGGATCAGTCTGGACAGTTATGCCCGCCATGTCGGTAGCGTTCACCAGCATTTTCTCGAATTCTTCGTATTCCCTTTGAGCATCAGGGGTATTACGGAGTAACAGTTGCCAGTAAGTTAACTTTTAGGCCAGGCTACTTTTAAGTCTCCGATAGTTTAACCCGAGTTTGACACAAGAGAACCAATTAAAGGTATGTATAATCAGAAAACAGGCAAAAACTCTTTTTAAGATCATTCTGCCTGACCCGGGCACTCTCTCCGGGAAATGAGGGATCTTACTAAGTTCAAGGGTACTTTTGCCACTTAGTAAGATTCTTCCTCCTTTCAGAATGACCGCCTATTTTTATCCTTTTATATCCAACTGATGTTATTTTACAAAATACCTTTCTAATATTTGGATACGCATGATATGTTGTTTAAACACAAAACAATAGCTATTTATGTAGTTATATTTTATTTATATTCTTATTATTGTTCTTATATTTCAGAATTTACACTGTGCTGAATTATTTTAAATAGTTTGTTGTATTAACCCTTGTAGCTACTAAAGCTGTTTGAATATGAGTCAAATTCTGAATTGCTTCCTGGTTGACGATGATCCCGATGATCGGGAAATTTTTGCTTTGGCTTTGCATGACATCAATCATTCATACAAGTGTACTACAGCAAAAAACGGGGTTGAAGCTTTGGAGAAGTTGAGTAAAGACCAGGCGTTTCTTCCTGATTTTATATTTCTGGATCTCAATATGCCCAAGTTATCAGGTAAGAATTGCCTAAAGAAGATCAGGGAGAATTCCCGTCTTTTGCAGGTGCCTGTAATCATTTATTCCACGTCATCCTATGAAAATGACATAGAAGAAACCAGACAATTGGGCGCTACACACTATTTGGTGAAACCGGCTAGCATCAGCTACCTGTCAGAACTCTTGTTTGCAATTTTTGATGGGCAGGAAATGCCATTTCTACTTGGTTTTGAGAGGTAAAACTGCATTTAAACGCTGCATTTTGTATCTTTATTTAACCATGAAATAAAACCAACATGCATCATAAATTAAATACTCGCTCTTCCGGTAAAGCTGACCTAACTGCCCTAAGCATGCATGAAACAGGAGATTGGTCCCTTATCGAACAATTACCCGTTGCGATCTATGCCTGTGATATGCAGGGCCGCATTACCTTTTTTAACGAGGCGGCTGTCAAACTTTGGGGCCGCACTCCGGTGTTAGGGAAGGACTTGTGGTGCGGATCATGGAAAATCTATGATACAGGCGGTGTTCCAATGTCTTTAGGGGATTGTCCCATGGCAATAGCCTTAAAAGAAAAACGCGATGTTCTGGGCTATGAGATTGTCATTGAGCGGCCGGATGGCGTTCGTATGAATGTGCTGCCTCACCCCAAACCACTGCTGGACCCAGCGGGGAAGATGACCGGGGCTATCAATATGTTGGTGGATATTTCTGAAAAGCGAGAAAGGGAGCAGATCCTTCGGAAGAATGAAAAAAAATATAAGTCTCTGACGGAATCATTAGAGAAGATAGTCGAAGAGCGTACACTGACCCTAAAGAAGAGTGAGGAGCGCTACCATAAGATGATTGAAGAAGTACAGGATTACGCCATTATCCTGCTGGATACCGATGGAAATATTTCTAACTGGAACAAAGGCGCTCAGCAGATCAAAGGGTATTCGGAGGATGAGATTATTGGCAAGAACTTCAGGATATTCTACAGGCAGCAGGATCGTGATAAGAAGTTTCCGGAGCAGCTTATTGAAATGGCTAAAAATGATGGCAGGGCAATTCACGAAGGCTGGCGCGTAAGAAAGGATGGCAGTACGTTTTGGGGAAGCATTGTAATCACAGCCTTGCATGACGATGAAAATAACATCATAGGTTTCTCCAAGGTGACACGCGACCTTACTGAAAGGAAGCAGGCAGAAGACAAAATGAAGAAATACCTGCGTGACATAGAGATCAGGAACAGGCAGTTGGAAGAGTTTGCCTTTGTTGCGTCACATGATTTGCAGGAGCCACTGCGTAAAATACAAATTTTCAGTGAGCTTGCAGAGAGGAATATCGATGATAAGGAAGCAGCAAAAAGAAACCTGTCAAAAATAAATTCCTCAGCGCAGCGAATGGTGATGCTCATCAAGGGTGTTTTGGAGTACTCCAAGCTTTCCCGGCATGAAGAGCTGTTTGCTACTGTAGATCTTAGCAAAACCCTACGCAATGTTAGAGAGGACTTTGACCTGCTTATCAGAGAGAAGGGGGCAGACATTATATACACTAATCTCCCCACAGTAAAGGGAATCCCCATCCAGATCCATCAACTCTTTTCGAATCTTCTCAGCAATGCCCTGAAATTCACTGACAGAGACCCTGTGATCGAGATTGAAGCGGAAACTTTGGCAAATGAGGAGATAAGAAAATATCCCAATCTTTCAGCCAATGGCAAGTACATTAAATTCACATTTAAAGATAATGGGCAAGGGTTTGACAGCCGGTACTCTGACCAGGCTTTTAAGCTTTTCCAGCGTCTGGACCATTCAGAACGTGGAGCAGGTGTTGGTCTTGCATTGTGTAAAAGGATCATAGAAAATCATAAAGGACATATTGAAGTCTTGAGCAAGCCCAACGAGGGCACAACATTCTTAATTATCCTTCCTGCTGAATGATATTTATGGAGGTGGGCTATTACCTTATGGCTATTTGGCGTATTAACAGCATAAGATCGGCTTTGGATTTCTTACCGAATGATAGGCCGCATATTTTGATTTTTTGGTTTTGCAACTATCTTTGCCACTACTTTTACCAGAATGGCGACTGCTGATAAAAACTTTTCACTCCTTATTGCACTAAAGCTTGCTATAATCCTGCTGCTGTCGGTTACGGGTGTCGATCTATCCGCGGCTGACGGTTCCTCGGTGCAGCCTTATATTTATGCTTCAGGTAGTGAATATTCTTCTCAGGTGTTGATGGCCTACACCACCCATACCAATGAGCAGGGATTACCAGAGCTACCGGAAGCCCCGATCTCTAAAGAAGAAGGTGAGGACGATAATAACACTGAAGAAAAGTCAGGCGAAAAGCATCTTTCATACTTTGATGGCCAATCATTTATACCGACCAGATTAGCTGTATCAATAGCATCGTCTTATTACCAGGTATTTGCTTATACCAAACTATTTATTCCCCTTTATGTGCTTTTCCACTCCTGGAAAAGCTTTCTTTTCTGATTGGGTTGTCCTTTGTTTGTTTTTGATCGCCTCAATACTCCAACAGGAGATCTGAGTTGACATATGGAATGCTGCTACCGGGTTTTTGGGCAGACGTGAAGCAAAACAAGTCAAGCTTTCGTTCCCATATCCCAACCGGAGCATCAGACACACCCATTACCGCAAAGACAACCTCCAATAACTTTTAGCATTTAAGCACCTAAAATTTTTTTAGACAATTAACAATAGTATGAAAAGAAATATCATACTGGTGGGGTTCTGCGCGGTATTGTGCATTACAGCCTGCCAGTCACATAAGGAAGAACATGGGTCTGAGACCAAATTTTTAGTTACAAACCCGGTAAAAAAGGACACATCAATTACCAAAGACTATGTATGCCAGGTCCATAGTTCTCAGCATATAGAAATGCGAGCGCTGGAACGGGGGTATTTGGAAAATATTTATGTAGACGAGGGCCAGTTTGTAAAAAAAGGCCAGTTGATGTTTCAAATTATGCCGAGGCTATATGAGGCACAGTTGAAAAAAGCACAAGCGGAAGCCAGCTATGCGCAGATCGAATATGAAAACACCAAACAGCTTGCCGAAAAGAATGTTGTTGCTCCTAATGAACTGGCTTTGGCTAAGGCAAAGTTAGATAAAGCCAAGGCGGAGGTTTTACTGGAGCAGGTGCATCTTGATTTTACTAAGGTCAAGGCGCCTTTTGATGGTATTATGGATCATTTTCATGTAAGGCTTGGGAGTCTTGTGGAAGAAGGGGAGCTCCTTACTACACTATCTGACAATCATGAAATGTGGGTCTATTTTAATGTACCCGAGGCAGAATACCTTGACTATAAAAGTAAAGTTAGGAAGGATAGTGTGGCAAATGCCAGGTTGTTAATGGCCAACAATAAGCTATTCGATCATGTAGGAAAGGTTACCACCATAGAGGCTGACTTCAATAATGAAACGGGAAATATTGCCTTCAGAGCTACATTCCCAAATCCTGATGGCCTGCTTAGGCATGGAGAAACAGGGAACATATTAATTGAAACACCACTGCCAAATGCACTTCTTATTCCACAGAAAGCCACTTTTGAAGTATTAGACAAGAAGTATGTTTTTGTGGTTGATGAAAATGATATCCTTAGGTCCAGGGAAATTAAGATCGGAGCTGAACTGACACACCTCTATGAGGTGAAGAGAGGACTTAGAGAAACAGATAATATTCTATTAGAAGGTCTGCGAAAAGTGAAAGAAGGGCAGAAGATTGTCTACGAATTTTTAGAACCCGAAGGCGCCATCTCTCAGCTTCATCAACTTCATGCTGAGTAGTTCTTTCCACCTAAAAATAAAGAAGATATGAATTTGAGCAGAATAATTCACAGACCCGTATTGGCTATTGTCATCTCGGTTGTTCTACTTTTCACAGGAGGGTTGGCGATTAATTATTTGCCAATATCACAGTTTCCCCAGATAGCCCCAACTACTGTAAATATATTCATTGCATATCCCGGATCGAGCGCTGAGGTTTTGGTTAACTCCACACTTATTCCTCTTGAAAGAGCTATCAATGGAGCTCAGGGCATGCGATACATATCATCCGATGCTACCAGTGCCGGAGAGGCTACCATTAGGGTGGTCTTTGAACCGGGCACCGATCCTAACCAGGCCGTAGTCAGAGTAAAAACCAGGGTTGATCAGGTAATGCCATTACTCCCACCCCTTGTGCAACGCGAAGGAGTGGTTATTACTCCTATCCAACCTAGCATGTTGATGTATGTAAACCTCTACAGCCAGGATAAGGATGCTGACGAGAAATTTTTGTACAACTATGCCAATGTTAATATTATCCCGGAGATAGAACGTACAAAGGGAATTGCAAGGGCACAAATACTGGGAAGCCGTCAATATGCCATGAGAGTGTGGCTAAAGCCGGATCGAATGAGAGCGTATAAGATCTCGGCTGAAGATGTGATGGAAGCCATGATGGAACAGAGTATTATAGGAAGGCCGGGTAGGTTAGGGCAAAGTTCAGGTAAGCAGGCTCAGTCTCTGGAGTATGTGCTTACTTATCAGGAACGGTATAACAAACCCGAGCAGTACGAAAACATCATTATTCGAGCCAATGGAGAAGGGCAACTCATTCGCCTGAAAGATATAGCTACAGTAGAGTTGGGCAGTGAATTCTTTGATATCTATTCCAACCTGGATGGACATCCGGCTGCCTCTATTGTTTTGAAGCAAACCGTTGGCAGTAATGCTTCAACCGTGATCAAAGAAGTAAAAGCAAAGCTGAAAGAAATGGAGGAAGTCTTTCCTCCCGGTATGGACTACAAGATAAGTTATGACGTATCACAATTCCTGGATGCATCATTTGAGCAGGTGATGCATACTTTTAGAGATGCATTTATACTGGTAGCCCTGGTGGTATTTTTATTTCTGGGCGACTGGCGTTCTACACTGATACCGATTTTGGCTGTACCTGTATCCCTGGTAGGTGCATTTTTTGTGATGCAGCTTTTTGGACTGTCTATCAACCTGATCACCCTGTTCGCCCTGGTGCTGGCTATTGGTATTGTAGTTGATAATGCCATTGTAGTGGTTGAAGCGGTACATGCCAGGATGGAAGAAAGTAATATGTCGCCTTATAAAGCCGTGAGGGCTGTTATGGGAGAGATCAGTGGCGCTATTCTGGCTATTACCCTGGTAATGGCGGCTGTATTTATCCCGATAGCATTTATGTCGGGCCCTGTGGGTGTTTTTTACAGGCAGTTTTCAATTACAATGGCTAGTTCCATTGTTATATCAGGACTCGTAGCGCTTACACTAACCCCGGTATTATGTGCCATTCTGTTGAAAAACAACCATGGAAAATCTAAGAAAAAGACAGTGTTTAGCCGGTTCATGGCGGGCTTTAACAATGGCTTTGACCGGCTTACAGGGAAATATGTCGGTTTACTGAAATTAATTGTAAACCGCAGGGCGCTCACTTTGGTCATACTCCTGCTTTTTGGGGCAGGGATTTTCGTAGAAAACCAGTTACTGCCATCCGGGTTTATTCCTAATGAAGATCAGGGGGTTATTTACGCTATTATTCAAACCCCTCCGGGAGCAACACTTGAAAGAACCAATCATGTAGCCCTGGAGCTTCAGCAGATCTGTGAAAAAGTAGAAGGTATTGAGTCGGTTTCGGCGCTGGCCGGATATGAGATCATGACAGAAGGTAGGGGATCAAATGCGGGTACTTGTCTGATCAACCTGAAAAACTGGTCGGAGCGAAAGCACACTGTTCATGAAATAATGGAGGAACTGGAGCATAAAACCAGGGATCTTGGAGCGGTGGTGGAATATTTTGAGCCTCCGGCTGTTCCCGGCTTTGGCTCTTCAGGTGGTTTTTCCCTGCGTATGCTGGATAAGACAAATTCCACCGATTATCAAGAGTTTGAGAGAATCAACAATGAATTTATGGATGCGCTGAGGGAGCGAAAAGAGTTGACAGGATTATTTACATTTTTTGCTGCCAACTATCCTCAGTATGAACTAAAGATCGATAACCAGGTGGCTATGCAAAAGGGTGTGAGTATTGGCAGGGCTATGGAAAACCTCAACATCCTGATAGGCAGTACCTACGAACAGGGCTTTATTCGGTTTGGCCGGTTTTTTAAGGTGTATGTACAGTCAGGGCCGGAATATCGAAGATTCCCATCCGACCTCAACGACCTGTTTGTGAAAAATGAAGCGGGTGAAATGGTACCCTACTCTTCCTTCATGAAACTGCTTAAAAAGCAAGGGCCTAACGAAATCACCCGGTATAATTTGTATAACTCAGCTTCAATCAGAGGCCTTCCGGCCGAAGGTTATACTACCGGAGATGCAATTAGAGCCATTAGGGAAGTGGCGCAAGCTACATTACCCACAGGTTATGATATAGCATGGGAAGATCTGTCTTATGATGAGGCGAGCCGCGGAAACGAGGCCTTGTTCATTTTTGTTGTCGTACTCATCTTCGTCTATTTGGTGTTAGCCGCACAGTACGAGAGCTTCATCATGCCTTTGGCAGTGATCTTATCACTTCCTGTGGGAATATTTGGTTCATTCCTGCTTTTAAAATTGATGGGGCTGGCCAATGATGTTTATGCCCAGGTGGGTATGATCATGCTGGTAGGCTTGTTGGGAAAAAATGCCGTGCTTATCGTAGAGTTTGCTGTTCAGAAACACAGACAAGGCGCCTCGGTGTTTGAAGCAGCCATAGAGGGGGCCAGGGTCAGGTTCAGACCAATATTGATGACTTCATTTGCGTTTATAGCCGGATTAATCCCTTTAGTGCTTTCCTCGGGAGCAGGTGCCATTGGAAATAAAACAATCGGCTCATCTTCTTTAGGAGGCATGCTGATCGGGACAATTTTCGGAGTGGTCATCATCCCTGGGTTATACTTCATATTTGGAAAAATAACCGAAGGCCGCAATTTAATAAAGGATCAGGACCACGAGCCTTTATCCGAAGAGTATGTACATTCTATCGAAGAATACGATCGGCTTGTGCATAAGGATGACGACAACTCAGAATCGGAAAATGGCAATAAAAATTAAACGAAAATCAAATGAATATTCAATATATCATAAAAGGTTTAGGAATAGGTGTTTTGGTTATTACTATTAATGCGTGTGTTCCCGAACTAACAAACAGGGAAGCAAACAGGACCTTACCAGGTAAGTACCCCATAGATGTAGCTGATTCAGTCAATTCAGCTAAAGCAAATTGGCGGGAATATTTTCACGACCCCAATCTCATCGCCCTGATCGACACAGCACTTCACAACAACCAGGAACTAAATATTGTGCTACAAGAGATGGAGGTTGCCAGAAGTGAGGTTCGGGAGCGTAAGGGAGAATATTTGCCATCTGTGGGGATTGGCGCTGAAGCCGGCCTTGACAAGGTAGGCCGGTATACCAGGAACGGAGCGCTGGAGGCCAATAATGAAATCAGACCGGGGAAGGAGTTTCCGGAGCCATTTACTGAATTAGAAGCGGGGTTATATGCGTCCTGGGAGGTCGATATCTGGCGCAAGCTTCGGAATGCAAAAAAGGCCGCCTTTACCAGGTATCTTGCTACCATCGAGGGTAGAAATTTTATGGTTACAAACCTGATTGCAGAAATAGCCACAGCCTACTATGAGTTACTTGCGCTGAAAAGTCAGTTGGCCATAGTACAGCAAAATATCAAGATCCAAAGTGATGTGCTGGAAATAGTTAAGCTGCAAAAGCAATCTGCCAGGGTTACTGAGTTAGCTGTAAAACGGTTTGAAGCACAAGTATTGGCTACCAGAAGTTTGCAGTATGCCCTGCAGCAGGAAATAGTCGAAACCGAGAACGAGATTAATTATTTGGTGGGCAGGTACTCAGGAACCATCCCTGGTGATCCTAATGCGTTCGAGGATATTATTCTGGACAGTATTAGATTAGGGATACCATCCCAGTTGCTTGAAAATCGGCCGGACATACGGCAGGCGGAATTTGAGCTTGCTGCGGCCAATTTGGACATTAATATAGCCAGAGCTGATTTTTATCCATCGTTAGGGCTGAAAGCTGGCATAGGTTTTCAGTCATTTACCCCAGCATATTTGGTAAAAACTCCCCAATCGCTAATGTATGGTCTCGTGGGTGAGCTTTCTGCTCCATTAGTAAATAGAAATGCTATTAAATCGCGGTATTATATCGCTAACGCTAAACAGGCGCAGGCAGTGTATCATTATGAACAAACGGTGTTGAAGGCTTACATGGAAGTAGTTAATCAGCTTGCCAGCATTAGCAACCTGGCCAACAGCTATTACTTAAAACTTCAGCAGGTGGATGCATTGACAGAGGCTGTAGAGATCTCCAATATACTCTTTAAATCCGCAAGAGCGGATTATATGGAGGTATTGTTGACCCAACGTGAGGCGTTGGAATCGAAATTTGAATTGATTGAAACAAAGAAAGAGCAGCTCGATGCCAAAGTGAATATATATCGTGCCTTGGGTGGGGGGTGGAATTGATTATAAGTTGCTAATCTACCTCCGATAAAAAAAGAATCTCAAAAGTTGATTCGTCATTCCAAACTTGATTTGGAATCCCCTTGCAATGTGGAGTAACAGACGAGGAGGTTCTGAATCAAGTTCAGAATGATGTCAGAAAGGGGCCTTTGAGATAGATTTTTTCATGTAGTGTCTCTAAGAAAACGCCAATGTCTGCGTTATGCTTGTCCCAAAAATGCTCATCCTGACAACTGTACGGGACTCCGCTTTTTGGGACTTCATTTCTTAAAGCCACTTAGTTTTCTTACAAACACTATGAATGTAGTTAAATATAGAGGGTTGTTTTTACCTGGAAATATTAAAATAAAGCACTTCCCACTCGTCATCAGGGTTCGGATAGAATTTATAGTGCTTTTTGGCTCCGGGTATGGGTTCGGAGGATATTACAACCGCTGCCGTTGGAGGCATTTCTCCCTCTTCTACAAAACTGACTTTACTTCCTATCTCCCATAGCCTGACAGGATTAAGCTCCACCGTGCTGTAAAGTGGTTGTTCGGCTATTGTCGTAATAGTTCTGACTCCTCTCAAGTCCGTGTAAAGAGGATTGTCCCCCATCATATTTGGCAGAAAAGGCCATGAAGTTAGACAAATGAATAACATCACAGTGATCGTTGCAGCATAGACATGGCTGATCCTTCCTTTTGAGATTGGCCAGCCAATTATAAAAAAAAGGAGTAATGCTAAAAAACTCAAAAAGATAAATGTGGGTAATCTCATGTCTCCGGTTTTATAGCCATATAGCCATAGGAAAGCGGGAATAACAAGCATGGCGGAGAGCATAAGTATCCCCTGTATTTTCAATACAACCTCATCAAGCTTTTTCATTGATCGCTTGCTAAGTTGGTCAAGGTGGTGGCTGATAAACATACCGCATAGCATGGCCAGAGGTGGCAGAGCTGGTAGGAAGTACCTTTCCTTCTTCTCAGGTATAACAGATAAAAGCACAAATGCCGCTAAGAACCAAGTGATAATGAGCCGTACCTTCGAAGGTTCGAAACCGGCTCCTGCCTTTCGCAAACCGATCAGTGCAGATAGAAGTACGAATGTCCAGATACCGGTAAAAAGCGGAAAGTGCAGGTAAAACCACACGGGACGATTATGCCTGTTTACCCATGCACTACTTTCCTCCTCCACCATCTTTGCGGCAAGATCAGGTATTTTGAAATAAAGATAGACTGGCCAAAAGGCGCTTGCCACCAGGAAAATGGTGAAAAATACCGCTAACCCACGACCAATAGGGGAGGAAAACCTGTTTTTGCCTAGAAAAAAGGCGATCAGAAAAGGCAGTAGCATGGCGTAGAAGGAGACGGGCCCTTTGCTCAAAAATGAAAGCGCCATTAGTAACCCCGCAAGAGACCAATATTTAAGTTGTCCGGTTTGTGAAGACTTGTAAAACATCCAGACTCCTCCAAGCATAAAAGCATTGCTATAGATGTCCCATGCCCCGCTTCTTGCCTCTTCAATAAACATGAAGGATGTAGCGAGCACGGCAGCCGAATAAAAGGCCGTCTCCTGGTTTTTTGTAATATCTTTAACGAATCCATACAGAAAGAGGATCATCAATGTGGCAATGAGCGCTGCCGGAAATCGGAGTGCAGTCAGACTGTTAGGATCTCCTGCAACAGCAATTGAGGCGGCCGTTATCCAGGTGGGGAGTGGCGGTTTTCTGATCCTGATATTTCCATTGAGGGTGGGGATCATCCAGTCACCGGTTTCAAGCATTTCCCGGGCCGAGATGAAATTGCGTGCCTCCATAATGGTAGGAGGGGAATAGCTGGCCAGATGCGAAAAGAAGGCCAGACTACAGATTACCAATAGCAGGGGAATGTGATAAGGATATTGATCTTTGCTCATGAAGCAGGTTGTTCTTTCCTGGCTACTTGTTTATAGTGGATCAGTAAATTTCGTGAATAAATGGCTGTTCCGAACACCTGGCCCACAATCAGTACAGGATCAAGCCTGAAGATGCCGTATGCAATGATCATCAATGACCCTATAAGGCTGATGATCCAAAACCCTGGAGGTAGCACCGACTCCTGCACCTTTTCTGACTGAAGCCATTGATATACAAACCGGAAGGTAAAGATCACCTGGCCGACAGAGCCCCACACCATCAGGGGAATGGAAATATTCGGATTATGCAGTAACTGATTGATGAGGAACTGTTTGTTGAGTAGCAAGTAAATAAAGGCCATTATAGGGCTGGTCAAAGCGGTAAATCTAAACCATATCGGCAGTGAATTCCACGCCCTTTTAAATCGCAGATTGCGAATGTAGATAAAGTAGGATACTACCTGCCCGCCTATAATAACGATGTCGTTCCTCAATACCCCGTAGACGATCAGCAAAAAGGAGGCAAGCAAGCTTAACTGCCAAAAAAGAGTAGGGGATAATACTCTTCCCGCTCTTTCCGACTTGATCCACTGTACTAAAAGCCGGGCAGAGAATAGTCCCTGGGCGATAAAGCCGATAGCAAAGATCCAGGTGTTATTCATGTACTAATTGCTCGCGTTCATGTATCAATTCGAATTCAGAAATTTTATACCTGATATTTTTCTTTCGCATCCAGACAAACACCAACGTATCAAGAAATGGGCCCACCAGTCGATTAAAAAGGTGGAACTTAGCGGTGCCGGCATAACGGGGAAAATGCTGCACCTCTATTTGCTTTACAGTGCATCCTTTAAGCTGTACCAAGGCCGGAATAAAGCGGTGCATACCTTTGAAGAAGGGTAGCTGCTTAGCCACATTTGTCTCCATTATTTTTAGTGGGCAACAGGTGTCTTGAATGCCATCATTGATCATAAGCCTGCGAAAGGCATTGGCGATTTTGGAGGATAGCTTTTTTATCAATGAATCATTTCGTTTCGCCCGGATACCGTTGATCAGGCAGTAACTATCCAGGTATTGAAAGTATTTGAGGAAATCAAGCGGAGAAGTCTGCAGATCGGCATCTATATAGCCGATGTAGCGGGTTTCGCAGAGGTCTATTCCAGTTTTAATAGCTGTGCTCAGTCCGCAGTTCCTTTCAAGAGAAACAAAATAATAATCTTCATGGTGGTGACAAATGTCTTTGATGATTTCCAGGCTACCATCATTAGACCCATCGTTGACAAAAAGTATCTTTGATGGAATAGGTGTTAATGAAATGTATTGGTCCATCTCCTGCTTGAAACGCGGCAGACACTCTGCCTCATTATATACAGGTACTATAATGGTGAGTTGATACTCATTGTGCGTCATGATAATAGCCCTCCAATGCTTGAATATTTTTCTTTAAATTAGCCTGCTTTCCTTTTTCCAGTTTTTTTTGTCCGTAGGCTGTGCAATAATTGTGTTGGTGTAAAAAATCCAAATTTTGGAGGTGCCATTGATCATCACTTACTTTCGAATCAAGTACCGTTTCCCACTCCTTTCGTAACAGACCGAGCCATTTGAAATAGTTGCTGCTCGAAAGGTGATACAGGTCAGCATCACGAAGTACTTTTTCAGAAATTTCTTTCGGTGCCTTTTCCAGTTGAGTGGCGGCAATGCAGGTCAGTACTTTGCTGATTTTTAGAGGAGTATATTGGTTTTTTTGTAAAAATTCTCTGGCAATATTCTTACTTTCCTCTTCGTGTCCTGCATAGGTTCTGATATAACCCGTATCATGGAACCAGGCGGCTATCAATATTATTTCCCGTTCTTCATTGGTAAGCTGCATTCCTTGGCTGATCTCTTTGCTCGCTTTTACTACCATCTCGGTGTGGGCAAGATTATGGAAACATAGCTTATCCGGCAGTTGCTTACTAAAAAGCTGCCGTACATAACTTTCTGCCGAAACTAAAATATTACTACCAGACACAGTTAGATGTTTTAACAGTTAATGTTTTTAGACATCACGCAGAAATTTCCTCAGCGGTTGGTCGGTCAAATAGAAAACTTCAGACCGATTAAAGTCATAAAAAATGATGAGAAACGTTCTTTCGCAACCAACCCTTTCAGAATACCTTGCGTGTAGACATTTACAACAACAATAGTGGAAGAGAATCAAAGTTTTTACCGGTTACTTGATTCCTGCAAAAAGGGAAACGGCACAGCCCAGGAAGAGCTTTATAAAAGCTTTTATAACTATGTTATGGGTATTGCACTCCGGTATTCACGTGACAGGGAGGAAGCTATTGAAATTGTAAATGACGGATTCTTTAAAGTTTTTACAAACCTTGACAAATTTACCAAAGGACTGTCATTTAAAGGATGGCTAAGAAGAATAGTGATCAATGCGGCTATCGATTACTACAGGCGTAATGAAAAACACTACCACGGTGTGGATATTTCGTACGCGAAACAAGAGTATATCCCTGAGGATGTGCTGGATGAAATCTCAGAGAAAGAGATTATAACTTTAATTCAAGAACTGCCAGCATCTTATCGGATAGTATTTAACCTGTATGTAATCGAGGGCTATAAACATGAAGAGATAGCCCAAAAGTTGAATATCAGTGTGGGTACGTCAAAATCCAATCTTTCAGTGGCCAGAACCAAACTGCAGCTTGCAATTAACAAAATGAGAGAAATAAAGGGTAAAAAGCATGGATGACAATACGTTTGATAAGAAAATTAAAGAAAAAGCCGAGGCTTATCGTGATACCGGTTTTGACGAACATGCGCTACAAGGGTTTAGAGATCGTATGTCTGGTGCGGCATACGAGCCCTGGTATACACCTTATAGAAAAGTAGCAGGCTATGCTGCAGCCGTTGCGATCATCAGCCTGATCAACTTTGGCCTGTTCTCCTATTTCTATGATGCACATGATCAGGAGTTGTTGACAACAATACAAAAACTCAAAGCGTGGGAGGTGGCCTACGATCAGTTGGAAAGAGAATACCAGGTATTAAAAATGTCCGCTGTCGACACCGTTTATATCTACAGAGAAAGGAGCAATGGTATCAGGCAGGCTAATAGCAATGCGCAAGCCAGGAAGTCAACAGGTAACTATCAACTGGTAGCCTGGTATGGATCGTCAGATGACAGACATGTCAGGCTGGGCGCTGTAGAAGAGTTGTCCGAAGAAATAAAAGGGTTTTTAGCAAAATATAAACTAGGCTATCTGGATGAGGAAGGGGATGTATACCTACGTCAGGACAACCTGGATGAACCAAAGTTCGTTGCCAAAAAGGGATATGAAGGATTGCTTGATCCCACTACTTCTGACATTTTGATAGCAGCAGTTGATCAAGAAGTAACACCTAAGATTGCCGAAACGAAAAAGTCCGCGAAAAAACGACTGTCTGTTGAAATACTCAGAGATATTGAAAAACAGAAAATGGACGGTGTGGGCTTTCAGTACGGCCCCGAAGTGGATATCCTCAAAGCAAATGTTGATCTGGGTAACAGAGGTGTTGGGATAAATGCCGGTATCATGACAGAATTCATACTTTCTCCGGCCTTACGCATAGAAAGTGGTGTGAAATATCAATTTACACACTACAGTATTTCGAAAGAGAAAGACCTGCAGAGGGAGGAGATGCTTGATTTTCCGGCTCTACAAAATGAGTTGGGTGTAATTTCAGATATAAGAGTTGATAATCATTCACTCGGGTTGCCATTACATCTGAAGTATAACTACCCGCTTTCAAGGGATAATTATGTTTTTATCTCTGCCGGGGTGACACCCCAAATGCTTTTCCTGCAAAAATTCAGGTATTCCTACCAGTATGATATCGATACAGGCAGCGAAGATGACTACGCTGTTAATATTGAAGCTAATAAACATGTTGATGATGTATACCTGAACCCGGGTACAATGGATGTCGCTTTTGGCGTTGAGAAAAAATTAAAAAACAGCTCGATTTTGCAGCTTTCTGCATTTTATAATAGAAGTATAAGGACCTTGGGGATTGAGGAACAGGAACTGGCAATGGTGGGTTTAAGATCAGCATTAAAGTTTCGGGTGAAATAATAGTTGGATAATAAAAAATGAATATGAGGAGAATAGTTGTAGGAACCGTGTTGGTTTGCTTAACCATGGCTGCAAATGCACAGGAGTGGTTTACCAATTATGATGAAGCTAAGAAAGTAGCGGCTGAGAAAGAGCGTAACATAGTGATTGTGTTTCAAGGCTCTGACTGGTGTGCGCCTTGTATCAAATTAGACCGGGAGGTTTGGAGTACTGATGAGTTCCGGGACTTTGCTAGAGACCATTTTGTGATGCTACAGGCGGATTTTCCCCGCAAGAAGCAAAATGCCCTACCCATAGAGCAGCAGGAGCACAACAAAAAGCTGGCAGAGCGGTATAACAGGAACGGCTACTTTCCTTTCGTTGTGGTGTTGACTGAAGAGGGCGAGGTGCTAGGGGAGACAGGATATCAAAAGATGACCCCGCAGGAATATATCGAATTGTTGAGATCTTTTGAAAAGGTAAATCCTTGAAAAAATACCTGCTTTTTGTTGTAGTGCCATTGTTTTCAACGGTGGTAAATGCCCAGGAGGCATATCAGCGTGTACTTAAGCTCATGGGCAGCCGTTTTGATATCACCGTGGTGGCAAATGACTCCGTGGTGGCAAATCAGTACATTGAAATGGCCATTGACGAGATCACCAGGATTGAAAAGCTGATATCGTCATGGGATCCAGCCTCTCAGACTTCAGAGATCAATCGAAATGCCGGAATAAAACCTGCCAAAGTTGATCAGGAGTTGTTTGATCTGATCCAGAGGGCTATTGGCATTTCGAGACTAACAGATGGTGCTTTTGATATCAGCTACGCTTCGATGGATAAGGTCTGGAAATTTGATGGCAGCATGACAGAAATGCCATCGGAGGCAGAGATCAGAGAATCTGTGGCTAAGGTGGACTATCATAATATCATTCTCGATCAGGAGAACCTGACCGTTTTTTTAAAACTTCAGGGGATGAAGATTGGTTTTGGAGCTATTGGTAAGGGCTACGCTGCGGATAAGGCGAAGTCGCTGCTAATATCGAAAGGGGTTAGGGCAGGAATTATCAATGCTTCTGGCGACATGGCCACCTGGGGTAATCAGCCAGATGGTAGCGATTGGAAAGTCGCTATTACCAACCCTATGAATAAGAATAAAGTTTTTGCACTCCTTCCTGTAAAAGAAGGAGCAGTAGTCACCTCAGGGAATTATGAGAAGTACGTGACGTTCAATGGTCTGCGCTACTCCCATATTATTGACCCTAGAACGGGCTATCCTTCCAGAGGGATTATTAGTGCAACCGTTTTTGCCCCGAAGGCTGAGCTTGCCGATGCATTGGCAACCTCTGTTTTTGTAATGGGCGTGCAGGTAGGAATAGACAGGATCAACCAGTTGCCCGGGGTGGAGTGTATTATAATTGATGATCAGGGAAATATTCAAACATCAGACAACGTGAAATTAGAAAAGCAATGAAAAAAATAGTCTTTATGGTTGGTGTAGTGATTACACTGGGCTCATGTGCCGCAGTGAAGGAATATGATAAAATAAATATAAATGACCCTGACATGATACTGTCTACGAAAAAAGCTGACCGGTTCGAGAATAATTTTCAGGCATATCGTGAGGCGGCAGCCGGTGCCAACGGAGGAAAAACAGGTGGAGGTTGTGGTTGTAATTAAGGCGATGAAAGCATTATTTGTAATACCTGCGTTGTTAGTTGTATTATCAGGCTATGCGCAGGAACAGGATTCTGTGAAAGTATATAAAAAGCGTGTACTTGAAAGTGCGGAAATAGATATATTGACCAGTTACTATTCTCAAGATGGAGATAATGCCGCAGTTAGCGGTGGTATTGGTACCGAAAAGCTAACAGATATGGCGCCTTCAATAATTGTATCCATACCACTAAACGATGACGATGTATTGACGGTGGATGCAGGGATATCAGCTTATTCATCGGCTTCCTCCAGCAATGTTAATCCTTTTGATCGTGATGATGCAGATGAATTCCAGGCTTCTTCAGGGGCTTCCTCCAGCGATGTTTGGTTCAATGTCACCGGCTCTTACAGCCATAGCTCCGATGACCGGAACAGCATTTGGTCGGCAAAAGCATCTGTTGCAAGTGAATATGATTACTTGTCAATAGGTTTTGGCGGTAGTTATGCCAAATTGTTCAATGAAAAAAATACAGAAGTCAGCATAACCGGTAATGTCTACCTGGATACCTGGAATGCTATTTATCCTATCGAGTTGCGACCTTTTTCGCCTGATGGCAACGGAATTAATAACAGCCTGTTTACACAGAATACGATAACAGGGAATGTCAATTACAGCCCTTCGTTTACACGGTTTGACAGTGAAGGCAGGAATTCTTACTCACTGGGGTTTGGCTTTTCGCAAATCATCAATAAAAATATGCAAGGGTCTTTGGCGCTTGACCTGGTCAGGCAGCAAGGTCTACTGTCCACACCATTTCAAAGGGTATATTTTAGTGATGTCGCAGACTCGTTTATCGAGGGTTTTCACTTGGCTGATGATGTCGAGCGACTGCCGGATACACGATTTAAATTGGCTATCGGAGGAAGGCTAAATTATTATATTAATCAGATGTTTGTCGTGCGTACTTACTATCGCTATTACTCTGATGACTGGGGTATCAGATCTACTACAGCGAGCGTTGAATTGCCTGTAAAAATCTCTGACAAATTCACGTTGTATCCCTCATACAGGTATTATAGTCAAACGGCTGCTGATTATTTTGCTCCGTATGACCAGCATTTGTCAACGGATGAATATTACACATCGGATTATGACTTGTCAAAGTTTAATGCTAGCCAGTATGGTTTAGGAGTTTCATATACGGATATTTTCACGGGGATCCACATTGGAAAACTCGGCATGAAAAGTATTGATCTAAGGTACCTGATGTACAAGCGGGATTCGGGACTAACAGCGAGCATGATTTCCGTGGGATTTAAGTTTGTATTGGATTAATGGAGAGCCGCAAGCTTTACGCTTCAAGCTGCAAGCAAACCAGGACTCGACCTGAAACCAGATTAAACCAGCAGCCAGCAACCAGAAACCAGAAACATTATATTAAAATCATATCACTATCAGATAATTTTCAACAACTGTTGCATCAACTTCTTTCTTAAATTGGAGGTTTATTAATTTAAATTTCATGTTGACTGGATCCGTTCAAAATGAAATCAATTGACAACCTAAACCAAAAATCTATGACAGATAATAAGAATACTCTTCATCTCAGGAAGCCGCACTTGATCAAAGACCTGTCGATACTGATCTTGTAAACTTCTAATTCTATCAGATGACATTGTAATACCGGCATTCTCCTGCAGTCTAATGATGTGTAGGGAGGGATTACTATGCTTTTTTTTAGAGTGCAACAGGAATAGTCGGTAGTTGACAAAAGCAGCAGGTAACAAAGGTGTGAGTAATAGTCGAGCCCTACTTAGTGTCTATAAGAAAACTCTAAGTGGCTTTAAGAAAACGTCAAGGTCAAGGCTTGCGAAGTGCCAAAAAGCGGAGCGTACTGAGGTACGTGAGCATTTTTTGGGCGAGCGTAACGCAGACATTGGCGTTTTCTTAAAGACACTACTTAGGGTCTTCTGGCTATCTCATACTCAATGCTAATATCTCAATACTAAATTTAAACAAATGAAATATAACCTTAACTTAAAGAAATATATGCTTCTGATGATCTTGATCGTAGGAGCAGTTAGTTTTAGTTATGCCCAAATCAAAAAACCATGGGATGTTCTCCGGGAAGGAGGTACATATGAAGAAGTGAAAAAAGCAACAGATGCTTATTATGATACCCACGAAACCGGAAGGGGTAGTGGATATAAGCAAATGCAACGGATTTTGTATTTTATGAAAAGAAGAAGCCGGCCTGATGGTACTATCATTAGTCAGGATGAAAGCTGGAAGGAATTTTCTTCTTTTAAAACCAAAGCGATGGCGGCATCTCGCACAAGCTCAGTCAACGACTGGTCGCCTCTTGGGCCCGGAAGGCTTGAGCAGATAACTACCAGTTGGGCTCCGGGTGTAGGAAGGATACAGGCTTTTGCCAGGCTGGAAAATAACCCTGACTTGATGTATGTAGGGTCCCCATCCGGTGGAGCATGGAAATCTACAGACGGGGGTAATTCATGGATACCCATAGCAGATGACCTGGCTGCCATCGGAGTGTCAGATATTGTTATTGACTACAGTAACCCCAGCACAGTTTATATTACCACTGGTGATCCTGACTCATGGGATACTTACAGTATTGGAGTGATGAAGTCAACTGATGGAGGAGCCACCTGGCAACAGACAGGGCTGCAGCATGATATATCACAACGAAGGGCTTTAGGGAGGATCATTATGCATCCCGGTAACCCAAACATTTTACTGGTGGCAGGCTCAGACGGAATTTATAAGACCACCGATGCGGGCGCCACCTGGACGCAGATCTACAACCAACGCGTTTATGATATTGAATTTAAACCGGGTGATCCTAATACAGTGTATGCTACAGGTTCTAATTTCTTAAAATCGGTTAACGGAGGTAATTCATTTACCGTAATCTCAGGAGGATTGCCATCTTCTTTTTCTTCATCATACAGGGCATTTCTGGCGGTAACTCCGGCAGCGCCAGGTTACGTTTATATCGTCTACGGTATCGGTGGAGGAGAAATATACAGATCAACAGATAGTGGAAATTCGTTTTCTAAAAGGAAAAGCTCGAACAATGGATATAATATTATGGGCTATAGTCCCAGTGACAACGCCAGTCAGTCATGGTACGATCTGGATATTGCCGTTTCCCCGACCAACCCCAATGAGCTACACGTTGGGGCTGTGGTAACATACAGATCACTTGACGGGGGTCTTTCATGGACTCAAACATCAAAGTGGACCCACGTATTAGGTCCCGAGGGAGTACCTGCTGTACATCCCGACATCCATGTTATGGAGTATATTGGCAATACACTCTATATAGGGAATGATGGCTATCTGGTAACGACAACCGATCGCGGTGACTCCTGGTCGAATTTATCTAACGGTATTGCTACGCGTCAGTTTTATGGTATTGGAGTTGCCAAACTGGACCACACCATGGTAGCAGGCGGTGCGCAAGACAATGGTACCAGTGTGTATAAAAATTCTACATGGTATGAATGGCTGGGGGCTGATGGTGGCGAAGCTATTATTGATAAAGATAATCCCAATATAGTATATGGCACCACTCAAAATGGCGGATCGTGGTATAAAAGTACTTCAGGAGGTGAAAACTCCATCAGCCTGAGTGGCCCCGGCACAGGAGCCTGGGTAGTACCCTACGCCCAGGCGCAGGATGTATCCAATACCTTCTATGTAGGGCTTTCCGGTGGAACGGTTAAGAAAAGCTCGAATGGCATGCAGTCGTGGACAAATGCAGGAAAGGCCGGAAATTCAACAATTGAAAGTATAGCCATTGCCCCTTCCAATTCCAACTATATATATGCTGCCTCTCAAAGTGGGATTTATCGGACTACCAATGGAGGGAGTGGCAACTGGACAAATATCACCAATAACTTGCCCGCGATAGTTAATTATATTGCAGTTCATCCAGATGACCCTCAAAAAGTGGCTGTTGCTATTCGTGGCTACAGTGGGCAAAAAGTATATATTTCTACCAATGCCGGCAACAGTTGGACTAATATATCCGGAACGTTACCTGATATAAATGCCAACTGCGTGGTTTGGCATAAAAACTCTCCCAACGGAATTTATGCAGGTATGGATGTAGGAGTTTATTATAAAGATGATAATACTGGCGACTGGATCCTGTTTTCTCAAAGCCTTCCCAATGTGATAGTAAATGAGTTGGAAATACATGAAGAGACAGGGAAAATATATGCGGGAACATATGGCCGTGGCCTTTGGGTAGCTGATGTTTACACGTCTGGTGGCACAACGGCTCCTGTCGCAGCATTTGTGGCTGACGCTACTGTAATAACGGCCGGTAATAGTGTCAGCTTTACAGATCAGTCTACCGGCTCACCGGTGGAATGGAGCTGGAGTTTTCCGGGAGGCACACCATCAGCAAGTGTCGAACAAAATCCTGTTGTTACTTACGCCAATGCGGGTATTTATACAGTCACACTTACTGCAACAAACAACGCTGGTTCCGACACACATACAAAAACAGCATACATCACTGTGGAAGATCCGGGAATAACATACTGCGTTTCGACCAGCGGCAATTCCTCCTATGAACATATTGCCAGTGTTGCTGTCGGTAGCTTCTCCAACCCGTCAGGAGCAACCAATTATTCCGATTTCACAAATATGATCATACCGCTTTCACAGGGAAGCAACAGCATCGCTCTAACTCCGGGATTTAGTGGACAAACCTATCAGGAATACTTCAGAGTATGGGTGGACTTTAATCAGGATGGTGATTTTGATGATGTAAATGAACTGGCATTTGACTCAGGAAGTACCAACCAAACAGTAGAAGGGGTGCTTAACGTACCTTCTAATGCTTTGTTAGGTGCTACACGACTACGTGTATCCATGAAATATAATGGGACACCCACTGCGTGTGAGAGTTTCCAGTACGGAGAGGTGGAAGATTATACCGCTAATATAGAAGCCGGAACCACCCTTGCAGCACCAGGTAATTTGACGGCAGTAGCTGTTTCCAGTACTCAAATCGATCTTGCATGGAACGATAATTCGACTGATGAAGAAGGGTTTGAGATACAACGGTCTGAAAATGGAGGCACATATATCTCGTTAACCGAGCTTAATGCAAACACCATCTCATACTCAGACCACAACCTTCAGCCTGCTACAAATTATAGCTATAGAATCAGGGCAAGAAAGCAAAGTACTTACTCAGGTTTCTCAAACAGTGCGAGCGCTACCACACATCAACCCGTTTCTTATTGTGCCGTTACTAATGGAAACCCTTCAGGTCAGTACATCAAACGTGTTAAATTTGGGAGCATCAACAATACTACTACCTATGAGGCAGACGGATACTCGGATTTTACAGCTATATCGACCACGCTATATCAGGGTACACCGGCAACTTTGACAGTTACTCCGCACTATAGCTGGGCGAACACCCAAACTAAAGCCTGGGTAGATTGGAACAGAGATGGTGATTTTTATGACACCGGGGAAGAGGTGCTTAACGGAATGGGTGCACACACCTCTTATTCATCATCTGTTGCTGCTCCCACCGGTGCCAGTGGCACTTACAGACTAAGAGTGAGGATTGCATATAACGAGACCCCAACACCATGTGGTGCAAAGTGGTTTAGTGAAGTGGAAGATTATACCATCAACGTTGTTCCTGCCGCAGCAGTATCCCCGGAAAGAGAAGAGATCTCTGCTGATATAGGGCAATTGGTGGTTTATCCCAATCCAACGCAAAAAACAATTTATATCCGGCTGGCAGACGGACAAATGGAGAACGCACGAGTGAGTATATTGAATGTTGCAGGAAAAATTGTTTATGAAAGTAGTTATGCTGGTGAGCCCATTCATCTTGATAAGCTTGTTAAAGGTGTTTATATAGTGAAGTTGATAGTAGATAACAGCAGCTATGAGCAGAAAATAATCCTGGAGTAGATAAGTAGTTCAGTACAAATTAAAAAATCCGGCTTTCTAAAAGTGCCGGATTTTTTGTTTTCCAACCACCAACAACCAAACGTCAATCGGCAGTTGGCAGAAGCAGTAGGCAGGTAGAGCATCAAGCCTTAAGCATCAAGCTGTAAGCGAAAAAAAGAAGGTACAACGTACACACATCAAACATCAAACACCAAACATCAAACACCAAACATCAAACACCAAACAGAAAACATCAAACAGAAAACATCAAACAGAAAACAATCATCAGAAAATCCTAACTTTGCACCCATGGCAAAAATGAAATTTGAAGACCTCATCCTCTGGGAAGATGATAATTATATTATTATAAACAAGCCCGCCTTTATTTCCACATTGGCTGATAGAAGTGATGACAAGAATATACTTTCTATGGCGAGGCAGTATCACCAAGACGCACAGGTTTGTCATAGATTAGATAAAGAGACTACCGGGGCATTGGCCATTGCTAAAAATCCGGAGGCATACCGCCATTTATCCATGCAATTTGAAGGCAGACAAGTGACCAAGATCTACCATGCAGTGGTAGACGGTATACATGATTTCAATAACCTAAGAGTGGAAGCTGCCATTCAAAAACTTTCAACAGGCACAGTAAAACTAGACAAACTCAAAGGCAAAGAAGCCGTCACCATATTCAATACGCAGAAAGCGTTTAAGGCACATAGCCTGGTAGAATGTCAGCCAGTAACCGGGCGTATGCACCAAATCAGAATACATTTGGCCAGCCGGGAAGCGCCTATTACAGGAGATGAGGCCTATGGTGGAAAGCCTGTGTTTTTATCTCAGCTCAAAAGAAATTATAATTTAAAGAAGTTCACCGAGGAGCAACCTTTAATCCAGCGACTGGCTTTACATGCGTTTAGCCTGCAATTTAACCTGCCGGATGATAAGACGGTACGGGTAGAGGCGCCCTATCCAAAAGATTTTAGAGTGTTGGTTACGCAGCTTGAGAAGAATTCCTAATAATTTAATAGCACCTGTTGCATTTCAAAATATATACATCTATCTTTGTGTCCCTTTTTGAAGGGGAGAATTATCTATTGTCAAAAAAATAAAGCTTTTACAGCGTGGATACTTTAAGTTATAAGACAGTTTCGGCTAACAAAGCAAGCGTAACCAAGGAGTGGGTGGTCATTGACGCTGATTCCAAAGTTTTAGGACGCTTGGCTAGTGAAGTTGCCAGAGTGATCAGAGGTAAAAATAAGCCTAGTTTCACACCAAATGTAGATTGTGGGGATAATGTAATTATTATCAATGCCGATAAGATCAAACTTACCGGTAAAAAATGGACCGACAAGGTTTACGTTTCTCACACAGGATATCCCGGAGGTCAGAGATCTGCTACTCCTAAGGAAGTAATGGCAAAATCATCTACCATCCTGGTGGAAAGAGCCGTTAGAGGTATGTTGCCAAAGAACAGATTGGGAAGAGCATTATTTAGAAATCTATATGTATATGAGGGTGCTGAGCATCCGCATGAAGCTCAGAAACCTAAAGAAATTAAATTATAATCAATGGAAGTAATTAGTTCAATCGGAAGAAGAAAGACCTCAATTGCCAGGGTTTATGTATCTGCTGGTAAAGGAGAGATCATTGTGAATAACAAGACTGTGGAAGATTACTTTCCTGCTGGTATTTTGCAAACTATAGTGCGTCAGCCACTTAACACTGTTAATCAGGATGGCAGCTACGACATAAAAGTAAATGTTGATGGTGGCGGACCTGCCGGTCAGGCAGAAGCTATCCGTTTGGCGGTTTCACGTGCTTTAGTAGAGATTGACCCTGAGCACCGTTCTCCTCTTAAAAAAGAAGGTTTTCTTACCAGAGATCCCAGAATGGTTGAGAGAAAGAAATACGGTAGAAGGAAAGCAAGAAGAAAGTTCCAGTTCAGCAAGCGTTAATAGTTCCGCTGACGGATAACAATAAAGAAAAACAATTAATTATTAATGGCTGATAAATTAGAATATAAGGACTTACTAGATGCTGGTGTTCATTTCGGACACTTAACGAGAAAGTGGGATCCCAAAATGGCTCCATATATATTTATGGAGAAAAATGGCATCCACATTATTGATTTAAATAAGACCCTTGAGTGCCTCGACAAAGCATCTTATGCACTTAAGAACATAGTAAGATCAGGTAGAAAGGTATTGTTTGTAG
This sequence comes from Fulvivirga imtechensis AK7, assembly GCF_000331535.1. Lineage (GTDB taxonomy): Bacteria > Bacteroidota > Bacteroidia > Cytophagales > Cyclobacteriaceae > Fulvivirga > Fulvivirga imtechensis. The sequence continues at coordinate 1,896 of NZ_AMZN01000010.1, read as the reverse complement.
CTACTAAGAAGCAGGCGCAAGATGTGGTGACTGCTGAGGCTAAGAGACTGAACATGCCTTATGTAACTGACAGATGGTTAGGTGGTATGCTTACCAACTTCGCAACAATCAGAAAATCGTTGAAGAAAATGTCTTCTATCGACAAGTTGATGAAGGACGAGTCTTACCTGAACCTGGCAAAAAGAGAACGTTTGACCGTTTCTCGTGAGAAGGAAAAGCTGGAAAGAGTATTGGGTGGAATTTCCGACCTTAACAGGCTTCCTGCCGCTTTGTTTGTTATCGATGTAAAAAGAGAACACATTGCTGTGAAAGAAGCTCAGAAGCTGAACATCCCTGTATTTGCTATGGTTGATACCAACTCTGATCCTACAGGTGTAGATTTCCCTATACCAGCTAACGATGATGCTTTTAAATCTATCTCGCTTATCACGCAGCAGGTAGGTAAGATCATCGAAGAAGGGCTGATGGAAAGGAAGAAAGATAAAGAAGAGGCTAGTCTACAGAAAGAGGAGGATGCCAAAAGATCGGCAGACGAGAAGGAGACAGTAGAATAAACCTACAACGATATCATAATAGATAATTCAGAAATTGAACATTGGCCATAAACTGATGTTCAATTTTTTATTAAACCCGGACTATAAGACAGGCTAAAGTCGGTTTTCGTATGATCCGGATGAACACAAAATCAATATTAAGAATTAAAATATAAGTAACTATGGCTATTACAGCGCAAGACGTAAATAAGCTTAGGCAAATGACCGGTGCCGGAATGATGGACTGCAAGAAGGCATTGACTGAAGCAGAAGGTGATTTTGATAAAGCAATCGACCTGTTGAGAAAGAAGGGACAGAAAGTATCTGCTTCCCGGGCTGACCGTGAAGTTACCGAAGGATCCGTATTTGTCAGAACCAATGCTGACAACACAGAGGGCATCCTTATCGCTCTTAATTGTGAGACTGACTTCGTGGGTAAAAACGAAGAATTCCAAAATCTGGGCAATGCCATTCTTGATGTGGCTTTTGAAAAGCAACCTGCTGATATAGATGCACTAAGAAAGGAGAAATTAGGTGACCTTACTGTGGAAGAAAAGATTACCGAACTGGTGGGTAAGATAGGTGAGAAAATCGAGATCAGCGAATACGTAAAGGTACAAGGTGAAGCTGTAGTGCCGTACATCCATGCCGGAAGCAAATTAGGAGTACTTGTATCTCTTAAAGGAGTGAATGGAGCTGACGTACAGGAGGCCGGAAAAGATGTAGGGATGCAGATAGCGGCTATGAATCCTGTGGCGGTTGATAAAGAAGGTGTTGATTCATCTACCATCGAAAAAGAACTTGAAATAGGAAAAGAACAAGCCCTGGCTGAAGGCAAACCGGCAAATATCGTTGATAAAATTGCTGAAGGTAAACTACAGAAGTTCTTTAAAGATAATACATTACTTAATCAGCAGTTCGTAAAGGATAACTCTGTTACAGTAGCAAAATATCTGGATGGCATATCCAAAGGATTAACTGTGGCTGAATTTAAGAGAGTGTCTATTGGCTAATTAAGCAGTAATTACTTTGTGAAACGCCCGGGAGATATCTCGGGCGTTTTTTGTTTGTAGCTTCCTCAGATTGTGACCGTACAACATCGATTACTTCTTGAACCTGACCCCCACCTCATCTTTTTCGATTTTATTCTGCTTACCTTATATTTCGAAGGAAATCTAAGTTTGTCTGTGTCTAATATATGGCCTGTTAATTACTTTACTTTATATGCGATAATGTTACTGTGAATCTTTGCAATTGCCCTTGATAACTTATAGGATGTTTCATAATTTAAACTTTAAACTATAACAACTAATAACTATTACTACTTTGTCATATTTAAGTCATTGATATTCAAGTTTGTAAT
>NZ_AMZN01000009.1 GCF_000331535.1 Fulvivirga imtechensis AK7 | reverse complement strand
TTACAAAGGAAATAGTTCGGTTTATAAAAAATCATTACACTAGCAGGCATTTTAATTGTCCTGCTATTGAAATTTAAAAATAGCTCCTCATCTTTTGTTTTTAATGAAACTTTATTAGAGGAACGATTGAAAATTGTTACACCCTCTTTGAGACTTGTTTTGTTATATAATGTTTCAAAAAGTCCTTTCACCATCGGTTTACCAGAAGTGTTCCTGCTAATATTTATTGAATTTAGAGCTTTTTCCAGGTTTTTCACTGCAGAAAAGCTTTGAATTCTATCGCGATAGTGCTTTAAATGGTCGTTGAAACCATCAAAGATGTCAACTGGAACAGCACTCCTCAATTCGGCATCATTAGCCATAGCAAATTTTAAAGTACTTTGGCAGATATCATACCAGGTGTAAGGAATAATAGTAAGCGTTATATGTATTGAAGGCTCATCAGTGGTGTTAACCTCATGAACAAAACCTCTCGGCACATAAAGAATATCGTCTTTTGCGAGCGTGACATTCATTACCTGATCACTGGCATAATCGGTTTTGGCTACATCCTGATACATCTGTTCTTCCAACGGATTTTCTACTATTGGATTGAACACCTTCCATTGCTTTTCACCCTCAATTTGGAGAACAACAACATCCTGTTCATCGTAATGAGGCGGGAAACTGTAGGAGTTTGGAGGGGTAATATAGATATTAGTATAGCACTCCTTCAGTATTTTCATCTTCTTATCAAATAACCTGCAGAGTTCTGCTAAAGCGTAATTGTGATTGTTTAACCTGTTTAATATGATTGATGCTCCGTTTCTGTACTGATGCAGAATTTTGGCCGGATTTACTACCCCTTCACCTTTGACGTAATCCAGGTATTCATAGGCAGGAATCGTAGAACCGTCTTTCCCTAGCCTTATATCCTTATCTGTAAACCTGCTTTCTGTAATCAGCCGGTCGATTTCTGTTATACTTATTAATGAATTTAGCTCCCACTTCTTGTCTGTTAGAAGCAATGGTTGGCGGGTCCAGTAATTTTTAGTAAAATAGTCACCGCCAAAAAAGTCTGATAGATGATCGGCAACTTGTGTATTGTTTAGCATAGCGATTTCCAATTAGATTTGAAGGTGCATTTTGTTTGATTTTTTTATGGCTGCCAGCGACCTGTAGTGTTGGTTGAGTAGGTCATAAACTACCATTTCGGATAGCCGCTGGTTATTATCAAATAGCCTGTTAAGATGCATGTGGATATAGCTGGCCAGGAGATCATATGGGTCGATTTCCAGTTGCCGCTTTTCCTTTAATCCTGCTATCTTCCGGATGCTTTCTTTCATTGAGTTTTGCCACCCTTGATAGAGAGGTAGTATTTCCTTTAGAAAGGGATCTTTTGGAGGACCCGGTACCACCTGCCAAAGCATACTTCTGTAATTTCTATACTTCTCACCCAGTTGTTTTTTAGCTGCAGTACTGTTGGCGCTGAATTCTTCCCGAAACCCATAGCTTAGGTAGCTAAAAAACTCGTTTTTTTCGGTGAGACTTAGATCAAAAGACTCTACCAGTAGATGAACGCCCAAAATAGCGCACTGTAGCAGGTGATCTCCCTTAACTTCAGCATTACTTAGGATCTGTAATATTAATGTGCTGTCTGTGGTAAATAAGCTCTCACTGTTGTTGATATTCAGCGATCCATACCTTTCCAACTCTCTTTCATAAGAATCGATTACTACTTCCAAATCAACTTGTTGTCTATGGCGGATAACATGAACCTGTTAAATAGCTGAAGTATTTCGTAGTTGCCCGCTTTGTTGGACAGAAATCTAACCCTGAGGTGGTGTTCGGGATCCGCATATCTGATGAAAAACCACTTTTTGATTAAATTCTTTCTTTTTAATTCCCGAACCAGCGGCTGAAGATATTCGGTCAGCACTTTGTTGGCTGAATTTTTTCCGCAATACAATTTGTAATATACCCATTCTGACCCTGGCAAGAATGTCCTTTGTGCGGATTGAGACACTGGGATTCTCCTGTGGTTTAGAGTAGAGGCTTTATCTGTTTTAAATGGAATAATAAATTCATTGATAAAACCGTGTGAAGAAGAGTTGTCTGTCGGGAAAGAGCCATTGCTGAAGAGATACTCTTCAAGTACCACAGAGTGGTGGTTTTTGATGGATGCAGTTAAGATATTAAACCCCTCACTGTTGTTTAAGTTAATTAATAAAGGGCTGCCATCAGAGTCAATAAGTTCTACCTTTGGTGGTATATTCAGGTTTTTTATAAACTGTCTTAATCTTTTAGGTAATGAATCCGGGTCATAAGGTTGCAGGTCACTCTGTCGAATGATCCATCTTGCTTTCGCCAGTATTACCTTGCCATATGCAACCCTTGGGAGAAAAGTATTATCGGGTAATATCGGGTACCTGTCCCAGCCAAACCTGTACTTTGTATTGTCATGGTGTAGGGAGCACAAAAAACGATAGACTGGAACCGAGCTGTTCATATAGGCATGAGCATTCGACATGCGGGGGACCACTTCTTTATTATGAATTTCGGACCTCAGGATAATTTGGTCATTATCTACAGACACATAAAGGTCATCGAGCGAGATCATGTTTTTATCAGGTAGAGAGGACCTTTCAAAAATCGGGATTTCAAAGCTGCCTAAGATAGGGCGGAGTGCAATATTTCCGGCACGATCCTGAGACAAAAACAGTACTTCTGCATAGATTTTCTCAGGATGACTTTTTTCAACCAGCTCAGCGGTTTGTTTCACATGTTTGTGTATTTCCGGATTTAAGTAACAGAACCGCCCTGCAATAGTTCCTACTGGATTACCGGCCGTTATATCATGGTATATTATATATTCTCCTTTATCAATAGCCTCAGGAGACGGTGCGATTATACTGCACACGCTGTATAGCAAGTCAGGGAGGTCCTTGATGTCCTGGGAAAGAAACGGTTCTACGTCCTGATCAGTGAGGTCAATGGTTGTCCTTCTTTCTGTTAAGGCCTCCAGATACTTTGTTGTTAAAAATGATGTCCAGGCAGAGTTTGTCTGATTCGCCTGCTTTACAGGGCCTTCTAAGGGAATATCTTGTATCCACGGATAGCTGTTAGTGGTATTGCCGTCTACAGGAAAGCCCAAACCGAGATCAGGATCTACTACTTCCAGAAGCGGGACTTCTTTATCTCCATATCTCTCCAGAAATTTTCTTTTAAATGTATTTAGATGAGGCGTTCCCCCTTTGTTATCTATGCACAACAGCTTAAAAGCCTTTTGGAGGTCTTTGGTGACACTTCGGTTTAGTTGGGCTCCAATCGATGGCTTGTAAAGGTCCAACTGAAAGAAGAAATTCAGCTCGTTTTTCTCGTTTAGCTCCTTTAGTGTTTCATTGAGCTGAATAAATGACGATGTGTTTACTCCAATGGAACTGGAGTTTAACTTTTGTAGCTCGTGAGCTACACCCTGAAGCTGATCTAATTTATGTTGAAGTTCAGGTGTTTTATTAATTCCATTGAGTTTATCCAGCACTTGCTTTAAGGGATCTTCCCCGGTAATAAACGGCCTGAGGTTGTGAGTCAGTAGCTGATTTTCAAAGCATTCTTTTACAAATGCGTAGGCATCGTCATAGTGAATTTCATCATCTGCGTTGACAATTGCATGTGATAACTCAACAGGCGTGGCTCCTTTTTTTGCTGTAGCCAGGATCAGATCGGTATAAAAACTGTTTTCGACACTTACGAGTTGACCCTGCTTATACGATCCTGAAAATTTGAATTCTACGTAGCGGGAGAAGGAGGATAGCTTTAAAATCGTATTGTTCGGATATAGCTTTATTTGCCGGAAGACCTCTTCATCTTCTATCAAAGCGTTGACGAAGCTCAAAAGGTAGTTCATATCAAGGCGCACAAATCTTTTATAGTGCTCCCGGGAGATCAGTCGGAGATCTGTGGTGTTAGAGATCTCCCCTTCGGAAATACCAGCCAAAAGGCCAAACGGAGTGCACCGCGTTGACATTCTGGTGAGGTACTTAAATAATGAGTGCTTGAGCTTTTCTTCCTTTTTATAGTTGTCACCCTCAAAGCGGAGATACTCCTCTACCTCTTTATAAAGAGAATGACTGGCGATAAAAATAGCCTCTTTGATAACAGGATCCTTCCATAGTGCTGAAATAGTTTCTTTGTTAAATGGTTTTTGGGCAATTTCATTTAACGCTTGGAACGGTAAAAGAGGAGTACGTAGAAAGTAATAGTCGAGTGCTGTCAACATATGGCTGTTTAATTAATATCTGTAAAAAATAGGCTGTCCCAGTTGCTGTTGAAGTTTGGTAAGGATGACATGAGACAAAGCGCCACCCCTGAGGCACCAGTAAGCAAGCCACTGTTCTTTTTCCAAACGGTCTTTTTTGAGTCGTCAGTGTCAGCTTCTAAAAAACCTCCAATAGTATCATCAGAGTAGCTTCTGCCAACGGTTAGCGTTTGTTCTATCCAATAATGGCTACAACGTTCAAATTCATGATAATGGGTGGCCTGCGCTATCCTTTTAAACAGATGTGCTATACCTGCCGAACCGTGACAGAAGCAAGGGTCAATAAGACGACTGTCGTCTGTCATACGTACTGTTGATTGCTCTAGCATTCGTTTTGACGCTAATGACGCTATTTTGATGGCCTCCTCCTTGAGGACCTCCTGATGGGTCGCTTTATAGGCTTGCAAATATGCTATCGCTACTCCCAGGTCGCCATAGCACCACGACAAGTCACCATATGATGAAATATCGCCATTTACAATTACTGAGGGATAACGGCAAATACCCAGTTGGTCATTACGGTAGCGTAGAAGCCAATCGAGTGAATGCTGGAGTAGAGGATCAACCCTATCCGAATAAATATTTCTTACTGATAGTTTCGACAGAAATGAAGTAATCCCTGCTATTCCGTGGGCTAATCCTAAATTGTAAACAGTGTCTGATGGACAATCCTTTTTGTTGAACTTATCTTGCCATCCATGTTTTTCATACATGTACCATAGTGTGTCAACTACCTGCTTGAGACCTTGCTCAGATGCACCATCAGGATCTCGCTCCAGGAAGTAAACACCTTTACCCAAAACACCATAAAAGAGATCGTAACTTCCCCGCAGTTTATCGTTCTTTACAGTGTTATGAATCACCTCCTCAAAATCGTTTAAAAGGCAAGTATCAACGGGCTCAATTTTATTGAGTTTTTCCAGAATCCAGCCTATTCCTGTGATACCGTGACCCAAAGAGTCTATATAAGGATCAGATGATTTTTTAATGAACGTGTTTAGTTTATCAACCGATAACTCCATCATGTCCAGCGATTTTTCAAGAAATGAATGGTTTTTTGAGAGATGGTAGAGGTTGATATAAAGTAGCAATACGCCTGATGTACCATTTAGCAATCCGGGAGATTCAGGCAAATTTTTACTGACATCTCTTTCGATATCCAGTAAAATGCCTTCTATAGTTTTTTGAGTGGGCGATTCGCTAATCTGGAAATTGTGCATTTTGTTCGTTTTTACAGCCAACTTTGATTTAAATGCTTGAGATATTAAACCCTGTCTGCCTCTGCAGACAGGGTTTACTTTTGTGAGGCTTCTTACTACTCAATAGGACATGTACCCTCTGTGCTGTAGTGTGGGTTACAACTGTTGGTTGAACAACCATTGCCCCAGTGGCTGGTGTTCATTCTCTCACACTTGTTTCTATCGCTACAAGTATGTCCGATAGATAAGAATCCACCTTTTACAGTTGCGATTTCATGGTTCGACATAGAAGTGATCATGTCTTTTTTCAGTGTCAGTTTTTTACGAGCTTTTTTCATTTTTAAGTTTGGTTTAATTCTTTGTCTACTCTAATAAAGCTTTTCGACAACCGCTTGAGTTCGTACGTACAGAACTTGTGCTAAAGTTAGGGCGTACGAGTCCGGTATTATCGGACTCTATAATTTTCTTGTTTAGCGGTAAAATCAAACTATAAAAAGCATTCATATTTATAAAAATAGAGTTAATTTCTATGGCCTTCTATAGTTAGTGTAGCATTTAGGTTTATGTAAACATCTGTATAATTCAAAGGATTAAACCATGAAGCAAGTATTGCTATGCGAGATTATGTGATTATGTGGGGCAAGTAAACGTTCAACATTTTACATTAATTAATGGATCATGAACCGACTTTTTCAAAAGGCCGAATAGGTATGAGCTATATTGTAATAATGAATGGTTTATTTCCATTCTGAATTTTGGCTGCTAATAACATGCGTTACTTTAAAATCCCTATTCTTCCACGATGCTTTAGCAGGGCATAGTAGGCGAAAACTACCAAGACCAAGCCTACGAATATAGCCAATATCCAATATGTGACATGGTCCGTTTTCCTCACCGGCTTCACATCCCCCAGCACCACAAAATTGTTCCAAAAATAGGGGTGGTGGTAAAGTGGAGAGCTGTTATTCAAAAAATCCAGCTTGGCATTTTTGAGGGCTACGTCTTTGTCTTCTCCCTCAGCCAGGTGCTGGTAGAAATATTTCATCAGCGTAGCAGTAGCTTTATCATCCACCGACCAGTGGCTCATGACGATTGACGGACATCCTGCATAGGCAAAAGCTCTTGAAAGGCTCATCACACCTTCACCCTTCTGGAGCTTTCCATAGCCGGTGTTGCAGGCGCTGAGTACCACCATTTGTGTATTCAGACGCATGTTGTACAACTCGAAAGTGTGCAGCATGCCGTCTTCCAGCGTATCCTGAGGAGGAGCAAAAAGGAGTTTGGAGTACATGGGGTCTTCATTGTTCACCACTGCATGCATGGCCAGGTGCGCGATAGGGTATTGCTGTATTTTTTCCTTAAAGCTAGATTCTGTAGCAAGTAATCCTGCAGCCGTATCGGTGTTAAAGAACTGTGTGATGTCATCAATTTCGCTTTGGTTCCATCGGAGTGGGTTGAGACTCGCAGTTTCTGATGACAGCGATGTAGTTGGTGCAAATGCCAGTACATTGCTACCCATGTCCTCTTTTTTCATTTCGCTCATTTTGAATAGGGAGGTGGCGGAGTAGCCATAGCTGATATTGAACTGCTTCATCAGGTAAGACAGCGATTTGTAGTCGCCAACTGCTCCCTGGTGAGGAGCTGTGATCAGCGTTTCAAATGGGACCAGGCTCAAAAGTCCATCAGGGATGATCTTTAGCGTATTGATTTTGGTGTTATCAATATTTTCCAACAAGGGAGCCAGAATTTTTTGATGAAGATGATAAGCCGATTCAGTATATTCAGTAAAAACCTCACCAGGCTCTTTGTTAATAAAATCCGGATTAAGTGCAGCTCTAAATCCTTCTATCCCTGCCTCTTCAACCATAGGTAATGTTTGAAAGTGAGCAGTGTCTTTGGTGATGGTGAAGGCATAGGTTTGATTTTCTCCATTGAAGTATTCGATCAGGGCTTCATTGGTTTTTAGCTTTTGCTGCACGTCTTTGATGGAGAGAACATCGAAGTTGTATTTGAGGTTGTAGTATTCGGGGTAGTTTTGTTCGAGGTGGGTGATGAGGCTGTCGTATTTTATTTCAGCAGCAATTAATTCAGTTTTAAACGAGTTTAATTGAGAAAGTTCATTGGCTTTCTCGCCAAGGTTTTTTATTGAGGTTTTCAAATAAAGAAGCTGACTTATTAAACTTGACTCTTGGATTCTTGTACTGTCTGGTATCGATCTGAATTCCAAAGCGATATTTTCATTCAAATTTTCCAGCAAAACGGAGGATTTCCCTTTGCCTATGAACATAAATGCGTTAGATAGATAGTTGGAGTTATTTTCTAAAGTGACTATATCATAGATAACACTGATAGCTTGGATATATATTTTATTATGAAATCTTTCCCTAAACAATTTATCGCTAATTCGGTACTGGTATGATTTTTTTTTATTTTCAATTAAGTTAACAATTGAAGTTATTAACTCTATAGATTTTAAAAGGTATCTCTTATCTTTTGTGTACTGGTAGGTTTTTTGGAAATACTTTGCTGCTAAATAGCATGTAGTAATGCTTTCGTACACATTACGTGAATTTTCTACGTCTAAGGTTGCTATCGATTGCAGGTCGTAATTGCTCGCATTACTTTTGAATGCTCTTTTTAAGAGATATTCTACATCTTGCAGGCTGTGATGATCTATTAGAAATGATAAATAAATGTTTAAAATCCATGTCAAAGATCGATGCTCAGATATTTTGTTGTCTGTAAATAATTTTAATGCTTTTTTGTATGAATAATCTGCTGAATCATATGTTTTCAACTTCTGAAAAATTAAACCTTGTAGCATCAGATAGCTGGCGAGTTGAATACGTTCACCATAAATTTCGGTATAGTCAGTTATGGTTTGGTCCAATAGAAGTTTAGCTTCGTATGTTTTGCTCATATGGAGAAGAGACATAGATTTATTGAAATTAACTATAAATGGCACACTAGTTAAAATATTAGAATTAGCAATCGCGCTGTTGGCCAACTCATATTGAATTATTGACTCTTCAAAGTGCCTGGACTCAAAGTATATGGCTCCCTTAATAAGAAAACATTGCGCGAGGTAAATTTGAGATTTAGATTCGATGAAAAAGGGGATAGCTTGTTCAATTAAAGTCAAAGCTTTTGAAGATATACCTATATGATAGTATATCTTGGCTAGACCCAAAAGAGCCTCACTAATTTTGTATTTGTTGGTAAGTGAGAGCTTTTCTTTTAAAACCAAATTTTTCATACCACATCTAAGAGCATTGTCGTAGTCTCCGAGCAATTCATAGGAAAGGTTCATTAGGCGGTTAACTTCACTTAGATAATATTGACCAGCTATAGTGCTATCATTCCTTAAAAACCTTGTCTCAGTATCTTTGTAACTCTTAATTGCATCTTTTAGATCTCCCTTTGCATGGTAATAGAAGCCGATTTCAAGATGAATGTACGCCAGAAGAATCTTATTGGCAGGGTAAAATTTTTCTTGAATTAAAAGTGCCTCTCTAATATAGGAATATCCTTCATCGATTCTATTTTCTTCGATTAACATATCAGCCAACCATACATATAAAATTAAAATTTCGTCATCACGTGGATCAAATGATTTTAATGCGGAAACAAACAGGTCTTCTGCTCTTGCACTGTTGGTGGATAGGTAAGATTTGCCTAAATTAAATAAATAATGACCTTTATATTTATTTGTATTGGCGTTAGCTTCAGCTATCAATTGGGTATAGTATAATGTGGAGTCAAGCTTATGTTCCAGCGCGTAGGTGTCACCCATACCTAGAATACTTTCTACATAATAGGAATTATTGGTGGATTCATTTAATTGAATAGCTTTCTGAAAGTATTTACGCGCTTCTTCTAATAAGAAGCTTCTTTTATAACATTTACCAAGCAGATTTAGAAAACTAATTTTTCGATTATTATCCTTAATAGTCGGCAACTGGGGTTCTAGAATGGAGATGCAGGAATCATAATGCCCATTGTTATAGTTGAGCAGAGCACTTTGAAATAAACTATCTAAACGCTCTGCTTGAAGAGTAGAAAAGTATAAACTCCATAGTGTTGAAAATAGCATAAAAAATACTCGCCTAGGCATATAGCTGCTTTAAATTTTCATTTCTAGCTCGATATTTCGCCAATCCCAAATAAATTGAAAAATCCAAGATCAAACTAGGAGTATCCTTGTTGATATTTCCAAAGTTTTTGGTCATTGAAGGACAGTTTTTTATTTCTCCACCAGGAAATGAGATCAATGAATAAAGATATAGAGGGAGCAGATTCATCCCTACAAAATATAATAAAATTGTTGCTGATTGCTGTTTTTATACACCTTAAAGGTATTTTCCTGTCGTCACAATTACCAACCCCATTAGGACCACAGCCATTGTGACCGATTTCCCTAGAAATGTGCTTATGTCATTTTATCTTAATAGTTCATCATTCATTGATATAATATCTGTTTAATAGCGTCCCAGTTGTGAAATAGTGCATAAGCTATTAGAAAAGCCAGTGCTATTGTTAAATTTCGCTTTATTCTTTACATGATCTTGTCAAATGATTCGCCTACTTTGCTGTAAGTTAGATTCTGTGCCAAGTAATCTTGAGGGCGGTAAATGAATGAAGGAATTTCGCACATCGTTTTTAAATTGCATTGCCATTTTGATATAACATTATTACATCCTTCTCCATTAATAGAGACTGAATGTAGCCATCCAGGTCGTCTTTGCTTAGAAGAGGAAGTGTAAGTTGTTTTGTGCGAAGGGATCGATCTTTTTGGGGAACTATCAGAATCAATCGCCCCAACGAAAGATCAAATAAATTAGAGTTAATGATTGCATAAGAATCTCTGTCGCCCGTTATAAAAGCAGAATATTGAATGATGTTATTTGACGTTTTAATGAATCCCTGTGCAAGGTAGTTGGGGTGATTTCTGGAGCTTAGGTCGGCAGAAATGTGACTATAGTTACGCTCATCCACGAAATCAGTGGAGACGACTATAGTAAAGAAGACATCATGTTCTAATCCATCAATAAACTTTTCATTCACAACATTTTTATTAACATAATAGTAGTTGTAAACAAAGGTTTTATTATTAAGATTGATGCCTGAAAATTCTCCCCCATATCCCAACCCATTAAAGCTATTAGGTGCTACCAAATCATATCTTGGATATGGAAAGACTCCTGGCTGATCTTTGGCTTTCCGATCTATTTCAAAGTTCTCAAGATCCCATTTGGTAGAGTCTTCCCTGTTGTTTTTATTCTCAATCTTGGCTTCATAATTCCATTGAAATCCTTCGTTGTTGGTAGTCATAGTACATGAAGCTAATAATACATAGATGACGTAAAAATGCCTTTTCATTGTTGTTTCAATTGATAGTATTGCATTGCTCTACGTTTTATCAGGTGGTCGGATGTCCATTCATGCCATTTTCCAGTATACGGATCATAACCACACTTTAGAGGTTTTGAATGCTTATTTTGTGGGTTTTCTAAAAACGCACGACAGTCTGAACATACCAAACGAAACTCACATACCTTACAACCATCAATTTGGTCCTTGGTTACGTTCCATAACTCTTTAAATGTCGATTGACTGTAAACCTCCTGTAATGTATCTTTGTTGATATTTCCAAAGCTTTTGGTCATTGAAGGACAGTTTTTTATTTCTCCATTGACATCTATAGCAATTTTCTTGTTCAGACAACTATTGTAGCATGAGTTATGCATAATGTCGCTTACACTGTTTAAGCAAAAGTAACTTTTTTTTATTTCTCCACATTTTGTCGAATCTACAATTTGCTCCTTGATAAAATAGATTTTGGTTTTAATTGAAGCCAAAGCTGTTTTAGACTTGCCCTTATATCCAAAATCAATGCCAACAGTCTTATCAATGGGCGCAGAATGTATATGAAGTGAGGAAATTAATATATGACTTTCAAAAAAAAGGATATAATCTTTCTCCTGATACTCCGGTGCATACTTAATTAATATTTCTACGCCTTTTATTGAAGTATCTCTCATTAAATTAATGATCATTGATAATTCATCAAGTGAATATAGGTTACTATATATTCGCAATTGTATGACCTGACAATTTAGATCATCTAGCTGTTCAATTATACTCCTAAAATCGAGCCTGAGAGAATTGATATCGATTATTGCATTATTAATTTTTTCTGGAGACCGCCATTCCCGTTTTATTTCCGGGAAAAATTTTTTGTCATTTAGTAAAATTGCATACTCTTTTTTTAATAAAAATCTAATAAAATCAGTAATATGCTCATGAGTACCTTCATTGTATTTATCATAAACATGTGAAAGTGGATAAACTTTCAATTCTTCTAAAAGTTCATAATATGCTGCAGGGATTATATCTATTGTTCCTCTTGTAGTATCACATATTGTTGCGTTTACAACTCCTTTAGTCAGTAAACAATCAGTAAATAAAAGTAGGTATTGATCAGAGAGTTTATAGTTCATTTTAGGTTCTCCATTTTGATGATTTTAGAAATTGGTCTTGTGGCACTATATCTGCCGTATATGCTTTCGCTATTTTGTCCATAGGTGAAAAGTTTATTTTCGATTTCGCGAGAAATCATTTCGTTGAAGTATATAGAATAGCAGAATACAGGTAGTGATTTCTTGTCTTTATCTGATATTCGAACTTTATTTTCTTTTTGCATTTCAATCAGGGTATTAAATAATCGGCAACTTTTTCTTCTAAATAATAATTACATGGATAAGAAACCATTGAAAATTGACCTACGGGATTGATTTCTAAAAATATGAATTGATCATGTGAGTCAACAATGAGATCAACCGATCCCGTATTTAATTTAAGTTCACCGGCCACTTTGAGCAATTTTGCTTTGATGTGATTCGGTAGTACAAAAGGTATACATCGGTTCGGTTTCTTTCCATCATATTTCCTAAAATCAATTTCTGTTTGGCGGTTTCTTTGTGAGAATATTGCCATAGAATAGAATTCTCTGTTAATTAAAAATGTACGAACTTCAAATTTCTTCTTGATTTTGACTTGAAATAAAGAGGGAAAGAACTTGTCCGGTAAAGATTTTATGACGTTTTCGTTTACGAGTTCTGTGTAAGAATAGAAAGAATAATCTCGATTAAATAGGTAGATACCATCGGATATTGCTTTCGTTATTAATTCACCATACTGGCTTATCTTAGTCCTAAGATCGTTTTTATTGTCAATAATAAAGGTAATGGGGGTTGCTAATCCGTGATCTTTTGCTATATCTAAAACATTTAATTTGTTAGGACTAGCATTGAAGGCGGATCCCAAGCTTATTGTTGATGCTCTCTCCAAGAATCTCTTAATAAAATGGTTCAGAGAAACCTGTTCCGATTTTAATTTTGACAGTAAACCTGCATATAATCCATCATACGGTTTGATCTCAGTGTTGATTTCAGTTAAATAAAGGTGTCCACCTTTTCTGTACCAAAAACTTTTAGCGTCAAATAAGTTAAAAACTTTGTTGTTTTTTGATATTAAAAATTCCCTTTCTTGTTCATCATAGCGGACAAAGGCTACGTTGTTTAAATCTGTATTGATCCTTAAAACGGGAATTTTAGTTTTTGACTTTAACCAATTGATAACTTCTGTGGTGGTTCCGTCAGTAGATATACTATAAATAACAATCATGTCTTCTTGCGTAAGGGGGCAAATGCCCCCTATACAACTAATACATCTCTGGAGTTTTCACATCGACATCCTGATCACTTGTTGCATCATCGCAGTCCGATCCTGTTGATGATGTGGAGTGGCCATTTGAAGTTGTACTTCCTCCCAGAATTTTTTTACACATGGTGTTAAACAAAATAGACTTTCCTAAAGTCTCAGATTCAAATTTTTTTAAGGACTTTTTCATAATAATGATTTATCTGTATTGTTACCTACTCTATTTGAGGCTTTTCGGTTTCCGCCTAATATGGCGCCATAACTTTATACAATATTAATATGCAATAAGATCAAATCATGATCTTTGAAAATAATATTCAAATAATTTATTGTATTATATATGAATTTTCGTAGCGACAGTAGGTAATTGGAATGTTTTTATCCTTTAGAGTCCGGATCATCCTCTTAATCGTACTTGGTGAAACATTCAATTTTTGAGAGAGCTCATTTGGTGTGCCGGTCATTTTTCGTTCTGCTAAGAAGATAATCCTATCTAAAACATTCGAATACTCGGAATATTTCATAATGCAAAAGGTGTTAGGTCTTAAAGAGTAGTGACAGCTTTAGTATTAGGTAAACATTTTTATTAAAAAATTCCTTTTATAAAGAGTGCTAGCGGATGCTATAGGAGTAGCAGTTGTTAGGCTATAACTATTCTGACCGATGAGACACCAAAAAGTGATTCCCATGCTAAATCACTTAGATAAGTTGTAGATTAATTTGAAGGATAAATAAAATTACCTGACTTCAATCTCGAAAAATACCTAAAAATAGCCTCCGAAAAAAAGGAAAATCTGCTAATAACACTACTCCGCCAGATTCCTAAACGAAATCTTATCGGCTTCATCCAGATCCTCATAAAGAATACCGACCAGTTCTGATATGGAGTTTGGCCGGTCTGCAGGATTTTCTGCCAAAGCTACCCGGGTGAAATTTCTAAAGCACCGGGGCAGCTCTATCAACGCATCTTTGTAGTGCTTAGCACTTGCCGAAAATTTAAATTTAGCATCCAGCATATTATAGACCAGCATACCGATGGCCCATATCTCTGACTTTACGTTGTAATCCGAATAGTTCCATACCTCAGGCGCCAGGTAAGCAGCGTCACTGGTATTGATCCTGTTATCCAGGTGATAAGGCTCGAAGATGTTAAAGCCTGAGACCTTTGGAGTGAAGGTAGGGAAGGAGAATTCTACAAAAATATTCTTCATGCAAACATCACGGTGAAGGACATCAGCCTGGTGGATCACTTCAAAGCCTTTTAATATCTTAAATATCATGTTTTTGATAACATCATAAGAAGGGCAGCCATGCTGTAGCAGTTGATCCATTGAAGCGCCCTTTACCTTCTCCATTACCGTGTAAATATGTTCGGTATTGATATCGTAGATGATCTTGTAGTATTTTACGATGTATGGTGAGTTAAATGAAATGTCATTTAGCAATGCATTCGGGTGCTTTTTTAGTACGTATGAATTGGGTATGCTGTCCACCTTATACACTTTGTTCTGATCTAACTCGTACATTTTTATGCAATGATTTTTAACGGGTTCTGTGTGTTGTAATGCTTCCATTGGATAAATTTTTCAATTCAAATATTTTCAAGTGTGTTGCCTGAATAGGCTGAATCTACAGCAACATTAAAAGCCGGTAGTCTCAAAAGCTGAGACTGCTGTTTAAAAAGTGTTAGCTTCCAGGCAAAAGGGATGTTCCTCCGGACAATAGACCTCGTGAAAACCCATGGCGAAATTGACAGGGTACTCATAGATAAAGCTCTCTCTGAACAGATCATAAGTAATAGGTGCGCCCATTGACTTCATAAGGTCCAGGTACCTGTATAAGGTGCTTCTGGAAAGGTGGAGTCTGGAAGCAAGGCTGTCGGGGCAACCTGTATTTTTTAGTCTGATCAATTGATCGAGTCTTTCGATGTTCTTGAGGTACTGTTCAAACTTCATAAAGGGTCTTTTAAGTTTTGGCTTGTCTTTAAAAAGTTAGTGTCGCTAATGGAAATAGGTAAACAGGTTTTTGTGAAAAAAATAAAATTCTTACATCATGAGGTAAGTGGCCAGGCGGTATTTTTTTCCGTGGATTAAAACAGAGCTGTGTGGATTAAGCCATACACACATAAGTCACTGAACTATAAAAAACATCTGATGCAGTCTGCTAAAATTTGAGGCGCTGTACCGAATGGCCAATAATTACAAATAAGTTAACCAGATTATAATGTCTCCGCTTTCGGTTTGATCTGAAATGAGAAACGCTTGTTTATATAAGAAAATCGTATGGAAAGGGAATGTTTTTAAGCAAATATCGCCTAATTACTTACATGCTTGTAGGTGGTGAATATTTTAATGCCGTCTCCAAAAAGGTTCAATCCAGCTTCCCGAGCAGCTTTTCTGCATGTTCGGCATAGATACCTTCATTCTGAATAATCTCTTTCAGTATTTTCCTTGTTTGCTGTAGGTCTTCTTTTTTAAGATACGCCAGTGCCAGATACCACTGAGCATTTTGTTTTAAAATGGTGTCGTTGCTTTCTCTATTTACCGTCTTAAAAATTTCAATGGCCTTATTGGGGTCCTTTGTTTGTAAATAGCAGTTGCCCAGGTAAAGATAGTAAGTAGGGTTGTCTGAAAGTGTCAGGTCACCGAATGCCTCGATTGCTTCTTTATACTTGCCCTGGCTATATAATTTTAGAGCGCTGTTGATATCCGTAATTTGTCCTCTTTGAACTGAGATGGCGGGATATGGTTCGTAGTATTCATTAAATGTTATCTCCAGCGAACTGTTATTCAAATAGAAGAAATAGCCTATTGAAACAATCAGTGTGGCTGAAGCGGCCGCGAGCCACCAGGCAGGAAAAAAGCCGGACGATTTTTGGGGTGTATTGTTTGCTACTGTTTTTAAGTGTTTTTTGAGTTGAGCCTTTTCACTTGCTTGCAGGGCAGTGACTATCCTTTTCTCCTCGAGTACCAACTCTTCCAGTTCGGGGTGTTCTTCAAGAAGTCGTACCAGATCAGCTTTATCACTTTCACTCAGCGTATTGCTGAGGTAGCTGTCTATTAGCGCCCTATGTTCATCTTTAATTGACATCTAGCTTTGCTCAAGTTCTTTTGCTTTATCCACTAATTTTTTGAAACACCTTGATTTTGATGTCTTAGCCACATCGGGGCTTGCAAAATCCAGTAATTCAGCAATTTCGTCCATGCTTCTTTTCTCAAGATAGAAATATTTGATGATCATGCGACATTTTTCATCTATGCTTTCAAGTGCCTGATATGCTATTTCTATTAATTGCATCTTATAATCCGCACCATTTTGAGAAAATAAAAAATCATTCTCGAGGTAAGCACTATAGTATATTTCGATATCCTTTTTTTTTTCCAGGGTTTTTCGCTCCTGTCTTTTTTGTGCTAACCACATATTTTGACAAATACCAAAAATATAACTCTTGGTATTGATCAGCCTGTCCAGCTTACCTTCAAGTATTTTATCTCTCAGCTCCAGCAAGGCATCGATAAACAACTCTTCCGCTTCTTCTCCCGTACAGCCCACTTTCTTTCTTAAGCCATTGGTACAATAGTTTTTATAAGCAATGACCAATTCCTCCAAACAGGAGGAGTCGCCTTGCCTGATCCGTTGAACGATGTTGTTGCTGTCTTCCTTCACTAGTTAGTGTTAAAACTTTTTAAAAGTAAACAACCATACAAAAATTTTATACTCAATGTGCTATTTTCATTTAATCTACGCCCCGAACAGCGACTAAGTTATTAATTTAGAATAAAATGACATCCTGTATAAATCCACGATTTTTATTTGTGCTTGTCCTTAAGAAAAGCGCTGCTTTTTAATTTTAACGAGATACCAGTACATTAGTGCAAACATTAGTTTATTTATGGAATTAGCAATAGAATTTGGAAAGCTTTTGATACCTGCTGCTGCGGTACTTTACGCTATGTATTTGGTGGTAAAATCATTCTTGGATAAGGAATTGACCAAACATCATTTAGAGATCAGGGGTAGAAGTATTGAAACTATTTTACCCAACAGGCTTCATGCTTATGAAAGGATCTGTCTTTTCCTGGAAAGAATAACCCCTGATAACCTGGTGGTAAGGTTGAATAACGGTCAGTATTCAGCGCGTGAATTCCAGCAGATATTGCTTAATGAAATCCGGGAAGAATACAATCACAATGTTTCTCAGCAGATGTATATGAGCGAAAAATCATGGGATCTGGTGAAATCGGCCAAAGAGGACCTCATACTGATGATCAACGATGTGGTGAGTAACCTGCCTCAGGAGGCTACCAGTATCGATCTTGCCAGAAAATTATTTGAAAAAGCAGGTGAAAAGCAGGTAGATCCTATCCAACATGCGCTTCGAGAGGTGAAGAACGAGATCAGACAGGCGTTTTAGCTTTAACCGCAGAGAGGTCGAAGAGAGAACCTCAAAGTTAGAAGAGCTAATTCAATTTAGTGCTTTAAAAATACTAATTCTCTAATTTCAACCATAGGATGATGTGGTGGTTTTAACTGGTAGTAGTGTAGGCGTCTGACGGTTTTGAACCGTCTGACACCATGTTTCTTGGAAAATATGTTGTTGCAAAACATATTTGCGTTAGCAAACTGTAGCATCCTGCTTAAAATCCAAGAACTTCTATCCTCGTCAGGTACGGTAAAAAAACTGTCAGACAAATATTTTTCCGAATCCAGTGTTTTTTTGCACAAGACCACTCCTTTCGATAATTGGAAAATTACTTGTTAGCCTTTCGTGCATTTAGTTAGCACTGTCTTCCGCTGGCGGAGGTGTCCGAAGGACGGAGGTGGACCTTTCAACTTCCTCTAAAACACCTCTATTACTTCATCAATCCGCAGTCTGCTTTTCCCACAGAATAAACTTGTCGATTTCTTCCTGTAGCCTACTGTAAACCCATACAACTACTGCAAAATCATCAACAAATCCCGTAATGGGAATAAAGTCAGGGATAAGGTCAATTGGAGTTACAAAGTATAGTAATGCCGCTACCAGAAGTAGGATATTTTGTATTTGAACACCACGGTACTCCCCATTTTTATAGGCTTTTACCATTCTGATAATCACTTTCAGGCGGTCAACGAATTTATTTTCCCGCATTTTAGTCAGGTCAATTTCTTTTATTTTATCGCCAGACGCCTTCAGAAGGTTGAGGAGCCTTTCTCTATTATCTAAAATTTTTCCCGCCCGCTGTCTGGCGCTTCTAAAAAATTTATTATCGTTGATATTTTCCATAAAGCCTGTTCTATTGTGGACAACATTTTGAATGTACTAATTTAATAAAGCCGAAGTCAAATTAAAAGTAGCCGGGTTTAATCGGATAAAGATATAAACGATGTGTTCAAACTTATATTTTTTCTGCCCCGGTCTGTTTTATATATTTGGAGTACTAAACAGCCACATCTATGGGTAAAAAAACTGCACTTATAGCCGGGGCTACGGGGTTAGTAGGGGGTAAGCTTTTGGAGTTGCTTCTGCAGGACCCTTATTATGAAGAGGTGATCGTCCTTACCAGGAAGCCTATGGAAGGTAAGAGCGCCAAATTGAAAAGTCTGACGGTAGATTTTGAACGACTGGAGGAGTATGCCCCCCGAATGACTGCCGATGATATTTTCTGCTGTTTAGGCTCTACCATGAAAAAAGCCGGCAGCAAAGAGAAATTCAGAAAAGTAGATTATGATTATCCTCTCCTGATAGCACATCTGGCAAAAAGAAATAATGCCAAACAATATCTTTTGATCTCTGCACTTGGAGCGGATAAAGGTTCATCCATCTTTTACAACAGGGTGAAGGGAGAGGCAGAAGAAGCTATCGATACGGTCGGATACAGCAGCTACCATATTTTTCGACCGGCCTTGCTCATGGGACAAAGAGAGGAGTCGAGACCGGGCGAAAGCGCTGCTCAGGTGTTTTTCAAAATTTTCGGATTTTTATTTATCGGGCCTCTGAAAAAATATAAAGCCATTGATGCCATAAAGGTGGCTCGTGCGATGCATACTATCGCTAAGGAAAATCGTCCGGGCAGGCATATTCACGAATCCAAAGCACTACAGAACTATTAAATAATGATTGCAGTCATCCAAAGAGTATCCGAATCGTCAGTGAAGATTAATGGGAAGATAAAAGGAGAAATAGGCAAAGGCCTGCTGGTGTTGTTGGGCATTGAGGAGGCAGACGGTGAGGAAGATATAGACTGGCTCAGTAGAAAAATCGTGAATATGCGCATTTTTAACGATGAAAATGGGGTGATGAATGAGAGCCTGCTAAATGTTGACGGAGATATATTACTGATCAGCCAATTTACACTTCATGCCAGTACAAAAAAGGGAAACAGGCCTTCCTACATTAAAGCGGCAAAACCGGATGTGGCTGTACCACTATACGAAAAGTTTATCGCGGCCATCGAAAGCGAGCTGGACAAAAAAGTACAAACCGGAGAGTTTGGGGCAGATATGAAAGTAAGCCTTGTCAATGACGGGCCCGTGACGATTATTGTAGATACCAGGGATAGGAAGTAGAAGCAGTAGGCAGGGTGAGTATTGAGTAGTTAGTCATGAGTCATGAGTGGTGAAGTAATCAGTAATCGGTGATCGGTGTGTGGCTTTCATCGGATGAGTGTCTTCTCAAAGCAAATCTCATCCGATGAATGATGTGGGAGTCGGAAGACAGAAGCATCAGCCAGTTTACCGTTCACAGTTCAGAGTTCGCAGTTCTTCACCGACAAACCCCAAACCCCAAACATCAAACAGAAAAAAAATCAGTCCTCCAAAACCTCTAACCTTTTCTTTAGCTTCTCTTCCGCACTGATGCTGTTGTCATTGTCGTAGATCGCGCTTTCCCATTCTCCATACATAGGGTTGGGCAGCATAATGAAGTTATACAGCAGGTCGGCTTTATTCTTCATTATAGCCTCTTTGCCCAGGTTTTCACCGCGATTGGCATATATTTCAGAGTAATCAGTGAGGTTATCACCTACAAATAAGATGATATTGAAGCTTTCAGCGACAAGATCCCGTCTAGCGGTTTTATCACTGGTGGCGCTTCGTAGATATACATGTTTGGCATCAGCATTGGGAAATCCAAGGTTTTGCAGGTTCTGAATAGTAGCGTTCAATTCATTTTCTCTTCGATTTGAGATGTAAAATACCTCGACCCCTTTGCTTTTGGCAAAGTTTATAAAGTCTAAAGCCCCTGGCAGCGCTTTTGCTCTGGCTTGATCCGTCCAGGCTTTCCAGGTAGCAAATTGGTATACTTGTCCCTTTTTTATTTGTTTAACTTCGTAGGGGCTGTTGTCTAGCACAGTTTCATCTATATCTAACACCACTGCGAGTGGTCGCTCAGAAGCGATGGTATCTATTTTGGCGGCAAGTACCAACTTACCATATTCATATGCCTGTAGGTAAGAGGCAACCATTTCAGCAGATTGCTGGTACCATAATACACTGGTAACCAACTGCTGTGATAACTGCCGTTCGCCAGTTGAGGTTGTTTGTTTTGAAGCTGTACAGGAAATAATAGCAAAAGCCATTGCCAGAACGTATATGTTGCAAAGTCGGTGCATGGGAGTTTTTCAGATTAAGGAGTGCAATAATATTCTAATTTGGTCTAAGATACTACCCTTCATTCCATTTTTCCCCGTTCCATAGCCTCCAGAAGTACCTCCGCCAGGTGTTTTGCGCTTCGATCTGTGCATTGTTCAATCTGTTCACGGCAGCTAAAGCCATCAGTCATAATGATGGTTTCCCGATCGGCTTTTCTGACATGTGGTAGCAGGTATCTTTCACCGGCCTTTATAGATATTTCATAACGGGCGCCTTCTTCATAACCAAAGGCGCCGGCCATGCCACAGCATCCGGAGTCGAGAATTTGATATTTCAGTCCCAGTTTTTTAAGTACTTCCTCATCGCTGTCAAATTTCATGATCGCCTGGTGATGGCAATGCCGGTGGATCAGGGCTTTTTTGTGGTATTCAGGCAAGTCAACATCCTCTTTGAGGAGAAATTCTGCCAGTGTAAAAGTCTGCTCCTTAAGCCTTGCGGCATCCTTATCGTGAGGGAAGAAGTTTGTGAGTTCATCTCTGAACACGGCCACACAGCTTGGCTCCAGGCCGACAACCGGAGTACCTGACCTAATATCCGCCTGGAGTGAGGAGATGATCACACGTAGCATTCTTCTGGCCTGTTTTAACATCCCCCAGTCATAAAGTGGCCTGCCACAGCAAAGAATTTTTTCAGGGATCACCACCTGATAGCCTGCCCTTTCCAGCACTTCTTTGCCGGCAATTAGCGTTTCCGGTTTAAAGAAATTATTAAAAGTGTCAGCCCACAAAATTACTTTCGATTTATTTTTAGCCTGACCGTTGTTATTCCTCTTATACCATTGGCGAAAAGTATTTGGGGCAAATTTAGGCAGCTCTCTTTCAGAGGCAATATCTCCCATCTTCTTTATAATCGTCTTAATCACAGGCGCACGTGATAGCCAGTTGACTACACCGGGCATGAGCGAGCCTAAGCGCGCCCACCAATATATTAGTCCAAATGCAAAAGCTGCTCTTGGCCTGATCCTTCCCTTGTAATAATGCGCCAGGAATTCCGCTTTGTATGTGGCCACGTCTACATCTACCGGACAGTCACCTTTACAGCCTTTGCATGACAAGCACAGGTCAAGCGCCTCCTTAACCGATTCGTTTTTCCACTTGTTTTTAACCACGTCACCCACCACCATCTCATGAAGAAGCCTGGCCCGGCCACGGGTAGAGTGTTTTTCTTCATGGGTAACCATAAAACTGGGACACATTGTGCCGCCTTCACTGCGTCTGCATTTGCCTACGCCAACACAGCGTAAAGTGCTTCTTCTGAAGTCATTCTCATCGTCCGGGAATTGGAAATAAGTCTTCGTCTTATCAGGATTATAATTAGTACCCCACCTCAGATTCGTGGTCAGGCCATACGGCTGCACCACTTTACCGGGATTCATTTTCCAGTCGGGGTCCCAAATGGCTTTGAACTCCCGGAAGGCACGTACTATATTCTCCCCATACATAATCTCCAGCAGATCTGCTCTGGCCTGTCCGTCACCATGTTCTCCTGAGATGGAGCCTCCGTACCGTTTTACGAGTTCGGTAGCCTTAATGGTAAAATCCTGATATTTTTCGAGACCTTCGGCAGTAAAAAGATCAAAGCCGACCCTGCAATGGATACATCCCTGGCCAAAGTGACCATATAAAGCGGGGTGGTAGCCATAATCGGTGAACAGTTGATTGAGGTCCCTGAGGTACTCACCAACCCTTCCGGGCGCAACCGCAGAGTCCTCCCACCCCGGCACACTTTCTACCTCACCCGGGACCCAGGCGGTGGCCCCCAAACCTGACTCCCGGATGTCCCAGATGGCTTCTTGTTTTTTTTCGTTGTCGTATAGCCTGATACTCGGAGGGTTGTCGTCTTTTTTTAACGCTTCTATAAGCTCATTAGCCTTTTTGTTGGCTTTATCCTGATCTTCCGCGCCAAACTCAGCAATCAACCAACCATCGCCTTCGGGCAGGAGACTGAGATGCTGGGGGTGAAGGTCTTTCTTTTTCATAAACTCTACCAGCCTATAATCCATGCCCTCAAGTCCTACCGGTTCGAACTCCAGTACCTTAGGGACATTATTTCCCGCTTCATAGATGTCTTTGTAGCCCAACACTACCAATGAAGCTGCTTTCGGCTTGTTAATAAGCTTTAGTGTGGCGTCCAGTACCACCACACATGAGCCTTCCGTTCCCACAAGCGCCCTTGCTATGTTAAAATTGTTTTCGGGTAAAAGTTCGGGAAGGTTATAACCTGAAACTCGCCTTGGTATATCGGGGAACCTCTCTCTTATTTCGTCTTCGTGTTCCTCACTTAAAGCCTTCAACTTCCGAAATATCTCGCCTTTTCGCCCGCCCTTTTGAATAATAGTCTTTAACTCTTCCCCAGAAACAGGGCCTACTTCCATTTTATGACCATCGTAGGTTAAAATGGTAAGAGATTCTACATTATCCTCCATTCGAGCCCCATTTCCGGCAAATTCGGCCATGACAGAATGCACGCCGCAAGAATTGTTGCCGATCATGCCACCTATAGTGCAATGCGTATGTGTGGCAGGGTCAGGGCCAAAGATCAGGTCTGAATCTTTAATATATCGATTAAGTTCATCCAGGACCAGTCCGGTCTGAACCTTGATGAGCTTTTTTTCCGGGTTAAAATCAAGTATTTTGTTGAAGTATTTCGAAACGTCAATGACCACAGCTACATTACAGCATTGACCGGCCAGGCTAGTCCCTCCGCCACGGGTAAGCACAGGAGCTTTATATTTATGACATATTTTTACAGCATTTATGATATCCTCCTCGTGTTTCGGAACAACAATTCCGAGTGGGATCTGCCTGTAGTTGGAGGCATCTGTGGCGTATAATCCTTTGGCTCCATCATCAAAATTTACTTCGCCACTCACCACTGCACGAAGGTCATTTTCCAGCCTGTATATGTCTACATCAACAGATGAAGGTGTGGAGAAGCGGGTGTCATGTGAGGTATATATATCTTGCATATTTACCGTAATTTGTATTTTTCTATGTCCTTGTGTTTGAGCTCTATTCCAAGTCCCGGACTTTGCTCATCGGGAAACATGTATCCTTTTTCTATCGTTGCAGCACTTTCAAAGAAGATCTTTTCAATGCGTGTATGATCATGGAAATATTCAGCGATATAAAATTCAGGTAGAGCCAGTGCTGCGTGCAAGTGCGCCAATGGGGCGCAATGTGACGAAAAGGGAATTTCTAACGTGGCACATGTGGTACCTATATCCAAAAAACCACTGATACCACCACACCTGGTGGCATCTGCCTGCAATACATCGATGGCACGGGGAAAGATCATGTGCTGAAAGTATTGGGGTATATATCCGTATTCACCGGCCGCAATTTGGATGCTTGCGGGAGCCCTGTCTCGTAAGTACCGGAGTCCTTCCAGGTTATCAGAAGAGACAGGTTCTTCAAACCACGTTACCTGCTGTCCGGCAAATTTTTCTGCCATAGATAATGCTTCTTTTACGTTGTATGCCCCGTTAGCATCTACATAAAGGTCCGTTTTACTACAAAGGGCCGTCCGTGCCACTTTTACCCTTTCAGGATCTTTTTTTGGCTCTCTGCCGATTTTCATTTTAACAGCTTTCATCCCTTTTTCTTCCCAGGATGCCAACTGCCCTTGAAGCTGCTCTGTGGAGTAGTTGGTAAAGCCCCCGCTTCCATACAACGGCATACCTTCTGACCTGGCTCCCAGCAGCCGGAACAGCGGTTGACCAAATATTTTTGCTTTTAGATCCCATAGCGCTATATCAATGGCTGAGATGGCCATCATGGCGATGCCAGACATGCCCTGGTTTCTAATCCCGGCCTTGAGACCGGCAATAATGGCTGGTATGTGAAAAATATTCTTTCCCACCACATGCTTCTGAAGCTCCTTTACGATGTAAGTAGCAGTCGCTTCACTGGCGTAAGTGTACCCAAGACCATACTGGCCGCCAGCCTCTATTTCAACCAGTACTATCGTGGTGCAGTTCCAGGTCAGCGTGCCATCAGATTCGGGGCCATCAGTGGGTACGCTGCAGGTAGTGACGGTAAGACCCCCGATCTGTATGGTTTCTGCAATCTCCGTTGTTGCCAGACTGAAGCCCATCAGTGAGGCAGATATTCTTCTACCGCATCTTTATAGGTTTTTTTGATCATATCCCATGCGTCTACATCGCCTTTTATTACGGATGATGCAAAGGCCTTCGCCTGCTCAAGTTTGATGTGCGGTGGCAGTGGCGGTACATTAGGGTCAACCACAGCCTCCAAAACCACAGGGCGTTGTGCTGACAATGCTCTTTCGAGGCCGCTCACCACATCGTCCGGCCTATCAATCTTTATGCCCTCTAACCCGAGTAATCTGCCATATTCGGCATATGGGAAGTCCGGAATGTTTTGCGAGGCTTCAAATTTCGGGTCTCCGGCAAGTGCGCGCTGTTCCCAGGTGACCTGGTTCAGGTCTCCATTGTTGAGGATCAGGACGATCAGTCTTGGATCAGTCCATTCCTTCCAATATTTCGCTATAGTGATCAGTCCGTTTATGCCCAGCATCTGCATTGCGCCATCGCCTACTAGTGCAATAGAAGGCCTGTCAGGGTGGGCAAATTTGGCAGCTATGGCATACGGTACACCGGGACACATGGTGGCCAGGTTCCCTGAGAGAGAGGCCATCATGCCTTTTCTTATTTTCAGGTCTCTTGCAAACCAGTTTGCGGCAGATCCCGAATCAGCAGAGAGAATACAGTTGTCAGGTAAACGTGAGGAAAGCTCCCAGAATACCCGCTGAGGGTTTACCGGGTCAGCGCTGTTCATGGCTCTGGCTTCGAGTACCTTCCACCATTCGGCCACATTTTCTTCAATTTTATTTCTCCATTCACGGTTCTCCTTTCTTTTTAGCAAAGGGATCAGTTCCCGAAGGGTCTCCTTACTATCACCATGAAGGTTCACTTCGGTGGGATACCGTATGCCCAATTGATTAGCGTCAATATCTATTTGTATGGCCCTCGCCTTACCTTCTTTCGGTAGAAATTCGGAGTAAGGAAAGCTGGTGCCTATCATCAGCAATGTATCACAGTCTGTCATCAGGTCCCAACTGGGTTTGGTGCCCAGCAGACCAATAGCGCCTGTTACATACGGAAGGTCGTCCGGTATGGCGGCCTTTCCCAGAAGCGCTTTGGCTACCCCTGCGCCCAGCAGTTCCGCGGTTTCTATCACTTCATCGGCAGCGTGAAAGCACCCCGCCCCTACAAGCATTGCTACGTTTTCACCCTCATTGAGAATATCGGCTGCTTTCTGAAGTTGATCCGTAGCAGGAAGCATTCGCACACTAGAATGGCCGATGCCTGAATGGATACTGCCGTGTTTCCTTGGAGGTTCTACCATGTCCAGTTCCTGAACATCATTAGGCATGATCACGCAGGTAACAGTTCGTTTTGCCTGAGCTATCCTGACTGCACGATCTATTAAATGCCTTACCTGCTCGGGAGTTGAAGCCATGTGCACATACTCATGAGCTACATCCTTAAACAGTGAAATAAGGTCTATTTCCTGTTGATACGATCCACCCAGTGCCATACGCGCCTGTTGACCCACTATGGCTACTACAGGCTGGTGGTCCATTTTGGCATCGTAGAGCCCGTTTAACAAGTGGACGGCCCCAGGACCCGAGGTAGCCAGGCAGACGCTAACTTCTCCTGTGTATTTTGCATGCCCCGCAGCCATAAAAGCTGCCATCTCTTCATGCCGCACCTGGATAAACTTCATCTTTTCTTCAGCCCTGGCTAAGGCTCCCATCAGTCCATTAATACCGTCACCGGGATAACCAAATATCCTTTTGATTCCCCAGTCTGATAACCTATTGATGACAAAGTCGCTTACTGTTTTACTCATGACACAGATTTTTATGGTTCGTAGTTTAAATTATGGAAGCTCCTGATCAGGCCTCCGAAGGACATAAATAATGGGTCAAAAATGGCACCATGATGTGAGTATGTCTGTTACAACTACTTACAAGGTCACGTCTTTACATAGTGTGGAGCTTTTTATCCGGTTGTGATGAATTATTTGTACAATGAGCCCTACAATCGCTGTCTTTCCAGTATATTATTTTCTTCCTCAGTATTAGAGTCCTTTGTCTGCATCAAAGGGATATTCTGAGGGATGAAATCATCCGGAGCTCCGGGTTTGCTATAGTCATACGGCCAGCGGTACACAGTGGGTATGCTGCCTTCCCAATTGCCGTGACCGGGTACTACCTTTTCCGTTGTCCACTCTAATGTATTAGACTTCCAGGGGTTTCGTGGGGCTTTTTTTCCTTTGTACATGCTGTAGAAGAAATTATAGAGGAAAATTAGTTGAGCTGCGAATGTGATAATAGAGGCTATTGTGATAAAAAGGTTCAGGTTATTGAAGCGATCCATGTATTGGAAAGCAGTAAAGGTATAGTATCTTCTGGGAAACCCTGCCATGCCTATAAAGTGCATGGGCATAAATACCAGGTATGTGCCTATAAACGTGATCCAGAAATGTATGTAGCCGAGCTTTTTATTCATCATGCGGCCAAACATTTTCGGAAACCAATGATAAATGCCCGCAAACATGCCGAAAAAGGCCAGGGCGCCCATCACCAGGTGAAAATGAGCTACAATGTAGTAGGTGTCATGCAGTTGAATATCAAGCGGGGAATTGCCAATAATGATACCCGTAAGTCCGCCACTCATGAGGAATGAGATCAATCCTATGGAGAATAACATGGCAGGGGTGAAATGAATACTTCCGCCCCATAGTGTAGCGATATAGTTGAATGTTTTAATGGCGGAGGGCACCGCAATGATTACTGTAGTGATGGTAAATACAGTACCTAAAAACGGATCCATCCCGGAAGTGAACATATGATGCGCCCAGACTACATAAGAAAGAAAGACAATGGCGAGCATTGCTAAAACCATGAACCAATAGCCAAAAATAGGCTTGCGGGAGCATGTAGAGATGATCTCGGAAGTGATACCCAATGCAGGCAGGAAAATGATGTATACCTCAGGGTGTCCTAAAAACCAAAACAAGTGCTGATAGATGAGTGGGCTGCCTCCTGAATAGGCAAGCGCCTCGCCCGCAATATAGATGTCTGACAAATAAAAGCTGGTCCCGAAAGAGCGGTCAAAAAATAATAGTAAAAAAGACGTGAGGAGCACGGGGAATGAGAACAACGCAAGTATAGCCGTAAAAAACAGAGCCCAGACCGTTAGAGGAAGGCGGCTGAACGACATGCCCACTGTTCGAAGGTTGATGACAGTAGTAATATAGTTCAACCCGGCAAGTAGAATGGAGATAATGAACGTAACAAAGCCCAGAATATACAGCGTCATACCCATGCCGGAACCTGGCGCTGCCTGTGGCAGGACACTCAGTGGAGGGTATACTACCCAGCCACCCATAGGAGGCCCTGTTTCGACTACCAATGTTGCCAGAAAAAAACAACTCGAGATAAAAAAGAACCAATAGGAAAGCATGTTCAGGAAACCTGAAGCCATATCGCGTGCGCCTATTTGCAAGGGGATGAGCAGGTTGCTGAATGTGCCGCTTAATCCTGCAGTAAGTACCATAAACATCATAATGGCGCCATGCATGGTAACAGCGCTCAGGTAGTATTCGGGGTCTATTCGCCCGTCAGTGATCCATCGGCCAAGGACCGGTTCCAACCAGTCCAGGTCCATTTCCGGCATCCCCAACTGCACCCGGATCAATAATGAAAGAAGCCCTCCGATAACAGCCCAAAATATACCGGTGAGCAGATACTGTTTGGCTATCATTTTATGATCAGTGCTGAAGATATATTTCGTAACAAAACTTTCACCATGAACCTCTTTTGTGCTACGGATGGCCTTTGCTTCTTTGGTATCCTCAATAAAATAAGCAAGTATCCTGGTACGGTGAATATAAGCCCGGTTGAATATGAACAGGAGTATGATGAGTATGATAATGACACCTAACATATTGAGCTATTTATATTTATTTTGGTTACCATGATTTGATAAATATGCGGGATGTTGCGACACCCATGACCGCTGCTGCTGATACCATTCCCTGTAATCTTCAGGTTCTTCCACCACTATGATCATTTTCATGGCAAAGTGCCCGCGACCACATATTTCTGCGCATGCTATTTCATAGTTGAAATCGGGATTTCCGGTTTTGCTCCTCATTTCTTCCGTAGTATATTTTGGTATAAACCAAAACTGGGTGGTCATGCCAGGAACGGCATCCATTTTTAGCCGGAAATGAGGGGCAAATACACTATGGATCACATCCCTCGATCGAATGAGGAAGAGCACCGGTTGTCCTTTGGGAATATGTATCCTTGGGGGCGTAAAATCATCTGTAGCTGCGGGGTCGTTCAGGTTCATGCCGAAACTGTTCTTGTCATCGATCAACCTGTAGTCGGTCTTTCCGAGTTTCCCATCGGTGCCAGGGTACCGGATGAACCAGACATACTGAGCCCCAAGGATCTCGACTACCTCGGCCTCCTTCGGTGGTGGCGATTTTACATCTGACCATAAAATTATCCCCATAGCAATGAGCGCTATCAACGTACCTGCAGTGATCACCGTCCATGAAATTTCCAACTTAAAATTATAAGGGTAGTATTTGGCACTGCGATCTTTTTTGTGCCGGAACCTGAAAGCAGCCCAAAATAGTAAAATATGTAGCAGCGTAAAGGGGATAAGTATAACAGTGGTGGCTATCCAAAAAAGCTTATCTACCCGGTCTCCGTGTTCCGAAGCGGCTTCTGCCAGCCCTTCATCACTGACATAGAATGAATACCCCCAAAAGCCACCTAAAAAGAGCAACAGAAAGGCCAGCATCAGATAAGCATTAACATCATTGCTTTTTACACTTGTTAATGGCCGTTTTTTGCTAATGTAGAGTAGGCGCAAGGCTTTATAAACGAGGTAAAATATGATTAATAGCAGTACCCCGGTGATATAAAACAATATTTCGGTCATAGATGAGAGTAGTGTTATATCCCCGTTATATTCGTTGATTTTTGGTTGATCTAGTGTGTCTGGTAATAGAAAATCGATAAAATAACCTCTTCAAATATATGCAGATATAATGCCGCATAACCCCAGCAGGTATACAGCAATGTATGTGCAGGATGAGGCGTACCATCAGTGGTTTTTGTTTCTGAAATGACTCGTTGATATTCCGAATATCGGGTAACAACCTACTCGGAGCGGGGAATTTTCACAACGATTGCCTGTGAATTTGAAACTATTTCTGTTAATTTGAGTTTAAATACACAGATGACCCGGTACTTATCAAATATTGCCAGAAGGATGGCGGCTGTTAGTTTGGCCGCATTGGTGCTTTTTACCACTACCGGTTTTCAATTGAATGCACATTATTGTGCTGGCTCATTAAAATCATTTAGCTTTTTTGGAGAAGCCGAAGCCTGTAAACATGAGATGAAGAAAATCATCAAAAAACCGTGTCACATGCATGGGGAGATGATGGCTTTGGAAAAATCAGAAGATGACTGCTGTGATTATCAGGATATCATGCTGGAACCTGCAGCCTACGAAGCTGTAGCGCTGGCTAAGGTGGCGTTTGATCAAAGTTTTGAATTTGTGCCACAAACAACTTCAGTGGAGATTCCTGCACATGCATCTGATGCACAACTCGATTTTATCACCACTTATCGACCCCCTCCGATTGACCGTGACATTTTTGTGATGGTTCAGTCCTTCCTTTTATAATTTATCTATTCACACACCCCGCAGATTATTTGTATGGTAATCTGAACGGGCTTCTTGTTTTTATTCCAAAAGCTGAATAGATAAAATTTTCATGTTAAATAATATCATACGTTTCTTTCTTGAAAACAAGCTGGTGACAGCGCTGCTTATTGTCCTTTTTGCCGGTTGGGGTCTGGTTACTGCTCCATTTGATTGGGATATTGACTTCCTGCCAAGAGACCCTGTACCGGTTGACGCTATCCCGGACCTGGGAGAGAACCAGCAAATCGTCTTTACCGAATGGCCGGGCCGGTCACCACAGGACATTGAGGATCAGATCACCTATCCATTAACTACATCTTTGCTGGGAATTCCCGGAGTTAGATCTATTCGCAGTTCGTCCATGTTTGGTTTTTCCAGTATCTACATCATTTTTAATGAAGAGGTAGAGTTTTACTGGTCACGGTCGCGTGTGTTGGAGAAGCTGAACTCCATGCCATCAGGTGTACTTCCGGATGGTGTGCAGCCTGCGCTAGGTCCTGATGCTACCGCCCTGGGGCAGATATACTGGTATACGCTCGAAGGTAGAGATGAAAAAGGGAACCCTACCGGAGGATGGGACCCGCAGGAGTTACGTACCATTCAGGATTTTTATGTCAGGTACGGACTTTCCTCATCAGAAGGTGTGGCAGAGGTTGCGTCTATCGGTGGTTTTGTGAAAGAATACCAGATCGATGTTCGGCCCGAAGCGCTGCGGGCTTATAACATCGGACTGCATGAAGTGATGGCAGCGGTCCAGAATGCCAACCGCGATGTGGGAGCGAAAACTTTGGAGATCAACAAGGCGGAATACCTGGTCAGGGGACTGGGCTATGTCAAAACCGTTGAAGATCTGGAGAAGGCGGTAATAAAAATAATAAATAATGTACCTGTCCGAATTGGCGATGTGGCTGTGGTTGCGATAGGACCGGCTACGCGCAGAGGAGTGCTGGATAAAGGTGGCGCTGAAGTGACCGGCGGTGTTGTGGTAGCGAGGTATGGCGCCAACCCACTGCAGGTGATAAAAAATGTGAAAGAGAAGATCGCGGAGCTGGAGTCGGGCCTGCCTGTAAAAACGCTTGAAGACGGTACTGTTTCCAAAGTAACTATCGTACCCTTTTACGACCGCACACAACTGATCTACGAAACCCTGGGTACACTTGAAGAGGCGCTGTCCCTGGAGATCCTCATTACGATCATTGTTATCATTGTAATGGTCGTTAACCTGCGAACGTCTGTGGTTATATCCTTCCTGCTACCTCTGGCGGTGCTGATGGTGTTCATTAGCATGCGATATGCCGGTGTCGATGCCAATATCGTTGCGCTGAGTGGCATAGCCATCGCCATAGGTACAATGGTAGATCTGGGTATCATCCTCACTGAAAATGTTATTAAATACATTGAGGAAAACAAAGGTAGAGCCATATCACTCCTGGAGACCATTTACACCGCTTCGGCAGAAGTGAGCAGCGCTATTGTTACTGCTGTTTCAACCACCATTATCAGTTTCATCCCGGTTTTTACGCTCGAAGCAGCAGAAGGAAAGCTATTCAGGCCACTTGCTTTTACAAAGACTTTTGCACTGGTAGCAGCAGTGATCATTGCTTTGTTTATCTTACCTACACTTGCACATTGGTTTTTTGGGTTGAAAATAAGCGGCAAATCAATGAGAAAATGGCTAAGCATTGCTCTTCTTCCTCTTGGGGTGCTGATTGTATTTACCGTTTCCGTGTGGGGAGGCATTGTTTTACTGCTTTTTGGTCTTGCCGGTGTAGCAAAAGCTTATACAGCATCTGATGCATGGTACCTGAAGCATGCCGGAGTGATCATCACCGTACTGGCAGTAACATGGCTATTGGCTATGTATTGGCTACCACTCGGAGTGCGAGGGGGTATATTCCTGAATATCATATTTGTAGTACTGCTCATCGGCCTGGTATTGGGCGGCTCACTACTGCTCATCCGGTATTACACCATCATACTTCGCTGGTGCCTGGATCATAAAAAGACATTCCTGTTATTACCTGCCTTTCTCGTGTTGTCTGGCATCGTAGTGTGGCAGGGTTTTAATACGGTTTTTGGCTTCTTAGCCGTTGGCTTTGACGCTGTGGGGGTGAATGTCAGGACCAATGCCGCCTGGTCGGGGATGGTCCATACTTTTCCTGGTGTGGGAAAGGAATTTATGCCATCTCTGAATGAGGGATCATTTTTGCTGATGCCTACTTCCATGCCTCATGCCGGTATGGAAGAAAATATCAAGACACTAAAAACGCTGGACATGCGTGTAAGCAGTATTCCGGAGGTGGATGTAGTGGTGGGCAAGCTGGGAAGGGTAGAAAGCGCCCTGGACCCGGCGCCTATCTCCATGTATGAAAATGTTATCAACTATAAGCCGGAATATGCGGTAGATGACAAGGGCAGAAGGATGAGGTTTAAAACAGATGATGAAGGGCGTTTCCTTTTGAGATCCGGTGATGCTTTAAGCCGCCAGGAGATCATAGCGCTGAGGCTTCCCAAAACGCAGCTTATGGCGGACGACAATGGTGAATATTTCCGCAATTGGCGTGACGAAATCCAAAATCCGGGTGACATCTGGAATGAAATCGTTAAGGCTACCAACTTGCCTGGCGTAACCTCCGCACCCAGGTTGCAGCCCATAGAAACCAGGCTGGTGATGCTACAAACCGGTATGCGGGCGCCTATGGGTATTAAAATAGCCGGTCCTGACCTGGAAACTATCGAGGCTTTTGGCTTTGCACTGGAAGAGGTACTGAAAATGGTGCCATCAGTAAAGAAAGAAGCGGTTTTTGCAGATAGGGTGGTGGGAAAGCCATACATACAGCTCAACATAGATCGTGATGCCATAGCACGTTATGGACTTACCGTGGAGCAGGTGCAACGCTCTATAGAAACGGCCATTGGAGGTATGAAGCTAAGCACTACTGTTGAGGGCAGAGAGCGGTTCCCCATACGCATCCGTTATCCGAGGGAGCTACGGGATGATCCGCAGGAGCTAAAAAGGATACTGATCATGGCGCCTTCAGGGGCTCAGGTGCCGTTGGGGCAATTGTCGGATATCGAATTCGTACGCGGGCCACAGGTGATCAAGAGCGAAGAGACTTTTTTAACCAGCTATGTGCTATTTGATAAAAAGCCTGAGTATGCAGAGGTGGATGTTGTTAATGATGCTCAAAAGGCTATAAACGATAAAATAGCAGCCGGTGAGTTGACAGTTCCACACGGGGTGAGCTATCGGTTTTCCGGTACTTACGAAAACCAGGTGCGTGCTGAAAAAAGGCTTTTTGTTGTAGTGCCATTGGTGCTGATCATCATCTTTTTGATCCTTTACTTTCAATTCAGGTCGGTGCTCACTTCGCTGATGGTGTTTACAGGAATAGCCGTGGCTTTTTCAGGGGGTTTTGTAATGATCTGGCTGTACGGGCAGGCGTGGTTTGCTGATTTTGAATTTTTTGACACCAATATGCGCGGACTTTTCCAGATGAAAACCATCAACCTGAGTGTCGCGGTCTGGGTAGGCTTCATCGCACTGTTCGGTATAGCCACTGA
The DNA here is from genome assembly GCF_000331535.1 of Fulvivirga imtechensis AK7. Classification (GTDB taxonomy): domain Bacteria; phylum Bacteroidota; class Bacteroidia; order Cytophagales; family Cyclobacteriaceae; genus Fulvivirga; species Fulvivirga imtechensis. The sequence goes on along the minus strand of NZ_AMZN01000009.1, from coordinate 34,585 downwards.
CGATGGGGTGCTGATGACTACATATCTGGATCAGCATTTCGCAAAAGGGGTGAGGGGCTCTGTTCCTGCAATTCGTACTGCAGTAACTGAAGCCGCAGAAAGACGAGTGCGGCCAGCCATGATGACCACGGCAACCACATTGATAGCGCTGGTCCCCATCCTGACCTCTACAGGAAAAGGCTCAGATATTATGGTTCCGATGGCAATCCCCATTTTCGGGGGGATGACCATTGCCATTGTAACCATATTTGTAGTGCCTGTATTGTACGGGTGGTGGAAGGAAGCAACAATTAAAGACGACAGTAATGATGAAATTTAAATATTTATCACTGCTCCTTTCAGGAGCATTAATGGCCTGTAATACTCCGCATCTTCAGGATGTGGAGGTACACTATGCGGGTGAACTGAGGAAAATGATGCATCAGAATGACATCTCAGCCAAAGTAGATCTGGATACCCTGCGGGGAATGGGGCGCCTGTATGCCATCGGGGCGTTGGATTCCCTGAAAGGGGAGATACTGGTTGAGAATGGAACTCCCTATGTAAGTGTGGTTCAAAATGGAGGAGTTAGCGTATTGAATGATTTTAACTATCAGGCTACACTGCTGGTTTATACAATAGTGGAAGCATGGGGCCGGCATAACTTACCTGATACGGTGGAGACCATGAAAGACCTGGAGTATTATCTTTCAGGACTGGCGAAAAAGGAAGGGTTAAGATCGCCATTCCCTTTTCGACTGGAAGGAAAGGCTACAGCCGCTGAATACCATGTGATCCAACCTTTGGCAGTATCAAAAGCCACGCACGATGAGCATCGTAAGGCTGGATATCAGGGAGTGTTGGAAAATGAGAAGGTTTATATCACCGGATTTTACTCCACCGGTCATCACGGGATATTTACCCATCACAATTCAAACCTGCACATGCATGTGAGGAATGAGAAAGCAGATGAAATGGGGCATGTGGATGCATTGAGGTTAGATAAAGATGTTAAATTATTTATCCCGGTCAGCTTATGAGGTTATTACTATTCCATATCATATTCTTGATTCCGCTGGCTCAGTTAATGGCGCAGGCGGAGCTGAACCAGTACTTAGAAATAGCAGCGGAAAACAACCCGGAGCTAAAGGCCCGATATGCTGAATTTGAAGCATCACTGGAAAAAATACCTCAGGCCAAAACCCTGCAGGATCCTACGCTGTCGATTGGGTATTTTATTAGTCCTGTCGAGACCCGTGTAGGTCCGCAACGCGTGAGGTTTTCTTTAAGTCAGATGTTTCCCTGGTTTGGTACACTTGATGCCCGTGGCGATGTAGCCGCTTTGCAGGCGAAGGCTAATTACCTGAAGTTTATCAACGCAAGGGGAAAGCTGTTTCAAATGGTGAAGGGGCAGTATTACGAAATATGGGAAGTACAAAAACTCATGGAACTGGAGCAAAAGAACCTGGCGCTGCTGGATAGTTATGAAAAGTTGGCACAGACAAGGTTTAGCAGCGGAGAGGGACGGCTGGCAAATGTTCTTCGCGTACAGTTGGAACAGCAGCAGGTGAAAACGCAGTTGAAGATTCTCCAAAACCGGATGGAACCCTTAAAGGCATCCTTTGAAAGGCTGATCAATCAACAGGTCCAACCGGAAATTGTGATAGCCGATTCAATCCCTGTTAAACCATTACACGAATATATTAGACCTGATACTTTGCCCGCACATCCTGTCGTTCAGTTTTATCAACTCCAGCAGCAGGCTTCTGGGCAGAGCAAGCGTGTAGCGATAAAAAGCGGTTACCCGAACCTGGGGGCAGGTTTGGACTATGTAGTAGTGGATAAAAGAACAGACATGTCGATGTCTGACAATGGAAAAAATGTGATTATGCCTATGGTGACTATAGGGTTGCCCATCTGGCGAAAAAAATATAATGCTGCGGTAAAGGAAGCAGAATTGAGGGAAGAGCAATTTCAGTTTGAACAGGAAAATGCGATCAACACTTTTCTGTCACAGTTGGACATAGCTTACTATCAGTTGCAGGTGGCGCAGGATCAAATGGACCTGTTTAGATCCGAGATAGAGATCTCTAATAAAACCTTAGAGCTTTCCATATCAGACTATACTAACAACCTTTCTGATTTTGAAGAGGTGCTACAGATACAGCAGAAGCTGATCCAATTTGAGCGCGGGTATTATACTGCCTATAAAAATTACCTGCTAATGATGTCGGATATAGAATACCTGACCTATGAAGTGTCAGAAGAAGAGAGAAACAACTAAAACAAAGTGATAAAACATAACAATTTAGGTGCGAAGCTGATTTTAAATGTAGAATTCTTAACCAATCAAAAACATTTAAATTTATGATAACTGCTAACCACACTCTAGACAAAATTGCTTCCATACTGGGAAGTGAAGCTTCTGATTTACTGGAGCATGAATGCAAAACAGTTAAAAAGGAGGCGCTGCATCACACAGGACCTGATAAGGTGGATAAGATATTTGCCTCGAGCAACCGGTCGCCTCAGGTGTTGAGAAGCCTGTCCACATTATATAATACAGGTCGGCTTGCGGGGACTGGCTACCTCTCGATCCTTCCTGTGGATCAGGGTATAGAGCATTCGGCTGGTAGCGCTTTTGCTCCCAACCCTATTTACTTTGATCCTGAAAAGATACTGGAGCTTGCCATTGAGGCACAGTGCAATGCCGTGGCAACAACATTCGGAGGATTGGCATTGCTTTCCAGGAAATACGCCCACAAGATACCTTTCCTGGTGAAGATCAATCACAACGAGATGCTTTCCTATCCGAATGCTTATGATCAGATCATGTTTGGGTCGGTTCGGGAAGCATGGGAACTTGGGGCGGTTGCTGTAGGCGCTACCATTTACTTTGGTTCGGAAGAATCTACCCGGCAGATCATGGAAGTGGCTAGTGCCTTTGAAGAGGCGCACCAGTTGGGAATGGCTACTATACTCTGGTGCTATACGCGGAACTCGAATTTCAAGCAGAATGGCACCGACTACCACACCGCGGCAGACCTGACAGGGCAGGCCAACCATTTGGGAGTAACCATACAGGCGGATGTGATCAAGCAAAAGCTGCCGGATACCAACAGGGGTTTTACTAACCTGAAATTTGGTAAATCACACCCTGATATGTACGATAAACTGGCCACGGATCATCCGATTGATCTTTGCAGGTACCAAGTGCTGAATTGCTATTCCGGTAGAATCGGATTGATCAACTCAGGAGGAGCCTCCAAAGGTGAATCTGATATTCAGGAAGCAGTCAAAACAGCAGTAATTAATAAAAGAGCAGGTGGTTCGGGATTGATATTAGGCAGAAAGGCATTTCAGAGACCTTTTAATAAAGGTGTGGAACTTCTGAATACGGTGCAGGACGTCTACCTCAACCAGGACATTACGCTTGCATAAATATAGTCACTGGTTATTAGTCACTGGTCACTAGGGGGCTTGTAGCTGAGGGCTTAAAATTAGATAATATGAGAAACTACTTTCGAAATCCATGGCTTGTTGCTTTGCTAGCATTGGCAACAGGTCTTTTTTTAGGGTATCTGTTCTGGTCTGGTAATGATGCCAATGAGCAGGAAGCAGACCATTCTGTTGCGGAGCATGCCGATGAAACTGTCTGGACATGTTCTATGCACCCCCAGATCCGTCAGTCTGAACCGGGAAAATGCCCGATTTGCGGTATGGACCTGATCCCACTCGCTTCTGATGACGGTGGTGTCAATGCTATGGCAGTTTCCATGACGGAGACAGCGGTGAAGCTCGCCAATGTGCAAACCATGCAGGTAGGAACTGCGGCTGTTGAGAAGGCTATCCGGCTCAATGGCACGGTAGTACCCGATGAAAAGCTGGTGAAGTCACAGTCTGCTCACGTTAGTGGTCGTGTGGAGCAGCTTTTTGTCAATACTACAGGTGAGTATGTGCAAAAAGGACAGCGCCTGGCCAGCATTTACTCTCCCGAACTGATAGCTGCCCAACAGGAGCTCTTGCAGACACTTTCTATTAAGGACTCTCAGCCTGCCCTGTACAAAGCTTCAGTGGAGAAACTAAAAGCTTTGCGACTCTCGGAAAAGCAGATCAACGGTATAGGTGAATCAGGCAACATTCGGGAAACCATCGATATTCTGGCTGACCAGTCGGGTATAGTCATGGAAAAGAAAGTAAATGTGGGTAACTACCTGAAAAGGGGAGAGGCCTTGTATACTATAGCCGACCTGTCGCGGGTGTGGGTGGAGTTTGATGCCTATGAAAATGACCTGCCATGGGTTGATCTGGGTGATCGCGTTGAGTTTACCGTTGCCTCATTACCGGGACAAAAATTTGATGGTAAGGTCACCTTCATATCTCCGGTGATCAACATGCAGACACGGGTGGCACGTGTAAGGGTAGAAACCGCCAATCCCGGGCAAAAGCTGAAGCCACAGATGTTTGCCACAGGAATCGTGCAGGCAGAGATTCGGGCTGATGATCAACAACTGACACTACCAAAGTCAGCAGTAATGTGGACGGGCGAAAGATCTGTTGTCTATGTGAAGGATCAGGCATCGGAAACCCCTTCTTTCTTAATGCGGGAGGTAGTATTAGGGCCATCGCTGGGCGACAGGTATGTGGTTGAGGAAGGATTGGAAACTGGGGAACTGGTAGTGGTGAATGGCACTTTTACCGTTGATGCAGCAGCTCAGCTTGCTGGAAAGCCTAGTATGATGAACCCTGAAGGAGGTGCAGCTATGACAGGACATGACCATGGGGTGGTGTCAGGTACGATCACCAATGCTCCGGTGCAGCGGGTAAAGGCAAGTGAGGCTGCAAAAAAGGAGTTGGAAGACTTGATACTTAGTTACTATCCGTTAAAAGATGCTCTTGTAGCCTCTAATCACAAAGAAGCGGTGATCGAAGCTAAGGATTTTAAAGCCAGGCTGAATAAAATATCAATGAAGAATTTTGAAGGAGAGGCTCATGACCTTTGGATGCAGTTGCAGGGCACTCTAAATAGAAATGTGGAAGCATTGATTTCATCGGCCAATATAGATCAGGCGCGTAAGCATTTTATCCCGCTCTCGGAGGGCATGGTGAAACTGGCGAAAAGCTTTGGGCCTTTTGCACAGGCCATCTATGTACAACATTGCCCTATGGCCAATGATGATAAAGGAGCTGACTGGCTAAGCAGTATTGATGAGATACGCAATCCTTATTATGGGGAGATGATGCTTACCTGTGGTGAGGTATCTGAAACAATTGAATAATTTTTGAAACCTTAAATATTACACAATGAAAACTATGAAACTTATTTTTAACATTTGCTTGTTATTATCCCTTATGGCCTTCGTTGTTGCCTGTAACAAACCTGCGGAAAATGTAGACACAGAAGCTACAACAGAAGAACGGCACGAACATGAGGACATGCATGAAGGAGAGCAGGCTACAACGGCAGATTTTTCGGGAATTTCCGATGAACAGTCTAAAAATGTTATCAGCTCCTACCTGGAAGTCAAAGATGCTTTGGTAGCCACCGAGGCAGATCAGGCGAAGGAAGGGGCGAAGAAAATGCTGGCTGCTCTCGAAGGAGCAGAAGGTAGTCGGGCTGTTAGCGGACTTAAAGAAGATGCCCGGCATATTGTTGATACTGATGAGATGGAGTATATCAGAGAACACTTTGACCAGATGTCTCAAAACATTTATGCACTCGCTAAAGCAAAAAATACAGGGATGACCCTTTATAAACAGCATTGCCCTATGGCATTTGATAATCAGGGCGCTTACTGGCTGAGTTCAAGTAAGGAGATCAGAAATCCGTATTTTGGTGATAAAATGCTAAAATGCGGAGCTGTGAAAGAGACTATCGCCTCGAAATAGAAATACTTGAATGAAAACCGCAGAGGTAACGGAGGCTTATGGAGAAGGCAGAGAGATTCCTCTGTGAACCTCTGTTCTCCTCCGTTTCCTCTGTGGTTAATCAATGACTTCCTGTCGGTTATTGTCAAAATCGACTGAAAGTAGCTGGATTGCTTCGGAGTACATTAATTTCTCGTAAAGCTACCGCTATTGGCATACCAATACTCACTGGTGCCTCCCGAACCACTCCAACTGGCGAGATTAAAGGTATTAGAACCGTTGGTCGTGCCAGGAACTACATAAGCAGATACAGCCTGTCCGCCCCTGTACCACGTTAGAGGTGTTCCGGACTGACATGTTTCGGGTGTACCTCCATTGCCTTTCAGGAAATATGCACTTCCCGAACCGAATACTTTGGAAGACCCGTTGCTTTCCACCAAAACAGCAGTTGCCTCATCGACCCCAATCCCTTTAACACTTCCGTAGGCCACACCAAAATCCTGTACTAAGCGAGCCATAAAGGTAAAGTGGCGGCCTTGCCTGTCTCTTTCATTGTAATGTGAATCGGTGATAAGGTTGGAGAGATAATTTACATTTAAAAAGCTTCCGCCATCCAATCCTGCCATCCCGGAATTGTATGGGTCATTCAGGGCCTCGCTGGAGATCACTGAGGAGCCTGTAGCGCCATAATAGAACTCTCCAAGTATAGCTAATCCCGCACTGGAACCACCAATAGGTATATTTTTGGTATTAAGCGCGTAATTAATGGCAGCTTCAAGTTTGGTATCCTTCCAGTAGTTGACATAATCAGACTGATCACCTCCGGCAATGAAGATAGCTTCTGCATTTTTTACAATTGTTTCCGTGGTGGTATGGTCGGCATCAGCCCGTGAGTCAACAATAATGGTTTCAACCGAATTGACTCCTCCGATATCATTGTAGATAAAGCTGTTGTATCCGTCAGATCCGGATGCTCGCAGCACCACGAAATCACCACCTCCTGATTTGTTAACCAAGAACTGGAAGGCCGCTGTTTCAGCAGTAGTGTAGGCGTCTGCACCACCCATCAGGGCTATTCCGAATGAAGTGGAAGTAGAGACGTCTGCAGCATCGCCTGTTGTGTAAACTTTGGGGCCATTCCCACCACCGTTTCCGCCGCCTCCATTCCCACCGCCATTCCCACCTCCAGGTTTTTTGGCACTTGAGTCTATTTTAGAATCGATTTGTGATTGATCTGTTACTGCGTCTTCTTCGCATCCAAAAAAGAGCAATGCTGCTAACGAAAGCAGGATGTGTGTTAGTTTAATTTTCATAACGATATGGGTTGGTTAATAGATAAAATACCCTGTTCCCGCACCGGGAACGGAGGTATTTTTAGTAAAAAAACTGTTCACAGGCATCATCCTGATACCTGTAGCCGGGAAGTTGTATGAAAATTAGATGGGCTAACAATCAAAAATGGGTTGCAGATTACGCAAACCGAGGGCCTTACAAGGTAAAAACTTGTATGGTAGGAGTTTATGGATATGTGTGCGTTGAGTCTGCATTCTTGAAATATTCCAAAAAGTAGCAATTAATTAAGACATTGTCAAGAGAAGAGGGTATTGATGCCTCATTCTGGTAGTATACTTTACAATACCGTTTTCTTTTGTCTTTCTTTCAATGCATTGACCAGTTCTTTCTTTTTCATCTGAGAGCGGCCTTTAATCCTTCGCTTTTGTGCCAAATCGTAAAGTGCTTCTTTGCTTTTATTGGTAAGCTTTTCATCTGGTTGTTCGGTTCTTTTGGTTTCAGTTGGCTCAGCCTTTTTTTGGCTGATGGTATTCGTTATTGCGTCTAACAGTTCCGCTCTACTCATTTTTGAGCGATTAGGTATATTCCTTTCTGCGGCCACTTCATAAAGTTCAGCTTTGTTTTTGTGTTCCAGACCATATATTCGTTCTACTTCTCCAACAGTGTATGGTACTTGTTCGTCTTCATCCGCTTCTTTCAGGTTCTGGATCACTTGCTCTAAAAATTGGATCACCTTTTTGCGCTGTGTCTTTTCTTTAGTATTCCATCTGTTTTTGCCGGCCCGTTTGTGGGCTACCTTAAACTTTTTGCCATCGAGACAGGTCATATAGCTGTTGGCGTCCAGTTTACTCACCCGCTGATGGGCTACAATCAACCAGTTGTATTCTGTTCCCACAGGTGCCCCTGACCCTTCGGGAGCCTTTCCCGCTCTGTTTTTTGTCGTTTCGTAGTAAATATCCCAATTTTCCGGGGTCACTTTGCGTTCTCGCCACTCTCCCCGGTCGTAATACCACTTATGGCTGGCGCCAATCTTCATACCCGAATACCGGGAGCCTTCAAACTCTTTGAACATATTATATTTTTCGCCACCTTTATTATCACCCTTTGCCATAAGCCGTCCTTCGTTGTTTAATAATAAAACAGGTGAGATATACGACATGTTTTCCCGGGTTATTAAAAAGGGCCGATGGAGTAATGTTAATACCCCGATCACTTTTTTACTCGTTACAGTATCTATAAGAGAGAATGTTTAAATTTCCCCCGGAATGGTACAGTTGGAAGACCTCGAAATCCTTTTGAGAAAGATCACGGCCCGGCACAACGACCGGTTCAAAGTAGAGTGCCTTTATTCCGATGGTCAGGGAAATACTATTTTGATGATCTCATTTTATAACATGCAGTCGAAGATCTTTGGAAGAATAGCATTTCAAAAGGAGACCGGGGAGGTTCGAAAATGTGTTTATAAGAATCAGCGATTTAGAGATGCACACAACATTGTGGATGCTCTGCTCGATGTGTACAATTACCAAAGATCCGCATAAAGCGATTATTTGTATGTTTAAGCTCTCACCAAAGGTAATGTACAGCACCTGAACGAACCTCCTGTAGCAGGCGCTGCATCAAAAGGGAGTTCTATCACCTCAATGCCAACTTTCTTCATCTCGTCATTGACGCGCTGACATTTTTTATGATCACGGCTGATGACAGTATCCTGATTAATGGATATTACGTTAGTAGCTAATTCCGCCTGTTCTTCAGCATTGATCTCTATCCATTGATATTCATCTTTTATAATACCCGGTACTTCACGGAATCCATCAGGGTATATCAAGGCATGTTGCCGGCCTACCGGGTTAAAAGTACAGTCGAGGTGGAGGACATTTTTCCCTTCGTCAAGGCTGCGACAATAGACTGGTACCAGGTTAAACCTGTCACCAAATACTTCTTCCAGAAAGTCAAAACCGGCCTCATTAGTCCGCTGGGAAATACCAACGAAAATATTGCCTTTGTCCACTAATATGTCGCCACCTTCAAGAAGTATGTCGTTACCGGGTGGTAAAAGTATGGCCGGTTCCTCTCCCTTCATGTTGTTGATCATAGGGAAAATACCTGCAGCTTCATACCTCCTGCTCTGGTTGACCATATTGCTCATTACAAACTTATTTCCAATGGTGATACCAATATCTCTGGGGGTCAATTGATCGTATACAAATTTCCCAACATATTGTGGTACGAGTACTTCTACTCCACGGGCTTCGAGGTGATGCTTAAAACTCTCAAACTCCGGACCTAACTCCTGCACATCAGGAAGCCCTTTCTTTTGTTCCTCATTGACTATCTCTACGTAGGCTTCCTCCGCGCGATAGCCCTGATAGCGTCCTATTATTACTTTCTTTAGTGGGTCTGTTTCGTTGTATTGGTGAAAAGTGTTCAAAATCAGTCTTCAATTTTTAATTCTCGGAAAACGGCAGCAATGGCGTCAAAATCAGCAGGTACATTTTTTCTACGCCCCTTGCTGATGGCCTTTTTGGCAATGTCGCCCCTCTTCGTTTCAATAATTTTTGCTATTCTTTGATGCAGTATTTGCTTTTCAGGAAGCAGTTGCTCCATCATCTCCTGTGCTTTTAAGCCATGCCCCGTGATAATTGATACCACGATATTATCAGGCGCTAAGTTAATGTGTTGGCTCATTTTTTCGATAGCTGCAATAGAAATAAGAGAAGCCGGCTCAGGTAAAATGCTGTTTTTTAAAGCAATATCCTCTTCCTGTTCCAGAAAATCACGCAGTACAAGTTTTACATCACTGTTGTTGACCGCTACTGCCAAACCACCGGAATGTAGCACTGCTTTAGCGGCTTCAATAGAATCATAGCCTTCCTCAGCCAGGATTGTACTGCCTATGCTGGCATCTTCAGGGTCCACTTTAGTAAGATCACAGCGTTCAGGTATTTGTGTTTGTTTTTTTCTGACAGCCTGAAAAACAGGGTTGGCGCGGGCAATGCCAGCCGATATCATTTTCGGAAGCTTCGATATTAATCCTAATGCGTACAGTTCCTGAAACCCCTTCCAAATTCCAGCCAGTCCGCTACCATTAGCTGTTGGTACCACTACATAATCGGGTACAGTGCAGTTGGCGTCATCACCGCTGAGCTGTTTTACTATCTCAATTGCTGTTGTTTTATCCCCGTGAACTCTGTAAGGGTTTCTGACAGACCAGTTATCAAAGTTATTTTCGGAAAACACATTCCGGGAGTTTAGTCTTGCGAAAAGCCTGAACCCTGTTTCAAAGTTGGTCTGCTCATCACCGATTACTACTACATCTGATCCATGATCGCGGATAAAATTGATCTTTTCCGGGTAAGTATCCCCGGCAACAAATGTGATGAGCTGCATATTTAACTTCTGTGCGAAAATGGCGGCTGAGGCAGCAGCATTGCCTGATGAATAGATAACAGCATGTCGGAGGCCTCTGCGTCTGGTGTTCAGGAGGGTCAGCAGGGTTTCCCGATCTTTGAAGCACCCACTAGGGTTGTGGCCTTCGTTTTTAATAAATGTTTTTATACCATATTGATCACTAAGGTGAGGTAAATAATATAAGGGGGTCATACCCACAGGCTCCAGCCCTTTTGGGTAATATGCCCGAAACGGGACCCCATAATATTGCACGATCCCGTCAGGGTGATCAAAGCGATAGTCATAAAAAGACTGCCTAAGTAATAACTTTTCTTTACTGGTGATAACAGGTTTGACATCTAGTATCCTGTATTCATTAAACCATTCTTCCGGTATGCAGTCACAAGTATAATTTTCTGAATTATTGACCTCCCCACAGTAGAGGCATCTCTTCTCAAAAGACATGTCGGGTGTTGTCGAGGCTATTGCCGAAGTGTCAGTGCTTGCTTCTTTATTGTATATATTTTCAGGCAAAAAAATGTTATTTGGTTTCACAAAGACCTCTGCGCGAGGTACCCTTTTCTTTTTCAAAAAGCGTACCGGGGGGCGAGTATGCGTTTGTTTCAATCCTTTATTTATTAAATTAACAAATTAGAGGGATAATTGTCCCCGAATGTAAGGTAGAATGTGGAAATTCAGTCGCAGACATTCCTTTATAGCTAAGAGGAGAAACACATGATGGATCAAATCTGATGAGACAGCAAAGCTGCTACAGAAGGTTCTTGTACTTAGCCTGACCACCATCTTTTATAACCTGGTGGAAGGAGGAATTTCCACTTTTTATGGTTCTGAAGATGAAACCCTTGCACTGTTTGGGTATGGTGTTGACAGCTTTGTGGAGGTAATATCCGGTTTAGGCATAGCGCGTATGGTTTGGAGAATGCGCAGGAACTCCGTTGACAAAAGGGATCGATTTGAAGCTGTTGCCTTAAAAATAACTGGCACCGCATAATAGGAGCTGTGGTGAATATTTATATGACAGCAGAACCTGAAACCACCCGGATAGGTATCATTATAGCAGTTATATCCATGCTTACCATGTATTTTTTATATAAAGAAAAACTTCGTGTAGGCAGGAAGCTGCAATCCGCGCCTATCATTTCCGATGCGCATGGTACCAAAACATGTTTTTACCTTTCATTTATTCTGTTGGCATCCAGCCTTTTATATGAGCTGATTGGAATACCTTATGTAGATGCTATTGGTAGCCTTGGTATAGCCTGGTATGCTTTTAAAGAAGGAAGAGAGGCCTTTGAAAAAGCAAGCTCCGGAAATATTACCTGTGGTGATGACTGCTGCGAATAAGTATGTAACTTGATGTAATGATACTAATCCGCTGAATTTTTACTGCTTATGAAATCCAGAATTTTCAAATTTAAGGCCTGGAATACGGAGGCAAAACTAATTGTAAGGCTAAACCAAATAGACTGTATAAAAGGTGAGCTTCATAAGAAGGGTCATATCCTGTTGCAATACTCGGGGGTAAATGATAAAAGTGGTTCGGAGCTTTATGAAAATGACATAGTGCTCATCGACTCAAAGCGATCTATTATACACTGGGACGAAGCACGGAGTGCATGGTGCAGAATAGAGGAAGGTACACCGGATGTGAAAATTCCTTTGCTGCATAAAGAAATGGAGGATACTATACGGTTATGCAACTACTATGAATCCCCTGACTCTTTTAAGGCGAGGTTCTAGGATTTCATTTTATTGTCAATGTACGATACAGCCTGATTGATAGTCTGCAGTTTTTCCGCATCTTCATCGGGTATTCTGATGTCAAAAGTTTGCTCAAATTCCATCACCAGCTCGGCATAATCAAGGGAGTCAATTCCCAGATCTTTTACAAAATTAGCATCAGGAGTAACTTCCGTTTCTGCTATTCCGAGTTTGTCAACTAGTATCTTTGTGATGGTTTCCTGTATGTTCATCGACCTGTTTTTAAATTAATCCGTAAATCTAGGAAATTATATGATTTTTCTAAAATCTTAGAAAGAACTCTGTGCCCTCATCGAGTTTGGATTTTACCCCTAACATACCCTGATGTTGGCGCATGATCTGACGTGAAAGGCTTAGACCGATGCCTGAGCCACTTTTTTTTGTGGTGAAGAATGGAATGAATATTTTTTCCAGGGCTTCGTCATCGATACCGTTGCCATTATCTCTCACCGATATTACAGGCCGGCTTTTTTCGTCAACATACGCTTTGAGTTCTACCAGTCTATTGGTTTGCTCATCGAAAGCCTGCGCTGCATTTTTTATGAGGTTGATCAACACCTGTTCAATAAGTTCCTTATCAGCATTTATGGTCAGGTTTTCAGGGTCCACTCGAATATTGGCTTTTATGTGGTTATCTTCAATTTCTCTTTTCAGCAACATAAGCATCTCTTCGAGCAGAGGCCGTACTTTTATCTCTGAAATTTTTGGTTTTGGGATATGGGTCAGGTTTCTGAAATCCTGAACGAAGCGGATCAAGCCCTGGCTTCTCTTTTTAATGGTTTGTATAGCCAGGTGTATATCAGCTATCTCTTCGCTCGAGATGTGGCTCACCTCCTGATCGTTATGTAATTGCAGTTTTAGCTCTTCTTCCACAGTGTTGGCCAGGGAAGAAATGGGTGTAACCGAATTCATTATCTCATGGGTGAGCACCTTCACAAGATTTTGCCAGGCTTCCATCTCCTTCTCCTCCAATTCATTCTGGATGTTTTGAACGGACACCAGCTTAAATTCCTCGCCCCGTAAAGTCAGTTCAATGGCGTATATGGCCAGTTGTACTATATCGCCACCTATTTCCAGCCTGATCAGGTCGCGCCCGCCTGTTCTCAAGCGCAGAAAAATGTCGACCAGATTTTCACTGATGGCTCCAAGATCCTTAACGTTCTCAATGTTGTTGATACGCAGCAGTTTTTTGGCAGCGGTATTCATAATCTGGACAGCACCGGCCTTATTAAATGTGATCAGCCCTATGCCTACATGCTGAACAATATTTTTAAGGTATTGGAAATCAGCTTCTTTCTCTTTCCTTACTTCGCGCAGGTCTTTTAAAACTTTATTGAGTTCGGCATTCAGCTTATTGGTGTCTTCATTTTGAGAATCGGTTTTATATGAATATGATAGATCGTCATGCCTTATCGATTCCAGGAAATGAATAAGTTCCTGGTTGTTTCTCTCCAATGTTTTTATCAGTGATATAACCTGTAGCCCCATCAGGATAAAAAGCACCAGTTCAGTAACAAAAAAGCCATCATTAAAGATAAGATATGCTAGCACAAAAATATTGAGCGTAAGCAGGCCTACCCTTAATAATACGGCAGTTCTTGTGTTACTAAAGTCCATGTTTTTCCAGCCTCCTGTACAGGGAAGCCCGTGTTAGTCCAAGTTCCTTTGCTGCTTTGGAAATGTTGCCGCTGTGCATATTAATAGCTCTTTCGATAACGGACCGTTCCACTTCATCAAGGTTGAGGTTATCTGTATTTATATCCTGCGATGATGCTTTGCTTTGGGTAAGGAAGAAAAAATCTTCCGGATCAAGCACCTCATTGTCGCTCATAATAATTGCTCTTTCTACGGCATGCTGCAGTTCGCGAATATTACCCGGCCAGTTATACTTTTGCAGCCTGTATAAGGCATCGTCACTGATAGAGCGCACATCCTTTCTATATTTCTTAGCATAGCTGTCTACGAAGTGGCGCGCCAATAGTGGAATATCCTCTATCCTGTCGCGCAGTGGAGGCAGCTTTATTTCCACAGTATTGATCCTGTAAAGCAGGTCCTGACGGAAGGTATTCTCGTTTACCATTTCATGGATAGGCATGTTGGTAGCGCATACCAGTCTGATGTCGATATCTACAGGTGAATTTGTGCCAATTCGCGTTACCTGCCTACTTTGCAGTACAGTAAGCAGCTTAGACTGCAGCGGCATGCTCAGATTGCCGATCTCGTCCAGGAAGAGGGTGCCTCCGTTGGCCACTTCAAACCGACCCGGGCGGTCTTCCTTGGCATCTGTAAAGGAGCCCTTTTTATGTCCGAATAATTCGCTTTCGAATAGTGATTCGGTGATCGCACCCATATCTACCGCTATGAAACTGTTATCCTTCCTTAAAGACCGCTGATGGATGGCACGAGCCACAAGTTCCTTTCCCGTTCCGTTTTCTCCGAGTATCAATACATTGGCATCGGTTTTTGCTACTTTGTCTATCAGATTAAATACTTCCCTAATAGCCCGACTGTTGCCGATGATGTCCTTAAAAGGCTGGTTGATCTCTTCCTCAAGCTGTTTCTTGGCCTTTTTGAGCTTATCAACCTCTTTGTATGATTTCTTAAGTTTAATTGCTGTTGAAATAGTAGCTAACAGCTTTTCATTCTGCCATGGCTTTAATACAAAGTCTGTAGCGCCTTCTTTCAGGGCTCTTACAGCCATTTCCACGTCACCAAATGCCGTGATCATGATCACTACTGCTGAAGGGTCCTGCTCAAGGATCTGGCTGAGCCAGTAAAAGCCTTCCTTACCACTGGTGATGTCCTTGCTGAAGTTCATATCCAGCAGGATAACATCATAAGTATCGTTGTTGAGCAGGAAAGGTATCTTTTTTGGGTTCTTTTCTATTATCACCTGATGAGCATGCTTCTTAAGAAGCAATTTTGCGGCTAGTAACACATCCTCATCATCATCAATCATCAAAATTTTGCCAATCTCTTTATCCACGTGTGCTTGTTTAGGGTTAAGAACTTTTTAATAAAAATGATGCCAATATAGAATAGAGCTTGTGAGCACTATTCACTGAGTAACAGCATGTTCCTAAATGTACAAAACTGATCGATTT
This sequence comes from Fulvivirga imtechensis AK7, assembly GCF_000331535.1. Taxonomy (GTDB): domain Bacteria; phylum Bacteroidota; class Bacteroidia; order Cytophagales; family Cyclobacteriaceae; genus Fulvivirga; species Fulvivirga imtechensis. The sequence goes on along the minus strand of NZ_AMZN01000009.1, from coordinate 19,166 downwards.
CGAACACAACGAAATAAAAATTATTTTGATTTGCTAAGCATTTATTATAATCTAATGCTTCTTATATTGTAAGTGAAATTAAATACTATCAACTATGAAACGAAAACTAATTATACTGCTGTTTGTGTGGATTGGCTGGGGGTATGCGTGGTCTCAATGCAACCCTTTTTATAATTTAAAGCAGGGCTCTGAGTGGGAGCTTACAAGCTACAATGCGAAAGACAAAGTAACCGGACGTCAGGTGAACCAGATCAAGTCGCTCGAAGAGACATCCGATGGATGGAAGGCTGTCATATATTTCAAGAATTATGACAAAAAAGATGAGCTGGTATACGAAAAAGAGGTAGAGCTCGAGTGCGCAGATGGGGTAATAAAAATGGATATGGAGAGATTTATTCCCGAAGAATCGCTACAGGCTTTCAGAGATATGGAAATGACCATTGAGGTAGATAACCTCGAGTGGCCTTCGGATCTGGATGTGGGAAAAACGCTGGATGACGGGTCGATTAACATTAAAGGGAATATTATGAATATGAGTGTTGACGTTACTGATCGAAAAGTAGAAGGGAAGGAAAACATCACAACGCCAGCCGGTACTTTTGAGTCGTTTAAGGTGACATACAAAGTCCGTACAAAAATGATGATGAGTATGGAAGGTAATGCTGTTGATTATATTGCTGAGGATGTGGGGCTTGTGAGGTCTGAGACCTATAATAAAAATGGTAAATTAGTCGGCTACACGCTGCTGACAGGTTATAAATAAAAAAGCTTACATAACAAATCTTTTTTTATCAATTATTGTTATATTAGCGTTGTTGTTATTGGATGAATTAAGAATTTATCCTATTTATTTTGAGTTTTTGACCTTGGAAGTGCTCTTGACCGGAGCACTTCTTTTTTTTGCCCCTGGGTGATGAATCTATTGAAAGGGCATTCATCTGATGACTGATGAGTAAGAATTCTAACGCAGCAAGATAACCTATCCTGATGCAAATACCTTCTTCGATTGCAGTTGTCAGGTGATACATGAAGAAAAGGAGTAGACTGTTATGGGGGCATCCAATTGAGAAAGATCTAACCAAATTTTATGTATATTTGATTTATGAAATACCAGGAATATATAGAGATCAGACCCGACAAGAGATTCGGAAAACCTTGTATCAAAGGGACTCGAATTTCAGTTTATGACGTGCTGAATTGGCTGGCAAATGGTATGAGTAAACAAGAGATCATGGATGATTTTGAAGAGATTACCGAAGACATGATCAATGCCTGCTTGGCTTTTGCAGCAGATAAAGAACATAAACTGAAGATTGCTTCTTGAAATTATTATTTGACCAGAATATCTCACCCAAGATAGTCCGGCTGATTGAATTAGATTTTCCTGATTCTAAACAAGTTCGCTATGTTGGATTAGAGGATGCTTCAGATGCCATGATTTTTGACTATGCTAAAAGCCATGGTTATGCTGTGGTGACTTTCGATTCAGATTTTGTGGATTTGAATGTAGTGAGAGGAATTCCACCAAAGATTATCTGGTTAAAGACTGGAAACCTGACGACTAAGTCTATTTCAGAATTGCTTAGGAACAACATTTTAGTAATACGTAGTTTTCTGGAATCTAATGAGGAAGAGATTCTAGAAATAATAAAAGACACCTGACAAACAAAAAGAGCAAGTATAACGGCTGTTATACGATCGATAACAGCATCATTAAGCCAGCTAAACAAAACCTGGAAGGAACAGTGGTGATAATGCTTGCGATACCTGCTCTAGCTGTTGATATGATTAAATCTTTATTCCCCATCGTTCTAATTTTCACTCTTTTCTCTTGCACTGATCCATCAAATAAATCAGATGAATTACAAGTTGCAGATTGCTTCTTTGTTGAATTGCAAGATCTTTTTCCAGTATCTTCTGAACTTTTGCTATTTAATGATCGGACATACGTAATGATCGAATTGGACTTTCATTCTAAGATTGGATTTGCAAAAAATGGAAGCTATTCCTGGAACAAGGATATTCTAATTCTTGGATTGCCAGATTCAACACAAGAATATTTCATTAAGGATTCCATCAATCTTAACCCCTTGTTGGTGTTTTCACCAACAAGCCATTCGAAGTGTTGCATATGATGTGGTAAAAAATCGAATTCGCTACTAATTTCCTCATAAAAATCTAGCAGAAGAAAAAGTGATGTCTTAGCGGGTTCTATTAGCTAACATCCATTTGCCTCTAACAGGGTTGCTATGGATGTAATCCAGTTTTGCTCAATGACCTTTCTCGATTTAAACAACTTGTTTAATGAATTGCGTTGCCAGAACTGGTAGGTTTCTATCTTTTAAATCCACCCGAAAATGCTCTAACACCTTTGTTGATTTTTTGCAGGTCGAATTTTATCATCAGACCCGTATATTTCACAAAATCCCTCTTACATTCTCTAAAGAGTGTGTAGGATTTATTTTCCACAATAAATGAAGGTGATTTGGTATGACAACGAAACCATAAATGTTTCCCCTGTTTTCATCTATCAGGAATTTCAGGAGGTTTTTTACTTAACTTAATGATCATTTCTAAAATTGGCAGTATTGTTGGTGTTTTCACCAACAACGCTGAGCTTGAAGCTTCAAGCTCTATTTGCCTACTGCTTCTGCCAACTTTTTTCATACCCCGTGTCTTAGCGCCTTCGTGGCCTAAAAGCAAAAACTTCCCCACAAATCCACCCGTATGGCTTCTCTGTGAGGAAGTGTTTTTGAATCAATCAGAACTTAAGGCCAATATCGGAAAATATTATTCCGCGCAAATCCCCCAAAACGGGGGTATTTTTAATTTTTTTTATAAATCTTAAGCGAATCTTCTGTGATAACGGCAATATGTTTATCATAGGAGACTGCAAACAAGGCAGATTCTGGTAGAGAATGCACTTCCTTTTGTGAGGAATATATATGCTGTGCTACCAGCTCACGGCCATTATTTGTCAGGTAGTAGAGCTGGTCTTTATGAAAGGTGAAATAATCTGTACCCTTTACCGGAATTTTTCTGAGATAGTTACCCATATTATCAAATATAAGGATACCGGAAGCTTTGTCGCTGATAAACACCAGATTTTGATATTCTCGAATGAAGGTAATTTCATAATTGTCAGGGTCCAGGAGCAAATCAAAAGGAGTTTCAATGGTAAACTGCCGAAAATTGATGTTATACTTCCTCAAACCAAAATCCACATAATCCACCACCCAGAGGTTGTTGTCAGCGCTGATCGTGATCAGGCCACTGAAGCTGGAGAGGTCGCGGCTGCTATACCTTTGGGCGCTGGTAAGGAAGCGATCAAGGAATATGTACTCCTGGAAATCTGCATAAAACAGAAATATTTTGAGGGGATTCCATGCTTCCACCAATGTGATTTCACCCGTTTGCTGAGGTGAAAAGACCTGGTTGAGCTGGCCATGAGTATACTGTTTCAGATTCCCTTTTTTATCGGCAATGTAGATATTGTTCAGTCTGTCAATGGATACAACAAGCGGTTCACTTATCGCTGTAGCACTTTGCAAAACCAGCTCCTGAGCTAACAGGTTTCCAGCACTTAAAAGTCCTAAATAAAGCAGGAGAGCTTTAAATATCTTTATCCTTTTCAAAGGTTAGCAGGTCAAATTTTTTACCATCATAAGCGCCGTAAGTAAAGTGGTTTACCCACTCCCCAAGATTAATATAACGGCTTTTTGGGTTTACTTCCAAATCGAGAGGCAGGTGGCGATGGCCGAAGATATAGAGATCATGATGTTCACATTGCTCCATATCCTTGCAGTACTGCCAGAGAAACTCCTTTTCATGAAGAAATTTATCTTCGCCCTCAGAGCTACTTATCCTGCTCCTTCTGGACCAAAAGTTAGCAATTGCAATGCCAGTGTTGGGGTGGATGCGTGCGAATAACCATTGACATAGTTTACTGCTGAAGATCTTCTTGAGTATTTTATAGGTATAGTCTCCCGGGCCAAGCCCGTCACCATGCCCGATCATTAGTTTTTGCTCACCTACAATAAGCTGCTGAGGTTCCCGGTAAATGGGAATGTTCAGTTCTTTGGTGAAGTAATCAAACATCCACATGTCGTGATTACCTGTAAAGAATATAACAGGGATTCCTGTATCCGTCAGTTCTGCAAGCTTTCCTTGCAGCCGTATATACCCTTTTGGTATAGCGTGGCGGTATTCAAACCAGAAATCGAAAATATCGCCCAGCAGGTATATGGAGTGAGCATTGTCTTTGACCTGATCCAGCCATCGAATAATCTTTTTTTCACGCTCAAGGCTTCTATCCCTGTCGGGCACACCGAGGTGAAAATCAGAGGCAAAGTATATTTTTTTTCCGTTAAGGGCCTGTATTGTCTTTGGCATAGTGTACAACTGCTGGGCAAAAATAAAAAAAAGTGACTCAAAAGCCGGAAGGAATCTTCTTTACACTGGCTGTTGAGTCACTCATCAATAAATTTAAGAGTTTCTAAGGCTCTCTGGAATCGGAGTCTAATGGACGGGTAGATTCTTCAGGAGCCGATGATTGCCCTACGCCTCGTGAGCTTTTTGAAATATCTTCATCTCTTTTCTCTTTCTCATCTTTCTGCCCGTTGGTATAGGCTTCATAGTTCGTTGGATGCGAAAAAGGACGCTTGCCAATTAACCTTTCCAGGTCTGATTGGAAAATAATCTCTTTTTCGAGCAGCTCCTTAGCTACTACTTCCAATTCCTTTCTTTTATGTGAAAGCAGGTCTTTTGTTCTTTCAAAAGCATCATCTATCAACTTTCTTACCTCCTGGTCTATGGTTTCAGCCGTAGCTTCAGAGTAAGGCTTTGTGAAGTTGTAGTCAGACTGCTTGGAGTCATAGAAAGACACATTACCGATCTTGCTGTTCATGCCATATACAGAAACAATGCTGTAGGCCATTTTGGTCACACGTTCCAGGTCACTTAATGCACCGGTAGATATTTTGTTGAACACGATCTCTTCCGCTGCTCGCCCGCCCAAAGCCATACACATGGCATCTATAAGTTGCTCGGTTTGATATAGAAACTGTTCTTTTGGCAGGTACTGTGCATAGCCTAAAGCCGCAACTCCTCTTGGTACAATACTTACTTTTACCAAAGGATCAGCATGCTCCAGGAACCAGCCTGCTACTGCATGACCAGCCTCATGGTAGGCCACTATCTTTTTCTCCTCAGGAGATATGATCTTATTTTTCTTTTCCAGTCCACCGATTACACGGTCTATCGCATCATGGAAGTCTTGCATATCCACAGATGGCTTATCTTTTCTTGCTGCAATTAGGGCAGCTTCATTACATACATTGGCGATTTCCGCACCGGCAAAACCAGGTGTCTGTGCTGCCAGCTTTTTAGGGTCCACATCTTTACCGAGCTTTAGCGGCTTCAGGTGCACTTTAAAGATAGCCTCACGACCAACAATATCAGGCTTATCAATGCTGATCTGCCTGTCAAATCGGCCGGGACGCATAAGCGCTGAATCCAGCACGTCAGGCCGGTTGGTAGCAGCGAGTATTATTACCCCCGAATCGGTTGAGAAGCCATCCATCTCTACAAGTAGTGAGTTCAGGGTATTCTCCCTTTCATCGTTGGAGCCAGGCATCTGTCCTTTTCCTCTTGAGCGGCCAATGGCATCAATCTCGTCAATAAAGACGATACAGGGGGCTTTTTCTTTGGCCTGCTTGAACAGGTCTCTTACCCTGGCAGCGCCTACACCCACAAACATTTCTACGAAATCAGAACCAGATAAGGTAAAGAATGGTACGCCAGCTTCACCTGCTACTGCTTTTGCCAGCAACGTCTTACCTGTACCCGGAGGGCCTACAAGCAATGCACCTTTAGGTATTTTACCGCCCAGTTTAGTGAATTTTCCAGGATTTTGGAGAAACTCCACAATCTCTTTCACCTCTTCTTTGGCTTCGTCAAGGCCTGCAACATTGTCGAAAGTGATCTTTACCTTATTTTCTGCATCGAATAAAGCAGCTCTCGATTTTCCGATGTTGAATATCTGTCCGCCAGGACCACCACCGCCAGTCATCCTGCGCATGAGGAACCAGAACCCAAATAAAATGAAGATGAAGAATCCCCACTGGAAAATGTAATTGGTAATATCTGATTTATCGTCTACTTCATAGTCTACCCGCTGGTCGGCCGGAAGTTTTTCGTTCAGCTCCTGGTACTGACTTATAAAGCTGTCGACAGAGCCTATGTTAAGTTTATAATGAGGGCCTCCACCCACGCCAAAAGGGCTACTATTTTCTAATTCATTTCTGTATTTAGCGTTATCAAGCGCCTCTTGCTTCAGCGTAACTTCTACATACTTTTGATTCCTTATGAGCACTACTCTTCTTACATCATTGCTCATCATCATGCTCTCAAATTTATTCATGGTGATGGGTACCAGAGTGCTCGACTGGTTAAAGATCATAATACCGAATATCACCGCGATCAGTATCACAATGACCCAAACCTGATAATTCGGTTTCTGAGGTTTATTAGGAATAATATTTTTCTTCTTGTCAGGCATAATCTATATTAAAAAAATTAATTTATTAGCAAATTCTAACGTGAGATGACGATTAAGGTTCAGTTTATGCTAATCTTCAACGGCAACTATTTTTGCATCACCCCAAAGGCTTTCCAGGGAGTAGAATTCACGTTTTTCTTTTTTGAAAATATGGGCTACTACATCTACATAATCCAGCAGCATCCATTCTTTATTATCTTTCCCTTCCTGATGCCAGGGGTCTTGTCCAAGTATTTTTGAAACCTGCTCATCAACGGAACTTGCTATGGCATCTAATTGTGTGTCAGAATTACCTGAACATACTACAAAGAAGTCTGCTATTGCATTTTTTACCTCTCTAAGATCCATTACAACTATATTGGAAGCTTTTTTCTCCTGCATACCCTTCACCACTACATTACTCAATTTTTCGGAAGGCGCTAAATTGTTATTTACATTCATTAACTATATTTGACTTATACTAAACAAAACTAACAAAAATACTTGTATAAAATTCCTGCCAAAACATTATTTCTGGGCAAAAAGGTCAATTTCATGACAACTTGTCACTCCACCAATGATGAAGCGGCCCTTCTTATTGCAAAACAAAAAGTTATTGAGGGTACAATAGTTATTACTGACAACCAAACGGCCGGTAAGGGGCAGCGTGGAAATAGTTGGAATTCTACCCCCGGCAAGAACCTTACGTTTTCTATTATACTAAAGCCAAATTTTCTTTCAATAGTTCAGCAATTCGATCTAAACATTGCAGTTTCACTGGGCATCCTGGATTACCTCAACCGCATAAGGAATGGCTTTGAAGTAAAGTGGCCGAATGACGTTTATTTTGGCGAAAAAAAGGTTTGTGGGATTCTCATCCAAAATAACATAAAGGGTCAGCAACTCGAACATGCAATTGTAGGAATAGGGCTGAATATCAATCAGTTGGAATTCGCCCATCCAAATGCCATTTCATTGTCCACCATTACCGGAAACACATTTGATCTTTCAGATGTATTTGAAGCGCTTCTCCTCAACATCGAAAAGCGATATATTCAACTTAAGAGGGGTGAGTTAGTGGAGCTAAAGCAGGATTACCTGGATCATATGTATCGTTTTGGTGAGGACTTCCTGTATCGTGCCGGTGAGGTGTTCAATGGCAGGATAACAGGTATTACCGATCAGGGATTGTTGGAGATCGAAACCAATCAGGGACTGAAACAATTTGGTTTTAAAGAGGTTGAATTCATACCGTAGCTTACCATTCATGGAATAATTACTCACGAATAATATTGGCAGGTTGCTACAATCGGTAACAATTGTCATATTGATGATAGATAAAGAAGTTTCAAAGTCAATCTATCAATTATGCATAAACTACTACAAAGAAAATTTCTGATACTGATCTTAATGGCGGGTATCATAGGCCATGCTAGTGCTCAAAAACTTGATATGGATAAGCTAAAGGGCATGAAACCCAGAAGCATAGGTCCTGCCGGTATGAGCGGACGGGTAACAGCTATTGACGCTGTGCATGCCCAACCCGATATTATCTATGTAGGCACGGCCTCAGGGGGCCTTTGGAAATCGGAAAGTGGGGGCATAGACTGGAAGCCTGTTTTTGATGAGGTGAAATCCATGTCAATAGGTGCGGTAGCCATTCAGCAGAACAACCCTGATGTAGTGTGGGCGGGAACTGGTGAAGGTAATCCGCGAAACAGCCTGAACGGAGGCTATGGCATATACAAGTCCCTGGATGCAGGAAAAACATGGAAACTGATGGGGCTGGAGAAAACCCGGCATATCCATCGTATCATCACCCATCCGGTCAATCCTGACGTTGTTTATGTTGCGGCTATAGGCTCTCCCTGGGGTGAGCATGAAGAAAGAGGAGTGTATAAAACAACTGATGGTGGAGAAACATGGAATAAAGTGCTTTATATCAATCCAAAAACCGGAGCTGCCGACCTGGTGATGGACCCTTCCAACCCGAATAAACTCTTTGCTGCCATGTGGGAGCACAGGCGCAAGCCGTGGACCTTTCATTCCGGTGGACCAGGCTCAGGTTTACATGTAACGGTGGATGGTGGTAAGACCTGGAAGAAGATCACCGATGACGATGGCTTTCCAAAAGGAGAATTAGGCAGAATTGGAGTTGCTGTTTCCAGAAGTAATCCAAAGAGAGTTTATGCTTTGGTAGAATCTAAGAAAAATGCATTGTATCGCTCTGATGATGGCGGCTACAAATGGACAAAGATCAATGATAATACTTCCGAGATCGGCAACAGGCCATTCTATTATAGCGAAATATATGTAGATCCCATCAATGACAACAGGTTGTATACCATATACACTTATGTGAATGTAAGCGAGGATGGAGGAAGAACATTTTCACAGCTCATGCCCGCCTACGGTACGAGCCGGGGTGTACATCCCGACCACCATGCCTGGTGGATACACCCTGAGGATCCGACTTTTATGATCGATGGTAATGATGGTGGCTTGAATATTACGCATGACAGGGGCGAGACATGGAGATTCGTGGAAAACCTGCCATTAGCACAGTTTTATCACATCAACGTAGATATGGAGTACCCTTACAATGTATACGGGGGCATGCAAGATAATGGTTCGTGGGCTGGGCCTGCCTATGTTTGGAAGTCGCAGGGTATCAGAAATTCATACTGGCAGGAATTATCGTTCGGAGACGGTTTTGATGTAGTACCAGATCCCGACAACTCCAGATACGGGTATTCTATGTCGCAGCAGGGTTTTGTGGTGCGGTACGACCGGGAAACCGGACATCAAAGAATGATAAGGCCTACACATCCCGATTCGGATATGCAACTGCGATTCAATTGGAATGCAGCAATTGCCCAGGATCCGTTTGATAACTCCACTATCTATTTTGGTAGCCAGTTTGTACACAAGAGCATCGATAAAGGTAGTACCTGGAACATTATTTCTCCGGATCTGACTACCAATGACCCGGAAAAGCAAAAACAACATGAGAGCGGTGGTCTGACAATGGATGCTACCGGGGCTGAAAATAATACAACTATTCTGGCCATCTCACCAAGCCCTGTTCGGCAAGGTGTGATATGGGTAGGGACTGACGATGGTCTGGTGCAGTTGACCAGGGATGGAGGAAAAAACTGGACAAATGTGACATCTAAAATTGCCGGAATACCGAAGGAGGGGTGGGTGCCACAAATAAAGGCATCTATCTACAATGCCGGAGAAGCTTTCGTAGTAGTTAATAACTATAGAAATTCTGATTACAGACCCTACCTTTTCCACACTACAGATTATGGTAATACATGGAGAAATATTGTAAGTGAAAGCCAGGTTTGGAATTACACACTATCCTTTATTCAGGACCCGGTAGAACCAAATTTAATGTTTTTGGGATCGGAAGGCGGTTTATATATAAGTATTGATGGAGGCAAAAACTGGACACAGTGGACCAACGGCTACCCCAAGGTTTCTACCATGGACCTGGCTATTCATCCCAGGGAGCATGACCTGGTGATCGGTACTTATGGCAGAGCGGCTTATGTTCTGGACGACATAAGGCCGCTACGAGCAATGGCCAGAGAGGGGGCTCAGATACTGAATAAAAAAATGGATCTTTTTACTCCCCCCGATGCTTATCTGACTTTAAACCAGCAGCCTTCCGGCACGCGCTTCGCTGCTGATGCGATTTACAGTGGTGAAAACAGACCTTCAGGCGCCATGGTCACTTACACTATCAACAAACCTGAAGAAAAGAAAAAAGAAGAAGGTGTAAAGCAGGAAGACAAGAAGACCAAAAAAGGGAAACAGTCAAAAACGACTGAAGAGCCCGGGAAAGATGCAGCTAAGAGTTCCGGTGAAGTGAAGTATGATTCTTTGATCCTTGAAGTGTTTAATAGTAAAAACGAGTTGATAAGAACGCTAAAAAATAAGGCTCCGGAAGAAAATGGCATAAACAGGATGTACTGGTATCTCAATGAAAAAGGGGTAAGAGGGCCTAGTAGGAGAAAATCAGGGAAGAACAGGTCCGAGCCGCGTGGGGTTGATGTTATGCCTGGTACTTATAAGCTACGATTGACTTTCGGTGATGTTAAAGACTCTGCTATGATCAATGTGAGATTTGATCCCAGGGTGGAGATGTCAATGGCAACGTTGCAGGCGAAGCGCGACCTGCAAAAGCAGTTGGAGCGTAGCGAAGAGGTTGCAGGAATGGCCACAGAAAGGCTCGTGGAGTCAAAGGAAATTGTAGATGAGTACACCAAGAAAATGAAGGAAAAAGATGAAGACATTTACAAAGAGCTTATAGAGAAAAGCAAGGCCGTGAAAGATTCCATTGAATCGTTGTTAGTGCCTTTTGTTGGGGAGGATTATAGCGAAAAACAAGGTATCATCCGATCTCCCGACCCCAGTATTAATGACCGGATAAATACGGCCAGCTACTACATTGGATCATCTTTGGAGGCGCCGGGAGCAACCGAAAAGCGACTGGTTGAGCAAGCCGAACTAAAGCTGGAGGAGGCGCTGAAAAGAGTGAACGAATTCTATGAGAGCCAATGGAAAGCATACAGGCAGGAGATAGAAAAACTGGAATTCTCTCCTTTTAAAGATTATGAACCATTAAATAAATGAAATGAGACTTAGAAGTTTAGTTAGTATGTGTATGAAAACTCTAAGTGGCTTTAAGAAAACGTTCCCGTCAAATAGCGGTATGAGGTCTCAAAAAGCGAAGTTCTTTGGGGAAGAGCATTTTTGGGTCAGGTGCTACGCAGATATTGGCCTTTTCTTAAAGCCATTAGTTACACTTTTATTAGTTGGCATAGCAGGAGCATTGCACGCTCAAAACAGTGATTCACTATTTGTGCGGAGTAATTATGAGAAGCACGAGTATATGGTGCCCATGCGGGATGGAGTAAAACTTTTTACAGTAGTTTATACTCCGAAGGAGAAATCAAAGAATTATCCCTTTTTGATGCAGCGTACGCCATACAGTGTTGGCCCGTATGGTGAAAATAATTATAAAACAAGCCTCGGGCCATCGCCCTATCTGATGCGGGATATGTACATTTTCGTTTACCAGGATGTTCGAGGACGCTGGATGTCAGAAGGTGACTATGACAATATGCGTCCGCACGTGGCTGGTAACAATCCCAAAAAGAAGAGCGATATAGATGAAAGTTCCGATACCTTCGATACCATTGAGTGGTTATTGAAAAATATCAAAAACAATAATGGCAAAGTAGGACAGTGGGGTATTTCCTATCCTGGTTTTTACACTGCAGCAGCACTTCCTGAGGCACACCAGGCTTTGGTGGCTTCCTCACCACAGGCTCCCATTGCTGACTTCTTTTTTGATGATTTTCATCACATGGGAGCATTTCTGCAAAGCTACCTCTTGGCTTATCCTGTATTCGGCCATCAGACAGAGCCAACCACAGAAAGCTGGTATAATGAAAAATGGGATGCATTGAGAGAGGCAGGAAATACTGCTGATGGTTATGCTTTCCATATGAACCTTGGGCCGTTGAAGAATGTAAAGAAGTATTATCCTGATGATTTCTTCTGGGAGCAGACCGTTGAGCATCCGAATTACGATGAATTCTGGCAAAAAAGAAGCATACTGCCACATTTGAATGGAATAGACCATGCGGTGATGACAGTGGGCGGCTGGTATGATGCGGAAGATCTCTACGGGCCATTGAATATTTATAAAACGGTGGAAGCAAACAACCCGAAGGCTAATAACACGATTGTGATGGGTCCATGGAGCCATGGAGATTGGGCCAGAGAAAGGGGCTACCAGGCGGTGAACCACATTTATTTTGGTGATAGCATCTCTACATTTTATCAGAAGAATATTGAAAAGCCATTCTTCAACTACCACCTGAAGGGTGAAGGTAACCTTCAACTACCGGAAGCCTATATGTTTGATACGGGTCTGAAGCAGTGGCGACAGTTTGACGTATGGCCACCGAAAGATATCAAACCTGTCAAATTAAGATTTGCCAAAGGTGGGAAGCTTTTGGTCAATGAGGAAGCTGAAAGTGAGGCAACCTTCAGCTATATCAGTGACCCTGACAACCCGGTGCCGTATACTTCAGAAACAGAGGCCGTTACTTTTACACCAAGAAGATTCATGACGGATGATCAAAGGCATGCCTCGAGAAGGCCGGACGTACTTACCTTCAAAACCGACCCGCTCAAGGATGACATATTACTTGCAGGTGAGATCGTAGCCCGCTTGAAAGTAGCATTAAGCAGCACTGATGCTGATTTCGTAGTGAAATTAATTGATGTGTACCCTGATGATGCAGAGCCGTCAAAAATCACCCCTCAGCATGTGGTAATGCCCGGATATCAGCAACTGGTTAGGCATGAAGTATTTAGAGGAAGGTTTAGAAATAGTTTTGCCGAGCCGGAGCCCTTTGCTCCGGGAAAAATGGAGGAAGTGAACTTTCCATTACAGGATATCCTGCATACCTTCAAGAAGGGCCACAGCATTATGATACAAATTCACAGCACGTGGTTTCCGTATATTGACAGAAATCCTCAGAAATATGTTGATAACATATATAAAGCTGATGAATCTGATTTTCAAAAGGCAGAAATAACCGTTTATGGTTCGTCTGTCATTGAAATCGGAGAAGACCAATCGCTGAACCTTCCGGTGGAGATCTATAAGAAGTAAGCCAATCAAGCTGATATCAAAGGCCATCCTGGATAGCACTATCGACAGGGTGGCCTTTTTGTTTGAGCTACGTTTTATATTTTTGCCGGTCGTAACGATATGCTTATGAAGTACCAGCAAATATTAGAAGAAATACACAAAGAGGTGGTACCACTTCTGGGAGACGGCAAGGTGGCCGATTATATTCCCGAACTCGCTAAGGTTGATCCAGGAAAATTCGGTATCTACCTGCTTTTTCTCAACGAGGAGGCTTACTACATAGGTGATGCACATGAAAAGTTCTCCATCCAGAGTATCTCAAAGGTATTTATGCTGGCGCTCACCGTTGCGCATTTGGGTGAAAAGGTTTACGAGCGTGTGAATGTGGAGCCCTCTGGCGACCCTTTTAATTCATTGGTACAGTTGGAGTATGAATGTGGCATACCAAGAAATCCATTTATCAACTCAGGGGCGCTGGTGATCACTGATCTGATGATCTCACATTTAAACAATCCGAAGGAGGAGTTGCTGAGCTTTATACGTGAGCTGGTCGGACAGGAAGATATCTGCTATAATGAGACCATTGCAGCCTCTGAAAAAGCCTGTGGGTTTAAAAATGCAGCCATGGTGAACCTGATGAAGTCATTCGGGAATATCAAGAATGATGTAGAGGAAGTACTGGACCTTTATTTCGATTTTTGTTCCATTGAAATGAACTGCAATGAACTTGCCAGGGCATTTCGGGTATTTGCCAATCATGGCAAAGGGGTGATTGATGCCAAAAGATATATCACAGAAAGCCAGTTTAAAAGGATGACCGCAATTATGCAAACCTGCGGTTTTTATGACGAAGCAGGTGAATTTGCATTTCGAGTGGGGTTGCCCGGAAAAAGTGGGGTAGGAGGAGGTATTGCCGCTATTTTGCCTGGCGAATATAGTATAGTAGTCTGGAGTCCCGGACTCAATCCTAAGGGAAATTCATTGGCAGGCATGAAAGCATTGGAGCTTTTTACTACGAAAACGGGTACTTCAATATTCTAGTGTGATGATCAAATTAGATATAGTAGAACCGATTAAATTGTATCCGCATCTAAAAACAGCCCTTAAAAACCTCTTTTAGGGACATTCTGCCTGTTCCGAACTGCCCGCGCTAAATTTTAGGTGTACGATTGGTGATTCAGGGCTTCAAAAGATGGGTAAAAAAGTAGAGTTGAATGGATTAAAGAGCGTCATGCTCGTCCCTGAAAGCGAGTATTTTCGGGACGAGCATAACGCAGACATGGGCGTTTTCTTACAGACACTAATTTAATTAGTGTTTGTAAGAATCCTCTAAGTGGCTTTAAGAAAACGTCAAGGTCAAGGCTTGTGAAGTTCCAAAAAGTGGAGCGTACTGAGGTACGTGAGCATTTTTGGAACGAGCGTAACGCGGACATTGACGTTTTCTTAGGGACACTGATTAGTTCTCCTTTTTGATTGTCATTGACTCAGCCATTTTCACAGCCTCATATGCATTGATCAAACCACCGGAGATAGACAGGTCTTTGAAATCTACCAATTCTTCTTTGCCCGGTTTAAGCACCTGAAGGGCATCAAATTTCCTGGATGATTTAACTATTATGTCTCTAACCTGAAATGCTGTTAGCTCAGGGTAGTACGACATTAGCAATGCGGCTACTCCTGCAGTTGCCGGTGCAGCCATGCTGGTACCATTAAATGACTGATAAGTATTATCAGGCGTTGTTGAATAAATATTTACACCTGGGGCAAAAACGTCCACTGTATTCTTGCCATAGTTTGAAAAAGATCCAACGAACTGTTCATTTGTTCCCCATGATGATGCACCTATTTCCAGCCAATTACTGGCTGTCGTTTTCGTGTCTCCATAAATCTTGTTGGGGAAGTTGTCTGAGTTATCTGTGTTTTTAGAGCTATTGCCTGCTGCGTGTATCAGTAGTACACCTTTACTCTCCGCGTATTTAACTGCTTTATCCACCGCTTCTTTTTGTGGGGAATAGGATTTGCCAAAGCTCATATTGATGATCCTGGCACCATTATCCACGGCATAGATAATGGCATTTGCAACATCTTTATCTCTTTCGTCACCATCAGGTACAGCCCTTACCACCATGATCTTTACATTGTCGGCAATGCCCTGTATTCCCAGTTCGTTATCTCTATTTGCCGCTATAATGCCTGCCACATGTGTGCCATGGCTGGGGTCGTGGCCTTTTACATCATTGTTTCCATAACCTCTTTCGTATGGGTTGGCGTAATTATCTCCTATTACAGACCTGGGATCGAATTCCGTATTGAATGCATAGTTTACCTGATTGCCAAAATGCTCCACCGCACCTTCCAGTTCTTCGGAGATAGCTTCAAAGTCAGCATCTTCACCTACATTCTGAAATATGATGCCTATAATATTTCTGGCTGCCAGTATAGTGGAGTCTTCCGAGTCAATAGCTCGCAAGTCATCCATGCTGAGCTTCTCTACATCGAGGTAGGCCTTAAGCAGATTATTGAACCTGACAATGTTTTTTTGAAGGGTAGAATAGAATACATACTGCTGATTAGCTTTATCATGCGTCTCTTCAAAATCGGCTTTTACCTTCAACCAGTACTCGTACTCGGCTTTATTTTTCTTTTTAACCTTACTGGCGTCCATATCACCATACTTTTCTTTAAGGTTAACATAGATACGGGTCAATTCGTAGGTGTCCTGTTCTACATTGCCGGTTTTTCCTCCTATGAAGTTCCAACCGTAGCGGTCATCGACATAGCCGTTTTTATCATCATCTATCCCGTTCCCCTCTATCTCGCCTTCATTTATCCATATCTTACCCTGCAGGTCTTCATGGTCAATATCCACACCAGAATCGATCACAGCGACCACTACCGTTTCTGATCTTTTATTTTTTAATATGGAATACGCTTTCTCAACACTAATACCCTGCACGTTATCACCAGGGTCCATCAAAGACCATTCTTTGGGTGGGAAATCTGTACTATCCTGTTTTTCTCCCTGCGCCTGAGCATTGTTCAGTACAGTTAGTACCAATAGAATTGCCGCAAAGAGCCCTCTAACACTGTTTTTCATATTCACTTTAAACAAAAATTAATTTGAAATTCGATTTTTATGTATAAAAGTCTGCCAATATAGCTGAATCTCCTAAAAAAGCAGATGGTTTTTCAGGTTAAGTCAATTAATTGTTAAACAATCTTACATCTGTGCTAGCTAACTGATAAAAAGAAAGTTTCGTTTCCTGAAGATGACGAAATTTATATTCTGACTAAAATTTTTTGACATATGGGTATCCTGTTTTGTCTGTTGTCAGTGGCTTTATTTTTCTTTTTCTTTTTCTATTTCATCATCAAAAGTCACCAGGAAATATCTTCTAAAAATTAGTCGCTTTTGATTAACTAAGTAGTTTTACTATTGTTTTAGATTTCGGGAGGGGCTGAATTAGACGGATTTAATTTAGTATCTGCGGTTCATCTTCTTTATTTTTAAGGAAATCTATGACCTATGGTATTAGAAGATATTGAACTCAAAGAGCGGTTTTTCAGTGTAAGGCAAACAACCGGGAAAATATGCAGCAGGCTCTCTCCAGAAGATCATGTAGTGCAACCCGTTGTGGATGTAAGTCCACCAAAATGGCACTTGGGACATACTACGTGGTTTTTTGAAACTTTTATTCTTCAACCTTATAAAAAAGGTTACAGCCTGTTTAATGACAAATACGGTTACCTGTTCAACAGTTATTATGAAAGTGTTGGTGAACGGGTGATCCGAACTAACAGGGGCAACCTTACAAGACCTACCGTACAGGAAGTTTTGGAGTATAGAGGGTATGTTAATACTCATATGTCTGAGCTATTTGATGCAGGCATAAGTGATAAAGAATTGCTTGGCCTGCTGGAGCTGGGCATTCAGCACGAGCAACAGCACCAGGAACTGTTGCTCTATGACATCAAGTATATTTTAGGGAATAATCCTTTGTTTCCTATCTACATAAACAAGCCCGGGCAGCACTCCGAATCAATGAAATCACCCGATTTTCTGCCTGTAGAAAGCGGTATTTACGAGGTGGGATACCAGGCTAGCGGCTTTTGCTTTGATAATGAGTTGGGAGCTCATAAGGTATTCCTTCACGACTATGCAATAAGCGACAGATTGGTGACGAATGGCGAATATCTCGAGTTTATTAATGCCGGAGGTTATTCTGACTTCAGGCATTGGCTTTCCGAAGGATGGGAGTGGGTAAAGGCTGAAGAGGTGATAGCCCCTTACCATTGGCACCTGGTAGATGGACGATGGCACCAGTATTCCCTTAATGGTGGCCTTAAAGAAGTGGATATATATGCTCCGGTTACCCATGTGAGTTATTTTGAAGCGGATGCCTACGCAAAATGGAAAGGGCTCAGATTACCAACAGAATTTGAGTGGGAAATAGCTTGTAAGCGACATTCCGGATCCCATTCGGATGCTAATTTTATGGAATCAGAACATTTTGAGCCGGTGGCCCGTAAAGGCAGCAGTTTTCAAATGCTTGGAGATGTCTGGGAATGGACCGGTAGCGCTTATATGCCATATCCATACTATCAGGCACCGGAAGGAGCCGTGGGAGAGTATAATGGCAAATTTATGGTTAATCAAATGGTGCTGAGAGGAGGCTCTTGTGCCACACCTTCTGATCACATCAGAGTAAGTTACCGAAATTTTTTCCATCCCCATCTGCGGTGGATGTTTTCTGGAATAAGACTGGCTAAACATATATAAACTATTATTGGAATGAATAATCAATTTGCCCGTGATGTGTTGAAAGGGCTTACCTCGACCCCAAAGGAATTGTCATCTAAATATTTCTACGATGAAGAAGGTGATGCTATCTTTCAGCAGATCATGAACCTGGAGGAATACTACCTAACCAGGAGTGAGCATGAAATATTAAAAGCAAACAAAGCCCGCATACTTGATATTTTCAGAAATGACGCGCCTCGTTTTAACCTGGTAGAATTTGGTGCAGGAGATGGTTATAAAACCAAGGTGTTGCTCGAACATTTCGTCTCTTCCGAGGCAGATTTTCAATATGTTCCTATTGATATTTCGGGTAATGTACTTCAGATACTGAAGGATTCTCTGGAGGAAGAGTTCCCCTCCTTGAAAGTGAAATGTATAAAAAATGAGTATTTCAAAGCGTTAAAACAACTGGAGAATGGGGGTACGCGAAATGTGGTGCTTTTTTTGGGGTCTAACATCGGTAATTTTACAGACTCAAGGGCTATTGAGTTTTTAAAGGAGCTGAATGATGCTTTGAGAGACGGTGACCTGCTTTTTATTGGCTTTGACCTGATGAAGGACCCGGATGTAATACTCAGGGCTTACAATGATCAGGAGGGTGTAACGCGAAATTTTAATTTAAACCTGTTAAAGCGGATCAATCGGGAGCTGCATGGCAATTTTGATCTGACCGGCTTTAAACATTTCCCTACCTACAATCCTGTGACGGGTACTACTGCAAGTTATCTGGTGAGCACAAAGAAGCAGTCTGTAGAGATCATGGATTCCAACATCGAATTCGAACAATGGGAGGCTATACATATGGAAATATCGCAGAAATATAGTATGAATGATATAGAGAGCCTCGCAACGCAAACGGGTTTTGCTGTCATTCGTAATTTTTATGATTCCCGGAAGTATTTTGTGAATTCGGTCTGGCGGAAGTAACGCACATGGAAGGGTAGCCCCTTAAAGCCACTTAGAGTTTTCTTACAAACACTAATTAGCACTGTCCTCCGCTGGCGGAGGTGGCCGGAGGTCGGAGGTGGAACTACTCTACATTGATTTATTGAATAATGGGCGCGGCAAAATAACGACTACGGTTTGAATGTGGGATTTGTTAATCCACCACGTCATCCTGGAATTTTCGTAGAGCAACGGAGAAAATA
>NZ_AMZN01000008.1 GCF_000331535.1 Fulvivirga imtechensis AK7 | reverse complement strand
AAATCGCTGATTACTAATTAGTTGAATGTGACAAAGTAGTACTAGTTAGTTCATAACAACACATAGACAGGGGCGTCTATGTGTTCCATAAAAGAAGATCTATATTCTCACTATCTCTCGATTTTCCTGATAACATCCTCTATGGATTGTACCAGTTCCTCTCTATACTTTTCGGATAGCAGGTACCGTCTCTTGATGAGCCTGACGGTCATATCATCCATAATGAAATGATTGCTCAAAAAAGACAACTTATCATCCGATGATTCTAGATTTTTATATTTTTCACGTTCTGTAGGCGACTCCAGGATGAGCTGCACTTTGTTCATTAACAGGTCTGATTCGGTCTCAGAAAACATAGGTTAATAGATGGTAACTTTAGGGTAAAACTTAAAGGCAAGATAATCTATTTCTTGAGATCATCCTTAATGTACTCACAAATTTTCGACAGAAATTTACTCTATTTTTCTATCCTGCATTATACTCTCATTTTATAGTGTATTGATTAATAGGGCATAACAGGAGTGTATCTGAAGTGATATCATAAGAAAAATATCTTTATGATCTTTAACTACCTGTTGCTGTCAATTTGACATTCTGGAAAGGCCCACTGGCATGCACCTTCTTCATGGCACTTACTTTGTATTCTGGATTTGATGAATGTGAGTATAAAAAAAGGAGGTAATATGAATCGATTATTTAAACCGGGTGATCGTGTAGTATTAAGATCCGGTGGACCAGTTATGGAAGTTTTAAATTATGTACTTGAATACAAGCCATTTTTAGGACCTATGCTCAGTAATCATAAAGTAAGGTGCGTCTGGTACGATCCTATAGAGGGGCGCAGAACAGCCATTTATCATCAGAGATCGTTGCAAAAGGCTTATGAACCAATACCTGTCAGACGGGTTAGAAAAACGGCTTGTACATACTGATCAAGTCTCCCGGATAGGTGAAACATCCTTGCATTCAATACTCCCGGGCGAGTTGTAATGACTTCTTTGCCTACTGCTTTAGCCTGCTGCCTGGCTAGCATCGGCCTGTCCAGATTGTTATATTGCTAGTATGGTATTCGAGGATTCTGTAAAAAAAAGCCTCAAAACGCTTATTGCGGCATTTTGAGGCACATCTTATTCGTTTCAGCACTAACATTTAAGAAATATCAATCACTCTTGGTGGTTTTTGTTTTGCTTCTTCACGTTTAGGAATTCTCAAGTACAACATGCCGTTTTCGTATTTAGCTTTGATCTTGTCGATATCCACCACTTCTTTTGGTAATGTAAATGATCTTTGGAATGATTGATAGCTAAATTCTCTTCTATTATAATTTCCTTCATTCTCTTCTCTTTCACTTCCCCGCTCTGAAGAAATAGTAAGAAGAGTACCATCCAGTTCTATTCTGAAGTCTTTTTTGGTCATGCCTGGCGCAGCCATTTCAACTTCAAAATCATCATTAGTTTCTCTGATGTTTACCGCAGGAATCGAGGTGCCTGTGGAAGAAAAACTTGAACCACCTCTGTTAAAATCTCTGGTAAAAAAATCGTCAAACAGACTTGGTAAATTAAACAAATCGCCATTTCTCCTAATAAGTGACATAATAACCTCCTTTTTAAAAGTTAAACGATCAATTTTTTATATCACTCCTACAAGGGAAATGCCAACCAATTATTGAACAGCTAAGGAGTCATTTTTGGCAACCAGCGCTGTCAATATGGCATTTTGCTGCCCATAGGTTCTTTTAGATTTTTTTCGTATCTTATTAGAAGACAATTTGACACACCTCCAAATCCTATTTATTATGAAAAATTTAGTTATAATATTGGTTTTAAGCTGTTTAAACGTCTTCTGTTTAGCACAGACTACATGGATCATTGATCCTACGCACTCCTCCGTTCAGTTTGAAGTTTCACACCTCACGGTATCCTCAGTTGGCGGTCTTTTTACTGCATATACAGGTACTTTGATATCAAAAAAAAATGATTTTGAGGATGCCAAGGTAAATGCCACGATAGAAACTGCAAGTATTACCACCAACAACCTGGAGAGGGACAAGCATCTGAAAGATGAAGATTTCTTCCATGTTGAGAAGTTTCCTGAAATAAAATTTAAGAGTACCAGCTTCAAAAAGGTGGGAGAAAATAAGTATAGAGTAACAGGAGACCTTACGATCAGGGACATTACAAAACCAGTAACTTTAGAAACGGATTTTGGTGGTATTGTTTCGATCAGCGATAAAAAGAAGGCCGGGTTCACTGCCCGAGGTTCCATTAACCGTTTTGACTACGGACTTAAGTGGAGCGATGCACTGGATAATGGCGGCTTGATCGTAGGTGAAAAGGTAGATATTGTGATAAAAATGGAGTTGGTGAAGCAGTAAAGTTACTTACTTCACCATTAACCTCAGCGTTTTAGACTTTCCGCCTGTTTGAAGTCCAAGCAGATAAATGCCTGATCTTAGCCGTGGCAGATCTAAAGCCACCTCATAAGTATCACTTTGGCCATACTTCCTGTCAAACACTATTATGTTGCCATCCAGATCCACTAATGTTAGTCTTATATCTTGTACTATTGACAACTCTACCAATGCTTTGAATTCCCCATCGTTGGGATTGGGATAGGCTGTGAACTTCCTGATCAGTTCCTCCCCTTCACTGAGGCGACCTCCTGTATTCGGCTTGCCTTCGAGGATAGTGATTGACTGAGAATAAAAATCCTGACAATCGGCCAATGCCACTTCCATATCTACGCCATAAGTCCCAGGTGTGTCAAATACAACCTCTGCATAATCCTGGTTCTCCATTAGTATTATAGCTTCTGCCGGAAACTGCCATGTCAAGGCTTCAGGGATAGGCCAACTGATGTCAATGATCACCACTGTATCGCCCACATAAGCTTCCGTTGTCATCAGGAAGTCTGCATTCAGCAGATCATCCGATACAATAAGAGTGAAGCTGTCTTCTGCTTCACAGCCGTCTGCATTGGTTACATGCAGGTTGTATGTTCCCTGCTCTGATAGTGTTACTTCCTGGTCGGTGCTCGTAAAGCCATTATCTGAAGTCCAGGAGTAGATCGCATTATCTACATCAGAGGCTATGACATATGATGACCCTGTACAGATCTCCACCTCATTACCTATATCTATAGTGAACGGAGCCGGATCGGGTAAATCTATGTTTTGTGTCAGTGTACAGCCTTTGCTATCTGTTACTGTTACTTCGTAGCTACCCGCTGAAAGCTGATCTATCTCTGCTCCAGTTGTCCCGGTGTTCCAGCTATAGCTGTAGCCTCCATTACCTCCTGCAGCGCTTACTGTTATGCTTCCGTCTGCATCACCCACGCAGGTAGGCAGCGTGGTGTTGTCAATAGTTAGTGACACCGGATCTAAGCCCCCCAATACCACCTCGGTATCCAATGCACAGCCGTTAGCATCAGTAATTGTAAGGTTGTAGGTGCCGCTGGGGATATTATCTAATGAGGTACCGGTATCACCGGTGCTCCAACTATAAGTGTATCCTCCCGAGCCTCCGCTGGCTTGTACCGCTATGCTACCATCGGAGCTATCATGACAACTGGGAATCATGGATGATGCAACGGTATAGTCGATAGCTGTTGGAGAAGGAATGTTCACTACTTCCACTACTACACAGCCGTTCACATCGGTAACGGTCACCACATTATCTCCGGGGCTTAGGGCTGTAGCCTCCTCGCCTGTCTCTCCATTCTGCCATTCCACATCAAAGGGAGCTGAACCTGTGATGTTCATACTAGCCTGTCCATCGCTACTATTAAAACATGAGGTGCTGACAATATCTGTAAACGTGACCTGTGCTCCGTCCGCACTGCTGATGTTCGCCTGGCCGGTAGTACTACAGCCATTGGCATCGGTGATCGTTACAATATAAATCCCACCTCCGACATTCGTAAGCGTTGATGATGTGCTTACCACTTCATTGAGGCTGTTCCGCCAGGTGTAGCTATAGTCTACTGTTCCCCCTGAGGCTGAGGCTTCCGCTGAGCCATTATCCTCCCCACAGGTAGATTTTACTACGTTGAAAACACTACCTGTAAGTACTGTAGGTTCGGTAATTGTAGCTGTGGTTGAAGTGGAGCAGCCGTTAGCGTCTCGTAGGTCTATGGTGTAGTCTCCGGCTGGTAGGTTGATGAAGGTGTTGGTGGTTTGCCAGGTGGTGGCGTCTATCGAATATTCATAACTACCCCAGCCTCCTGTTGCATTTAGTTCAATCACTCCATTGTCAGCACCTTTACAAGTCACGTGTGTGACCGTATTTGTAACGGCAAGGTTTTCCGAAGGCTCAGCAACACTGATAGTCTGAGGTGCTGTAGTACAGCTTTCTAAGTCTTGTACAACCACGGAGTAGTCTCCTGGTACCAGCGCTGCAAAGTTGCCGGACGTTTGATAAGTTGTTCCTCCATCTATGGAGTAACTGTAGCTTCCCCAACCTCCACCACCAGTTAATGTAATAGTTCCATCTGCTGCCCCTTTGCATATCACATCTGTTTGGCTGATACTTACGCTCAACAGTTCTGTTGGTTCGCTAATAATTATATCCTCTTTGGCTGTAACACACCCTTCTCCATCTCTTACACGAACCTGATACAGACCGGGGACAAGGTTATTAAATATATTGGATGACTGGTACGTTGCTCCGTTGTCCTTTGAGTACTCATAACTACTCCAACCCCCTGAGGCTATCACGGTAATACTGCCATTGTCATCTCCCTGGCACGTCACTGGGCTTTTTGAAGTACTAAAGCTAAGACCTGTAGTTGGTTCATTGATCGTGACTGTTTGAGATGATGTCTCGCAACCTTCTATATCTCTCACCTTAATGGCATAGGTATCGGCTATAAGGTTCGAGAATATGGCTGATGCCTGGTAGGTAACTCCATTATCCTTGGAGTATTCATAGGTACCCCAGCTACCGGTAGCAGAAACCGTAATGGAACCAGTACTACTGTTCCTGCAATCTACATTCTGCTTTGAAGTGGTAAAAGACAAGGTCGTAGCTGGTTCCGAGATGGTAACAGTCTGTGCAGAGGTGATACATCCTCCGCTATCTCTCACCCTCACCTGATAACTTCCGACACCAAGATTACTAAAAATATTGCTGGTTTGGTAGGTAGCTCCATTGTCTTTTGAATACTCATAGTTTAGCCACCCACCTGAAGCAGTTACTGTTATACTTCCTTCACTGGTCCCTTTGCAGGTATTTTGGATGGTGGTACTCATCGCCAACTCCACAGAAGGTTGTGAGATGGTAACTGACGCAGACTTTATACAACCACCGCTATCTCTTATCTGGGCAGTGTAAGTACCTGCCGCTAAGCCTGTAAAGGCACCCCCGGTTTGCCAGGTTCCGGAATTCAAACGGTAATCATAGCTACCCCAGCCACCTGATGCTGTAAGGCTGATGCTTCCATTGTTAGAAGCCCGGCAAATTTCATGAGTATGAGTATAGCCAATAGCAAGCTCTGTTGCTGGTTGGCCAATGACCACGCTTGTTGATTTTGAACAGCCTCCGCTATCACGCACCTGAGCTGTGTAAGTACCTGCCGTAAGCCCTGTAAAGCTTCCGCCTGACTGCCACAGTCCTGAGTTTAACCTGTATTCATAACTACCCCAGCCATTCGCACCTGTGATAGTGATGGTGCCATCATTGGCGCTGCGACAGGTTTCATCAGTACCGTTGGCACTTATAGAGAGTTCTGCAGGCGGTTGAGAAATTGTAACATCTACAGTTTTCTCACACCCTTCTCTATCCCGAACACCTGCCGTGTATGTGCCAGATGAAAGGCCCGTAAAAGTATTTTCTGATCCATAGCCAGAGGATCCCAAACTATACTCATACGACCCCCAGCCCCCGCTTGCGTTTATGGTCACACTGCCGTCATTGCTGCTTCGACAACTCTCATCATTCGGGGCAGGGGTTATCATTAAAGCAGTGTTTGGCTCGTCTACATATACAGAGTCAAAAATAGGGGTGCCACAGCCTGTGGCTTGGAGTGTAGAATCTAAACTACTGATCACTAAGATATAATATGTTTGATCAGCCGGTAGACCATCGGATACAGACATACTAGTCAAAGTTGATGTTGTTGAACTGAAATGTAAATTATCAATTAATGGATCCACCACAGGAGAGCTACGGACCTCATAAGAAAAGCTTTCACCTGTCATCGGAGGCCTACTAGTGCCAGTAACTTCTATCTGCCAATCTCTGTCACCTTTACATTCAACTCCAGATACTGTAGTGGAGGTAACAACTGGGAGATCTGGGTAGAATACATAGGGACCAATTTGATCCGTGCAATTGCCCACCGCAGATTGAAAGTAGATGTTTTTGGTTAGATTACTGGAATTTGAACCAAAAACATCCGTTGCATCAAATGTTATAGATGAACCTGCCCCAGGGGGCGTGGCAAATGAATTCCAACTACCTCCTCCTATACGGTATTTCCAACTGTACGTCAAACCATAGTCGACTGCGTTGGAAATAGTCACTTGCTCACTCTCGCAATAGGAGCCTGTCGTTCCTGAAAGCGACACATCAACACTCCAGGTAATATTAAAAGACATATTTGATTGGCGTATACCCGGAGTAACCGGCCCAGTGGAATAGAATTGGCTGGTGCAACCAGATGAGGCTCCGAAATTGATAATTCCGTTGCCACTAAAATCCCTTCCACACTCAAACCTGCAAACATCAGTAGGAGCCCAGTTCATAAAACCGCTGAAAGTGAATGATGCATTTGGCTGTTCAGTAAAAGTAAAATTCACTGACCCTCCATTTATTACAGTTTTAGTAACCCCTCCAATAGTAAATGAACCGCTACCCGAGGGAGGGATACACCCATTACAATCTAAAAGTAAATTTGATACAGTAACAGTATATGTTTGAGAATATAATTTAACACTGACTAAGAGAACGAATAGAGTAAAGACAATTATCCTTTTCATGATGCCTATTTGATTACTTTTCTGATTACTCTCGATTTCCCGCCAACTTTTAGTCGGATAAAATAAACTCCTTGGGATAATTCAGGTTTATCGATGCTAAGATTGTACTCTTCAGCATCGCTGGCTTCTAACTGATATAAAACCTTGTTAACATTCAGGCCAACAAGCGACACCTCAATAGATGCCTTAAATGCCAATTCAACGTGTACATAAAATTCTCCATCACTAGGATTCGGATAGGCTATGAACTTTCTGATCAGCTCCTCCCCTTCACTGAGGCGACCTCCTGTATCCGGTTTGCCTTCCAGGATAGTGATCGACTGGGAGTAGAAGTCCTGACAATCAGCCAATGCCACTTCCATATCTATGCCATAAGTCCCAGGGATATCAAATACAACCTCTGCATAATCCTGGTTCTCCATTAGTATTGTAGCTTCTGCCGGAAACTGCCATGTCAAGGCGTCAGGGATAGGCCAACTGATGTCAATGATCACCACTGTATCGCCCACATAAGCTTCCGTTGCCATCAGGAAGTCCGCATTCAGCAGGTCATCCGATACAATAAGGGTGAAGCTGTCTTCTGCTTCACAACCATCTGTATTGGTTACATGCAGGCTGTAGATGCCTTGCTCTGATAAGGTCACTTTCTGATCTTCGCTTGTAAAACCGTTATCTGAAGTCCAGGAATAAACTGCATTGTCTACATTAGAGGCAATGACGTATGACGAGCCTGTACATATCTCTACTTCATCGCCTATATCAATTGTAAAAGGCGCAGGATCGGGTAGATCTATTGTTTGTGTTACCACGCAGCCTTTGCTATCGGTAACTGTTACTTCGTAGCTACCGGCTGAAATCTGGTCTATCACTGCTCCCGTTTCCCCTGTATCCCAGCTATAGCTGTAGCCGCCATTACCTCCTGCAGCACTTACTGTGATGCTGCCATCCACACCTCCAACACACGTAGGCAGCGTGGTATTGTCGATGTGTAGTGACACCGGGTCCACTCCATCCAAAACTATTTCCGTATCCAATGTACAGCCATTCACATCTGTAATCGTAAGGCTGTAGGTACCGCTGGTAATGTTATCTAATGAGGTGCCAGTATTACCGGTATTCCAGCTATAGCTATATCCTCCAGAGCCTCCGCTGGCTTGCACTTCTATGCTACCATCGGAGCTATCATGACAACTGGGAATGGATGATGTAACGGTATAGTCGATAGCTGTTGGAGAGGGAATGTTCACTACTTCCACTACTACACAGCCGTTCACATCGGTAACGGTCACCACATTATCTCCGGGGCTTAGGGCTGTAGCCTCCTCGCCTGTCTCTCCATTCTGCCATTCCACATCAAAGGGAGCTGAACCTGTGATGTTCATACTAGCCTGTCCATCGCTACTATTAAAACATGAGGTGCTGACAATATCCATAAAGGTGACCTGTGCTCCGTCCGCACTGCTGATGTTCGCCTGGCCGGTAGTACTACAGCCATTGGCATCGGTGATCGTTACAATATAAATCCCACCTCCGACATTCGTAAGCGTTGATGATGTGCTTACCACTTCATTGAGGCTGTTCCGCCAGGTATAGCTATAGTCTACTGTTCCCCCCAATGCTGAGGCTTCCGCTGAGCCGTTATCCTCGCCACAGGTGGATTTTATAACATTAAAGACGCTGCTTGTCAGTACTGTTGGTTCTGCAATTGTAGCTGTGGTTGAAGTGGAGCAGCCGTTGGCGTCTCGTAGGTCTACGGTGTAGTCTCCTGCCGGTAAATTGGTGAAGGTGTTGGTGGTTTGCCAGGTGGAGGCACCATCGATGCTGTATTCATGTGCCTCGGTACCTCCTGTTGAAAGCAAGGTGATACTACCGGTGGAATTGCCGTTGCAATCCACATTAAGTTGATCATCTATCGTTAATGAGAGCACTTCAGGTTCTGTAATTTCAATACTATTGATGGTTGTGATACAATTGTTAGCATCTGTGATCTCCACGGAATAAATACCTGTACCGATACCTGAAAGGTCTTCTGTAATCTCTCCGTTAGACCAGTTATATGTGTAAGGCGCAGTACCTCCTGTAACATCGATATCTATAGAGCCATCTATAGCTCCGTTGCAGCTTACACCTTTTCCATTAAAATCAGAAATGAAAGATGTCGCTTGCAGTTCAAATGGTTCAGTTAGGGTGTAGCTATCATTGAATGTACAGCCGTTGGCATCGGTGATCTCTACGGAGTAGGTGCCGGCTCCTATATTTGCCAGATCTTCGGTAGTAGCTCCATTGGACCATAAATAGGTATATGGCGAAGTGCCCCCGGATGGTGTCATATCTATGGCTCCGTCTGTAGTGCTTTTACAAGTGATAGAAGCTATTTCTGTAAATGCTACAGCGATTGCAGTCGGAGCCTTTAATTCAATAGGAGAACTATATGCCCTTGTACATTCACTATCGGTTATGGTGACCGTATAAAAACCAGCAGAAAGTCCCAGAAATATTATTTCTTCGCCATCATTACCAAAAAGCTGATCACCGTTCGATAAATTAAACTCATAATCACTCCCGGCTAATCCTACACCGCCTGTACCAGTTACTACAATCTCACCATCACTATTGTATGAGCAGGTGGGATCCTTTCTCTTTAAGGCCACTTCCGAAACTGAAAGATCGCTGACTGTAATGACCACATCATCCATGATAGATGTACAGCTACCAGTGTTATCTGAAATAGTCCAGCGGAAGGTATTGACTCCGATGGACAAGCCTGAGACCGAACTGGTGCGGCTGTTTTTATCGCTAAAGGTTCCCGCACCATTTACAACACTCCATTCGCCTGTTTCACCTGCTTTTACAGCGTTAGCGGCAAGGGTTGTACCGGTGTTACACACTTTTTGATCAAGTCCGGCTGCCGCGGCAGTTACATTGATATAGGTAATGGTCACATCGTCTGTCTTTGAACAAGTGTTGCCATTATCTCTTATGATCCAACGAAAAGTGTTGGCACCTTCACTCAATCCTGTCACAAGCGTATTCCTCAAGTTAGCATTACTAAAAACTCCCGAACCACTTATAACTGTCCATGTGCCGTTTTCTCCTGTTCCGGGGGCATTGCCATTCAACGTAGCTGTTGGACTACAAACATTTTGATCACCACCTGCATTGGCTGTCGTAATATTCAATCTGGTAATTTTTACGTCATCTGTACTTGTACAACCAAAATCTTGAGCAATGGTCCAGCGGAAGATGTTGGTACCTACTCCCAATTCAGTGACAGTAGTAGTACTACTCGAAGAGCTAGAGATTGTTCCTGTACCTGAAACTGTACTCCATGAGCCCGTTTCATCGCTGTCGACTGCATTTGCTGTAAGCGTAACACTACTACTACAGGTGGTTTGGTCATCTCCGGCATTGGCAGTGGTAATGGCATCAGCGGGTCCATCAATGACAATTGTGTAATACTCCAGAGTGCCGCAACCGGCAATGCCAGGGTCAAGTAAAATATCATAGCTTCCTTTGGTGATCCCTTCAGGCACTAAAGTACCATTTATAGTTGTGCTGGTAGTACTATACAGCACTTCATCGTGATTGGTTGGTTTATATAACTGATATTCAAAAGTCTCACCAGCTATAGGTGCACGACTTACACTATTAATTGTAATTATAGCATCCGTGTCGCCAAAGCATTGAATATCGGTAGCAGTAGCTGAAGTTATCTTAGGAGCCAACGGCCGAAAAACATAGGGCCCTATGACTGCATTTACGGATTCTGGGTCGCAATTTCCTACAGAGTATCGGAAGTAGATATTTTTATTTAAATGGCTTGAATAATTGGCTCCAAAAATATTTGAAATGCCGAAGGTTGTTGTAGTTGTGCCTGGAGGGGTAAAATTTGTCCAACTACCTCCCTCTTCCCGGTATTGCCATTTGTAGTTGGTATATCCCGAAGACGCCACTAAGGTAATTGATTCGTCTTCACAGTAACTGGTGGCCAGAGATGTTCCAGATAGATAAGTTAAATTTATTGGCTGAATACTAATCTCCAAGTCTCCAAACCCACAATTAACCGTTGTGATATACGAATAACAGTCACTAACTACGGATAGAGTTTCATTGAATTGACAAAGTATACTTGGAGTAGGAAACAGTTGCATAAATTTATACTCAATAACAATTTGAGTGGGTTTCCATGTTATCTCTTGAGTTGTATTATAGGGATTAGAGTTTGGAACTAGATCAAGGGTGTTAGTGCTGTTTTTTATGCTTATCTTGTAGGTTTCAGAATGATTTGCTCCGGACGCACACCCATAGCAGGTAGCCACATTTATCTGATATAACTGCGAATACGACTCTAGGGCCAAAAAAATTAGTACAATGGTAATTATATACTTCAACTTGTTATCGTTCATTTCACTAATACCTCACCATAGCCTCTTCACTAAACCCACTCTCTCTGCCATCACTAAAAACCGCCTTTATTCTATATTTATATTGAGTATGATTCGTCAACTCTCTGTCAATGAATTCCCTACTACTACCGTTAATCCTTCTATAAAGCGCTATGGGTTCATCCTCGGCCGAACGGTAAATCAAATATGCAGAAGGCTCCTGAACGGATTCGAACTGCCAGCTAACCCGGACAAGCTTCTCTTCTCTGCTGACTCTTGAATTTATCTTCACAAATCTTCCCGTCTGCACCTGATCTAAAGCTGCTAATGTTACTGGTTTGGAAGGATCAGACTCATTACCTGCCTCATCTACGGCAACAAGCAAATACCCATAACGCGTCCCGGAGGTGAGGTTCCGATCGACATAGAAAGTGTCTGTTGCTGCTAAGTCTGCGATTATTGCCCAATTATCTGTCCTCGCTTGTCGTCTATACAAAATCAACTTACTGACATCCGTACTACTGCTTCCAGTCCATTTTATGGTAATACCCTCGCTACTTGCTTCTACCTTTTCAAAAACCGGTGGTACCGGTGGTATCAAATCTGGCTTAATCACTTCAATAATGTCAGACATCTCTGATACATTGTACCGGCTATCAACGGCAGATATCCTGTAGTAGATCTTATCAGTTAGGTTCTTTAGTGAAATAGTATCTTGAAAACTGTTAATACGAATCGGTGACGATGTCAACTGCGAGAACTCCGAGTTTTTAAAATTAGAACGATAGACCCGGTACCCGAGTAGATCTTCCTCCTGGTTGGCTATCCATGTAAAGCTAATAATCCCGGATGTATCGATCACTGCTGATATTCCTTTCGGAATAGCCGGTGGAATACTATCTTCCAACTGCACCAGATATGGGTGAGAATATCGCCGTTCATTATACTTAGTCACAAAACCAATGCGATAATAAGCCGTGGACAGAGGGCGCTGATCGATATAAGAGCGTGTGCCTGGTTGTAGAATTTCCTCCTCGTTAATATTATTAAACGGTCCTGATTGTTTACCAGAACGCTGTACCTCAAAACCTCTTATATCAGTCTCTTTTTCTGCTCGAAAACCCCAGTTGATCCTCACGTTGTTTGCTCCGTCAATGTCGTGTCCGGTTATCCCCACCTGAGCATTCACAAGCTCAAAACCTTCGCCTTCTATGGTCTCCGAAGGAGGACCGATCTCTCCGAACGCACTGATACCTCTCACCCGGTAAACATACTTTATATGGTTTTCGGGGATTGAATCCATTTTATAATAATACCTGGCATCAGGAGTATCTCCAGTGTAGGCATTTATTAACGGCTGATTTGAGATTTGCCGGAAGGTACCACCTCCATCATCAGACCGCTCAATGACGAAACTATTGTATACCCGCTCAAAAAACTCACGATTCCATTTCAACATTACTATCCTGTCTCCAAAAGTTGCTTCCAGATCGATCGGTTGAGGCAGGGGTGCGTGATCCATTAATCCGATAAAAAATGTTCCGGGAGTTATTTGTTGTACTGAGTCTGGTACATTAGAAATGACTTTATACATATATTTCTCATTCTCCCTGGCGTTTTTGTCTACAAAAGCGAGTCCAGACATTTCAGCAACTTTAAAAGACTGATCTGCAGCAAACAATGCAAAAGAAAAGCGCTGCTCCAATTCTTTTGTCTTGTTAATCACCTGGACTATATCTTTTGCATAATCTTCGGTAAGCTCAAAGGTTTCACCATAGATAGCCTGAGCGGCAATAGCAGCATAGTCATTCTGATCTATGCGTGGCTCCCATACTTCCGGTGGTTCTGGTTTAATACCTCCCGGGGTAAGTAGAATTTTCACCGCAGGTTTAAGTAAGACACTGTCCTTTATCACGGTATAACGTTCAATGGTGTATCCATATTTATTACCATACTCCCACGAAATAGCATCTGTAGGAGCCCATCGCAAGAGTATTACGTCTTCCTGTGCTCTTGCCAACACCTTCACTTCACTATTCTGCTGTGCCTGAGTAATAGCAATAGTGCTTATCCATATTATTAATCCTAAAATCCTCTTCACAGCTAGTAGTAGGTTAATACAAATTTTTTAGTTGACTTATAATCAGATTTTCCGGGCAACCTGTACTTCATATAAATGTCGTATGTGCCAGATGGTATGCTCGGAAATTGTCCCCATATGATCTTTTCAATTCTTGGGGAAAAAGTTTGGTCATTAATATATCTCTGAACCACCTTATTTTGTATCTCGAAGAAATCGTACGCCATATAATACGGCAAGTTATACCTGAAGCTCAGGTTGTTTGAATAATCCCCTAATGATCCCAGGCTAATATCCGTTGTTGTTAGCTCCCGGTCGTTCTGCTCTTGTTTGATATAGGTGGCCTTCACTGGCACCAACCCAAGTTCACTGACATTCCGGTAGGTAATTTTAATATCTCCGTTAATCGGATATCCGTCATAGATCAAGGGGTGGATGTAATCTTTGTAGTAAGTATTAGCTGCCAGATCTGCTTCCAAAGAGATCAATGGCTCCCCATCCGTAAAGTCTGTTCCAAGTACCTCCGGTCTATCAAAATATTCACTTGTAGTGATATAGGATTTTAGATAGTGAATACCGTAAGGTATTAACAGCCCCTTATAGGTACCATAAACACTTTGAGCGTTTACCTTTGCGGCAAAGGTAGAGTACATGCTTGTTTTCATGTAGGCACTAAACACCGCCTTCTCCTGCAACTCCTCAATAGTTCCCTCAGCCTCCTTTGTTGTCACCTCCATGTCAATATCTTCATCTCCCGTTTCAAGATTGTTAGCCACATCGCTTATGTTCCTGTCTATAGCCCCGGCAGCTTTGGCTGGCAAGTTCACCAGTTCAAAAGCATAGATCTGGTCGTTTTTAAGATTTCCAGGAATACTAAAGTTTACTTCCTTGTTTCCACTGGAATATGTAAAATTAAAAAATGACTTTGTTCCTGAAGTTGCAGTAAACCGTCCTTTTTGTGTCCATTCATCTTCTATCTGGAATAGATAAGGCTGTCCCTTTTTTAGTTTAATATATCCTTTGTTGTACTCGTCTTTGTAAAAGTTCAATTGGTTTACGACCGGATAACTATACGCTACGTTTTCCATAGGAATATGATCTGGGGCCACACCAGAGGTGAATACTGCCTCCATTCTTTCTGTATATTTCTTTCCATCTACCACTACTGGCGCCCAGGCTCCAGAAACACGTTCTTCAAAGCTGACTTGCACGATCACCTTAATTTGCTTTTCTGACGGAAATACATCGAAAGAATTAAAAGCTGCCACATCATGGTGATCATTCCATTGGATTTCTCCTGGTAACTCATAACCACCTGAAACCAGCTTAAACTCATCCAGTTTGATTCTAAATGACTTCTTTTTGTCATCAAGATCAACCATTTCAAAAACCTCATCAACAGGCATATTAAATGCGGCCTGAGGGGTATTAAACACATTAACATCTTTCTCTCCATCGTTCGGTGTCACCTCGGCTATCACTCTTATTCCTTCGACTACACTTCCCGTACCTACTAACTCACATTCTTTGCCCAGGGTAACTTCAAACTTACAATTACCCTTCACCAAACCTCCCAAAACACTAAATCTACCTCCAACCATTCCCCTCATCCAGAATGGGTTGGGCAGCTTCGCCTGTAATACCGCGGCTGCTCCTATGCTTAGAATATCAACGCTCTTTCGCCTTCCGAAAACTTTCACCCGTATGCCTATTCTTCCTTCAAAAAAAGCGTAGGCCTGACCATTCGCATACCATCCATTTATGCCAATGGGGCCACTTGCACCTTTGCAGCTAGCATTACCATAATCTTTTAACATGATATCAAACCCGGCTCCTGCGGCAAATCTAGCGTAGAACATCAGGAATGTGAGGTCGCCTGTATCGATGCCAAACGCCGCTCCAAATGCAAATCCGGCTCCATTTCCTAATGCATTCAGGTCACGCATATAATCAAGGTCTACCCCTCCAAGAATATCAGAAACTTCCGCTGGAGGTGGCGGACTGCCAGGAATACTTGTTCCTACCATGAAATAGCTTGTAGCCTGAGCCCGAATTGGACCGACTCCTATACTAAGTCCAATTCTGTCATCAGGAGTACCAACATATACATACCATTCATCGGGAGCAAAATGAAGCACTGCCCAACCGGCACGACCACCATCACCAACGCCTTTGATAATGCCTGCCGCTACGTTCATATAGGCTTCAAAATTTCCATGAAGCACACGGTTTTCGAAGTCATAGCTAATAAATACATGTGCGGATATCTGCCCTTTCTTTCCCGCAGCATCACCAATTTGTCCGTAAATTTGAGTTGTAGTCTGATCATTCTCAGAATTTGAAGCCAGGAGCGCTCCACCACCAGTTGCCTTTTCAAGCTTGGCTACAGCAGCGGCCATTTTTTGTGTTTTCTCCTGCAGCTTTGCTAATGCCCCGGTCGCTGGAGGGGTCGCTAAATAGCCATTACCTTTAAAGGATATATACCTGATACCCCCACCTTTAAAAAAGGCTACTTCAAAAGTCACATCTCCATTGAAAGCTTCCGGTTTGGGATGTGAACCAATTTCTATGGTGGCTTTAAGACCAAGCCCTGCATTTTCTTTGGGTATATACACAACACCGGAGACCGTCTTTCCCAATTCACTTCCCGCTCCCTGGGTGTCCATAGCCATGCGGTAATAGGCTCCTCCACCAAAGCCATAAACACCTACACCTGTGAATATGGGTATACCTGATGAAAACGAGGCCATCGCATCCGCATACCAATACCGGTAACCGTCAACATTACCGAAAATTGCTGTGGCTTTTACCTTTATTCCAGGTTTAAACTCCGCGTCCACCTGCCCATTAAAGCCTTCTCCGTAAACAGCATCATTTTTATAGAAAGTAAGACTACCTTTAAATTTAAAGGCTCCCCCATCGATGTCAATGGCTATTTTTCTGACATCAATATCTTTATATACCCATTTCTGAGTGCTGGATCCGGCAGGCATCTCGCCTACAATGGTCAAACCGGCATCAGCCGCAAAAGAGCCTCCATCTGAGCCGGTAAGATTTAGCAGCAAGTCAAAATCCAGGCCCACCTCTGTATCGGAGATATTCTTCATCCCGATGTTATTGATGCTTACCGGAAAATTGGCCATCGCCTGCTGGCCTGCCTCGGAACCGAAAGAGAAATTACCGACCTTTATATATGGTTTTACCGATTGGATCTGTAGATTTTCAAAACTTATATCAGCGAGTTCTACACCCTTTTTTGCCTTGCCCAGCTCTGCCGTGATGTTCATGGTACCATGCAAATTGGCCTTCGGCAAAAATTCACCATCTTTTACCTTTACCTCCAGATAAGAAGATGGATATATTTCCACTCTGCTCGTTTTGAACATGGCAAATTCGATACTGTCAGCAGATTCGATATTGAAAATAAATTCATTGTCAGGATTGATAATAGCAGAATATTGAAAGGAGCGATCCTCCTTGCTTACCGGGATCACAATATCGCCACTGAAACTTCCGGCTTTTAATTTATTGGCCTGTAGCTCTATGGAAATCTTATCCAAAGAATATGTCCACCCATTCATATCCCCATCCTGCTTCTGGATCAGATTTGTAGCCACCAGGCTGCCGGTAAAGCCCATATTATCTATCAGTACATCATAAGCACTGAACTTTTTTCTTTCAGTGCTGCCTTTCGACTTAAACTGTTTTGGAAGGGAAATAGTAAGTTCCCTTAGATAAAAGCCTCTCCAGAGTTCAGGGGATTCAGGGAGCATCAATGTTGACTGGTAGTCATCCGGAAATTTTACTGCCGGAGCATTGCGATAGTCTGAAAAGTCGAATACAGCATTGCTCACTTTAAATCCGACTCCCTCCAATCCTTTTACCTGGAAAGCAGGCATTTCAACTTCTGCGATAAGATCGTTCCAGTTGGTAAGTGTGGTATTAAAACTGGCCTTCACGCGACCGCTACCCTGCGACCCATCAGCATTCTCAGGCACGAACATGTCTCTTGAAAAGAGCACATCCGCACCGATGCCCATCATCTTAAATCCATTGCAATCAAACTCTACGTACGTTGATCCGTCTCCCCGAAGGGTCAGAACAGAGTTATCTCCGAATAAATTGATAGGCTGATCTCCGATAAGTTCCAAACGGGCATTTCCTGTTAGTCCACCTGCTTTTGTTAATTTAATATTGGTCCCGCGAAACGCCAGTTTCTTACCACTGGAAGGCTCCTCGAATACCATATAAGCGATCAGGTAAGCTCCGCGTGGAGTCATTACTATACTGTCTAGCGATATACTATACCGCAGCCCACCGACCTCTTTTTTAAGACCGACAGGCATATCGATCAGGGTCTTTTCATCCAGAATCTCAGCATACTTATTATTGGCAATTATAAACTCGTCCAGTTCAAGAGCCCGTTGTAAATGGTACTCCAGCGTATCACTCAGCGGAGCCTCAAAATCCTCAGCATAAAGTGGGTCGGGAAAATTTTCCGTATCAAAAAAATTGCCCAAATCAGCAAATCTCCTCGTTTGAGGGGGTGTATATGCTGATGCAGAAGTTGATATTGCACCTACTATTGTTTGCTCTTCCTTTTCAGAGGTGGATTTTTTATTTCCCTTATCTCCGGTTGCAGGATCTGTAAAGGAATAGCTATACAAACTCGTTATAAGGAGAAGGAATATCGTTAAGTGTTTCTTCATTTCAGATCCAAACTTTACTCGATTTTCACCAATTTCTTTTGTGATTTGCGACTGAGCACACCTGAGGTGGTAATTGCTGCAATCTCAAATATATATTTGCCTTTTTCTTCAAAATTCTTAGTCCAGAGCATCTGTCCAGGCTTTTCAATAGTTTCAATAAGTTGCCCATTAAGGTAGACGTGGTATCCCTTCACATCTCTTATAAAAGCATCATAATCCCATATAAGAGTTATTGCTCCATCCTTATAGTATGCTTTTTCAATTTCAATGTTAGGTAGGCTTGAAGATGGCACGAGCACTTCTACCACTTCACTGGGCTTGCTTCTTTTAAGCCGGGGAAAATTTTGCAATCCCATAACAGCAAAACGGTATTTAGCTGCACGGTTATTTGTAAGCTTGTATTTGTAGCTTGTTTTATATACTACCCCTGCCTTGCCTAAGATCAGAAGGTCTTCCTTAGGCGGAAAATTAGTCAGGATATTGTATCCTGTGGTGAGTGTGTCACCGGCATCTTTTTCCCAGTTAAGCAGAATATATCTTTCATTATTTTCAACCACAAAACTGGCGCTCAACCCCTTCGGCGGGGGTAGCTCCTGAGCCATGGCTACGTAGTTAAAAGCCATCAATATAATAAGTAATACTTTTTTCATAGTTACC
Organism: Fulvivirga imtechensis AK7; assembly: GCF_000331535.1. Taxonomy (GTDB): domain Bacteria; phylum Bacteroidota; class Bacteroidia; order Cytophagales; family Cyclobacteriaceae; genus Fulvivirga; species Fulvivirga imtechensis. The sequence continues at coordinate 91,209 of NZ_AMZN01000008.1, read as the reverse complement.
TTATTTCAAATTTTCTGGGATCCGACCTTTCACTTTGCACATCGCTCGTGCTAACAGCCACTATTTCATAGGTATAGTTACCCGCATCCAGTTGAGGGGAAATCCACTGCCGGGCACTGGCATTCAGCGCCCCTTCATCAGCTATAAGCTCTCCATTTTGATACAACCTAAACCCGGCCAGATCGGTAATATCATCGTCATACTTCCAGTTAAGCGTTATAACATTACCATCTTTGGCAATTGGCCAGATGTTGATAAATGGCAGTGATTTCGAGGGGACAGTAATCGTTACTTTCCCACTCAGTGGACTTTCCTCGTTTTGCTCGTTGACGGCACTTACGGCAAAACTGTAGTTAGCAGCCCGATCTCTGTAGACTGAATAAGTATATGACTCGGTAGTCACAGGTTCTATGCTACCTTCTTTTACCACCCGATCCTGATTGGGACTACTTGTATAGATAAGGTATTCACGAACATGATCAGCATTCTGGGCTGGTTTTGTCCATGTCAGGTTCACAACAACCTCTTCTCCCGAAAAACTGACTTCACCCTGTAGATCCAGCGGCTGAGAAGGCCGGGTATTTGCCCTGTTGAAGAATATCTTCCGGTTACTCCAAAGCTCGAGGCCATCAGTTTTAACTGCTATTACCCTGAAATGGTAGTAGGAATTATCTGCTGTGGGCAAATTATTATAGCTAAACGCCCTTGTAGAAGGTGGTAGGAGATCAGAAATATTATCAAACTGTAATCCGTCTTTTTGCTTGAGCTGTACATAAAAACCGGCAATTGATAGTTCAGATGCACCATCAAACTTCCATTCAAAGTTCAGGGAGTGATCCTTCTGCGGATCCTTTAGAACCGGCGGCTGGACCTCTGCTGCATGAGTGGCTGCTGTCACTTCCAGTTCAGCCATATTTCCCCTTGTATTAAATATAGTGGCTGGAGCTGCAGCGTATGTATAACTTTTTTCAGTATCTATATCTTCATCTTTGTAGAACAGCGTAGATTTCTTATCATTTAATGGCACCCAAATAGGACTATCATTGAGCTTTGTAAAACCTTGTGCTCCCTCTTCTTTTCTATATATATTGAACCCATTCAAAATTTTATAAGATTTATAAGCCTCTACATCCAGCTCCCAGGTCAGTTCTACAGTCTTCCGCCTTTGGTTGACCTTGCTGGTTCCCTGAAGGGGCACGTTAATTTCTGGCGATGTATTGTAAACCCAACTAAAAGTAGAAACAGGATCATTGCTTTCTCCGGTGTTATAAACTGGAAACAAACCATAAGTGTATTCACGTGCTTGAGGAATGTCGGTGTCAACATAGCCAAAACCCGCAATTAAGGCTACATCAAAATCCAAATTCAACATAACGGAAATACCCTTTACAGCATGCTCGTCAGTCATGACTGTAATGAGCTGATCGGTACTAATAGAATTGAGACTGCCAGACGATATCAACCGGCTTCTTTTATCTTCCAGCCGGTTTACCTCCCCCCTACTAAGCCCGAGGTTATCCAAGGGTTTTCCTTCAAAAGTTCCCGGAACAATAAGCGTATTGTTGAGCTTTTCCCAACTTCCATCTGATTGTCTTTTTATGTAAAACCCCTTTAAGCCCTCGTCCCATTGTTTCTTAGGTATCCAAAACAGCCGTACTTCATCTTTTCTTCCTTCACCAAGAAAAAGGATATCCTGTGCCCAGGTTTGGATAGTAAAAAACAATAGAAAAAATATAATACCTACACTCTTCATCATCTTCTAAAAACTTTTCTCGATTGAAACTGATCTTTCGAAGTCAACCAACGTACTTTGCACGGTTACCTTTGCATCGCCTTTTAAATAGCCCTGATTATTTTGATAGCTAACTTCCCCATTACACGTCACAGACGCTGAGCCATAAACGGACCCCAAAACATTGTAGACTCGCAGACTCCCACTTCCTAAAATATTGACAGCAAGCCTGCCGGAGAAACCATTTTCGTTAAGGTCCGCCCGAATGCTTGAGTTAAATCCCAATTCCAGGCTTCCCTCTACATTAGCTACAGTCCAGTCGTAACTAAATGACTTGCTATAGTAATAAGAAGCTTGTCCGCTGAGGTATCCGGTAATTTTGGAGCTGGATCTGGTAATAGAGGTATTACCCACAAATGTGATTTCTCGGAATAAGGCAGCCCTTACTCCTCCTTCTACACTCCAGTTTTCATTTCCATAAGCAAAGTTTACGCTCGCAGGAGAGGTGGTTTCAAAAACAAATCCTGAGTTGGCAGGAATAGAAACCTCTGTCTGCAGCGAGCCATCAATGGTATTGTCCGGCAGGTAGTAGTTGACGTTAAAGTCGGATTTGATCACCGGGTTATTTCTAGGAGCTTGTATGCTACCCAGGAGGCTCAATTGCAACTTATCATTCCCGAACTGCACCACAGAGGTTCCCTCGGCTGAGAACATATTGGCAACATCCGAAACGCCCAAGGTCAACCCTATTAAGTAGTTGTGTTGTCTTGGACCTCCGGTAAATCTTCCGGCATTAAAATTCAGATAGTAGTTATATCCGAGCTGGCCACCTACTTTTGTTAGTTGAAGTCCTGTAGGACCGAGGGGTATCCCCTTATCGGCTTCAGCAGCTAAGCGCAGATAGCCATAGGTATAATCCTTCTCTGTACCGAAATCAAGCGCTCCGCTAACTGCTATAAACTTGATATCACCGTCAAATTTACCATGGAAACCACTGTCTTTAAATGTAGCATCAAATTTCATCGCCACCATAGGCTTTTTCAGCTCCCCTGCAATCCTTCCTACTGAAATAGCCCCGTCTTTGTCAATGATAAATTTATCTACTGCTAATTTGCCAACGTCATCAATTTCGACTTTGGCAGTAATAGAAAGTTTCTGATTAACATACGATGACTTGGTTAACTCAAAGTTGAAGTTCTTATAAGCAACGGCTCCGCTAGCCTCCCATACCTTCAATTCGCCTGATTCAAGCTTGAATTTAGAAATGTTTAGATCAGCATTAAACTGCGGATGGCTTGCTTTAAGGTTACCTTCAATTTTCTTCAGTTCCAGTTCATCGTTAAAATCGGCTTTCACATTCAGGTCTTTCAAAGTCATCCCGAACGCAGAAACGCTGCTTTCGGAAGTCAATAATTCAGCAGCAAAGTTGTTGTCTACTCCGTAATTAAGCCCAACTTTAAAAGTACCCTCCACTCCGGTGATGTTGGTAACGGTCAGCTTACCCAAACCACTATGCACATTAAATCGATTCACGCTGTCAGCAAAATTGAGTTGAACATCCATCTCCAGTTTATCAACTTTTACATCAAATCCACCTGTGCTGTAGGACGCTCCCTGAAGGGCTGTAATCTTTCCTGTAAGTATTCCCTCTTTGCTCAATGTTCCATTGCGCAGACTGGCTATCTCTTGTCCCTTCTTTTCTACCAAAAGATTTACTTTTTTGATCCCTCCGAAGTCGAAAGACCCCTTAAACTCTTTACCTGCCTCAAAATTGAACTTAAACTCACCCTCCAGCCCCTTCTTTAGAGTGACTAGTTGGTGGAGCTTTTTATCTTCAGTAAGTGATGCTTTCAATTTAATAAAGCTCTCCCCACTGATCGTAACATTTTCAGCCACAGTGTTCGGATCAGAAGTGAACTCCCCGTCAGAAGCTATCTTTATATTAAGGCCTTTGATGTCTGATTTGATACCATATATTTCTCCAATGGGAATATTTGTACCGTCCATTGTGATCTCTAGCGCACGATAAATATCCTTATTCTTGTGCTTAGTAAACTTAACTTTCGCTCCGGCAATGACCTTCTCCTTATCTACCCCTTTGGCCGTCTTCATTTTTAGGCGAAAAGATGCTTCAGCTTCATATTCTCTCCAGGTACCTCCCTTCAATTGCTCCGTTTCGCCAGTAATGGCAACTGTTAAAGGACCGCAGTAAATACTACCGGAAACACTAGCATTGTAGCCTCCGAAATTAACATTACCTTGCCGGTCAATCGTGAAGTCTTCAACGGATGCAGCAATGGTCATATCACCATTCTTCACTTCTACATTGGCGTCAATAACAATTACATCTGATTCTACATTATAATTTGTATTGGTAATATTGACTGTTAATCCATCGTAAATCACCTGTCCATTGCCCTGAAACTTCGTAAGCTTACCATCTAAAAATTCAAATTCCTGAATATTGATGGCACCGTTAATCTCAGCATGCCGGATCTTGAATGATCCGCTCACCTCTTTCACCTCAAATGTCCGGGTCATCAGGGCTCGGATGTTCATATTGGAAAACGCAAGTCCATATCCGGATAAGTTATTACTGATGATGCTGGTTGTAAAAATATCTTCCCGGATATCCAGACCTATAAGTAGCGTACCCTCTAAGCCCTGCATCCTGGAAAATGTAAATTGCCCGGTTCCGGCATTGATCTTCAGCCCCTGTAGCAATGAATAAGTTATATTTGCATCAAACTTGTCTACGGAAACTGTTAGGCCATCTGACTGGTATTTTACAACTCCGGATCGTGCACTCACATCGCCTGTAAGGATACCTTCGTCATTGAACACACCGTTAGACAGGGAACCCAACACCTGGCCCTGTTTTACCAGGTCAATATTAATATCTTTAATACCGCCAAAGCTGAAAAATCCTTTGAAAGTGCTGGTTTCATTGTAGTTAAATTTAAAATCGCCATTGATGCCCTTTTTAACCAGAAGCACGCTATCAACAAGCTTATCTTCATTGAGTGCAGCGTTTAATCCAACTGAACCTTTTATTTTTCCTTCTGCATCTATATCCAGATCGATACTGGTTACACTAACATCAATAAACTTGATCGAACCTAGTTTCACACCGGATTTATGTGACCACGTAATTGAAACATCTTTGTATTCATCATTTTCACAATGTTTTTTAAATGAAATCCGTGCGCTATCAATATTACCCTGTAAACTCAAATCATCCTGACCATTGAGTTGAATAATAAATGAAGCTTTTACATTTTCAAACTTACAATAGCCGTCAGAATCAGCGCCCGATGATTCAGGTGGTTCTGCAAATCTTATACTTAGAGGCCCAAAGGCAAAATCGGCATCTGCAATGGTAGAGGTGCCATCGGTTGAACCTCCTCCATTGCCTCCTGAGCCGCTACCAGAATTTTCATTGGTATCTACAGTAGTTACTCCGCCAGGACCTACGGTTGTGGATTCTCCATCGGGACCGGTAAATACGACATCACGACCAGGCTCAACACGCACTGTATCTCCTTCCGTAGTAACTACAATAACAGTCCCTGTAGAATCTGTGAAAATGTTATCAATAGGCGCATCTATATTGACAGAGTCTGCAGGTGAGTCCTCTCCACCCTCGCTTTCACCTTCATCTCCCGCGCTGCCATCGTCACTGTCAGTTTCTCCCTGGTCCTCATCAGGGGTTGTTCCATCGTAGATCATACCACTGTTTGGATCCCAGTAAGTGTAAACATTCCCTTCTATTACTCTATAGTCGGTGTTTACCCTAATATTTTCAAAAGTGGTTCTAACTTTGACATACTTCAGAAATGGAATTTCCGCCTTTCCTCCTCCACTGAAAGTACCTCCGCTACCGGTTACACTGTCTACTCTCACATCAAAATCACCCGCGTAAATATAGTCTCCGGGTTGTAGCGACTCTAATAACTGCTGATTATCCAGGTTAAAATCAGCCATCTCGGTACCACATGCAAATTCCGTCTCCGCTCTATCTTCCGTTGTTACTTTAGCGACCGGAGAATATTCGCCAACGATAGAACCACAACTGGCACCTACTTGATATTCGTAAGTGGTACCTGGTTTCAATGAATTCACCTCCAACTCTTCAAAAAACAGATCTTCGTCTATCCATTCAGCATCTTTTGTGTCTGCCTCACGATACCTGACAGCAAACGAGGTATGGTTGAACTGTGCCTGCCAATCCAATTTAAAGCGAGTGCTACTTAGTGGTTGAGCGGAAATATTATCGGGCAAATTGCAAGGATCACCATAGATAAACATGTGCGTCTGGCTATAGCCCTGGTTTTTGAAGAGATCCAATTCTTCTATTCCAACAATGCTCTTTGCTCTTATCCTGAACGCATAATGCCTTCCGGGCTCCAGGGGAGTCTCTGCCGGACCATATATCAAAGTAGTACTTTGTGTGGTAGTTTCATATATCGGTGGCGTAGTAAGTATCGCATCATTGGGATTCCTGCCCTCGGGCCATATTTCCACCAACGAAAACTCATACTCTGTTGTAAAAGCTGAATTAGGGGAACCTGTATGTCTCGGGGTCCACTGAAAGGTGATGTATTGAGGGTCCTGTGCCTTAAGCTTTTCTCCGTTTCTTGGTAAATTAATGATCGGGGGATCGTTAAGGATCAGCCAGGCCACTGCACAGGCCGAATTGGAGATCTTCACGCCCCTGTTATACTCCAGCACCTCAAAGCAAAACTGATATACTCCTTCGGGAAGCGCTCCTGTTTTTTCAAACTGCTGCCTGGTAATACCCTGAAAGTTTAGATTGCCAGGGTTAAAATAATTGATCAAATCGGCCGCTATCAACCGCTCAGGAACACCTCCCTGCAGGACCATTGGCGGTGGCAGGTATTCCGGTTTTGTCTCTATCCTTATACCTGAACCTTCTATCCTCAGTCTAAGCCTAACATTCAATTCGGGACGGTTAATGTCCGCAAGGAAAATGTTTAAAGCCAACCTTTCAGACCCTGGAGTGATGTAATCTGCCAAATACACCGAGTACGGAGGTATAATGGTAGTGGTAGCCTGCACCGGGTAGGTTTGGCTATAACCTGAGAGGCAGGTTAGCAGAATTAGGAAGGATATGAGTATTTTCTTTATCATTAAACTGTCAGTACCTTGATTTATTGGATTACCTGATTATCTTGATTTCTAAGCGTCCTGAATTTGTTATTGTGCACTCTTTTAAATTGCAGACTTCGTGCTCCGAAATTTATCAACAGCCCTATTTCCAGATTGTAGGCTTCTAAATAGTTCATTGCCTGTGCTAAATGAACATCTTCCATTTGTATCACAGCTTTAAGTTCCACCATCACCTTATCTTCAACCAGAAAGTCAACACGTCTTAATCCTACTTCAATTTCCCGATAAAAAATGGGGATTTCTTTCTCTCGTTCGTACCCTATGCCCGCCTCCCCAAGTTCAATAGCCAGACACCTCTGATATATGACCTCCTGAAAGCCGTTCCCAAGCGTTGAATGCACCTTCATAGCACATCCAATTATCTGTTTGGTTAGCTCTCCATATTTCATATCTTTAATCACGGTCATCCTGCAATCCTTATAATCATGGTACTGACAATAAATTATCTACTACTAAAACTATAGCTATACCCCAGCGTACCTGTAAATTCTGTAAATGAACTGGCTCCTCCTTCGCTATCCGTTTCTCTATTCACAGTTACCAGACTTAGATTAAAGTTGTGCTTCTTTTTAATAATATAACCTCCGGCAACTCTTAGATTCGCTACTCTGCTCATCTTATCACCATTGGTATATGATTCATTCCATGAGGTTGAAATGCTCACTCTCATCTTCCTTTCCATTAAAGTCTTACTAACAGCCAGGGTGGGGCCTAATGTCATTGAATTTATAGTAGCAGCTTTATTCTCATTATAATTAAAAGCTCCGGTAATGGTAAGATTACGAGGCACAAGACTTACACTATAAGCCGCGTTGGCCATATAGAATTGGCTTCCACTATTTTGTTCTACACCACCTTGCTGATCGGAAGCATCCTGGAATGTAAGGTTAAGATTAATATTTTGCCTTCTCTCCTTGTCGGCACGGAGGACATAATTAGTATTTAAAGTGGCGTTCTGAGAAATCTGAGTGAAGTTCAGGGTATCCAGATTATCGTAAGGCGTCAATTGGTTGATATCTAAAAATTGCGACCTGATGTTAGTAAAAGTTTGGAAGTTAGAATAAGAAGCTGAAAAGTTTAACCTTTCACTGGCAGCATAACCAATATTCATTGATCCTACAACTCTTTTCATTGTGCTCACCTTTGTGTTATCAAGATTATCCCGCTGTACCCCAACATTAGCCGCCACATTTACTTTCCCACCGAAAAATGCGGTAGCAGTATTCATGGTAATGCTCTCCATATCGTTGTTAAAGAAATATGCACCAAGTGTTCTGTAACCCGGATCAATACGCTCATAGCCAAAACCTATAGAATAGGCATCGGCCTGGTAATTTACCCCAGTTTTGAATGCGCTGTAATAAGAAGAGGATAATCGGGGTGTAAACAGAGGACCTGCATTATCAAAGATTTTGTTACTCTCCAAACTAGCTTCCGGTGCTCGGGTGTCTCTGGTTATACCACTTATGGCATATTCTGCCATTAACACTATCCTGGAAAACAACTCTTTACCACCAGCTACGCTTAATACAAGATTTTCCTCAGGAAGAATGTCGTCCCCATCCGGAACATATGATATTGAGTTCTCTTCATCTTTGGCCCGAAATGCGATAATATTGACAAAATCATTACCATCTGCATACCCTGCCTTAACGCCATACCCCATTCTCTTAAATGCCGGCACTACAGTTCCCTCACTGGTCGAATCAGGCTCCACGGCTTTCTGAAGCCTGCCATACATGGCACTAACATTCCATTTCCCCGGTCTTGCCTCTATCCCTGCTCCCAAAAAAATATGTCCGGCCAGAGTGTATGGTGAAAAATTCATGCTTGCGTATCCCAGGTGCCCGGTCACCCACTTATAGGTGGGATGCAAACCATATTGATTGAAAGGCTGCTGAAAAGAACCCTGTTGATTAGAATAGGTAAAAGATAATGGAACACTCCACCCATAAAGGTTGAAATTAATGTTACCAGAGGCATAATAGGAATATGGATCCCTTCTGGACTCCATACCATCAACAGCATAGAGGATTTGATTTAAGGAAACACCACCCGTTATTGTTAAGGGACTCTCCTTTCCAACAGCTTCAAGGTTTTGGGAATGGACGTTACTGCCTACACCACAAAGAGCTGTGATAGTAAATAATATCCACTTACACCAATAACCCGAATTCCTATTACTCAAAAAGTTCAATTTTTTAAAATTATAATATAAATCAAACTTCTAAGATAATAGGATGAATTATATGTTGCGACACGCATTCTAAAAATAAATGTATGGTATTTTAAACTTTTTGTCGTTTCTAATCATAGTATTTAAAAAATATCTTAAATACCATGTAAATATAACTATCTCCTCATAAGAATTATGTTCTAAATTAGCGTTTTCATTTCAAAAATACCAAATTTTTCTTAATATATAATAATAAACATACACATGTACTATTTTATGTTATTTTTATTAAACAATATAAACCAGATATTTCAAAGTTTCTCAAGACAGAGGAACATTGAAATTTTTATCCTTCTCATTCTACACAATTTTGTTAAAATAGCACCAGCTATTACCATTCGAAAATATGCAGTGTCCCCTCCTGATCAAGTATATACATTCTATCCTCATGAAACTGCGGAGAATAGCAAGGCGAATTAAGCTCACTTAAATACTGGCTAAAAGCAATTTCCCCTGTGTCTGGCACCCCCGTCCGAATAAAAAGTACTTCCCCTCATGCCTGTCCAAATACCATATTCTGCCATTGTAATGAACAATATCAGGTTTATAACTAACCAGGGGGATAGTAATCCCGTTAACTTCTATATCCTTCCCCAGAGTCGTTTCCAACAAAGTCTCACCCTGGCCCAAATCTATAACAGCATAAAAAATACCCATGGCGAGGTAGGCCTTCGAACCGATTATGTGTAGCACTATAAGGAATCAATTTATAAAAGATCTCTCAAATCCAGAGTTTGATGAACTCGGGAAGTTGAAATGGATATTTAATAAAACTAATTTCGATGAGTTAAGTTTGAGGGAAAATATTTTGAAGGCGTTGAAGAAATCGGATGGGCGCTTCGTGGTCCATTTTGCCATCTCCATCCAGATCCCAGTCTACCTGAATGCCTGCATGCATTCTCACATCCCATCGCACTGCCGCCTGGGCGTATATCCTGTTTAGCTCATTGGCCAGTGAGGTCTGGTTGTAAGGATATCCATTACCGTTGACCGGAACAATGTAAACTTTATTGTAGACCTGATCATAGCTGATCACGTTCAGTTTGCCCACCACTTCCTCGGTATCCTTACCCTCTTCATCTTTGCGAATGACATATACCAACACCTCTTCCACATTTTCATGCGTGGTTCCGATGACACTCAGCTTCTTTTTATTGTCATCCATTCCTGCCTGAGCCGAAAGTGTCCTGGTGGCAGTTTTGAAGCCTATGGCATCAGGGAAAGCTGCCTGCCGGTCTGCCTGAGCATTCTGCACATCTACATAGTCGATGCCACCACTCTGAACAGATTTCCAGGGGATGATATACTGTTCTTCATGGATCACAGCGGTATTGTAGTTATTCAGATGTGCATCGTATTCCTTCTTGTCGAAGCCATAGGTTTGATTTGGATTTTTGTCAAACACAATAAGATATTGTGTACTGTCTGTCACCGCAGGTGGTGTATTATCTCCATCTTGATTCGACCCTCCGGTATTATGAACATTTCCATTGCCATCCACTATTACAGTATTTCCGGCACTGTCGGTAATTCCTCTACCACATCATCATTGAGTGACCGACTCTTAACGCTGTTTAACACCCTTATTAGAGCACCCTCATCACCCAAACGTGCCATTACCAGGTATGCACTCCATTTAGCGTTCCTTCCAATGCTTTGGTTTGCCAGGTTCCTTAATACATCCATATCATTAGGACCACCAACAAACCCGGTCAGCATGATTACTTTGTCCAGGTGCGGCTGCTTTGGATCAGGTAAGGCGGTAAGAGAGTTAGTGGACGCAGGTGTAAAATCATCTTTTTGAAAATAGGTTAATCCGGTAGCTACTCTGCCAATTACGCCAGAATCCTTATCTCTCAGTGCGGAAATTAGAACGCCAACAACTTCTTGTCTAACGCTATTGTTGTCACTACCTAATGCAATTCTCTTTGACAGATCATAAGCCATTGCACGTACAGACACCACGCTATCACTATAATACTGCTCCAAAGCATTGATCAAAGCTGATGCGTTCTGCTGATCGGTGATGATTTCACGTGGTACAGCCTGAAGGGAACCTTCTCTGATATCCAGCATATAAGCGTCAAGCATATCAACAGAAGACTGACCAGCAACCTGATCAGCGGCTGACAAACACAAAGAAATAGTTAGGAGAATTGTTATTTTATTCACTTTACGGGATAAATTTGGTTAGGAGTTACAAAGGCTAGTGATGAAGCAAAAAGCTGCTAAACAGACAGATTGACATAATTTCAAAAATAGTTCAATCTACAAATTAATATATACCAATCAGAAGATTCAAGAAAAATATTAATTATTTTATGTTTTACTGTAATATGCGTTCAAACATCTAATTTGTACACTAATGTTGAGTTAAGCGTACTGTGCCGTATAAGTTGCTGTTATTTTTGTTCCAGGCAAAGCAAAAAATATGAGCATCCCGAAAGCTTTCGGGATGCTCATATTTTTTAAGGCAGCATGGAACAAAAATAACAAAGCTTGGTATGGCTAAAGTATGCTTAACTCAACATTAGCTGATAGTGATAAAAAAAGTAAAAGGTAAACTTCAAACTGAACCAGCATCACACCTTCTGTAGCATCATTCTTATTTTATCCACTTTCTGATCATTAAGCGGCTTGGAGAGAAATTGGATAACGTCCACATTTACCTTTACCTTTTCTTTGTCTCTTAGATTGTCAGAACTGGTGAGTATTACAATGGAACTTTTCTTTTTGATTTTCTCCGGAAATTTGGAGAACTCGTATAGGAATCTAAACCCATCTATAACCGGCATATTGAGATCCAGAAAGATTACTTCAGGAAGATCCTCCAATGCTGAAGACCCTAAATAATCAAGTGCGGTACGTCCGGAATTAAAAGTTAAAAGTTTCTTAGCAAAACGATTAAACTCTAAGATCTTTTGATTTATAAAAATGTCAATTTCATTATCATCAACCAACATGACAACCTCGGCACATGGTCTGTTCATCTATCCCTGAAATTCTGGTCCAAAAAATTTAGGCTATTATAATTATTCGTATAGTTGAATCCAATCGTTGCTATGCTGTTTTTCGCATATTGAAGGAAATATCCTATTTATTAAATATTTGTAAACATATATATCTGCCTCTTCTTATAAATAAGTGAAACAGAGCTTTTAATTTTAACCTGATCTAAGTCAAAAAATCCGTTTTATGTTTCATACGCAAAAAAAATATATTAAAATTGGAGAATCATATATTAACTTTGAAAACTATGAATTATAAACAACTAGGATCCTTATGTTTATCCTTAATTTTACTTGGTGGGCTATTTTCTTGTGGTAATCAAACCAGCGAAGAAAAAAAGGATCAAGCCGCTGAAGAATTTGACCGGGCGGAATCTGATCTGAAAGAACAGATCCAGGAAGTAGTTTATGAAATACCGTCCCCATCTGAGATACCCTTCCTTCTCGAAGCAACAGGTGCAGAATTTAACCAGTCATTGATCAATGATAATAATAAGGCCGATCGATACGCTTCACGAAATGACAAAGCAGCTTTAAACCTTGGGATATACGCTGCCGATATTGGATACCTTGTTTCTTATGACAAAGTTCAGGAAGCACTTACCTACATGAGCTCAGCAAAAAAACTGGCTGACAACCTTGGTGTTACTGGCGCTTTTGATACCCAGCTCATCAAAAGATTTGAAAGTAACCTTTCAAGAAAAGACTCTTTGTCATACCTCTTAAATGAAACTATTCACCATACGGAAGCATACCTGAAAGATGATGACAGAAATAAACTGGCCGCACTGATCATCACCGGAAGCTTTATCGAAGGATTATATATATCTACCGAATTGATCAAAACGTACCCTAAAGATATTCTTCCCGATGATAGCAGAAATCTCGTTTTGACTCCGCTTATCAGGGTGGTGCTTGAGCAGGAAAAATCTCTTAAGGACCTTATAAAAATGCTTGGAACTGTTGAGAACAGTGCACCAGTGGATAAATTGATCACAGACCTTCGCGAACTGGAAAAAGATTACGATTCGCTTAACATCGCTGATCAAATACAGAAAAACCGCGCTGATCTTGTATTAACTGACGACACACTGGCTGAAATAACTTCTAAAGTAGCTGAGATCAGAAATTCTATTACTGAATAAAAAAATGATATAAAGCAGACAAAAGGGATCGAATTGAATTCGATCCCTTTTTTTATTCACCAAAAGAATTAAATTAGTATTTTCTCTTTTTCATTGTCTATTAGTACATCCCATGAGTGAACCTTTACTTAAAGCTATAATACAGTTGTTTGCTATTGTAGCTAAGGAAGACAAAGTAACCGATCAGGAGCGTGACCAAATCGAGGCTTTTCTCTTTGACCATTTGAATAAAAATGCAGTGGCACATTATCTCAAGCTTTTTGATACCTATAGCGACTCCATTATCATTGATGAAAATATAGACATTGAAGAGGAACAAAAGCGTATTCAGGCAATTTGCGCTCAAATAAATGAGGAGCTGACTCAGAAGCAAAAGGTGGTTATTATTCTTGAGCTAATGGGGATCATTCTTGCAGATGGATATATATCAGAGCGAGAAGAGGAGTTGGTTGCTTCCATTGGTTCTGCATTTAATGTATCTGAGGAAGAAATAGAGCTGATCAAGATATTCGTAGTAGGTAAGGAACTGAAGGATTTTTCTTCCGAATCCATACTTATCGTAGATGGAAATAAGCGCACAGACCCTCCTTTTAAACACTTGTATCGAGAAGGGCTCAATGGCTTCATCTCTATCCTTCATTTGGAAAAAGCCGACACATACTTTATCAAATACCAGGGGAACTCTGATTTGTATCTTAATGGCGTTCCGCTTAAATCAGGAAAGAAAAGTGTGTTGGCTATTGGTTCAACACTGCGCGCTGAAAAAACCGCCCCTATCTATTATGGAGATGTTATCAGCAAATTCATCAAAAAGGGGAGCGAAAAACGGATATCCTTTGAAGCAAAACACATCTCATATAAATTTAAAGGGGGTAAGCTTGGGCTTCGAAATATCAATATTGCTGAAGAATCCGGCCGGCTTGTTGGGTTAATGGGTGCCAGTGGTGCCGGAAAATCCACTTTGCTTAATGTACTAAATGGAAATGACAGCCCCACCGAAGGCCAGGTGCTCATCAATGGAATTGACATCCATCAACAGGCAAATGCTGTAAAAGGTGTAATTGGATTTGTGCCTCAGGACGATCTGCTAATTGAAGAACTGACTGTCCACCAGAATTTATTTTATGCGGCTAAACTATGTTTTGATCAACTGTCAAAAGCAGAAATTGAAGAATTAGTGATCAAAACACTTAATAATCTTGGCCTGCGGGACATAAAAGATCTGAAAGTAGGATCACCGCTTGACAAAACCATCAGTGGCGGGCAGAGAAAGAGGTTAAACATAGGCCTGGAGCTACTTCGAGAACCTTCGATCCTCTTTGTTGACGAGCCAACGTCCGGTCTTTCGTCCAGAGATTCCGAAAACATCATGGATCTGCTGAAAGAGCTTTCACTGAAAGGAAAGCTAATATTTGTGGTCATCCACCAGCCATCATCGGATATATTCAAGATGTTTGATAAGCTGGTCATCCTGGATACCGGAGGGTATCAAATCTATTATGGAAACCCTGTTGAAGCTGTAGTTTATTTCAAAGAGATTATCAACCTGATCAACAGTGATCAGGGAGAGTGCCATGAATGTGGCAATGTAAACCCGGAGCAGATCTTCAACATCATTGAAACAAAAGTGATCAATGAGTATGGCAACTTCACCAATGAAAGGAAGATCTTACCAGAGCAATGGAATCAATTTTTTAATGAAAAAACCAAACCGGCAAAAGTTAAGCCTGCTGCAGAGGCCCCTGTTTCCACGTTGAATATTCCCAGTAGGTTAAAGCAACTCCAGCTTTTTGCCGTGCGTGACCTGTTGTCAAAGCTGAGTAATAAGCAGTATCTTATCATCAACCTGCTAGAAGCCCCAGTATTGGCTTTTATTCTGGCATACATTGTACGGTATTACAACACTTATCACTCAGAGGACCCAACATATTTCTTTAGCAAGAACTTAAATATCCCTGCCTATCTTTTTATGAGTGTAATAGTCGCGCTGTTTATGGGATTGACCGTAAGCGCTGAAGAGATCATAAGAGATCAGAAAATACTTAAACGGGAAGCATTTCTGCACCTGAGCAGAGGCAGTTATATATCTTCTAAAATTGTTATTCTTTTTACCCTGTCGGCTATTCAGACTTTCACTTTCGCTCTTATTGGGAACCTGATCCTTGAAATTGATGGCATGCTCTTTACTCACTGGCTGATCCTGTTTTCTACTTCATGTCTGGCCAATGTCATGGGTTTAAATATTTCATCAGCATTTAATTCAGCCGTTACAATTTATATAATGATCCCTATTCTACTAATACCTCAACTGGTGCTAAGTGGAGTGGTGGTGAAATTTGATAAGCTAAACCCCGACCTGAGCAGTACTGGCGAGGTACCGCTGGTAGGCGATCTGATGGCATCAAGATGGGCTTTTGAAGCAGCTATGGTAACGCAGTTTAAGGATAATGAGTATGAGGAAATGTTTTATCCTTACGAAAAAGTGATGGCTGAGGCCGACTACAAGAAAATATACTATATCCCTACCCTTGAAACAAAAATGGAGTATAATCTGAATAACTTCAAAAATGATGATCCGGTTGTGAGGGAGAATATTGCTGAAAATCTTGCACTGCTGAGAAGTGAGATTGAGAAAGAATTAAAAATAGTAGGCAATGATAAATTCGATAAATTCGATTTGCTGACAATAGAAAAATTTGATTCCACAGCCTATCGAGAATTATACCCCTTCTTTCAAAAACTACGGGCGTTTTACATTGCCAGGTATAATAAAGCGGATCAGGCCAAAGACAAGCTGATCGTGAACCTGACTAAAACAGAGCAGGAAAGAAAGGATTTTGAGGCATTCAAGGACCGGTATCAAAACGAAACAATAGCAGAGATCGTAAAAAACCAAAATGAGCCGCACAGGATCATAGAAGCACATGGGGAACTGGTACAGAAAATATTTCCGATATATAAGGACCCCGAACCAAAGCACCTGCTAGATTACCGGGCGCAGTTCTATGTACCAAAAAAACATTTTTTGGGGGCAACCTTCGACACCCTACGGTTCAATCTCGGTGTGATCTGGGCTATGTCATTACTGCTAATAGTTACCCTCTATTTCAATATACCTCGTAAAATCATTAACGGACTTGAAAGTGCAGCCCGGAAAGCAAGAAGATGAAGTTTCACAAAGATATTATCGCCTTGCTCATCTTCCTTTTGACATTGTTGATCTTGTGGATCCTGTTTTGAGGATATCCCTAACTTACCTAGTGTCTCTAAGAAAACGCCAATGTCTGCGTTATACTTGTCCTAAAAATGCTCACGTACCTCAGTACGCTCCGCTTTTTGGGACTTCCCCCCCCCTTTGGAGGGAACGTTTTCTTAAAGCCACTTAGAGTTTTCTTATAGACACTACTTAATGAGGTGCACCCATCCTTTGCAAAGCACTTCTCCTTCAATATCGGCCTCATAGTAATAGATCCCCGCTGCATCTCCTTCCCCTGACCAGGTGTTTTGATAATCATTATCTTCAAACACCAGCTTACCCCACCGGTTAAATATTTTGAGATCAACTCTACTGCCTGCAACTATTTCAAAAACATCATTATGCCCCCCGCCATCGGGTGTTAAAACATTTGGTACTTTTATGGTCACGAGATTAAGGTCTATCCTCTTTTCAAAAACGCAAAACTCTCTCGTTCCAAGGAGTGTTAGCGTATAAGCGCCATCCTGTCCATATTCATAGATCATTTCATCATCGTCAGATGTGTTTCCATCTCCCAGGAGCCACCGGAAATTTTCCCCCTCCTCACTTTTATTTATCAGTTTTACGGGAGGTCGGGAGAAACAGTCATACAATTTTTTCGCATCAAATTCCACCTCCACCTTTGGTATTACCTCCAGGGTAACAGTATCCCTGGCAATGCACCCTTTTGCACCGGTAATGGTTACAAAATACTGTGTGGTGTCAATGGGGCTCACTTCAGGTGTACGCTCATCAGAAATAACAGTACTATCCGAACTCACCCAATGATAAGTGACACCTCCTGATGCCTCTAATCTAAAGCTATCGCCCTCACAGAGCTGACTATCATCGCTAACTGTCACATTTGGCTTTACCACCTCCACTATTGTTGAGGTAAGGTCTTCACTTGTACATGTATTGGGGTCAATTGCCCGGAGCGTTACCTTATATTGTCCGGGAGCTTTATAGTTGTGCACAATATAAGTCGTATCTGTACGGGTAGTAGCCGTACCATCACCAAAGTTCCATTCAAAAACTTCACCTCCAATACTGAAATTTTGAAATACAATATCGTCAGGCATACATATTGTTGAGAGCCCCGGCTGATCAAAAGCTACAGAATTGGTTTGCAACCGCGCTTTAAGGGTGGCCAGATCAAATTTAAAAGCGGCATTGTTACAGCCACCGGAGGCGCCATTAACCTGCGACCAGGCTCCTTCCGTAGTAGGGAATGTAGAGGTATTTTCAAAACAACTGGCACAAACCGAGTGGTACACTATACCTCTTTTGTCAAACCTGCTGGTGCCTCCATCTACATGAACTATCGAACCATCCCCTCCAAAATAGGTTGCATACAGAAGTGATGTTGCATTTGCATCCAATACCATTAGATAAAAATCCGATCCATTGCTAGTCTGTCTGAGTGCATCGGTTGTTGTGGGCATGTCGGCAGCATCTAAAGCTACGTAGTTATTACCTAAAAAAGATCCACTCGTGCTTCCCCAACCCGATACGTAAAGGTTGTTGCAATCATTAACCAAAAATGCCGTAAGTGCTATGTTGGGCCTTTGAATATTTGGTTCACCAAAAACAGTTGAAAAAATCGTGGCGCTCAAATCCGAAGTGAGTTTATGTATAAAGTGGCCACTTTTCGGATTGTTGAACACACTACCGATTACAGGATATACACCCTTTGTCTGCCCCAGCACATACACCTCGCCTGCACTATTGAGATCTACAAAGTATGCCTGGTCGTATTCTGAAGTACCTAAAAAGGTACTATTCGTTATCAAATCACCGGTAGCTGCAATTTTACATATCCACCCATCTATACCGCCCTGATATACAGATTGAATACCCCCTGCTACTGTGGGAAAATCTGCGCTTTCGGTACCACCAACAGCTATTACATGCTTATCTTCGGTAACCCTTAATGAAAAGCCGGCATCTGATCTCGCGCCTCCAAGATAACCACCCCAGATCATACTTGTGAGATCTCCCGACATTTTCACTACCATAGCATCAGTCATCCCTCCCTGATATTGGTTTTCAAACGAAACGGTACTGCCAGAGAATATATCATTTGAACTGGTACTGCCTACAAAATAAATATCATCAACGTCATCAATATACACCTCACCTTTCTGCTGGTCTCCATAGTTTTTCGTAAGAATACTTTCTGAAGGATTGATGCCGTCATTATCACTTCCTCCAACAAATGTAGAACTTAACAGTTTGGTGCCCGACTGGTTTAATTTTGCAATAAAAATATCCGTTCCGTCTTCGAACGGCACCCCTCCTATCGGTGTAACTGAGGTGCCTCCTGAAAATGTATCTGAATATGCATCTGTGGTTATAGGGAAATCAGCGGAGCTGGTGGTTCCGAATATAATAAGCTCGTTTTTGCTGTTAATGATCATACTGTGCGGGGTCTCTGAGCCGCTACCCCCGAGATAAGTAGCATATTCCAACTCCGAGCCACTGGAATCATATTTTAGAATGGCAACATCCCATAACCCTCCCCAGGAAGTTTGAAATGCACCAGGGGTTGCAGGAAACTCCCCTAAAAAAGCGCCTCCACGATAATGGTTGGTAATCCCTCCGGCATAGAGCTTACCATTTTCTCCATAGGTAGCCGTATTGCCCCAGTTGTCTGCGGGTGAACCGGAATAAGTAGAAAAGATAAGAATAGGGTCTATAACCAACTCCAAACAAGGATTATAACCTAAAGGAAAAGAATAGCTCAGGATATTATTCTGAAGCACATATTCACAGACCACTTGTTTCTTCTGCCCATCTACCCATTGATAGGCATAGGGCTGATACTCCTGTACCTCATTAACCGAAGTCGTGAGAAAAAGGCTTCCCTCCGACAGATAGATGTCCTCAAGACCTTCATACTTTATATTTACCTGATCAGGATCACCGCCTTCCCTGACCACAAGGTCATATTTCATACTGTATCCTTTCGAATATGTGATCATATCTATTTCCGGATAGATATCAGCGTGCAGTAATTTATTAAATGCCTTGGCTCCGCTTACCCAGCGCGAGGGATCATTGCCATGAAAATAGTTGTAGCTTGTGGCTTCCTGTTCCAGAGGGGTAACCCTGGAAAAATCAGCCCCGATAAATTCTGCCGTAAATAGATGCTGCCGTAGGTTTTCTGTTGAAGGATTATGCTCCGATCTATGTCCAGAGGGCAGGTAATCTTTTTGATCTGTGTAACCTTCGTGTTTTTCATGCAGGGCTTTTGTATCATAAAAAATGTACATAAAGCCATTGTCTCTTACATACACATTACCTCCCGGTATATCTGCTGCAAACAAAGCTTGTTGAGACCACTGGCCCTTGTTCTGTATATACTTGATACCGGGGTCCCCGGAAGCGCATGTTCCTACGCTGCACAGGCCAACGAAGAGTCCAATAATTAGCGTTTGTAAGAAAACTCTAAGTGGCTTTAAGAAAACGTCAAGGTCAAGGCTTGTGAAGTGCCAAAAAGCGGAGCGTACTGGGGTACGTGAGCATTTTTGGGACGAGCGTAACGCGGACATTGGCGTTTTCTTAGAGACACTAATTACTTTCCTCACCAGATGCATTTACAAATCAGATAGTTTTTATTGACAATTGTTGCCAATCTTACAGCATATAAATATAATGAATCTATCCCTCTTTTCGCAGTACCTCCAATGGCGACCGGTTGATAACATCCCGGGTATTTAACCAGCCTACAAATATAGTAAGCAAGATGATGCCTAACCAGATCAAGATCAAACTGACAAAATCGGGTAAAAATATGATCTCAAAAAAGAATACTGCTAATGCCCATCCGCTAAGCACCGACAGGCCGATACCGGTGAGTCCTGCAAAAAAGCCCAGATACCCATACTCCAGTATGGTCATGCCCCATATTTGCTTTTTCATGGCACCGATTGTCCTGAGTAGCACATTCTCCTTCAGGCGCAGGTATTTGCTATTCATAACGGCTCCTGCCAATACCACCAAACCGGTAACAATACTAAAAAGTGCCATAAACTGGATAACAAAAGATACTTTGTCGAAAAACTCATCAATGGTAGACAATACCAACCGGAGATCGATCAGCGACACGTTGGGGAACAGGGTAACCAACTCACGTTGATAGTTATTAGCCTGAGACTGCCCCTCTATCCTGGTAGTCAGCACAAAGATCTGTGGAGCCTGCTCCAGCACTCCTTGCGGAAATACAAAGATAAAGTTTGGAGGGTCTTTAGGCCACTCAACATCCCTAACACCACTGATATATGTTCTTACCGGCACCCCTTGGATATCAAAAACTACAGTGTCGCCAATGTCAACCTGAAGGTTTTCATGCATACCTGCTGAAATGGTGACATAAACAGAGTCATTAGAAATGTGCTGAAGAGTGCCCCTTTCCAATGTCTCAGCGGAATGGAGACTATCCCGGTAAGTAACCCGGTACTCTCTCGTAATAGCCCAGTTGGGTATCGCATCCGTAGTATCATTCTGGATTTCTGACACGGACTTTCCATTAATGCTACTGATACGACAGGTGATGATAGGAACCAGTTGCTGAACCGGAAGCTCATTTTCTTTGGTTAGTTCAACGACCCCTTCTTTCTGCCCCGGTTGAATATCAAATAAAATTGTATTAGACTGATTTTCCTCGCCTATAAACTCCACCTGATTGAGCAAGCTGTTTTGTACGATGTTAAGGGTAGCCATCAGGAAAGCTCCCAGTCCAATCACTACAACCAGCACTACAGTCTGGTTATTAGGTCTGAAAAGATTGGCAAGGCTCTGTCTCCATACAAAGCTCCACCCGGAAGGAAAGAATCTTCTTACTGTTTTCATCAAGAGCATGGCTACTGTAGCAAGGGCTGTAAATGCTATAAGCAGCGCTGCAAAAAAGGATGCCCCGATGATCAGGCTGTCGGATTGGTAAGCTGCAAAAAGAAAAGGAAACAGCAAGATGAGAATAATCACTGTTATGCGAACCTTCGACACTGTCTTCAATGGTTCAAAATTGGTTCTGAGGACCGTTAGCGGTGGTACAAACCGCACGGAAACCAGTGGAAGAACAGAGAATAACAGGGATATCACCACCCCTAATATAAGTCCCTCGATAACAGCGCTCCATGATATCTGTAAATTCAGGTTAAGAGGAATGAACTCCGATAGTAGTTGAGGCAAAAGGTATTGGATAGCCAGGCCGAGAGATACACCAAGAGCACTGCCAAGAAGCCCGAGAAAGGCCGTTTGAATAAAGAAAATATTAAACGATTGCCACCCAGAAGCTCCTATACAACGCAGAACAGCTACTGTCTCCCTTTTTTCTCTTACATAAATATGTACCGAGCTTGCCACTCCTATGCATCCAAGTATAAGGGCTATAAAAGCTAAGAGATTAAAAAACCTGTAAAGATTCCGGAATCCTTCACCAAGATTTTCCTTGCGGCCATCCACTGTTTCATATGAATGCCCGTATTTCCTGATAATTGGCTTCAGTATTTCAATGGCTGCTTCCGTCTGTTCTTCAGTTTCAAATTTAAAATAGCGCTTATAATTAACCCGGCTGCCATACTGCACAAGGTTGGTACTATCCAAATAGTCGAGCGAAATGTATACAGATGGAGTAAAAGTGGATTGTATACCTCCTCCTCCCGGTATTTTACTTACCTCTCCGGCAATCTGAAAGACCATACCACCCAATTGCACGGAATCCTCCGATGACACATCGTACTGGCTGGCCAGATTTTCATCTACCATAACAAAAGGAGCCGACTTCATGATGTTATAGGCATCTCCTGGGGAGGTCTCAATTCCGCCATAAAAAGGAAAACCACCCCTTAAGGCCACTATACGTATAAGCCTGGTTCCTGGGGTACTGGTCATGAACATCGCCATAGATGCCAGATTGGCCTCTTCCGCCTGCTCCTGCGACTGTATGGAATCGAAGGCGGCAAGTAATTCCTCCTCGAATGGGTTATTGGCATTAACAATCAGGTCCGCACCAAGCAAATCTTTGGCTTGTTCATCAATACTTCTTTGAAGATTGGCATTGAAAGAGTTGATAGACACTACGGCAGCAATGCCAATAATAACGGAAGATATGAATAGAAAGAGACGTGCAAAATTTTTCCGGGCATCCCGATAGGCCATTTTCCAAACCCATTTATCCTTCAGGAGGTTCCTTTTCTCTTTTTTAATTTTAATGATATACTCCATCAGGAAGCCGTCAATGATTTTCTGTCTGCAACCAATTTACCGCCTCGTATCTGCAGGATACGCTCTGTGTTTTCTGCCAGCTCCATGTTGTGAGTAACCAATACCAGCGTGGTACCTTCTTCTTTGTTGATGTTGAATAGTATGTCGGTGACGTGGTGTGCCGTATCTTCATCCAGGTTACCGGTAGGTTCATCTGCAAAAAGTATTTTAGGCGAGCTGATAAAAGCTCGTGCCAAAGCTACCCGCTGCTGCTCTCCACCTGACAACTGCGATGGATAATGTTGCATCCTATCACCCAGCCCAACACGATCCAACAGCTCCTCACCCTTAGGTTTAAATCCTTTTTCTCCTCGTAACTCCAGCGGAACGGTTACATTTTCCAATGCAGTAAGCGTAGGAAGTAGCTGGAAATTTTGAAAAATAAATCCTACATGCTGGTTCCTGACATATGCACGATCATCCTCATCAAGGGCATTTAGCTTCATCCCTACAAGTGATACAGTACCACTCGTGGCTACATCCAGTCCTGCACACAAGCCAAGCAATGTGGTTTTGCCGCTTCCCGATGGCCCTACAATAGAAACACTGGCTCCTTCCTCCACTGAAAACGAAATATCATCAAGGACGGTCAGTGTTTTATTCCCCGATGAAAATGATTTGCTTAAATTCTGAACAACTAAGATATCTGACATGTGCTTTTTAATATTTCTAACATCGTAACATTGCTGACTAACTGGTGTCTCTAAGAAAACTCTAAGTGGCTTTAAGAAAACGCCAAGGTCTAGCTCGCCTTTGCATAGCCGCTTCGGCAGAGCAAGGGCTTGCGAAGTCCCAAAAAGTGGAGCGTACTAAGGTACGAGAGCCTTTTTGGGGCGAGCGTAACGCAGACATTGGCGTTTTCTTACAAACACTCACTAATAAAGCGTTTAAACGCATCAATAGGTTATCAGTTTTCCTTGAGTGGTTATTTTTTTGGTGTAAAATTTGATTACTTATTATTGTGTATATTAAGGTGAGTTCGACATAGTAGAACCGATTGAAGGTATGATATCTGAAAACAGAGCCAAAAACCTCATTTTAAGGGTCATTCAGGAAGAATGAAGGATCCTGCTAAGTTCAAGGTACTATTCACCACTTAGGAAGATCCTTCTCCCGTCAGGATGACCGCCTATTTTTAAGTGTTTTATATCGAACCACGTTATATTAAATTTAGAGGAATACAACTTATAAAAAATGAAATTCAGATTATTATTCATTCTCTTACTTTCAACCTCAGTATTTTTCAGCTTTAATGATCAGGACAAAACGATCATTTTTTTCGGAGATAGTATTACTGCCGGGTATGGTTTGTCTAAAGAACAGGCTTTTCCTGCTTTGATAGAAAATAAGCTGAAATCGAAAGCGCATAAGTACCGGGTGATCAACGCCGGGCTGAGTGGCGAGACTTCTGCTGGTGGCTTAAGCCGCATTGATTGGATACTGAGGCAACCTGTTGACATTTTTGTGCTTGAGCTAGGTGCCAATGATGGCCTGCGAGGATTACCTCCGGCAGAGACAAAGAAGAATTTACAAGGTATTATTGATAAGGTACTGGCAAAAAATCCGAATGTAAAGATTGTTATTGCGGGTATGATGGTGCCCCCCAACCTGGGGCAGGATTATTCAAAAGAATTTAAGAGTATATTCCCGGAACTCGCCAAAAAAAATGATGCACTGCTTATCCCCTTCCTGCTGGAAGGTGTGGCAGGCGATCGTGATCTCAACCTGGCGGATGGCATACACCCTAATGTAAAAGGGCATGAGGTTGTGGCTGACAATGTTTATCACGCGTTAAAGGGGTTGCTTTAGAGTTCTCAGTTCTTTGTTCTCAGTTCTCTGTTTTTGTTTTGCAGCTTACAGTTTACGGCTGCTCTACTGCAGTTACGGCTCTTAGTTAACGTGAGTTCGATATAGTAGAACCGATTAAATTGTATTTGTATCTAAAAACAGACCTGAAAACCTCCTTTTAAGGTCCCCGAACTTGCCTAACCTGCCTCGCGGAGGCACGAAGAATCTTACTAAGGTCAAGGGTACTAATCACAACTTGGGAAGATCCTTCTCCCGAAAGCCTTAAAGCCTTCGGGATAGGATGACCGTCTATTTTTAAGTATTTTATGTCGAACTCACGTTAGTTAATGTCTCTATGAAAACGTTCTCGCCAAAGGGCGGGACGAAGTGGCAAAAATTCAGTAAACCAAATTTAGCAATCACCACACTAGACTAGTGTTAAGTTAAGCATACTTTAGCCATACCAAGCTTTGTTCTTTTTGTCCCATGCTGCCTTAAAAAATACTTACGTAGCTATGGCTATGCTCATATTTTTTGCGTTGCGTGGAACAAAAATAACTGCAACTTATACGGCACAGTACACTTAACTCAACACTAGTTAAATTCTAATACATCGGGTCGTTCTATGCGGAAATCGGGAATCCTCAATGGCTCCTGGCCGGTGAGTTCAAAACCCAGTGAAGACTGGTCGGGAGGCGTAACCGGATACCACGCCAGGCGGATCTGTATGGCTTCAAAGGCCATATTTTCATTTCTCAACCGTAGGCCGATGCCATATCCCTGGTAAAGTGGATTTTTCAACAGCTTGCTATTTTCTGAATTGACCATGGCCAGATCAATGAATCCAAAAAAAGCAAACCGGAAGCCAATGACATAAATTGGCGTAAAAGCTACAGTTTCCGCACTTAAAGCAATTTTTCGTGTACCCCTGAGGAAGGTGTCACTCAGGCCGCGTATACCTCTGCCATTATTTATATTAACAAATTCATCATGAAAACGATTGATGCCAATAGTATAATCAAGTCTGAAGAACTGCCTGAAATTAACCCTTCTGAACCGGTATAAGTGACTAAAATAGTCAATTGTAGTCTTAAAAGTACCCTGTTCCACACGCCCTTTACGGATAAACCCGCCCAGGGCCATGGAAGGTCGAAAATAGCCCGTTCGTCCATAAAAATTACCTATGGAAAATCTCCATCCAATGTATGCGCGGTTATAAAACTCATTGCTTTCTTTACCGGTTGTAAACTCCAGCAGATAGCCATTAGGGATATCCTCCGTTCTTCCATACCCACGAACCAGCGAGCTTTTTTCATAATCTCTTCTGGATATGCCAAATGAATAAAGGTAGAGGTTTCGATCAAAGAACATTTGATTGGTATCGGAGGTAACCACAGGCCTGTCGAGATACCTCACCCTGTCATATCTGGCAGCCAGTTGTAAGTTCGTACGACCCTTATCTTCATTAGCATCGATCAGCCAGGATCTGCCTACCCACATATCCTGATGGTTGAACTCCGTATGAAATGAAATGGTGGTATCGGGGTACTCCCTTTTGAGCAGGATATTGGTCTTGTTTAACTCCACACCTCCGGCATATTTGATTTCCGGGGTAATAAAATTTCTATAGAACCTGATACCAACTCTGTCCAGTGGTTCTGAGCGTGCAAAATTAACCTCTCCGGTAATGAAGGTGTTTTTTATGTTGTTGATACTATAAGTTCCGTTATAACCTATGGCCGGTCTGTGATCAGTGTTATAAAGAAATTCATTTCTTAGCTCATGGCCCAGCCCAAGAAAATTTTTGTCTATTACGGCAAAATCAGCCGCATCGAAACCCCCAACGCTCACCTCACCTGAAATGGACCAGATATCCTTTATAATGATCAGTACCTCTACATCTTCCGAATCGCTTCCGGAGATAACATAAATACGGGCATCTCTTACATAAGGCAGGTTACGAAGCACACGCTCACTATCACTCAGGGCATCAGGGTTAATGTTATCTCCTTCGGCAAAGAAGATATTATTCCTAATGATCCTGCTTCTGGTGTAAACATGCAGATCATTGGCCACTTTGGCAGCCCAGGCCTTTGAATGCCGGGTGGTGTCAAGAATACTGGTACCAAAAACCTCCAGTTTTTTTATAATGATGCGGTTAATTCTTCTTCCTTCATATTTCTTGTAGTTACCATTGCTTATAGAGGTGGTTTCTTTTGGCTTAGCGCTTTTACTGGGATCTACAAAAAGAAGGTCATACAACTCGCGGGTAAATCTTGTTTTATAAAATCTCTCCTTTAACCTTTTATAAAATTCATCGCTGCGCCTGGTCTCATCTCTTCTAAGCTGTCTGGCCACAGAATCCGGGAGAAAAATAACCGTATCTTTTTCAATATATATAGATGAGTCCGCCAGGATCAAAAAGCTTCTGCCCTTAACACGAACGCTGTCCATACCTGTCGTCTTACCCTTTTTCTGGGAGACAGCCGGTATTGAGATGCATAAGACAAAAATGAAAAATAACAGGTGTTTCAACGCTCTCCTTCTCTATAGAAAAAACCCCATTGCTCCCGGATAACTTTACCGGGGATAGCATTGGGGTTTTTAATATAAGCTAAATTCTCTAAATCAGGATTATAGCTCTCCTCTTTCGGCCATTTTTTTCATTTTCTCATTAGCATAAATGGCCACTTCTACTCTTCTGTTCTGATCTCTTCCACTGGTTGTGCTATTGTCAGCTATTGGTTGCGATTCTCCATATCCCATGGTTGTGATCCTATTACGTGATACGCCTTGGGCAGTCAGATAGTTAGTTACTGCTCCGGCTCTGTTTTCCGACAGGGTTTGGTTATAGTTGTCGGATCCGGTATTGTCTGTATGTCCTTCGATCAGGATATTCGTGTCTTCATACTTTTTAAGCGTCTCTGCCAGTTCGGTGAGATTTTGTTTGGTGGCTGGCTTAAGTGTATATGAGTCTACGTCAAACAATAACCCTGAATCAAAGGTGATCTTAATACCCTCACCAACTCTTTCTACTTCTGCACCTTCCAGGTCTCTCCTTAGTTCCTCAGCCTGTTTATCCATTCTTCTTCCAATCAGCGCCCCTGCTGAACCACCCACAGCGGCTCCGATAATAGCGCCTACCGCAGTATTATCGGAAGCGCTACCGATAGCGGCGCCAATAGCTCCACCTGCTGCAGCGCCTACGGCACCGCCTTTCGCTGTATTGCTTGCTGATTTACAACCGGACATTAAAAAGGAACTGAACACGAAGACCAATAGTATAAATACTGCTGTTATCAGTGATACAAGTCTGTTTTTTATTGATTCCATAACTACATTCGGTTTTGATTTCTAATATCTTACACCAAAATAAGTACCAAAAAAAATCTTCTGTAAAAGCTTTTTTTGACCTATAACAGGAGTAATAATGGAAACCAATGTAGAATAAAATCCCCGGATTGTTTAGAATGGATAACCTATGGCAATATTTAATATGAGGTTTTGCTGCCTCCAATCACTGTCTTGTATGGCTATTTCACTAAACATCCATTTAGGGTCTGACGGTACTTTCAAAGGGAAGGCCAGATCAAAACGTATCACAAAAAACTCTACATCAAAACGAAGCCCTATCCCGGTCCCTACCGCTATCTGTTTGTAAAATTCTGCACTATCAAACCTGCCTCCGGGCCGGTTCTCATCTTCTTTAAGTGTCCATACATTTCCAGCATCTACAAAAACAGCGCCTTTGAAAGATCCTACTATATCAAACCGGTACTCTACGTTCCCCTCCAGTTTAATATCGGCTGTCTGATCTATAAATCTAAGATTCTCAGGAGTTTCAAAAGTACCGGGACCTACGGACCTTGGTCTAAAAGCCCGGATACTGCTGGAGCCTCCTATGGAAAATTGTTTGGTATATGGCAGCACGACCGAATTGCCGTAGGCATAGCCTATGCCTGCAATTAACCTGGAGGCAAGCCTTGATGATCTGCTAAACCTCCAGTAGTGCCTTATATCAATGTCTGTCTTTACAAATTGTGAATATGGAGACCCAAGCAGGGTATAAGGGTCATCATCAGTATTTTCTTTTTTCCTGACCCCTAACTGTAGCAGATGAGCAAGATTGCCTGAAAGATCAATGTTGCCATTAAAATAGAAGTTATGGGTCCTGGTCGCACGTCCTTCCTTGCCTTGAGAATTGTAAAAAAAGGAATAGACAGCGCCAAGAATAAACTGCTCTTCATAGCTACGTGCCAGAAGTTGATTGTTCCCCAGAATTTCATTAAAAGTATCGGATATACTGCCTAATTGAATGAATTTGATGCTTACGGGATATAACTCATGCCTTCGGGTGACTGTCTCCCGCCAGGAAAACCCGTAGTCTATTTCAAAAGAATTGAGCCTGAAAAAATCCACCCGCTGCAGCAGCCTGTATCCCAATCTGAATCTGGTCTGAGGAACAAATCTTGAAGATACATTCTCAATATCAAAGGGGGTAATAAATCTGGGTACTGTCAGTATTCCTTCCGCACCAAGAATATATGAATTTAATGACGACTGTTTAGCATCCTGATCTTGTTTCTGCCCGCCCATTTGAAATTCATAGCCGGCCGTAAGGTTAAATTCAAATAGCTCTGCCCCTCGCAGAAAATTTCTGTTGCGAAAAGAGGCTATAAAGTTGGGCCCCACAAAATTATTGGAAGTGGACACAGCCTGAAGCTCTAGCCTAAGGGATTTCTTTTTGAAAGGAGTAAGATATATATCGGTTTGCAGCTCATGATCTGAAGAGCGGGTGAAATCTACATTGACAAATTTGAATACGTCAAGCTGGGTGAGCCGGTTGAGTGTAACAAGTTCTGCCTCTTTGGTGTATATATCACCCTCTCTGATCCTTACGTGATTAATGATCATCTCTGGCTTGAAATCATCTTTACTGTGTATATACCGCACATAGCCTACGATGGTGGTATCCGGTTCTCCCAACGTGTTCCTTTTATCAAACTGGTACTCGGGATACACTGTTACCTGTCCTATTCTAAAGAATCGCTTTGCCTGTGGGGGAGTATCTTCCTTAACGGTCATGTGCAGGTCCACCATTCTGTTTCCAATAGTGGTATCTGCTCTGAATAAAAGAAATTGATCATCAAAATAAAAATATCCCTGATCTTTAAGGCCTTTTTCAATACGCAGCCTTTCTTCTTTTAACCGGTCCAGATCATATCGTTGCTGCTTTTCCAGCAGAGATTCTTCGCCGGTGCCTCTGATGGCCCGGACCAGAGAACTTTCCCCAACCGGAAAATGAATGGTATCATATCTATAGGGCTCATTTACATGGGCATTATAGGTAATAGTGTTGGCGTTTTTCTTTTCGTGGACCTCATGATCAACGTGTGCATCGAAAAAACCTTCATTATGCAATTTGTTTTCCAGTAAGTTGATATTTCTTGAAATATCAACATCTGAAAAGTAAACAGGGGTTTCACCCAGCTTGGTCTTCATCCAGTGCTTCAGCCCCTTTTCTTTTTTTGGTTCGCCCGCTATGTGATAAAACCACACTTTTGGTCTGGCGCCCAATAGCCTGGCATTGGGTTTGGGAGTGAGCATCTCTTCCATCTCCGGCTTAATTTTGCTCTTGTCTTTTACAGGTTTGGCAGCCCTAAACCTGATGGTGGCTCCATCATAGTATTTCTGTCCTTCATTCAGGTATTTAGCTCCGCTACAGCCAAAAAACACCAGGGAAAACAAGCAAAGGCAGTATATAATTCCTGTTCTCATTCGCCCCCTTCCTTTTTATCCTTCTTCATACTGAACAGTTCTCTAAAAGCATCGTAGTCCCGAACGAATATAATACCCACACCTGTTTTTATGATCTCACCCTGCAAGAGGTTGTCATATTCATTTTGGCGGAATCCCACTAACCTGTAGCGACCATCTTCGGTGATCTTGTATTCCACTTTTATATCTCCGGCAAAATCTGACAGATTTTGCTGCTGTTCAGCTTCCTGCCCTTCCAGACCAAAACTGCCAGCAACTTTAACTATGACCCTGTTGTTAAAAAGTTGTTTGGAAAGCCCTAACTCCAGTTGAGTTGTGCCCCCGGAAGCCCCGGTAGTGTTGTACGATTGCAGGTCGAGACTCAGCTCCACACCCTCGATCTTACCGGCAAGTCTGTTGAGCTGATTGCTCAGTATCCTGCTGGCACTGCTTCTGGCAGTAGCTTCGGCAATATTACCCCCTCCACCAGTTGTACTGAAAGACTCCAGGTCTTTTGTACTCTTAAAAAGCAACAAGTAGAACACCTGGGTATTACGTTCATTCTCACTTTTGTTCACTGTTGATACAAAAGCCTGTGCACCGGAAGCCGCGGCACTTTCAGCTAAACCAAGGCGGAAAGATATCTCCGGGCTTAGCAGTTCATTTTTTATATCCAGATAAACAATGAACGGTACTTTTTGACTGGAAACCTCATTACTTCCCGGGTTTTGGTACACAGCAGAAACAGTATAAGTGGCAGTTATGTCGACACGGGCATTTAACGGATCGCCCGTCCAGATCAGGTAACTGCCTTCGGCTATATCAAATTCCCTCTTGACGAGGCCGTAGAAATTCAGATTATACTGACCATTATGTACTTCATACCTGCCAGTGAGGGTCATATCGCCAGATGGCTTGATACCCAAGGTAAGATTGGCATCACCCTGAACAGTAAGCTTGTCACCCGTGACCGGATCAATAATTACACTAAAGGTATTGCTTCGGTTAACATCTATTTTTGCCGTAAGGTCTATACCCTTGAAAGTACTTTTGAGGGAATCTGTTGTAGCAGACACTTCTTTTTCCTGTAAAAAAGGATCATTTTCCTGATCCTTGTCAAAAAACTCCACTACACCTTCACGTTCCTGAAGCTGGATCTCTTCTTCCGGGATAACATATGTCAGGTAACTGTCGTCTTTAAGGCTTACCTCTAGCTGTATATCAGGACTAGCTGACGTGCCCCTGATAGATGCTCTGCTGTTCACCTCAACCTTCCCATAAACCAGCTTATTTTGATCTTCTGTGGTGTTCAGCAACATGAATTCATTGGTAACGACATTGAGGTCAAGTTCATACAAAATATAGTCTTTGGTAAGCACCCGTCCGTTGATGCGCGCAGTATGGTTATTTACATCGGCTATAGTAAAATCATTAAATGTGATCCCGGCCCTGTTAAAAGTTATCACTTCATTGTCAATGGACATCCGGCTTCCAAGAAAGGCCGTAGTGAATGACGCTTCATTAAATCTGATATTACCTATTATATCCGGATCGCTCATTGATCCTCTAAGCTGCAAGTCGCCTGTGAGAAACCCATCCATATTCTGAAGTTGTCCCATAGTAAACGACTCTATTGAGGCCAGTTCCAGTCGCACAAGATCAACATCAAAGTGCATATCAGGTACGCTATCCGCCAAATAGTAGCCATCCACTTTCAGGTTATTGAGTTCACTTTTAATCTCGAGGTCCAGGTTATACCGGTTTCCCTCCACCTGAGCGGCCTGAAGGGTGACGTTGCCAAGCGTATCTCCCTTAAAGCTAAAATCAGTAATATTCAGATCAGAAGTAAACGCAGATTTTGCAGTTTCCATTATCAAGTTGATGTTGCCATCTAATATACCTCCAACCAGATACTGCTCACTTTCATCGAGTTTCCCTATGAAGCTAAGATCAAAATCGGTGATTCCCACGGCTAATGTGCTATCATTTTCCTGGTTTATTGCAGACTCAACAGCTATCCGCTGACCATCCTTGGTGAGGACCATGTTTTGCACCCAAATTCCCGAAGGATAAAAATCTATCGCATTGCTGGGTTTAACCTTCCAATCTTCATAGTTGAGCATAAATTCCCCTGGGGTAAATTGAAAACGGTAATATTCGTCACCGCTAATAAATATACCGCCAAACATATACTTATTTTCACCTGTGTCATCCTTTATCATCAGGTCGGTTTCGATGTGCCCCGCTTCAACAATTCCTGTCAGGTGAATGTTTTCAACCTCGATAGCCCCGGCGCCGAGACTGGCGATTTTCGTTTCATAGCCAAGATATTCTTCATTTGAGTAGACGTGGATGTTCAATGAATCTACAGCGGTGCCAGTATATACTATCTTCGGCACATTTACGGTAACATCAAGCGCCCATCGGTCGCTATTGTACGAACCTTTGATGGGCCCTGGTTCGAATTCTTCCAGGCCGGGAATTAGTATTTCGGAAAAAAACAGCGGGCTCTTTATGTTAATATTAAAGTCAAACTGTTGAGGAGCAAGCTCTGACACATCCGGTACATCAGTCAGAGAATAGTATCTGTTGATATGCTTTTCAAACACTTCCGGCAGTGTAGCTAGGTCAAAGTTACCGTTAAATTGTGCATCTATGATATTAGAAAATATAGAGATATCCGTAATCTCTTTGTCCGTAGTAGCCGACAGCAGGAAGGTATCCAACCGATAAATATCCTCCTCTCTGCTGATAACCATATCTTCAATTTCCAGGGTGCCGTTAATGTTTTGGATAGTACTGCCCCTGATATCGGAAACTACTCTGGCCCTTATCTTGAGGTCTTCCTGAGAAAAGTTGAGCGCCTGCATATCAAGCGCCTGCAGGTTTAGGGTGAAACTGTATTGCGGAATACTGTCATTGAGGTTAACCAGGCCCTGAAAGTCGAAATCCAGGTTCGGATCGTCCATGGCCAGGTCGCCCTGAAACTGCATCCCCTCTACCCTTCCATTAATATCCAGGTTGTTGTAGTTGTAGCTATTATAAACAAAAGAGGATACTTTGCCCTTTATTTTTGCTTTCATGTCTGCAGGGTCAAAGCCCTCTCCATCTACATCAGCATTTAATGATATAGCGCCCATCTGCGCCTCCTGATTGAGCAAAGCTCCCAGATTGAAGCTGTCTGCCTCTATATGACCTTCATAGGCATACAACTCCGGGGTTTGTTTTGTTAGCCTCACGTTGGCCTCTGCTCCGCCATAAGATGTACCTATCTTTATCCTGGCCTTGAAATCGGACATGCTCCCTTTCGATGTACCGGACACCCTGATCTGCCGGGGTAGATTTATATCCGGTGGTATGAGTGTGTCAGGTACCACAGAGCTTATATCCCGTCTGGAGGTGATCAGCTCTTTGAGATCAACATCCCACGCCAGGTTATCAGCATCGGGTAGTCCCTTGATATTGCCTGTAATCTGCATATGTGTAGAGCGCAGGGCTTCCAACTCAAGCTGCCGGACATTCAGGTCCGCCAGCTCACCTTCTATGGCTCCTTCAACAATTATCTGGCTGGATCTTTCGGTCAAAGCAGGCATGTTTTGCTTCAAAGCCGGTTGAAAATAAAAGATATCCTGCAGGTCTATTCTGGATCTTGAAAATTTTGCATCAACTGCAACAGCCTTAAGGTCATTCTGCAGCGCTTCTATGGAGAGATAGCCTGCTCTAAGATCTGCACTGATATTGGATCGGTCTGTGACAAGCTTCAAATTATTGGCATATGATTCGTCCGGGCCATATTTAAAAGCACTTTGAAATTGCTTCAATGTCATTCCCCCTTTTTCATTGGCTGAAAGCTGTTTGACTTCTCCCTGTGCATACCCGTTTTTAAATTCTATAGCCTCAAAGTCTGCATTTACCTGTCGAAACCACATATGAGCAGGGTCAAATCCCTGAACAGCAGGAGCCGTATGGTCATAAAATCTGAACGATGTATTTTTTATCGCCCCCTTTTTAACGCTGGCCAAAAGCTCTATAGCGGCAGTTGACGCGGTATCTGCTGTGGTTGTTGTATCAGCCCCGGAAAACTGATCGACAGAAACGAAGCTGTTAAGTATGGCCATATTATCAATTCGGTAGATCTGCCGGTTAATATCTATCTCATTTATATCACCTTCTACACGACCGATATCCGTAAAAACTTTGAGCGCTCCCGGCTTATCCTCAAAGGTGAATTCCACATTATCCACCAATAATGACTTGCCAGAGATATTGACAACCTGTTCCGCAGCAGTGGTATCTGACTCGGTACTTTTAAGTATGGCAAATTTCCCCTTGCTGTCTGTCAGTGTGATCTCGTCAATACTGATGATCAATTCTTCCAGGTCAAAGTCTGACAAACTGGTATGAAATCCACCAATGTGCGCTGAGAGCTTCATTCCATTATACAGATCCTTATATTCGACTCTGCTATCCTTAATGGTCGCTTCGTAAATCGCAAAAGTAAAAGGTTGTGCGGTGGTATCCTGAGAGGTAGCGGTCTGGGTGCTGTCAGACGGAGCGGCAAATCCATCTATGATAAACTGATAGTTAAATGTGCTGTCGTTTGAAGTATTATAAATATTGGAAATGAGCTTTTCCACCTCCAGATCATTGATCTCAAAGCGATTATCAAGTAACCCCCACAGATCGGTATCTACAGCTATGCGCTGGCTGTAAACAAGCGTATCGCCCTTTAAGTCTTCGATATAGATGTTTTCAATGATGATTGTTTTGGGGAAATTTACATACAAGCGTCCGATACGGGCCTCTGTATTTACTTTGCTTTTGAAGAATTTAACAGCCTCATCTGTGATTAGTTGCTGAACTTTTGGTATCCGCAAGGATAGGATAATGATAATAAGCAATAAAATTAGCCCCAGAAAGAACCAACCGATCCCTTTAAGTATTTTTAATAATACACTCTTTGCCTTATTAGTACTCATTTTATGGAGATACACTTATAGCTCATATATAGCAATATCCACTACTATAACAGAAAAGGCTCAAAAGTGATATGTATCACCTCTTTACCCTTACCTCTTTATATTGATTAAATTTTTCATAGCAGCGGTTTCCGGGTCCCAAATATCGGCCTTTTCTATTTTAACTGCTAACAGACAGAGATCAGTATGGTCGACTCCCATTGGAAACCATGTCTCATACAGCGGGGACCAGAATTTTCTTTTTAACTCCGGGTCTTCCCTGCAGATGGCGCTGCCGGAAATGGAGAGGTAAGTATGAGAACCCGGGTCTGCGTAGCTGAGGTTCACATACTCAGTTTTTGAGGATTGAAATGTGCTCTGCCTTATAAAAAACCAAAGTACTCCATCTCTATCGAGTTGAAGAGTATACATGGGATAGCTATTGAGGTGCCCCTGCTCATCACTCAATGTAAGCATGGCCACCTCAATAGCAGCAATATCATCTCTTAATTCTTCTGCTCCATCATTTATCATGCCTCTACTTCCAGTTTGTTTGCAGTTAAAGTTACATCAATATTTCCCTTTATGGCTTTTGAATACGGACAAACCTGGTGTGTTTTTTTTACAAGTTGTATCAGCACCTCATCTTCAACCGATTCATCAATGACATTAAGCCCTGCTGAGATTGCAAATTCGTCTCCATCTTCGTTGAAAGACGCTTTTACAATAATTCTTGGGTTGTTCAGATCTATATTTTCTTTTTTTGCAACCGACTCCAACGCACCCAGAAAACAGGGGCCGTAAGCGGCTGCAAAAAGTTGCTCGGGATTTGTTCCGGCTGCTCCGTCACCTCCCATACTCTCAGGTACAGACAATTGGAGGTTTAGGTTTCCATCCTGTGATTTTACGTTTCCCGACCGGCCGCCCTGGGCGACTACTTCGGCTGTATATAAGGGTTTCATCAGTTTCTTCGTGTTTTCAATCTATTGTGAATGGCGCTTTGCACCCGTATTTTTATTAAATAATTATAAAAAAGGCTGTCCCAAAATAAACCGTTATTACAATAAGAAAAGAAATCTTCTAAGAAGTACAGTCATCCGCATGTCCCGAACTTGCCATCGGGGACCAGAGGGAGAGATCCATGCACCTTTGGAGCAGTAATTTGTGCATAGATCCCTCTCCTAAAGGAGAAGGACTTTTAAATCGACCTTAACTCATAGTATTGATGCCCCCCTAATCACTCCCTCTGTAGTTCTATAACTGGAGAGATGATGGTTTACAACTTTTGTTACTTTTTGAGACAACCGTCATTTATCTATAAAGTCTTTTGTTCCTCATGCACGCCCTCAGAAAATTCTTCTATCATCATTTTGCAGAATGCCGGTATGTCTCCCGGGTTTCTACTGGTAACTAACCCGCGGTCAACGACTACCTCCTCGTCAACCCAATCTGCACCTGCATTGATCAGATCTGTCTTAATGGACGCGTAAGAAGTAACTCTGCGTCCTTTCAGGGCACCGGTTTCTATAAGTGTCCATGGCCCATGACAAATGGCTGCAATGGGCTTCCCGTCTTCGATGAAACGATTCACAAAAGACACAGCCTTTGCGTTCATTCGTAAATGGTCTGGGTTGATCACTCCACCGGGAAGTAACAGTGCATCATAATCCGTTGGGTCTGCGTTGTTCAGCGGTTGGTCCACATTATATTCTTTACCCCACTCTTTCTTATCCCATGCTTTTACTTTTGACTTTTCAGGAGAAACAATATGCGCTACCGCACCAGCTCTTTCCAATGCCCTCTTTGGCTCTGTCAGTTCTACTTCTTCAAATCCGTTTGTAACCAGTATGGCTACCTTTTTATTTCTAAGTATATCTTCCATTGCTTTTTTGATTAAATGATCATTGTATTACTTCTATTACCTTGCAAATGATGGAAAGATTATGCCAATATCACAATGAGCTTTATCACTGCTATTGCACCATCTCATCATCAGGCAGATGTGCAAAACGCTACACATCATGACACATTCCTGTGAATTTTCACTACATCTGGTATCTGAATACAGCGTTGGCAGGAGTAGTGCTATCAGGCATGTCGGCTTCCTCTAAAATGTATACCTCCCCGGCATTTTTTATTGTTTCTACCGCTGCTTTGTTAAGGAGTTCCGCATTATTGGTCTTTTGTATCTGGTCGATGTGTACTTTGTTCTCATTTTTATCATAAGTGCCCCAAAGCAAGGCTCCCCGTTTTAGAAAAAGGGTTTCCGCTCTGCCAATAATTGCTCCTGGGATAACCTCCTCCGGATTGAAAGCCGCCTTTCCTCCACTCAGTAACAGTTCATATTTATCTTTTGCTGTAGCCCTCTCCTGCTCAAAGCCATCCTTTACAATTTCCCACGCTCGTTCTTTGAGTTCCATAATATCCAACTTGTCATGGTTGCCACTAATATGCTTTTCTGACAGATATTTATAGTGGTTGGTCTCCTTATAAATAGGATATAGATAATCAACGCATGCAATGACCAGTGGCGCTTTCTCATCATGCAGCATTTGCATAAGCCCATCATTAATAGCTCTGAAGTATTTTTGGGCTTCCATTTTTCTTTCCGAGTCGTTTCCTGACCCATGGCCATGAAAAATACCCGCACTGTTTCCCCGCTCTCCCTGACCACTTCTGTACTGAAGTGTTTTTTGCTCATAATCCGTTCCTACAGCTTCTTCCAGGGCCTCAGGTATTAACCCTTCTGTATTAACTTCTGTGATGGTATGCCGGGTGGCTTCATAGAAGTGTACATTTCCCAGACTTAGCGCCATGATAAAATGACGTCCTTCACCGTGTAGAAACTCTACCAGTGGCTTAAGGTACAGATGTGTTGATACATAGGTGAATTCATCAAAAGCTGATGGCAATGTATGATATTGTATATCACCATTGTAAAGGAAAAGAGCCAGGCCATCAGAACAATGCGACCAAAACACTTCGTCTTCAACAAGCTCATATGCCTTTGCAAGGTAGTCATGGCTCTCTTGCTCTGAGAGGCCGTATCCACGTAGTTGAGCCTCAGCTTCTTTAATCCTGTTTTTGAGGCTCATCTTATCTTTGTAAAGGTTGTCAGGGGTTGATACCCGATGTGTAGTAATGTAGATGGAAACACAATGCACTGCATGCACATCAGCCAGCTCTAGGAATTGGGATCTTTTAAATATGTTCATATGTCTTTGGATTAGTTGGTATTCAAACTTTACCTAAGTAATCCAAAAAGCATACCTACCCTATGCCATAGCCATTTTTTTCTTACCTCTTAAGCGTTTTTTCCCGTTGACGAGGCCGACAACTATGTTTTTCAAATAGCTAAGATCGTTGACAATAAAATTAAAGATGGCATATGTATCCCGCCCCAGGCCATTGATGTAGTCAGCTTTTTCAAAACTTTTAAGGGTGCGAATAGAGGGGTGTTCCAGTTGTACGTGAGAAGCTTCCATTCCCAACATAGTCAGGTTACGGTATAGTAGCATTCGGAGCTCTTCATCCTGCATCTGTTCCTGGGTCAGGTCTGCGCAGTAATTGTCGATTTCATTTATACAGGTCAAAATATTGGAAAGGTGAATTTTGTTCCGGAGGTTTTTCATGGCGGTTCATTTTTAGTACTAGAGGTATCACGTTAATATTATGCCAAAATGAAAAGACATTCTTGAAAAGGTATGGTGTGTTGGTCAAGTATATTCGTAGAATTGGTTCCACGACTGGTGTTCGCATTACACAGCACTTAATTTACCAGCAATAGTCCTACCATTAATGCATGTGGTCAGCCAGAGTCTCCACTTTTTCATTCTCTATTATTTTTAGTGCAAGTTGTTCGTTTGGTGATAGCTCATTTTTATATTTTATATTTTTGAGCTTTATTTTTTTGTAATTAGCCAGTTGATCATTCATCAGCACTTCAAGCACCTTAGGGTGAATGTAATATTCTCTGCAGGTAGCTACTGTATTTCCCAATGCCTCCGCTACTTTTCTTACGAGGTTGGTCTCCAGTTTTAGTCTGGGGTTTTGCTTTATCTCCCGCAATACATCTTCATAATAACCAATAGCCAGCACCGTACCCCCCCAGGTTCGAAAGTTTTTGGCGGTAAAATATTGTCCCGATATTTCCTGTAGGTATTGATTTACGTCCTGTGAGTCGAGCCTTCTGCTTTTATTGTCTTCGTCCAAATATCTAAATATTTCATAGCCAGGTAGTTCAGAGGTTTGCCTGATAAGACGCACCAGCTTTTTGCTTTGGATCCTGACGTGCCTGTATTTTCCACTTTTGGCTTTATAGTCGAGGTACAACCTGCCGTTTTTTTCCTTCAGGTGTTTGCGCCTGAGTGTTGTAAGGCCATAAGTATGATTTTCCTGTTCATAATACTTGTTCCCTATTCTTATATAATGCTGATCGAGCATCATTACTACCATCGCAAGTATCTTCTCCTTGGGCCATTTTCTTAGCTTGATGTGCTCCTCCAGTCGCCTTCTTATTAAAGGCAAAGCCCGGCCAAAATGAGCCAGATCTCCATATTTCGTACGCTGTCTGTGCAACACCCACTCCTGATGATATATGTACTGCTTACGTCCCTTCTGATCATATCCGGTAACCTGCAGGTGTCCATTTTCGGAGGGGCATATCCATACATTACTCCACATAGGAGGTATCACAAGGGTCTTGATCCGTTCAATGATGCGGCTATTCTGAAGCCTCTTTCCCGAATGATCCAGGTAAATAAATCCTTTGCCCCGTTTCTGACGTGAATATCCCGGCTCTTCATCGGAGATATAAACAAGGTTGGGCGGGCAATCGTGGGGTGCTGTCATTGATA
The DNA here is from genome assembly GCF_000331535.1 of Fulvivirga imtechensis AK7. Lineage (GTDB taxonomy): Bacteria > Bacteroidota > Bacteroidia > Cytophagales > Cyclobacteriaceae > Fulvivirga > Fulvivirga imtechensis. The sequence goes on along the minus strand of NZ_AMZN01000008.1, from coordinate 51,037 downwards.
TCTCCGTGGCTGGGCAGAACTTGATGATACAGGTAAACTAAGACTGCACCTCCCTGACATACTTACGGCCAGGAGAGGTGCAGAATAATTGTGGTTGTTGGTTATTTGTTTAAAACTCTGTTTTAATATTCCTGGTCATTATCATCTTCAAAAGCCGTTTCTATATCATCTCCGGCTTTATCCAACTTGTCTTTTACATCGTTAAAAGCCTGCCTGGTATCACGTTTTACCTCGTTCCAGTTATTTTCTGTGGCTTGCTCCACATTTTCCATTCTTCTTTGCAGCTTTTCCTTCTCCATTTCGAGGTCATCACGAGTTCTCTCCAGCGCTACCTGAGCCTCTCCTGTTTCCTCTTTCATCTCATTATTGATCTCAACAAGTTTTCTGTCAATATCAGCTACGAGCTCATTCAGGTCTTCTCTGAGTTCCGTTCTTTCTTCATTAAAATCACCCTCTACTTCTGCATATTCTTCGCTTAATTCATCATTGTTTTCATTATACGCAGTATCACGGTTATTACACTGAACGGCAAAAACAAACATAAAGCACACTATAGACATTGTTAAGATTTTACTTTTAATCGTTTTCATAGTCGTAATTTTTATAGATTAATATTATTAATCACTCTTCTTTTCAAATACATTTCCTTTTTTTGATCTAACGCCTTCTATATCGAAATCAGCGTTGACAAAATCATAAGCCGATCCTACAAAAAAGGCCCTAGATCCTATATAGGCAATAGGGGTTTTTATCAAGTCGGGGTTTTTCACCATCAGTTTGGTGAGCTCCGCTTCAGCAAACCCTTTATCTTTCAAATGATGTAAATAGGTGTCTGAATTTTTATCAATCAGTACACTCATATCCACATTCATATCTCTGGCTATTTCCGCAATTTGAGTTTCTGTGAGATTATTTTTCGATATATCCCTTTCATTCAAAGCATGGTCCTTCATTGTATCCGCATAGCCCTTGGCTTTTCTATCCTCATACTTTTCAGAGTTATAGATCAGCAGTATTTCATTTTCTTTAGCTTTCATATTTCTCAGTGTTAATCCTGCATTTCATTGCCAATGCAGTAACCATCCATACCCGAAGATTTTCATTCTTCAAATAGTAAAGTCCGGGCGTAGATATCCCCCTACGCCCGGACTTTGCGCAGTTCATATTTATCAGATCCTCTCTATTTCTCTTTTTAACTCCTCTTTTGACTTTCCTGTTTTCTTTTGAAGCCTACCGAGCAGTTCATCCTCTTTACCTTCTACATAAGTAAGATCATCATCAGTAAGGTCTCCATACTTTTGCTTCATCTTACCCTTTATTGTGTTCCAGTTTCCTTTTAATTGCAAATCATTCATGGCTTATATTGTTTAATGGTTAATGTCGTGAGCTGTCAGGGCATTGTTCAGCCTACCTTAGCTGACTGTCGTGCTTTAACTGCAGCTTTTTCGCTCTTTCTGGCATATTCATCAAGAAGCGTATTATATTTTATTTTTGCGGCATCCAGCGTTTCTGCTAGTGAGTGCGCCAGAGAATTCTTTAATTTTTCTGATTCCTGACCCAACTTTCTTCTGGTTTGTGGGCCACTTTCCGGTGCTAATAACAATCCGGCAACTGCTCCGGCAAGAGCTCCTACCGCAAATCCGGTTAGTATTTTCATGTTGTTGCTCATAGTTTTCAAAAGTTTTTAGTTACTGTTTTCACCGTTTACCGGCTTTTTAATACATAATCATTAGTGAAAAACATATACCAAAAGGCAGCTTCAGGAAAATACTTTTGACAATGCGCTGTCTTTCAGTTATTTGCAAATAAAATATACCCATGATCAAAATTTGATGAGTAACGTAACGGGTAGGATGTTCCACATTCTGTAGAACTACAAATGAGGAGTTTCCATCAGTTCGTGGCTTCTGCCACACTTCAGATATGGCATAAGATTAGCACTTGAGGATAATAAATATCTGGCCATTTAAAATTAAGAACACCATGTCTACACATAACCTTAAACCATTATCGGAAGTAATAGATGATCTGAAAAAGAAAGGTTTCGACACCGACTTCATCTATCGGGATGGAAAACTGCATGCCATGAATAAGGATAAATCATACAATGCCGAAGACATAACTATTAAAGAAGAGTATCGTTTTGAGGGCGACTCAGATCCTGCGGACATGTCTATATTATATGCTATCGTTACCTCCGATGGGGAAAAGGGTAGTGTAGTCGATACCTATGGAGCTGAAAGCGATACTGATCTGGAGGAATTTTTGGGTCATGCCCGGTATGAAGCCTGATAAAATTGAAAATCGAGCCCAGTTCCTTCTAACGTCATCCTGAGGAGAACAACAGCTTTTAGTTGATTTTGTGTATAATGATAAGCTACCTGAACGGCCTTGAGGAAATGGCGTTAAGAATTTCAATGTCATACATACACTTGTAAATCACACTGTTTGTGCCCCGTTGTTTCAAACGGGGCGAGTTTGTGATTTGTCATCGCAGGCATTGAAATTTAGCCATTTGCTAACAGCCTTGACTTTTTTTGTTATCCCGAAAGCTTTAAAGCTTTCGGGATAACAAAAAAAGTAAGACATATGCTATGAAAAAGTCAAAATAGAGACAAAAGTTACAAACTGAGTAATAAGATGCTATCATCTGACTATCAGCATGTAATGAAAACTTGCCATTGGCAAACCTGATTCAGGATCCCCGATTAGATTCTACTCATTTTTATGAGATTCCAAATCAATCAAGTTTGGAATGACAAACTGACTTTTGAAACAGGCTCGCAGACAACTAAAATAGAAATCCTAAATTAAGATTATAAATACCTTCTTCATCGCTTTTAGTGTATACAGCGGTAAACACCCACCTTCCAAAGGGTGTGATCCATAATCCTCCGCCAACACCTCTATGCCACTTATCTGACTCCTCACCATCGATCCATACCCGTCCCTGATCCAGGTGTGCCGATATTCCGATTTCGAAGGGCATATAATAAAATGGCACCTTTAGCAGCCGCATTCTGATCTCATTGTTTTGATAGATGCTACTCCTGCCTGCAAATCTATCGCGGCCATAACCCCTAACATTTCCCAAACGGTTTATTCCTGTATTTCCTCCGATAGTACTGGCCTGATAAAAATTGAAATCCCCGGAAATGGTTGACCCACCTACGCGCACGGCAAAGGTAGTTTCGAAAGGAATGTCTACGGTATAATAAGCGCTAAATTCACTTCTCAGCTTACTTAACTTGCTATTATCATTATTCAACTCACCCAGCCAGCTAAGTTCTGTCAGCCAGCGAATTCCTTTTTCCGGCTTGTGCTCAATATTCGTAGTGCGAATGTCTGCCGCAAACCTGAAACCTCCGAAATGACTTGCTTCGAAAATATGGGGATCCAATATGGGGCCAATAATGTCAATATAACTGGTTTCTCCATTGCCGGAATGTACTTTGGCATATTGGTAAACAGGGCCAAACTTTATGGTGGTGTGGCTTTCCCGGGGCTTTAGTTGCAAACCAGGATAAAAAAGTGCTTCCTCAAAGCGAGCTTCATAAAATTCATCGTCATCAGTAAAAGCCATTGTCTCATTGCCATAACCGTAAAAATTGGTAAAAAAATTGGGAGCCCTAACCACCAGGTCAAGATTCATTCCGAGATCACCTAATACATTAGTGAAGTCTCCGTCATACTTAAAGTTCCAGGCGCCTGTTTTAGGGGCAAAATTAGCTACAATGCGCTGCTTACCGGCATATGGTTCCTTTCTGAACGCGTGATGGGTAATAACCACTCCCCCACCGAAAAAGAGACCGTCATCGTTATTCACACCAAAATAGAGGGTAGGGGCAACGCTTCCATATTCAAAACCTGTATAGTTATAAAGGTTAATGCCCGGGTTGGGCGACAATTTAAGTTTTGTTTCTTTCCCGTCTTCTACTTTATTATCTTCTTCCACCTGCAAGGGGTCGTTATTTTTCGTGTCATAATAAATCGTCTTCCTCGACCAGCCATCCACACGGGAAGAGTCAACAAACACATCTTCATCTTCACCTCCAATGATTCTGATAAGCGGTGATCTATCGGCCTCACCTGAAACATAGAAAAAATCTTCATCGCCAAAGCCATATATCCTGACCTCATCTGTTTCATCGGCATAAAAAACGCGGTCATAGATCTTGTCTTTTTTCTCTCCACCGTCTGAAGCATCGTACATGGTCACCCTTGCTTTATTGTTGCTTCTTACCACTTCTACATACTCGTTTTTATCACTCCCCAGTATATCTACCTCTTTGGCCAGAATAAGGTAATACTCCAATGCAAACTGATGGAGGTTATTTCTTCGGGCCTTCAAAGTATGAATGAGTTCCTCTCCGGTAATATTATATACCTGCTCAGGTAGCTCCTGCACCGCCTGCTCTATAACACTATCCGTGAGTCGATTTTGCAGATCCTTTGCGATTTCGATCCAGTCTTCTTTTGATAAAGCTGTCAGAAACCTTCTGTCCAAATGCCTGGCATTAAAGTTAAGGCCCGCCATATCCCTTACCTCCGGCTCAAAGTTCTGAAACTTCCTTAGTGCCCATTTTCGGCTGGCCCACCAGGGAATAAAACCATCGAACTTAAAAAATATATTGTCCCTGTCTTCCGGGATAGGCCGATAGTATTTCTTCTTATCGTCTTCAAATTCCGCCCATCGAAATTGCCCGTCATGTCGGTCCCAGTCACCGATCAAAATATCGAACAAGCGTGCCCTGAGGAAATTTTCCTGATCTACATAATTGTCATTATCACTTATCAGCTCCTCCTTTACCGTTTCAGTGCTCACAGCATTTTTCGTTCCTCCAAAATCTTCATAGCCCGACCAATCTTCATCTGCATCTTCCTCTAACATTGCCAACACTCCGCCAAAATCTCCCCTGTACTTACCCAACTCAGGGCTGTCAGGTATATAGACCATTTTCGGGTTTGTATGATAAATGCCTGCAGCATCACCCAAAGAGGGTAAGATGAATGCTCCATAAGGCAAAGAAGCTGAAATTTGATCCTGCACCAGATCATCGGCAAATGAGTATTTCAAGGCATAAGGTAGCGTAGGGGTAGGATCTTTCTGCAGCGAGCGAAGCGAATACAGCCTGCCATCTCCACCCTTTAGTTTGAGTGAAAAGGTCTGCATGCCACCACCCTTTTTTATGATCTCAAGGCCGCCTTTCTCCTCTTTCATGTTCAGCACAGGCACCTCAACCGGGGTCAGCCACACATCCCGGTAATGGTCTCCCAGCATAAATCTCTTAAAACTACCGGCCTCGTAAATCTCACCAGCTTTGACCATTACAAGAGATTCACCATTGCGCGCTATTATATCTTGCTTTACTGATTCGTTATGCACACGCTTTGAAATAGTACACGACATTAGCAAGAACACAACCGGCAATACAAACACAGCGCCATACAGGCGGGCTGAGATTTGTGTAGTCCTTCTATTTTCTAGTTTTCTAGTTAGGGTCTCTAAGAAAACGCCAATGTCTGCGTTATGTTCGTCCCAAAAATGCTCCCGTACCCCGGTACGCTCCGCTTTTTGGCACTTCACAGGCCTTGACCTTAATGTTTTCTTAAAGCCACTTAGAATTTTCTTACAGACACTAGTTAGCATTGGTAACAAAGAATATGAAAATGAACGCCAGAACCGTAACCACCAGTCCGAGCATAAAAACATTGTATGAAATCGTCAGCAGCCGGTACTTTTCCTTAAGTACAATACCCAGGTTGTAAAGGTCCAGTGACATGCTGTCGTATAATTTTTTTTGATCCTTTTTTAAGTTGCTGAGGTAGTTAACAAACTCCTCTTTAGGAATGCCCAAAAAGTTACCGAAGTAGAGCAAGCTGATCTTATTTTCCTTAACATCATTCATATCTACTTCTTTGCTGGTCACTTTCGGGCGTGCAGAAAGTACTGCAAAGATCACCGATAGCAAGGCTCCCACCAGCAGTGTCATGATCGGGATAGTAAAGCGTAAATTCTCCACCGCAAATCCTTTTGAAACCGACAGGCTGGCTCCTGATAAAGTCACAATTACAGAAATAAGAATTGTATTGATACTGATCATCATATTAGCCTTACCATCAGCAATAGCACTAAGGTTAATATGATTCCGGTAATTCGCCCTGTATAGCGTATCTATTCCTCTCCCAAAATCTTTACCGGTATTAGTTCGCACCGTTACTTTTCTGGCTTTGAGAATGTTCTGCCGCTGTTTCTTGATATTCTTTACCCTGCGTTTGGCAAACCTTTCTTTGGCGGCCTCAGTAATAAAGTAGTTGCTTACAAGAAAGTTATACTGCTTTTTTTCCCACTCGAGTTCGGTATAACTCTTACTATTGAAATTTTCCAACTCCACCCTTAAAAGCTCCCCCTTTCTGAAAAAGCGCTTTCTCCCAAGATGAGCAATATCGGCATCGTGCAGCAGCTCTTCCAGCAGCCCGTCCGGCTCATGACCAGCCACAGTACTCATGATCAATTTGGTAACCTGACTAACCTTTTCTTCAGGATAGTTATTTTTAGCAAAAAATTCTTTGGCGTACTTCACACTCTCTGCCTCATGACCATTATACTTCCTGATATAACCGGTGTCATGAAACCATCCTGATAAGATCAGCACCTCAAGGTCATCATTGTTAAGCCCGCTTTCTATACCTAATTCTTCCGACACAGCGGCTACCTCCTCGGTATGAGCCATATTATGATACAGCAACTTCTCAGGAAGATCGTTTCTAAACAGGTCCTCCACAAATGACTCTGCTTTTTTGAGTATCTCGTTCTTTACTTGCCTTTCTTCCTTCTCTTTTGTTTCCATAAATTATCTGAAGTGTTGACGTACTGCTGTTAGACAGCCTCCATCCATGCAACACATCTGAATTCAGGATGTTTTTCCATATAACGTTGAACAAAATCGCAGCCAGGTATTATCTGAATGTGTTCCTTTTGTGCAAATAGCAATGCATTATGTACAAGCGTGCTGGCTATACCTCTTTCCCTAAGGTTTTCATGAACTTGTATATAGTTAAAGTCAAACACCTGGGGGGATATCTGTCTGAATTGTAAATAGCACTCTTTACCTTCAACAGTGGTAGTAAATCTTTTGCCAACCATGTCTAATCTCACCGAACAATTCATAGTCTTTTGGTTTTAGTTCATTGTTCTACCATTGTAAAAAGTATGCCAAGCCGATAATGATGATCCAAGGGGCTTCCTAAGACCTCACTTTCAGTTAAAAGGGTCAATATGAGGTGTGAATTCCCCAGTTCTGACACCCCATTCTCCCCTCATTATTTTAAATCAAAAGATGGAATAACGTTTGTATAACAATGGTTATTAACATTAGTGTGTAGAGTGTTAATTAGTGTCTGTAAGAAAACTCTTGCCGTCATCGCGCCTGTCCCGGGCTTGCCACGGGGAGGAATCGAAGCGATCCCCTCTTAATGCACGCCAAGGATGAGGGGATTGCCACACTTCGTTCGCAATGACGATAAAGTTGTGAGTTTTCCTAGAGACCCTAATTAGTGTCTTTAAGAAAACGACAGTGTCCGCGTTACGCTCGTCCTAAAAATGCTCTTTCCACAGGGGACTTCGCTTTTTTTGGGACTTCATCCCGCTCTTCAGCAGGAACGTGTTCTTAAAGCCACTTAGAGTTTTTTTGCAAGCATTAACCAAAACAGAGATGGAAAAGCACAATACAAAAAAAATCTTATCGAAAGCACTTGTTTATGGAGCCGTAATGTTATCAGGCTATGCCATGAAAAAGGTGGTAGATTTCGGATATAAAAAGATCAGGAAAGAAGAGCCTCCGCAAAAAATAAGCAACAACAGGTATACCATGGGGCATATTATTACCTACACCCTTTTATCAGGGGCAACTGCTGCACTTACACGCTTACTCATTAAAAATTATATCGAAGATATGGTAAATAAACCCGGCACAGTGGAACGATACACTGCCTCATCAATGAAATCGGCTGCTTCAGAAGTACATGTATAAAGCAGCCAATCCAATGATGTTAGATTGATGATCCGTGGTGCGCAGTCACTTCTCTTTCAAATTCATTGAGTTGTTCTATAGCCCCTGCTATCAACCGCTTCTGCTGTTCTAACCGGTCTTTTATATACCTGGGAACATCAGAATTAATAGCCTTCTCATATACTTCCAGCGCTTCCTTCTCACCGGTTCTGGCTTCATCAATAATGACTGTATCTTCCTTCTCAGAAAATTTAGCTTTCAGATCAAGCCAGTTCCTGTGAAAGTAGCCCTTAATAGTTCCTGTATCTTCAAGTTCGGCACCACGATCTCGCATATCATTTTTTAATTCTTCGATAAATAATTTACGCTGCTGCGCCAACCTGTTAAATATGGTCCTGAACTCTTCGTTATGTATATCTTTAGCGGCTTGCTCATAGCCCTTTATTCCATCATGACAGATATCCAATACATCCTTTATGGCTTTCTTCTCACTGCTCATAGCTTTAGTAATTTTAGTTTGCAGACTATAACCTTTATAGCCGGTCTACAAAATATAATGGCAGAAACTATTCCATTACGAATCTGTGAGATATAAGTGACACTTATATGTAAAATTGTTGAGAATTATGGCCATAGTGTGTATTGCCTCCTACGTGGCATCCTCAGCATCACCTAAATTCATCTGGATTTTCCTCAATCTCAAAACGCATATCTTTAAGTGGTACTACTTAGTGGCTTTAAGAAAACGACAAGGTCATCGCGCTTGCCAAGGGGAGAAATCGAAGCGATACTTCTCTTAATGCTCTTAATGCATGCCAAAGATGAGGGGATTGCCGCACTTCGTTCGCAATGACGATAGGTTGTGAGTTTTCTTAGAGACACTACTTAAGTGTCAAATGTATAAAAAGCTCCCTTCCCGCCCTGGGCTTAATGGAGTTATAACAGGTGGTAAATATATGGATATCAAACCATGGAATAAAAAACTCCAGGTATTCCTCTTTACTGCCACCATAAGGCGGATGGTCGTCATTTAACCTGTCATTGAAAAGCACTCCGACCAATTTTCCCCGATCTTTCAGCAGTTCAGCACATTTTTGGCCATAGAGATGGCGCTGCGAAGGGTGCAAAGCACAAAAGAATGTTTGCTCAATGATCAGGTCGAACTTATCGTTCAGTAAGAAGAAGTCCTGACACAATAAATGATCCTTAGGGAATGTGGGGCAGCGCGCGGAGAAATCCGCAAGGGGTATGGGCGAAATATCTGCCAAATAAACATTTTCAAAACCCTTATCATGTAAATATTCGGCTTCCCAGGCATTGCCACAACCTGGGATCAGGATAGAAAGTGACTTATCGGTAAGTTGGTCAAAGTATTCTTTTAAGGGAGTGGTTATAGACCCTGCATCCCATTGGGTTTGCCGGTTCTGATAGCGATCAGTCCAGTATTTTTCATCATGTTGCATATATTCAAATGTTTAAGGGTCACTTAGTAAATTACAAATGAAGCGCTTTTCATTGAATTCTATTAAATAAACAATAATTTTACGCCCCAAGCGTAATATGACCAACTATGACTGAGAATACATCTAACCAGGAAACAAAGTTTGAACCTCCCAGGCGAGAGACAAAGAAAACAAATACCAAAACAACAATTGTTGTTGTAATTCTTGCTGTCATCATTATCGTGCAGGGGATTAAGATATATCTTGACCACCAGGAAAGTTTAGCCCGCGAAAATTTATTGGTTAACACCGAGCAGGAACTGGCCACTACTATGCAAAAGCTTACCAACATTAGCCGGGAGCTGGACGAAAAAATTGCCGAGATAGAACGGCTGGGCGGGGATGTTACTGAACTGGAAAAAGCCAAGGCAGATATTGAAAAAGAGCTGAATGACACAAAAACAAGAAACAGGAGAGCAGTAGCAGACCTGAAGGATAAAGTTGGTGGCTATGAACTCCTGCTGAAGGCCAAAGATGAGGAGATAGAAAGACTAAAAAATGTCAATACAGAACTCCTCACAGAAAATACTACTTTAAAAACGGAAAAAAATCAGCTTTCTGATTCGTTAAATCAATTAAACCAGTCTAAAGAAGTACTGGCCGGCAAAGTAGCAATAGCTTCTCAACTAAAAGCTGAAAACATCCAGGTATTAGCTGTTAACAGCCGGGGAAAAGAGCGCGAAGCACCATTCAAAAGCCGTCAGATAGACAAGATCAGGGTGATATTTAATATTGCCGAAAACGGAGTGGCGCCTATTGAAGGCAAGGATATATTAGTAAGGATTGTTGACGACCAGGGACAGGTGATCTTCGATGTTGCCAAAGGTTCAGGCACCTTCATGTATGATGGAAGAGAAGAATTCTATACTTCTAGCCAGGAAATTCTCTTTGACAATACCAGACAGCAACTCACCTTTGAATACAACAAAGGCAGTGAATGGGAAGATGGACTCTACTCCCTTGAAGTTTATACTGATGGATATAAAATGGGCAGCAAACAATTTGAAGTGAAGTAAGTAATGTTTGTAAGAAAACTCTAAGTGACTTTAAGAAAAGGGTCAGGGTCAAGGCTTGTGAAGTCCCAAAAAGCGGAGCGTACTGAGGTACGTGAGCATTTTTGGGACAATCATAACGCAGACATTGGCGGTTTCTCAGAGACACTAATTAACTGATAGTTACTCCTCCTTTTTTGTTGTCAACCCTGTCGCAGCGCCTTCCTTTTTCGTAATTCCTGATCTCCGCTCTGCTGTGTCAAGGACTGAAGGGAAGGCTGTCCACAACAAATAGGAATGGGACACTGGAGATGATAAGGAAGGCACACCATAAAAAAGGCCGTACCTTTCGATACAGCCTTTTTGGAATACTTAAAGTTCTGAATTAGTACAGGTACTCAAGTGCAACTCGGTCGTAATAACCGAAGTAACCACTTGAACCAGAACTGAAGCATGAAAGCATGATTGAATTAGAATCAAAACCTGTAGGAGTACCGGGAACGTGAACAGCACCCACTCCACCGGAACCTTCATTACCACCAGAACCACAAGATAGAGAACGATTGAAGTAATCTGTGTGACGTAAGCCTACGCAGTGACCAATTTCGTGTGTGATCACGTGTCTGGTAACACTAGTACCGTAATTGCTTGTGCCAGACTGGATCTGCACATACTTGTAAGGATTACCTCCGCTAGGGAAACCAGCAGAACCTCCTCCGCTGCCACTAACTCTGTAAACAACGATGTCGTAAGAACCATAGTTAGTACCGAAAGTCAAAGTGAAGTTGAGGTTAGTGTTCAGGTTATTAAAGTTATTAATAGCCCCCTGTAGAGCTGTTCTCATAGTGTTGTCAAGAGCATTAGACCCACCGGTATAGCCGATTACTCTAATTGTCCTTGGCGCACTAACAAGATTCCAGGTACGATACTGCTCGCCTACCGCACCGGTATGAGCAACACCACTTTCCAGCATCTTTGACAGGTTTTCAGGGGTAACAATAATATCACCCTCAAGAAGGTAGTTTCTTGCTTCGTAAGCAGGATCCAGTACCTCTTTGTCATTGGTAAGGGCAATATCGCTAACATCAAATCCCAACTCTTTAAATTGGGCCATCACTTCATCAGTGATCATCGGAGCATCAGAAGGGGCCAGTTCTTCTTCCTGCGAGCAAGAAGTAAACAATACAGCGCCAAAGGCAACCGCCATAGCAGTCACCAGAGAACTTTTAACATTTCTCATAAATAAAATTGGTTTAGGTTGAAAATTTATTTCGGGCCTAAGATAGGATTTAGTTAACCAGTGATAAAAAAAGTTATCAAGGGAATAATGCTTATGTAACTTTTTAGCAGTGAAAAAAATGAATATAACAGACTGATTTTATTTACCGCTCCAAAAACATAATTCTTCATTAATAAAATTGATGTACCATTTAACACAAAAAACATCAAAATAAGTAAGGATATTAAACAATTCAAGAAAACCAAACAAGATCGCGAAGCTTCTTCTTCTCCTTTGTTTGTTCAAACATGCAACATCCTTAAGAAACCAATCGTAAAAAGCGGTTTTATCAAAATTTAATTTTCTTCAATCAGCTCTCCCACCAAATCATTCATTGAGACGCCAATCATAGCCGAGGTACTTAATATCCATTTTTTCACTTATTTTAACTTCAGAATATTGATTAAGAAAATCCCGCAGAGAGCCATTTTTAGTAAAATCGGCTTCAAACCAACTAAAGATCTTCGACACCTCAACCCTATCTTTACTAATCTTGTTTCTTGTAGGATCATTAATAAATGCCACTGCCTGCTCATGCAACTGTTCATTTATATGATCAGATGTAAAAGCTCCTCTCCGCAATGGCGGACAGGATACTGATGCACAATTGATCGCAAAATGAATGCGGGGCTCATCAAACTCCTTCCTGAGAATACCATGCTCTATCTCATCAAGACTCGTTGGCTTCCCTCCTAATTCAAAAAATTGCATGTGCCAAACCGTATGTATGCCCGGTATCGTCAGCGCAGGCCCAAGATCCCGAATGCTCTCCACCGGATAATTGTCGACAATTAGTTTGATGGTAAAAGCATTATATGCGTTGATCCAGTAGGCCAGGCGTTCTTCCCTCGACCATGTGGCAGCCGGTGCGTGAGCGCTCAAGCTATCCAAATAACCATTAAGTCCTTCCTTATCAGTTATAAAGCCACGGTAGTCTACCCTGCCATTTTGTTTCACATGCTTTAGCAAAAGTTCATGCCACTGCTGATGCGAAGGAGGCGTTTGTGATACTTCCCGAGGCACCTCACTGCACGCCACCAGCATCAGACACAAGCCTACTATTATGCTCATCTTCATAACTGGTGTCTCTAAGAAAATGTCAATGTCTGCGTTACGCTTGATCCAAAAATGTTCTTCCCGACAACTGTACATGACTCCCGCTTTTTGGGACTTCGTCCAGGCCTTTGGCGGGAACGTTTTCTTACAAACACTAACCAGGATTTTACCTGAAACTAAAACAAATAAAAGTATATATATAAAACCCATAATCATGCACCTGTTTTTATTGAATATAGTCACTTCAATTCATGTCTAACAATTATCAGAAGGTATTTTGAATGTCATACTATTTTCTTACCTTTGCAAACCAAAAATTTAACAACCAAATATTTAAAGTATGAAAAATTACGAGACGGTATTCATTTTAAATCCCGTTTTGTCTGAAGAACAGATGAAGGATACTGTCAAAAAATTCGTTCAGGTGCTTACTGATGGCAAAGCCGAAGTAATCAACGAAGAGCAGTGGGGCTTAAGAAAACTGGCTTATCCTATCCAGCACAAGTCAACTGGTTTTTACAACCTTGTCGAATTTAAGGCAGAACCTCAATTGGTAGACAAACTGGAAACTGAGTTTAGAAGAGATGAGGCAGTAATGAGATTTCTCACTACAGCACTCGACAAACACGCCCTTGAGTACAACGAGAAAAGAAGAAAAGGCGCATTTAGAAAAGATAAAAAGAAACCTAAGGAGGAGGCTGCATCATGACATTAATGAACGAACCTGTAAACAGGAACGAGAACAAAAATAAGTATTGCCGATTCAAGAAAAACGGCATTAAATATATCGACTACAAGGATCCTGATTTCTTGTTGAAATTTGTAAACGAGCAAGGTAAAATATTGCCAAGAAGAATTACAGGCACCAGCCTTAAATTCCAAAAGAAGGTTTCTCAGGCTGTAAAAAGAGCCAGACACCTGGCATTATTGCCTTATGTAACCGATTCTTTAAAATAATAAGACTATTATCATGCAAGTAATATTAACACAAGATATAGCGGGACTTGGTTACAAAAACGACACTGTGGACGTAAAACCAGGTTACGGAAGAAACTACCTGATCCCTCAGGGATATGCTATTATTGCGAATAACTCTAATAGCAAAATGATTGCTGAAAACATTAAGCAGGCTGCTCACAAAGCCGAAAAGATCCAGAAGGACGCAGAAGATCTTGCAAAGAGAATCGGTGACCTTACTATCGAACTGGGTACGAAAGCCGGTGAAAGCGGTAAGATATTTGGCGCTATTACTACCAATCAGGTATCAGAGGCATTGAAAGCTAAAGGATTTGATATTGACAAAAAGAAGATATCTTTTAACCAAAATATCAAAAACATTGGTGACTACAAAGCTACACTTGATCTTCACAAAGAAGTACAGCACGAGATCGATGTTAAGGTAGTAGCTGAATAAGCAATTATCAAAAAATTATGAAAGCCGTAGGAATACCCTACGGCTTTTTTATGCATTTTGGTATCCGGAAATTCCTGAATACACCATCATCACACCGCAAAGCACGGGTAGCAGCGTGGCGTCCAAGCACATGGTAGACCTCTCTATTTAGTGTTTGTAAGAAAACTCTAAGTGGCTTTAAGAAAACGTCAATGTCTGCTTTAACGCTTGTCCCAAAAATTCTCTCGTACCTCACAGTACACTCCGCTTTTTAGGACTCAATGCCATCGTCATGGAAAAATTATAATAACCATATTAGCCTTTGATGGTTATATATCAAGCAGTTATCTTTTTCAACCAACCTATAATACCCTGTGAAAATATTAGATAGAAATGTATTCCGCTCCCTGCAGACTCATGTACCCTTCTTGCAGGAGTTCAGATTTGACGCCCGGTTCTTCATTCGGCAGACCTTGCGGATGCCTCATGAAGAGGATTTTAATGCACTTAGTCTTCTTAAATTCAAAAAAGACGCCCTGTTTATAGATATTGGTGCAAATCGTGGTGAAGCTATTCAATCGATTTTGATCAAATACCCTCATAACTGCAAAATCATTGGCTTCGAACCTAATCCCATTATATTCAAAAAGCTCAATGCTCTTTATAAGAACACTAATACGGTCACTCTTCATAATACGGGTTTAGGAAATACCGCTCATAAAATCAATCTATTCATACCATTCTACCGCAACTGGATGTTTGATGGCCTGGCATCCTTTTATCACAAAGAAGCCGCAGAATGGCTTAAGTCAAGACTCTGGAATTATGAAGAAAAACACCTTACAATCAAGGAAATTACCTGTGGTATCAAAAGACTTGATGAATATAATCTCTCTCCTGATTTTATAAAAATAGATGTACAGGGGTATGAGCTCGAGGTCTTAAAAGGTGCGCAAAATACGATAGCTCAGTCCAGGCCTGTTTTATTACTGGAAACACCCGGCAGGACAGTCACTTCATTTCTGGGTGATTTAGGATATAATTTTTATGCCTATTACAATGGACGCTTTAACAAAGGTAAAGGCGCTCTTAATACCTTCTGCTTCCCCGCTGGTAAATACAGCCAATTGATTGATAGCAGCAAATATTTAAACTACAATTAACTTACGAATTATGAATCAATGCTATTAGGTTAACGTGAGTTCAACATAAAACGCTTAAAAATAGACGGTCATCCTGCCTGTCCCGAACTTGCCTAACTTGCCTCGGGGAGGTAGCCAACAACTTTTTAGTTGATTTTGTGGATAATGACAGCCTGAACGGCCTTGAGAAAATGGCGTTAAGAATTTCAATGCCCCACGTACACTTTGTAAATCACACTGTTTAAGCCCCGTTGTTTCAAACGGGGCGAGTTTGTGATTTGTCGCCGCAGGCATTGAAATTTAGCCATTTACTCACATGACTTTTTTTGTTACTTTTTTGTGTTAAGTATTCACATTGTAAAAGACAATGCTTCAATAATAGGAAACACAGACGCTGTAGCTCAAATAACCCTTCGGCATTGCCTTATTCGATAGCTTTCCCGTTATCCCGATTTCACACCTCACCCACCAAAAGCCTATGCTTTTACTGCAGTCTGCAATTCCCTCTCCTCAGAGGAGAGGGCGGTTCTACTGTGCTTATACTTCAGCCTGTTCAGGGTGAGGTGATAAACTCAAAGGGAATACTATAAGTTAACGGCTATGGCCCTCGAGAAATCTCCTCAGTAATTGCCTTTTCTGTTGTTTGACAGAATTATGTGCCATAAGAGTAATAATTCCGGCTACATAAACTGTTTCTTAAGAGACAAAAAAGTAAGACTTAAACTATGAAAAAGCCAAAAACCAAAATTGACACAAAATTCACAACTTAGCAGGACGTTGGTTATCAATGCATTGCAAAACTTGTCATTGGTACGAGAGGAGGTTTATTAAGTCTATTTTTAGATACGAATACGATTTAATCGGTTCTACTATATCGAACTCACGTTAGGTTGAGAAAAGCATTCCTAAGAAACACAGTCATCTCACCTGAGCTTACCTCAAGCTTGCCTCGGGGGCCCCAAGGGAGATCTATACACTTTGAAGCAGTTACTTCTGCATAGATCCCTCTCCCGATATGAAATACATGAAATCGGGATGGGATCACGGTCTTAACTTAATGGGCATTGAATTGCAATTAAAAAAAATATTTTACTACAATTTGACATACGATCAATCTTTTCCATATATTTATGTAACCAGTTACGTAAATGTATTATGAACTTCTTTGATCAAGCGGGTAAAATGGCTATAGGCAGCCGCCTGCGTATGTTAACAGAAAAAATCGCGGAAGATGCCACGCAACTATACAGACTATATGGCACCGATCTGCACCCAAAATGGTTTCCTGTTTTCTATATATTGTCACAGGGAGAAAAGAAGACCATTACCGCCCTGGCCAAAGAGATCGGCCACTCTCATCCGTCAGTAAGCAAGATCATTCGGGAAATGTCCAAAAAAGGGGTGATAGTGGAAAGTAAAGATAAAAACGATGGGCGCAGAAACGTGGTATACTTATCCGAAAAAGGAGTTGCCATTAATAAAAAGATCCGGGATCAATACACTGATGTAAATAATGCCATTGAGGAATTGATAGCGCAAACCAGGCATGACCTGTGGCAAGCCATCGAAGAATGGGAATTTCTGCTTGACCAAAAATCCTTACTACGCAGAGTTCAGGAGAAACAAAAGGAGCGGGAGAGCCAAAAAGTTGAAATTATTGACTATAGTGAAGAATACCGGCAAGTGTTCAAAGATCTGAACGAAGAATGGATATCGCAATACTTTAAAATGGAGGCGGCTGACCTCAAAGCACTGGATCACCCTCAGGAGATCCTGAATAATGGGGGTTATATTTTTGTTGCCTTGTATGATAAAGAGCCGGTAGGTGTTTGTGCCATGCTAAAAATGGATGATCCGGATTATGAATATGAGCTGGCAAAAATGGCTGTTTCTCCCAGGGCACAGGGAAAAAATATCGGATGGCTGCTGGGACAAGCTGTTGTGAACAAAGCGAGGTTACTTGGAGCAGAAAAGCTCTACCTGGAGAGCAACACCATTTTGAAGCCGGCTATCAATCTTTATCATAAACTGGGCTTTCAAAAGGTGGTTAGCAGGGCGAGTCCTTATGAGCGCAGTAATATTCAGATGGAACTGATATTAAAAGGAAACGCATATGACGTATAGCAATAAAATTGCACTCATCGTCAGGAATGATCTGTTAGACTGGCAAAAATTAAATGTGGCATCATTCCTTGCCAGCGCTGTAGCTATTGAATTCCCAGAGGTACACGGGAAGCCTTTTGTCAATGCCTCCGGCTCGCAATATCTTCCTTTTGTCAAGCATCCCGTTTTAGTATACCAAGCGGATGATGAATCGCAGCTAAAAAGGGCTTATGCAAGGGCGAGGGAAAGAAACCTGCGCATAGGTATTTATACAGAACCGTTATTTGCCACCAAAAATGAAGAGGAGAATCACATAGAAATAGCAAAGTGTACCGATGATGAACAACCACTGGTGGGCCTGGTGATGTATGGAGATAATAAGGCAGTGAACAAGGCCCTGGATGGACTAAAATTTCACCCGTGAGAAAGAACTAATGAGGCTCAAAAGCCCTTTCTTCTGTCATCATCCTGAACTTGATTCAGGATCCCCTGGTCAGTTTCTGCACACTTCAGGGGATTCCAAATCAAGTTTGGAATGACAACTTACCCTTATTTACTTCTTCAGGTAGTATATACAGAATTAAACATCACATAATCAGTGGTAAGATCAGACCCCCAGCCTTCGGCTCTATGCTTACCGCTGTTCAGGTCCATTTTTATATGTAACTGCGACTGCCGAAGGATTCGCTTCATGTTATTCCTGTCAAAATCCTGTGGCTTACCTTTTTCAAGCATTTTTACCAACTCCTTATCGCTACCCAAATAGAGGTCTGTTTTTTCAAAATCAAAAGGCACTCCTGCGTTTCCGGCAGCACACATGATTCTTCCCCAGTTGGGGTCCCTGCCGAACATAGCAGTTTTTACCAGTGTAGAACTTGATATTTCCCTGATCAGCTTCCGGCCCATTACTTCATCAGGGGCATTTACCACCTCATACCTCACGAACTTAGAGCACCCTTCACCATCGGACACAATGGTTTGTGCCAGATGGATCATAATCTCCTCCAGCTTTGCCTTAAAGGTGTTGTATCCGGGATCTTTCGTTGAAGTCAGCTCCGGATTTTTAGCCATCCCGTTGCATAGCACCGCTACCATATCATTAGTAGAAGTATCACCATCTACCGTGATCATGTTAAAAGACTTATCTACAGCAGCTTTTACTGTTTTATCTAACAGCTTAGGAGAAATAGCCACATCGCAGACAATAAAGGCCAACATGGTACCCATATTGGGGTGGATCATGCCCGAGCCCTTAGCAATACCGGCCATATTCACTTCAATACCATCCACATCAAACTCCAGAAAACCTTCCTTGGCAAAAGTGTCGGTAGTAAGTATGGCATTGGCAGCAAAAGACCCTGCATTGGATTTATTCGACAGCTTTCCGATATTTTCTTTAATACCATCCACAACATCATCAGTCGGGAAAGGCTCACCGATCAATCCGGTTGATGCTACCAGCACCAGGCCTTCGTCAATCCCCAGTTCTTCAGCAGTGGTCTTCACCATCGCTTCAGCTCCCTGCCTGCCTTGCTCCCCGGTGCAGGCATTGGCATTTCCTGCATTGATCACTATAGCCTGTGCCTTACCATTGGCAATATTTTTCCTCGATAGCTTGATTGGTTCAGCTACTACTTGATTTTTCGTAAATGTGGCAGCAGCGCTGGCCGGCACTTCTGAATAGATCAGTGCAAGATCTCTGCGCATAGACTTCACGCCCGTATGCGCTCCCCAACATGTAATACCTCTTACATTGGTTAAATTCTTAATCATCTTCTTATATTTTGAAAATTTAATTTATGGATTCATCGGCACCTGCTGCAGACCCAGGATCTCGTCCCATCCAAATATCAGGTTCATATTTTGTACGGCCTGCCCGGCAGCGCCCTTTACCAAGTTGTCAATTGCACTAATAGTGATAAAATTATTGGTCCGCTCGTCATAGGTACTATAAATATCACAGTAGTTAGTACCTCTCACATCCTTGATGGCAGGTGGTTGGTCGGTAAGGCGCACAAAGGGTTCATCTTTGTAATATGCCTCATAGATATCTCCAATCTGGCTGACATCAACTCCTGGTCTTGGCCTGGAATAGATCGTTGAAACTATACCCCGATCAACCGGTAGCAAATGCGGTGTAAACTGCACTGTCAGTGGTGCATCACCGATCTTATTGAGTGTATCTTCAATCTCAATGGTATGCCGGTGCGATTTCACGCCATAGGCTCTGAAGTTATCATTCACATTGGGAAAATGTGTAGCCGCTTTTGCCTTTACGCCAGCTCCCGTGGTTCCCGATTTTGAGTCTACAACCACATTTGGTTCTATCAAGCCTTCTTTCGCTAAAGGGGCGAGCCCTAAAATGGCGCTTGTGGGGTAACAACCCGGGTTGGCAATGAGCTTCTTTCTGCGAATATCTTTTCGAAATAATTCAGGAATACCATAAGCGGCATTCTCAAAGCCCTCTTTATATACGTGCTCTTTGTTATACCACGCTTCGTAAATCTCGGGGGTGTCCAGCCTAAAATCTCCGGATAGGTCGATGATGGGATACGGGTCGGCCGCGTGCTCCTTCACAAAATCCATGGATACACCGTGGGGCAAAGCCAGAAACACCAGGTCCAGATCCATGTTTTCAATTTCATTAATGGAGATCAACTCCTGATCGATCAACCCCCTGAAGAATGGATGTACTTCTGAAAATCTTTCTCCTTTCCGGCTTTCCGAAGTAATAGCGGCAATCTCTACCTCAGGGTGGTGCAACAATATTCTCGCCAATTCAGAACCCGTATACCCTGTGGCGCCTATAATTCCTATTTTCTTCTTGCTCATTTTGTATTTACTTCTTTTACTGACCTATCCATTACCTCTACTACTTGCCTTATTTCTTCCTCAGCGATGATCAGGGGTGGAACAAGCCGCAACACACGTTCAGCAGTAGCATTAGCAATAACTTTGTATTCGAGCATCTTTAGCACCACGGGTTTAGTTTCATATTCAAACTCTGCGCCCAGCATCAGCCCGAGTCCGCGCACTTCCTTCAGGCCATCCAGGTCTCTTGAATGTATTTCTTTTTTTAAGAATTCACCTTTATCTGTTACTTCTTTTAAAAATTCGGGCTCTCTGATGATATTTAAAGTGGCCAGCGATGCGGCACAGGCCAGTGGATTGCCTCCGAAAGTAGTACCGTGGTCACCAAAATCGATTGCTGACCCTACTTTTTCGTTGCAGAGTATAGCGCCTATGGGCATACCGCCACCCAAGCCTTTTGCCAGCGTCATGATATCGGGCTCGACACCAAAGTGTTCCTTGGCAAACATTTTTCCAGTTCGACCAACCCCACACTGTATTTCATCAAATATGAGTACAATGTCCTTTTCGTTACAAAGCTTCCTTAGTTGGTGCAGGTATTCTCTGTCAGCCACATTTATTCCTCCTTCCCCCTGTACCGGCTCCAATATGATGGCTGCAGTGGAGTCGTCAACAGTATTTTCGACAGCTTTAATGTCATTAAAAGGTACCTGCTGAAATCCCTGAGGTATGGGTTCAAAGCCATTTTGCATGGCCTTCTTTCCCATGGCTATGGTAGCCAGTGTTCTGCCATGAAACGAGCCATGCATGGCGATGATATTTCCCCCTCTTTTTTTGCTGTTGGCATACTTACGAGCGAGTTTGATAGCACCCTCCACTGATTCAGCTCCGCTGTTGGATAAAAATACTCTATCCAGGCCGGACAGCTCGAAAAGAAGCTTGGAAAGCATGGCCTGAGGCTCGCTCACGAAAAAATTGGAGATATGCACCAGCTTCCGGGCCTGCTCACAAATAGCTTCAGTCACTTTCGGATGGCAGTGTCCAAGGTTACATACAGCAATTCCCGCAAGGGCATCGATGTATTCATTACCTTCTACATCCCATACCCTGGCGCCCTGCCCCCTTTCGAGGGCTACGGGGTAGCGTCTAAAAGTTTGTAAATAATATTCCTTATCAATTTTGTTGAGTGTTGCGTTTGTTAACGCTTCCATAAATAAATATTTCGTGATTATTTTATTGTAGTTCCTAAGGATTGTTTTTCATCCGTGAGAGACAGTATCTGCTCTGGTCTTTTCCCGTTGATGATCACTGAACGGGCAGCTCCATTTTCTACTGCCAGGCGGCAGGCATCTGTTTTTGGTATCATTCCACCTTTAATAACCCCCTCTTCCACAAATTGTTCTATGTCATCCACAGCTATTTCCTGCAGAAGACTGTCAGGGTTATTAATATCTCTTAGAAGGCCATCCACATCGGTAAGCACGCCAAATATATGCGCCTGCAGGTGCCCGGCCAGGCTGCCGGCAAACAAGTCGGCATTGATATTATAGCTGTTTCCTGCTTCATCATTCGCTATACAGGTAATAACCGGCACGTAGCCCTTGTCTAACAGCAAATAGATCAGATCAGGGTCAATCTTGTCAACAATGCCCACCTGCCCCAAGTCCGTGCGGGTGACCACCCCATTCACTTGCTGCTCATGATATAAGCGCCTGGCGGTAACAATTTTTCCATCGCGCCCTGAGAGGCCCACGGCTGTGTGACCGAGTTTATTAATGATGTTCACCACCTGACCATTGACCCGTCCCTTGAGAGCCATTTCCACATAGCGTAAGGCTTCGGGAGTGGTTTTACGGTGCCCGTGTATAAATTCACTTTCGATATCAACCTGATCAAGAATTTCCTGGATAAAGGGACCTCCCCCATGCACTATTACAACAGCATAACCCTGAGATTTAAGTGTGCAGATATTTTTCAGGACCTTGTATTGGAGATCCTCCGAGACCATGGCATTACCGCCATACTTGATAACGATGATAGGTTTTGAGTAGTTCTTTTTTCCCTCCATGTTATAGCTACAAAGCTAGGGAATATAAGAGGCAATGGAAAGGAATATGGGGTTTAATGTGTTTTTTTAAGCAATTCCCCATTAAGCAATGGTTAGTATCGATGGCTAATTCTATCCTTTTTCCACCACAGATATTTTATCAAAAGTAAAAAATCGCTTTAATTTAACAGCGTAACTATACCAACATGATCAAATTCAAAACTACCATAGAACAACTTGATTACCTCAACACGAAGTACCTCGAGGTACCCAAAGAGGTTGTAGATGAGTTGGGTACTATGAAAATAAGATTACTATGCACCGTCAACAACTCTCTTACCTTTCAGTGTGGCCTTATGGCGCTGGGGGAAGGAAAAGCCTACATAAGTATTAATGCGAAGCGCATGAAACAGCTCGGTGTGAAGTTATATGACCAGGTAACGGTGGCGCTCGAGAAAGATGAAAGTAAATACGGCATGCCTGTACCCGAGGAACTCGAAGAGCTGCTTAAGCAGGATCTTGAGGGTAAAAGACGCTTTGATAAACTGACACCAGGTATGCAAAGGTATATTATTTACTATGTTTCAGGGGTCAAAAACCCACAACTTCGCCTTGACAGAGCTATTATGCTGATAGAGAACCTCAAAAGATCCGTGGAAGGCAAGGAAACTTTCCGTTTTTTACTGGGAAAGGATTAAAAATCAGTTGACCGGGTACTGTTCCTTCCATAACATTTTATATATTGGGTATTGAACAAAAATACATTCACCCATGTTTAGAGTATTCTTCTTCTGTGTTTTTGCAATCAGTTCACAAGCTCAAACGGTGCGTTATATGCAAACCGTTGACCTGACAAAGCCGGAAAACCGCCCGTTTTATTCCAGGACTCACTCCCTGCCAGTGTATGTCGCTAAGGGAATCTTCTCAGGCAACATTACCGCATATTCGATAGATTATACTTCAAATAAAATAATACCCCTCACTATTTCAGATTACAAAAAGAGGCTCATGGTTGAAATATCAGACTATGGATATGGTGAGGCCGACACCTTCCCAATGCTACCCGGAGACCTCAACAAGCTGAAACTGGATATATCAAGAAAAAGCGGGAAGCAGGGAAAGATCAACTACATCCACTTCAACGCGGAAGACTACAAGACAGGGCTGATCAAATACTATTTTTCGGTGTCATTTGACGACCTGGCGCAATATCTCGACCGGCAAAATGCACTTTGGGTGAAGAATGCCAGCCCGCTGGTTTGGATGGGCCAGGTCCTTCATACGGATGGAGATTATATCTCCGATATTATATACGAATGGCGCCAGCAAGGGCATGCCTCTTACCTGCATCCGGTCAAAAGCCAAAACGGCATGTATGAAAAATTCCTGTTATTCGACAATCAGCACCAACTGCTTACGGAAGAGCCGTTCTCAAACTTCAACTCCAACGGTGGTGAGATCAGATTGATGAGCCAGGCCCTGAACGATAGACTGTACATCCATGATAGCGAAGAGAAACTAAATACCACCATACCTGAGGCAACAGGACGCATAAAAACCCGCAAACTGAAAGATGCATTTGTAGTAACCCTCGCAGAAGATATTCATTTAAACCTTCCTGAAAATGCCAAATTCTACCAGGATGAACAAGAAATGTCCACTTTTATAATGAATAGGGTTGAAAGTGGAGAACTCTCAAATATTTATACCAACGATTCCTTAACTACCCGCATGTCGTTGGCAGAATGGCAGGATAACGCCAGTGAAGAAGCTATTTCACATAGCGGCAACTGGGAGGATGACTCGGGGTATGAAACCATTTCCAGGGTCATATACACAGGGCGGTCTGCGTCTATCGTGTCGTTATCATGGAAGGTTTATTTTAATAGTAATGGAGAAGTTACAGGTAAAAAACCTTATGCCATTGGTCTGTTTATTTCTTCCGAAGAAACGGTAACCGGGCTAACCAAACTTCTTGGATATTTCTCTTTTGATGATGTTTACAATACTTTGCCCTCCGAAGCTTATATGAAAGATATCAGGGATGGTGACTATTTTTCTTATTGGAAATACACCTCCGGAATGACCGTTGATGAGAATGATAAATAGTTGAGGATTACTGGCAGTATTTCCGATCTTCATTTAACTTTACTCTATGTTCAGAACGGAGATCACAGCACCACCATCTGAGGAAAAAATCACCGTTTCCTCACCTATCCTGTCAATAGGATCATGCTTTTCAGACTGCATGGGTCAGCGTTTTGCCACTCATAAATTTGACGTAGTGGCCAATCCTTTTGGTACGGTATACAATCCTGTTTCCATATTTAAGCTGTTGGAGTACGCTGTCAACCGGAATTATCCGAAGGACTCCAGCTATGTTGAGACCCAGGGGTTAATCTCAAATTTTGATTTTCATTCGAGCTTTTCCGCAGAAAAAACTGAAAAAATAAAAAAGGACATCCAAAATGCTATCGAACATACCCATGAACATTTAAAAAAATGTGAGTGGATGATCATTACGTTAGGGACAGCGTTCGTTTACCGAAGAAAGGACAATAAAGATATCGTTGCCAATTGCCATAAGGTGCCGGCAGGAAGGTTTACCAAAGAATTGCTTACACAGAAGCAGATCATTGAGGCTTTCGAAAAAACTTATGAGCTGTTGCTGTCGTTGCAGCCAAACATCAAGATCATTATGACTGTTTCCCCTGTAAGGCATACTAAAGATACCCTTGAGCAAAACAGCGTAAGCAAGTCTATTTTGCGGGTAACCTGCGATACTTTGGAGAAAGAACAAAAAAACATCCGGTACTTTCCAAGCTATGAGATCATGATGGATGACCTTCGGGATTACAGGTTTTATCGCACAGATATGATCCACCCTACCAGAGATGCCGAGGATTACATATGGCATAAGTTCTCAGAGGCCTATTTCAACCAGGAAACACACCGCTTTATTGAAGAGTGGGATAAAATCATGAAAGCCATTCAGCACAGGCCTTTCAACCCCGCATCAGAAGCGCATCAAAAGTTTATTAAGGAAACCATCAAGCACCTCAAACGGTTAGAAAAGAAAGTAGACATACATGAAGAGCTGGCTCAGTTGCAGGACCAACTGATCTCTAAATGAAATTATACAGAGGCATAGGCTATCTTCTACTACTGGGCTTGTTGGCCACTTGTAATTCAACCAACGAAAAAGAAACTGTCATGAGCCATACCACAGAACCAAAAAAAGGAGAAGCCAACCGGCTGATCAATGCCACAAGCCCCTATCTGCTTCAGCATGCTTACAACCCTGTAAACTGGTATCCATGGGGCGAAGAAGCGCTCGAAAAAGCAAAAAAAGAAGATAAGCCTATACTGGTCAGTATTGGCTACTCGTCATGTCACTGGTGCCATGTTATGGAGCGCGAATCCTTTGAAAATGACAGCATTGCCGCTATCATGAATGAACATTTTATTTCCATAAAAATTGATCGTGAAGAACGCCCTGATGTGGATCAGATCTATATGGATGCCGTACAGGCTATGGGTCAATCAGGTGGCTGGCCGTTGAATGTATTCCTTACTTCTGACCAAAAACCATTTTATGGAGGCACGTATTTTCCTCCGGAATCATGGGCGCAGCTACTAAAACAGGTTGCCCGGGTCTATAACGAAAAGCGTAGTGAAGTAGAGGAGTCTGCCGACCAGTTAACGAATGCTATAGCTACAAGTGAGGTGATCAAATTTCGGTTAAAAGACAATGGCACGGAATACACCACTACCACGCTCGAAAAAATGTACGAAAAACTGTCCATGAAGTTTGACGGCAACAAGGGAGGTTTTAAAGGCGCCCCAAAATTTCCTATGCCCGGCAACTGGCTTTTTCTCCTAAGGTATTACAATGCCACCAACGATCAGGAAGCGCTTAGGCAATTGGAAGTAACACTCAGCGAAATAGCCCGTGGTGGCATCTACGATCAAATTGGTGGGGGATTTGCCCGCTACTCTGTTGATGCCGACTGGCTGGTGCCACATTTCGAGAAGATGCTTTATGACAATGGTCAGTTGGTAAGTCTGTATGCAGAAGCCTACACTGCTACCAAGCTCGAACTGTATAAAGAAGTGGTGTACCAAACCATAGACTGGCTGGAAAGAGAGATGACCAGCAAAGAAGGAGGGTTTTACTCGGCCCTGGATGCCGATAGCGAGGGGGAAGAGGGGAAATTTTACGTGTGGACAAAAGATGAGGTAGAGCACGTATTGGGAGCTGAGGCGAATTTGATCATGAGCTACTATAATATAGAAAAAGAAGGCAATTGGGAGGAGGGCAAAAATATCCTGCATATGCATGTTTCGGATGAGGAGTTTGCCAAAAGGCATGATCTGGGAGTGGCTGAATTGAAAGAGAAAGTATGGAAGGCTGATGAGCTTTTGCTGGAAGAACGAAGTAAACGTGTACGTCCGGGTCTTGATGATAAAGTGCTTGCGGGTTGGAATGGGCTGATGCAAAAAGGACTTGTAGATGCATATGTGGCCTTCGGTGAACCTAAATTTCTGGACCTGGCACTCCGAAATGCTCATTTTCTCGATCAGCACATGATTCATGACTTCCGGTTAAATAGAAGTTTTAAGTCAGGAAAAGCAAGTATCGATGGTTACCTGGAAGATTATGCATTTGTGATAGATGCATATACCGCCCTTTACGAAGCTACTTTTGACGAACAGTGGCTAAAAAAAGCAAAAGGGTTAATGGACTACACCATCGAGCATTTTTATGACAACAGTGAAAAGCTCTTTTTCTTCACCGATGACCGTTCTGAAAAGCTGATAGCCCGTAAAAAAGAGGTTTTTGACAATGTTATCCCTGCATCTAATTCACAAATGGCCCTTAATCTTTACCGGCTAGGCAAGATCTATGACCATGAGGAATACCTGAATAAAAGTAGCATGATGATTGGCAAGATGACAGCATTAATGGAACAGGAAACAGCTTATCTTTCCAACTGGGCCATATTGTACGCCGACATGGCCACGCCAACAGCAGAAATCGTGATAGTGGGAAAAGAGGCCGAACTCATGAGGCGCCACCTGACCGACAGATATCACCCCAACAAAATAATGATGGGCGCCATCGATGCAAGTGACTTGCCTTTGATCAAAGGCAAAACAACTATCGGAGGCGCTACCGCGATCTATGTTTGTTACAACAAAACATGTAAACTACCCGTCACCTCGGTAGAGAAGGCGTTAGAGCAACTACAGTAGCTGAATTTTATAGTATTAAGATATTAGTATTTATTAGTATTTGAGTATTGAGATAGCAAATTCGGAAGTACGAAATGCATTGCTGCAGCACGACTTAGTGCTCATTGACTCTCCTTGCCCGCTGCTGATTGGCTTTGGAACGATTGCGTTTGCTGGCGGCTTAAGGCTTGTCACTTGTGGCTTCATTCTCCAACTGCCGACTACACCACCTTCATCTTATTACTCCCTATGCTTTTCGGAGCATCAGCAGGTTTGACCTCAGGCGGCATTAAAATTATCAGGTTCACATTACTGATTAAACCCGAGTTATGCAATAGAAATCTATTCCGCGTCAAAACTGACAGTAATCTAAGCATCCCGTCATTCGCCGGGACAGGCATTACTCAAATTTTGCTACTCACCATAGCGGTGCTATACCTCCGTTGCAAAATTCTGCGTGAGCACTCATCTCACAGCCACTTTTGTCGCTCATCACGAAGTCTATTGCATAACTCGGGTTAAAAATAGTTGGCAGTTAATAAGTTAATAGACAACTACACCCGTCCACAGTAATTCCGGTACGAATTAATGGACGCGCGGTAAATGCAGATACCATGTACAACGTTAGGGCTTTTGTAATCCTTTACCTCACAATTTTTGTTCTGGAATTTAAAGGCCGGTTCAAACGAGATGATCAGCGATATTCCATTAATAAAGAAATATTGTTAAAGGTGATACCAGAAAGCATGCCAGAGCGATTGAGAAATATTCCCAATCAATATTAAAGGAATATCAAAAAATGTCCGGCCACCTGATTGTTTTACGCAGTGTTTCAAAGGTGATGATCTTCGAAATAGGTGAGGATTTGCCGGATATGCCCATTGCAGAACACAAAAAGATTGTTGAATGGGTTTCAGGAAAGGGCTACCGTTCATCATTCGAAAAGTTTATTGCGCACTTTAGAGAGCGGCACACATTTCACAGCAACGCTTAGCGGCAAGATTTTATTCAGTAGCCTCATAGGTATCCCTTACTTGCATGACTATCCATCAATCATATAAGATCTCATCAGGTACCTTCTTTTTGTTTTTAGCCCCTGAATTTTTGTAGTATCAAATACCAGTGAATTCACAGTTCACTATCAGCAACGCTTTTCAGATTAGTTTTCAAGGCCCTGATTTAACAGGCATCCTTCTATTTGGATAGAATAGAAGAATTTATAAGCTCTCATCAGGTTCGTTGCCACTTTCTTAAGAATCGTGTTACACATGTACGATTAGCTACAATTCGTGCTTTTTAGTTCATGGTCAGCCACTTATCTTTCAGGTTTGGAAATATAAATTTAGTTGGCATGAAGCAGATTTTCACTACATCTTCGTTAGCCCAATGGGCCGGGGAGATTATATCAGGAAGTTTAACCAGGTTATTTATTAATGGCATTGTCTTTTTTGCTGTTCTAACTCTCCTTTCTCTTTCACACCAGGCCGAAGCGTCTCATTTTAAGGGTGGCCAGATCACTTACAAGTATGTTAGCGATGGAATGTACGAAATATGGATCAAAGGGTATTGGCATAAAGACGCAGTCGGTACGATCTTTCCGCGATATGATGGATCTCCCATTATTCACGATTCACCTCTGACTGTGTCCAAAACATTGCTTCCCGATGGAAAAACTGTAGAACACATACAAATGCAGCCTGTCACATGGCTACAACCAGGGGTATATGCCGTTTACTGGAAAAGCTGTTGCCGTTCCGTAGGTTCCAATTTCAGCAATAATCCCAATGGACTTTTTGCCGCTGTCAGCTACAATCCCGACATTCCCAGCTCTTCACCACAGTTTTACGATATCCCAGTGTTCAACTTCGTGGAAGGGGAGCCAATAACCTATAATATTAATATGGAAGACCCCGATGGTCATAAGCAGGATTATACACTTGAAATTCCCTACGGCTTATCTGCTGATGTCTATGACCAAATGATTGAGACCGGATTCCAATTAACTTCCAATGGCACTATTACATGGGCAGATCCTCTGGTGGGCAAGTGGTTGGTCAACGTAAGGTTAAGGGAGCAAATAGATGGATACTACACCGGAGCATATATAGAACGAGAGTTTATCATTGATGTGGTATCGTCTGGTGATAATAGCGCTCCCGCTTTTCACCATTTGCATTCGAAAGCTGTCAGAGCCGGAGAGACTTTGACGTTCGAGGTTGAGGCTTCCGATAGCGAGGGGCAGAATGTCATTATGACGGCTTATGGTTCTCCCTTTGATAAAGGAGCGGTTTTTAACCAGACCGTATATGGAAGCATGGCAACCGGAAGCTTTACCTGGAGCCCGACTGAGAATGAAACAGGTACTTATCAGGTGCAGTTTGCTGCTACAGATGATCATTCCACCCCGCTCTCCTCACAGGTAAATATTAGCATAACTGTTGCCGAGTGCACAGAATATTCGGTCGGCTATGACATAGTGGCAAGACCCTGCGAAGGATCTGACAATGGACAGGTCAGGCTTTCTGCTAACGGAGGCATAGCACCGCTTAGCTATTCTCTTGATGGAGGCAGTACATTTCAGGCCCTCCCGGAATTTGGAAGCCTGGGGCCTGGTAGTTATTCAGCGATAGTAATGGATGCTATTAATTGCGTGAGCGCTCCTATCGATATTTTCCTTGAAGAAATACCGCTACCTCAGCTTTCATTAGTATTACCGTCTGATATTTGCGAAAATGCCGTAGCCCTCGAGTTGACCGGGGGTAGCCCCACAGGTGGAATGTACAGCGGGGCAGGTGTTGAAAATGGATATTTCTATCCTGAGCAAGCTGGGTTGGGTGTGCATACATTATTCTACTCGTATACCGATACAAACGGGTGCAGCAATACCATTTCGCGAACTATTACTGTAAATGAAGCTCCGGTGGCAGATACCGGGAGTGATGCAGTAGTTTACCCGGGAAAGGGGGTAAACAGTTGCACCACCTTAACCGGTGGATCAACAGGCGGAGTCGCACCGTTTACATATACATGGAGCACCGGTGAAAGCAGCCAAACTATTGAAGTATGTCCAATAGATACCACTACATATACATTAGTGGTAAGCGACATTAATGGGTGTCACAGCTCAGACGATATAGTAGTTTATACAGACGGTGGTAGCCCCGGAAATGGTAACGGAAATGGAAATAGCAACGGTAACGGTAATGGCAACGGAAAAGGTAAAGGCAACGGAAAAGGTCAGGGAACGAATGCAAAAAGTATGGTGGCACATGGCTTTGAAGATGAAACCACTATTGCTGGTGTAATGATTTATCCAAACCCTATGACTGAGGCTTCGCCTTTGACCGTGGCATTTAAAGAAGCCGATGAAGTAACAGTGGACATAATAGCGTTGTCTGGCAGAATAATAAAGCAGTTGTATCAAGGTCCCACTCGTGCCAATCAGGTGTTTTCATTTGATGTAGATAATAAACACGGAGACATATATGTATGCCGCATAACAACGACAAATGAAGTATATTCTTTTAAAGTAATAGTAAGGTAGTTGCTTTAAAAATAAGCGACATTGGCGATTTGATAAAACGGAAAATGATCGGATATGGTAAGAAGGAGAAGCACCTTTCAGCAAAGATTTGGATATGGCTGATGGCTTTTGCCTTTCTAATTTGTGGGCATGGCACGCTGCGAGCCCAGGGCACCATTACGATAGATAGTTATATGGATATATTCACTGCGGATGTAGGTTCATCAGAGACTGATTCCTACATGGTGTATGGCAGTGGGTTTCCGGTCGACAGTCCACCGGTCGACATTGCCATTACCGGCTCTTCAGCGTTTTCAATATCAACATCCAGTTCATCCGGTTTCGGCACAAGCATTCAGATCACAGAGATATTTGACGGCTACTTTGAAGCTATGATCTGGGTGAAATTTGAGCCTTCCGATAAAGGCAGTCATACCGCTGAGATAGACCACACCAGCGAAGCCGCATCTACTCAAAGCCTTACAGTCGATGGAAATGCTACCATCATGCCGGTACGCCTGGTATCATTCCATGCAGAAAGAGAAGGAAAAAAAGTGGCGCTGAAATGGACTACGGCTTCCGAAGATAATAATTCTCACTTTGATATAGAAATGAAAACACCGGATAAGGATCATTTTGTTAAAATCGGGAAAGTCGCCTCGAAAGTTGGAACGAGTGTCACGTCAACCGACTACAGGTTTGTATACACTGACAGCCCAACAGAGGTCCGTTATTTCAGATTAAAGCAGGTTGATTTTGATCAGGTATTTAGTTATAGTCCTGTGGTATCAATGCCTGAACTTCGGGAGGAATTTTCACTTTACCTGATATCAAGTCCAACCCCGCAACTGGAAGTGACTACCCCAAGGGCTGGTTACCTGTCGATTAAAATACTCAGCTTCACCGGGACCTTAATTTCAGACTTGACATACCAAATGCCGAATAGCAGTACTTTATGGATAGCCCTTGGCGATCTGACTTTCTCATGGAAATACCTGGTAATCGCAGAATTCAGCACACAACCGGGAGAAGAGATTCAGCAAAAAAGGATGATCTTTATGGTCAATTAGTCATTTTGCAATAGCAATAGTCTCAAATATTTTTCTTATTTTGCTGAATTAATACTGCATCAAAATTTTTAAAATCAGGATGAATCAGACCTTATATACATCTGAGATATTGAATTGCCAATACGACACCGAAACAGGTATCTTTTACAAATACTATTCCGGGAATGTTGAGTTCGATGACATTGTATATAGCTGGAATGAGATTATTGAAAATGGACTTATACCGCAGAAAACGAGGAAATTCCTTCTGGACTACTCGAAAGCCAATTATGTCTCCGGTCCAGAAACAGCCAGGAAGATAGCTCAATTTTACAAACAAAATAAACGTATATTTTCGGGAACCAAAATTGCACTCATTATGCAAAGGCCCAATCAGGTAATATTTCCCATTCTGGTTGATGCAGAATGCTCCTTTATGTCAGTCAAGCCGTTTTATACACTGAACGGTGCCAGGGACTGGCTGAGTTGATTTCGTGATTAATGATGACGTATTATCATTATTAACCACAGAGGAAGCAGAGGAGCAACAGAAATCATAAACACCACGTCATCCTGGAGTTTTCTTAGAGCAACGGAGAAAATATTCAGGATCCCCCTGATCCGTTGGCAGAGGCTGAAGTTCAGTCACAGCCAGTAGCGAGGAGATCCTGGATCTTCACTGCGTTACTGCCGGAATGACGGCATTATAAATTGAATAATTAGATTTTGTAGACAATGACATAGCTTCAGAACGGCTTTGAGAAAATGGCGTTAAGAATTTCAATGCCACACGTACATGTTATAAATCACACTGTTTGAGCCCTGTTTTTTCACGGGGTGAGTTTATGATTTATCATCGCAGGCATTGAAATTGGCGTGCATTAAGAGGGGATCGATTCGATTCCTCCCGATGACGGCCAGAGTTTTCTTATAGACACCATAATTAGCGTTTGTAAGAAAACTCCAAGTGGCTTTAAGAAAACGACAAGGTCAAGGCGTAACGCAGACATTGGCGTTTTCTTAAAGCACTAATTATGTAAACTTAGGTAAGGATTCAAATGAATATGAAAAAAGACAAGTTACTAACCATTATTGCACTACTCATCTGCTCATGGTCTCTGCAAGCACAGAAAAAGGCCGTATTTATTATTCTTGATGGCATACCGGCCGATGTGGTGGAGTCGGTGCAAACACCAACTTTAGACGAAATAGCTAAAGAGGGAGGATATGCCAGAGCATATACCGGAGGAATAGCCGGTGGCTACTCGGAAACCCCCACCATATCTGCAGTAGGCTATAACAGTTTACTTACAAGTACATGGGCGAATAAACATAATGTATGGGGAAACGACATTAAAGCGCCCAACTACCACTACTGGAGTATTTACCGTGTGGCAAAAAGTCAAAGTCCTGCTCTCAAAACGGCCATTTTCTCTACCTGGCTTGATAACCGAACAAAGCTTGTAGGCGAAGGTCGTTCAGAAGCGGGAGATATTAAACTTGATTATGCTTTTGACGGTTTTGAACACGACCAAAAGCAGTTTCCCCACACAGATGACCGGAAATTCATTTTCGATATTGATGAACATGTTTCTAAGGAAGCAGGAAGATATATAATGGAAAATAGCCCCGACCTTTCATGGGTTTATCTTGAATATACCGATGATATTGGGCATAAATACGGTGACAGTCATATAATGTATGAGGCTGTAAAAAAGGCCGACATCCAGGTGAAAAGAGTTTGGGACGCCATCAAATACCGGAAAGAGCATTTTAAAGAGGATTGGATGATCGTCATTACAACCGACCACGGCCGTGATGCAGAGACAGGTAAGGGGCACGGAGGACAATCAGAAAGAGAGCGTACAATATGGATTGTGACTAATAATGATGATCTAAACGATAGTTTTTATCAAATGCCGGGCATGGTAGATATTATGCCTTCCATTTTGTCACATATGGAAATTCAAATTCCTGAACATACTGCACGTGAAATAGACGGCACTTCATTTGTAGGCGATATTAAGGCGAAGGCACTGCAGGCAGATGTTACCAATGGTACATTGACATTGAAGTGGAAGCCCTACGCAGAGAAAGGAACGGCCCATTTTTTCATATCTACCACTAACCGGTTCAAAGAAGGAGGTGAAGACCAATACTTCGAACTGGGAGAGAGCGAGATTCGCAATGGAATCTCACAATTCAAGCTCCCGGATGTAGAAAGTACCTTTCTGAAAGTATTGATGAGAACTGATGCTCAGTTTTTAAATACCTGGATTACGATTGATCAAAGGTAATAATGGCGCAACCTACAATCGCCAGGCGGCCTCAACGTTTAGCCGCTCAAGGATACCCGGGCCACCGTTAGTTTTGTATCATATCAAGAAGCCCCTACAAGATTATTTTCTTCCAGAAAATGAGCCAACCCTGTATTGTCCTTGATAGATATAGTGACTTTCTTCCCGTTGTTTTTAGTTATAAAAATACCGTGGTCAGCGTTGGTTATGTAACCCCATCCAAACCTGGGAGACCAACGGATACCCCAACCGAGAAAATCGGTTACTGCTGATATATTCACTATCTCCACCTTACTCACATCCTTCCACAATATCCTGTTTTTACTGAAGGGCAAAAACTTGTATTCGATGGCATTTCCATTGATCTCGATTTTTAGTCGTGTGAAGGCAAGGAAAATTCCCAACAATAGTATGCCGCCTGAAATATATATCAGTGAGTTGTTCTCCCTGTTATTGAACCAATAGGTGAGAAACAGCACAAACTGTACTATGAAAACAACCACAATAAACCGTGGTATTCCTGTAGTTTCTTTAAATTTTTCTCTCATAGCAATAACTACTTGTCGATAGTCAATTATATGGCATTTTCTTTATGCAACCAAAAAAGTTGTAATTGATTTGAACAGTTGTCACATAGAACAGATTGCTTCTTGAAAAATTAATATCAATACACCGTGATAATTTCTCGCCCCTCAAAACACCCCGGATTTTCCCGGTTTTTTAACACATGTAGACCTATTGTAGGCCCTAAGTATCTACTTTTATAGTAGAAAGAAGATAGTTTCGGTTATATATCTTTTTATTAACCAAAACCTCAACAGTCATGAAAGCCCTCATGTCATACCTTATTTTTTTGTGTGCTCTATACCCCTTGTTGGCTCAGAAGAAGAGTATAGACCAACTGGAAGCAGAACTGCTCAGCGCTGAAGATACCGTTCGTGTATTATTACTGGATGACCTTTGTGTGCAATATAGCCGCAAGAATGCCAAAAAGGCGCTGGAATATGGACTTCTTGGCCTCGAAGAGGCAAAAAAGCTCAATTACGACAAAGGCTTAGCCTACCTGTGTAATGACATAGGTGTGGTTTATGGTATTCAGAATAACTATGACAAAGCCTTATCGTATTTTCTGGAGTCGTACCGGCATAAGGAAAAAATGAAGGATACGGCAGCCATGGCTTCTTCTCTAACCAACGTTGCACTCATCTATAAACATGAGGGTGATTATGAACAGGCCCTTCGCTACCTGCATGATGCTTACGATATCACAAAAAATATATCTCAAAAGGAAAAAGCTAAGGGTTTAAATGTGCTTGCCGTTGCTTACACAGAACATGGTGAATATAAGCAAGCCGAAACACTGTTTACGGAGATGCTGCAGACAGCTCAAACTGCAGGCTTACCGGATCTGGAAGCCGAAGCCATGAAAAATCTGGCGTGGCATCATTTCCAAAAGAACGACCTGGCGACCTCGCTGGAATGGTACAATAAGGCGCTGCTATATGAAACAGAGCGTCAAAACCCTGAAGGAAAAGCGGGAGTATTAATGAATATGAGCCGCATTCTTCTTGCCAATGGGGAGAGATCTCAAGCCCTGGCAAATCTGCGCGAAGCGGCAGAGCTGTTTACAACGGCAGGCAACAAAAATCGCCTGATCACCACTTATGTTGCACTTACTCAGGCCTGCCTTGAAGATATGGAATTTAACAGGGCCATCGGATATGCACAAGAGGGGCTTCTGCTGGCGAAAGAAACAAATATTAAATCGCGCGAACGGGACTTTCTGCTTTACCTCCACAAATGCTATGATTCCCTCCATCAAAAAAATGAGGCGCTGACCTATTACAAAGGATATGCTTCCGTAAAAGATAGCCTGCTCAACGAGAAAAAGATCGCAGAGTTAGCCTCCATGAGATCACAGTTTGACCTCGACATGCTGGAAAAAGAATTAGTGATAAAGGAGAAGGATCTGCTACTGAAGAGCGCGGAGTTGAAAAAGCAGAAGGTCACTACCTACCTGGCCACAGGTTGCCTGCTATTGGTTTTGACTACATCATTTGCATTTATACGAAAGCAAAAAATAAAGATCAAGCTTAGCAATATGGCAAAAAAACTGCAGGAAAGGGAACTCGAAAATCTTCGGCTCAAGAAAATTCATCTCCAGGAAGAGTTAAGCTTCAAAAAGAAGCGCCTGACCACCTATACGCTCAGTGTAGTTCAGAAAAACAACCTCATGCAGGAAATAAAAGAAGATGTAAATACTATATGCGGAAAAATAGACACCAATGGCATTTCAAAAGACCTTCAAAAGCTGAAAACGAAGCTCAACTACAGCATAAATGTAGATAATGACTGGGAACAATTTAAACTTTACTTTGAACAGGTACACAGAGACTTCTTCAAAATACTTAAAAAGAGCTACCCGCAACTCACTAACAACGAATTGCGCTTGTGCGCATTGGTCCGGCTCAACATGTCCATTAAAGAAATGGCCAATATTTTAGGCATCTCTCCGCAAAGCGTGAAGATGGCTCGTCACCGTCTCCGCAAAAAGTTAGATATGCGCTCCGAAGAGGATTTCAATGACTTCTTTTTAAAACTGGAGCAGGTAGAAGAAGTGAATTCCCAGGCTCGTCAGGTGCAGTATGACCTTAAAAACGGAATGGCCCAGATCAATGGCTATTGAACAATAAAATGAGGTACCTCAATATTAAATGATAACCGCAAAAAAACGGAGGAGAAATGGAGACCCGGGGGGTACCCCTCTGTGCCTCTCCTACAAACCTCAGGTACTTCTGCGGTTATAATCGAAAACTACTTAGTGTTTGTAAGAAAACTCTAAGTGGCTTTAAGAAATGAAGTGCCAAAAAGCGGTAGTCCCGTACAGTTGTTACAGTTGTCGGGATGAGCATTTTTGGGACGAGCATAACGCAGACATTGGCGTTTTCTTAGAGACACTACTTAGCAATAACGATTACCCGTATACACAATGTCAGTTGTTGGCACCGGCTTGCAATCTCTTACCGGAATAGTCGCGATAGTTGGCACAGGGTCCCCTCCTCCATGTATGGTATTAACGTTTCGATAGTCCATTTTTGTAATGAAGCTTTGCACATGAAGCTCTCGTAGTTTCATTTTTTCTTTTTTCATTGGTAGTTAGTTTTTTGATGATTATTGATCCAAAAATGAGGGAATATAAGGCGAAAATGAAATTTTAAGGGGCTACATAAGGTCTACAACGACCAGATTTTAAACTCTTGGGGAGTTAACGTAAAAGTGGGACTGAGGCTGTCTAAAAAGTCAGTTATTCCAAACTTGATTTGGGATCTACTGGAAATGAGCAGAAACTAACCACAGGATACTGAATTAAGTTCAGGATGACGTCAGAAGGAGACTTCCGAGACAGCCTCAAAATATGATATTTGTTACAACCTGAAACCAATACCGAAAGTAGGGTTGATCGTAGAGATACTTCTTTTCCTATCAAAAACTTTAGAATTGCCATTAAAATAATCCAGGTTTACCAACAGCGCCCATCTCGCAGCAAAATTATATCGCAAAGTAGCGCCAATGTCAAATGCTGCACCGATATCGCCAGTGTCGTCTTCACCATCTATATCAAGCATGGCAACTACGTATCCGACCATAAGCTTTGCATCAACATCAACCTTATCACTGATAGGCCATGACAGCATCGGCCCTCCCATAAGCCCTCCGTAAGCCCAGGTGCCATCAATTCCCTCAATGTCTACACCATGTGCAGCGCCATACCAACTGGCCACAATACCAAATCACTCTCCGAATTTGTATCCGAAATTGATGAGATTAAAATTTAAGCCTGTTTTTGCATATCCGGCATCACGGTTTGAAAAGCCATTATCTCCATAGTCGCCCATAGGCATAGACGGACCTAAAGAAATACCGATATAACCTTTCCTTTCAGACTGCGCTAAAAGGTTTCCGGTAATTGCGATCATTACCAGCACAAAAATGTACTTTTTCATTGCAATAGATGGTTTATTAAGTTAATAATATAAAGTTAAAAATGAGTTTCAAATATAACTTTAAAAATAAAATAATTTCATTTACAGATTAAAAAATACCTAAAAGAAAATTATTCTTTCAATAATTACTCTCCTCAAACAGCAGCCAACGGATCGAGACGTACACAACAGCAACCAAGCAGAATTCCCAATTAACACTTACATTAGCAGGAATAGAACCAGAGAGAAGTCGAAGTTAAAGTACTGCATGAGCCAGCTCGAATTAAATACCACGTCCGCAACCGCTCGCAAAACTTATTTTGTGGATGTGATGTTGCCT
The DNA here is from genome assembly GCF_000331535.1 of Fulvivirga imtechensis AK7. Taxonomy (GTDB): domain Bacteria; phylum Bacteroidota; class Bacteroidia; order Cytophagales; family Cyclobacteriaceae; genus Fulvivirga; species Fulvivirga imtechensis. The sequence continues at coordinate 12,273 of NZ_AMZN01000008.1, read as the reverse complement.
GTGCCTATCCCAAAAATGTTTACCTACCGGGTGCCCTATGAACTCAATGAAATTGTACAGGTAGGGTGCCGTGTGATCGTACAGTTTGGTTCAAGAAAAATTCTGACAGGGGTAATCGGAAGAATACATGAAATACCACCGGAAAAATATGAAGCTAAAACCATCCTTGAGCTTCTGGATGAAGAGCCGGTAATCCACAAGCTGCAGATCACCCTCTTTCAATGGATGGCTGACTACTACATGTGTACACTGGGTGAGGTGCTCAATATTGCACTGCCCTCCGGCCTTAAGCTTAGCAGCGAATCAAGGATACAGCTACATCCGCACTTCGACTATTATGGATCGAGCCTCGAATTCAGCGATAAGGAGACCCTTTTACTGGAAACACTGCTAAAAAATGATAGCCTTTCCTATAGCGAGATCAGCAAACTCCTCCATCAAAAAACGATCTATACGATCATAAAGTCGCTGGTATATAAAGAAGCGGTTATCATTTTTGAGGAGGTCAAAGAAAAGTATAAGCCGAAAAAGGAAACCAGGGTAAGGATTGCCCCTCATCTTCTAATCGACCATCAGTTAGAGGCCCTTTTCGATCTACTGGCATCAAAACCCAAACAAGAGGCCATACTTCTCCATTATCTCCAGCATGTGCCTGTATTCAATCAGCCCGAATTAAACAGGCAGGGCCTGGCTAAAAACACGTTCGGTAATGGCGGTCTCTCTGAATCCTCTTTAAAAACCTTAGTTAAAAATGGTGTGTTCGAAGAGTTTGAAATAATCATTTCAAGATTTGGATCATACGATCAGCAACTCACCGATATTACGCTCACCGCTGAGCAGGAAAAAGCCAAAGCCAACATCCTGGAAAGTTTTAAAACGAAAGACACCACGTTACTGCATGGCATCACAGGCAGTGGCAAAACTGAAATATACATCAGCCTGATCCAGGACGCGCTCGAAGGAGGCAGTCAGGTGCTATACCTCCTTCCGGAAATTGCATTAACTACACAGATAGTAACCCGACTAAGAAAGGTGTTTGGAGATCAAATGGGTGTTTATCACTCCAGGTTTTCCGATAATGAACGGGTAGAGGTGTGGAAAGGAGTACTAAACGGCAAATATCAATTTGTGGTGGGTGTGCGGTCATCAATTTTCCTGCCTTTTGACAACCTGGGGTTGATCATTGTAGATGAAGAACACGAATCGTCCTACAAACAATATGATCCCGCGCCCCGATATAGTGCGCGCGATGTTGCGATTGTAATAGCAGCTCATCATCACGCTAAAGTGCTGCTGGGGTCCGCCACCCCTTCCATGGAGTCGCAATACCAGGCGCGGCAGGGAAAATACGGGTTAGTGAAGCTTACGAGTCGCTACGGCATGGCAGTACTTCCTGAATTTGCGGTTGCGGATATGATCCGGGAGCGAAATAAAAAATTATCGAAAGGCGAATTTTCCTCCCTGCTGATAGAGGCTATTAATGAAGCGCTTGATAACAAAGAGCAGGTGATCATATTCCAAAACAGAAGAGGTTATTCGCCATATATCACCTGTCATGAATGCGGATGGATACCAAAATGTACTAATTGTGCGGTGAGCCTCACCTACCACCAGTACAGAGCGGAGCTCAGATGCCACTATTGTGGGTACAAAGAGCCTATGCCCACCACTTGCGAGGCATGTGGTTCCACTCATCTGAAAACCATTGGCTTCGGAACTGAAAAGCTGGAAGAAGAAATTGCACTGCTATTTCCCCAGGCGAAAGTGCAAAGGATGGACCTGGATACTACACGCAGAAAAAACAGCTACGATACCATCATTAAAGATTTTGAACAGGGGCATATCGACATACTAGTGGGAACACAGATGGTGAGTAAAGGCCTTGATTTCGACAATGTAAGCCTGGTAGGAATATTTGACATTGACAGAATGCTTCACTTTCCGGACTTCCGCTCCTTCGAAAGAACATTCCAACTGTCTACACAGGTCAGCGGCAGGGCGGGCAGGCGTGGTAAAAAAGGAAAGGTGGTGATCCAGACACGTAATACCAGCCAGCGCATTCTACATCAGATTATTTCAAATGGTTATCAGGACTTTTATGAAACTGAGATCAATGAAAGAAAAGCGCACCTATACCCTCCCTTTACCCGGATCATTGGTGTCACAATAAAAAACAAAGACCCGAAAACTGCGAAGATAACCGCTATGAAGATGGGCAACCTGGTCAGGGAAAAAATTGGCACAAATCGTGTATTGGGGCCGGAAGAACCTATCATTTCGAAAATAAGAAATGAGTATCTGATGGAACTGGTCGTTAAGCTGGAGAGGTCTCAGATCAACCTCGGAAAAGTAAAAAGCCTGCTATATGAATCGATGCTGGAGGTGCTTCAGGAAAAAGAACTACGATCTTCCAAAATAATATTTGACGTGGATCCGTATTGATGGGCAGTTCACAGTTCACAGTTCACAGTTCTCAGTTCTCAGTTCTCAGTTCACAGTTCTCAGTTCTCAGTTCACAGTTCTCAGTTCTCAGTTCACAGTTCTCAGTTCTCAGTTTCTTGCCTGTTGCTTTTACTGGTTGTGACGGTTGATATTTTGCTTACAGCTTGAAGCTTAAAGCTTGCAGCTAAATAGGTCGGCAAACGTGAATGGTTTCTTATACGCAAACTACTCTCCTCCTGGGAGGAGAAACAGAGGTGGGTAAAAAACTGATGTTTGATATATCTTGCTTACAGCTTGAGGCTTAAAGCTTGTTTGCTCGCTGCTCGTAGTCATGCGGTTGCTTCTAACTTCGGTCTTCCGGCTTTCAGCTTATACTTGCCTGCTGCTTCTGCCTACTTCACTATTCTCAGTTCTCAGTTCACAGTTCTCGGTTCTCAGTTCTCAGTTCTCAGTTCTCAGTTCTCAGTTCTCAGTTCACAGTTCTTAGTTTCACAGTTTTTAGTTTCACAGTTTTTAGTTCTCAGTTTCTTGCCTGTTGCTTTTACTGGTTGTGACGGTTGATATTTTGCTTACAGCTTGAAGCTTAAAGCTTGCAGCTAAATAGGTCGGCAAACGTGAATGGTTTCTTATACGCAAACTACTCTCCTCCTGGGAGGAGAAACAGAGGTGGGTAAAAAACTGATGTTTGATATATCTTGCTTACAGCTTGAGGCTTAAAGCTTGTTTGCTCGCTGCTCGTAGTCATGCGGTTGCTTCTAACTTCGGTCTTCCGGCTTTCAGCTTATACTTGCCTGTTGCTTCTGCCTACTTCACTATTCTCAGTTCACAGTTCTCAGTTCTCAGTTCTCAGTTCTCAGTTCTTAGTTCTCGGTTCTCAGTTCTTAGTTCTCGGTTTGTTTTTCTGTTTATATTAAAAAACAGGAAATGGGAAGCGAGAACTGCTAACTGTTTTTTATTTTTGTTGTACACTATGAAATACACTACCCGAACATTACTACTGTTCTTTTTTGGTTGTCTTGTGTTGATTGCCATAAGCTGTGATGATAATGAGCTTAATTTGTCTGGAGCTGAACCCTTCTTTAAGGTTGTGTTCATTAACCAGGACAGCATGGACCGGCTAACCGTTCGCCAAAAAGAGATCAAAGCAGCAATAAAGGATATCGATGACAGTGTCTCTGTCATTACCGGGCTTATCGCAAATGGCGATGAGACTGATTATTCCGGAAATTTATCTTCTTTGAAAGATCAAAAAGCTGCTCTTACCAAAGAACAAACAACTGTCAATAACAATATTAAAGTGATAAAATCGGGTAAGGTACAGCTAGACCGGCTTACCGGAGATGCCGGTGAAAGTGAAGTCACTTATGAGGATAGCCTCACCAGCTATAAATTCCCTTTGAATAGCAACGCTGATATTAGCAGGTATTATATCACCATCAACGGGGAAACCTATACACTGGAAGCCACCTATTCTCGTGAAACTGCGGTCAAAGAGCGTACTGTCACTATTTTGGCGAACAACTTTGACATTACTGAGTACAGTTTCAATTCTATCAAAATTTCACAAAAGGATTCTACAAATTTCTCAAGCAATGAAGCTAAGGTTACTGCTTATTTTTAGTACCATATTCACATTTTTCGCACTCAGGGCCTTTGCACAAAGTCAGAATGCTGTTGCAAGTACAAACACCGGGCTTTCTATTTATATTGACTACGGCAAGTTATTGACTATTCCGACCGATTTCGAACTCAAAGGAGAGGCGGGCATATCCTTCCAGCTAAAAAACAGGTTTGCACCTCACGTTCAACTCGGCTGGGCACGACTGGAACCCGGAGGGGCTTTTGAAAATGGCTCCTACACCTCGGAAGGAATGTACGCACGGGCAGGCGTTAATTACCTGCTACCATTTGATGCCACTAATTCTTTTTATATAGGCGTGCGCTATGCGCGAAGCCAGTTCGAGGAAACTGGAAGTTATCAAATATCCAGTAAAATCTGGCCCAGTCGCATTGAGAAATATACCAGAAAAGACTTACAGGCAGACTGGTTTGAGGTGGTATTTGGAACTGAAAAAAGGTTTAAGCAGAGCCATTGGTATCTGGGTGGAAATATCAGTTTGCGCATCCTCAACAATAAAGAGAAGTTTTCACCCATTGATACCTATGCGATACCAGGCTATGGAAGAGCCTTTGATCAAACAGTACCGGCATTGAACGTATATTTAAAATATTCATTTTAAGGGCACCTTAAAGCAAAATGTTTTTTTATTTTTCAGTATCTGAAATGAAAGAAGAGTCATAAGTAGTGTCTGTAAGAAAACTCTAAGTGGCTTTAAGAAAACGTCAAGGTCAAGCTCGCCTTTGCATAGCCGCTTCGGCAGAGCAAGGGCTTGTGAAGTCCCAAAAGCGGAGCGTACTGGGGTATGTGAGCATTTTTGGGACAAGCATAACGCAAACATTGATGTTTTCTTAGAAACACTAAGTAGCTGGTCAAGAATGGTAATACCAACGTAAAATGAGATACTTTAGTCTCAATACTCCTATCTTACACCTATACTAAAAGATATGCGCATGAAAGTAATCATTGCAGGAGCAGGAATAACAGGACTCACCACTGCGCTTTCCTTACAAAAAATGGGCATCCCTTTTCATATTTATGAAAAGGCACCCCGGATGGAGCCAGTAGGTGCCGGTATCTGGGTAGCCCCAAATGCGATGAAAGTATTTGAATGGCTGGACATAGCCAGAGAGGTTAAACAGGCTGGAGTACAACTGGACCGGGTGCAAATTGCGGGTAGAGATCTCAAGCCCCTGAACCCAGCAGTGAATTTGGCTATTGATGGTGGTTACAGCATCACCTCTATTCACCGCGCCAGACTGCAAGAGGTGCTTTACCATAACCTCTCCGCTAAGAAAATATCTCTCAACAAGGCATATGTAAACCATGAGCAAACAGGAAATCAGGTAAAAGTAACATTCGGAAACACGGAAGTTACAGGGGATATACTGCTTGGTGCCGATGGTTTACATTCAATAGTACGAAATCACCTATTCCCTGATGCAAAGCTCCGCTACTCCGGGCAAACCTGTTGGCGAGGGGTGGCCAAAATCCGGCTTGACGACCACTTTAGAAGTTCATGTATAGAAAGCTGGGGAAGAAGAAAACGCTTTGGCTTTTCAGTGATTGGAGACAGTGAGGTATATTGGTTTGCCGTAAAAAGCATGGCTCCCCATGGCAATAACGACAGCGCAACATTAAAAGAAAAGCTCCTGGACACCTTCAGCGATTTTGCAGAGCCGGTATCGTCCATTATTAATCGCACTCCGCCCGACAAAATAATACGTCACGATCTGTATGATCTTAAAAGACTGGACCGATGGCATACAGGAAATGTATGCCTCCTGGGAGACGCTGCTCATGCCATGACCCCTAATATGGGGCAAGGTGCAGCTCAAGGGGTGGAAGATGCCTACTATATCAGCAATATCTTATCCAAGGTAGCTGATCCGGCAAAAGCTTTTGCATGCTTTGAAAACCACAGGAGGAAAAAAGTAGACCTGGTAGTCAACAATTCATGGCGGTTTGGTCAGTTATCACACAACCCACTTCTCCAGCCATTGATTAAAGCAGGCATCAGGATGACTCCTAAAAAGATACTGATCAAACAGATGCAGGAATTATATGCGGTACCCGAGAAATTTTCGTGTTAAAAGCATTGAAAATATACCGGAAATACCTTTGGCGACAGCCACAACTTCGATGCCAGAAGCAAAAATCTTTAATTAAAATGAGGTTTTGAGTCTCTGATGTAAGAGATAGGTGTGAAAAAACAAACTCTCTTTTAGTTTATTCGTTCATTCTCCTTAAACAAACTAATTGTAAAACATTGACTTTAAAGCATTTATCAATAATGAGGAATTTCATCTACAAAATATTACATGTTTAACCATGTAAATTCTATTAATCCCGTAGAATGTAAAAAGGTAACCTTAAGAATAGAAAGTGACGTTTTCTGTGGAAAAAATACACATTTCCAGAGCGCAATATCAGTGCGCTTGCATCCTTATTCGGCTATTCGTTGTTTAATAATAAAAGAACAACATTAACATGCTTATCATACCCTAGTCTGACAGCAGTTTTTTCGGATTAATCCATTGCCTGAGAATCGCTGCTCATTGGCGATAATTGATAGGAAAAGTGTTAGGAGGTAATATGGAAATGATTTTTGAGATAGCATCTAATGTGTCTACTCCATTGGGTTTGGCTGGTATCATTGCTACGGTTTTGTTTTTTAGCATTAGCCAATTTATAAAAGCTGGCATCATTGCAAAAACTACAAAAAGAACATCAGGAAGGATAGCCATTTTAATAATTAACCGGTTATTTGTACTTGCATTTATCACTATATTCCTGGGTTTTCTGGGATTCTTTTTAAAGCATATAGTGGCATTTAAAACAGGTCAAACACATAATGAGCCCACTGAGGAGCAGGTAGATATATTGCCAGGTCTATAAGTCCCGGATGAAGATTCACGGATCAAGATAGGGTTTAGCAGGCAATCGGCATAGGCAGTAGCCAACATTAGCCTCAGGCTATAAGCCCGTACATTAACGTGAGTTCGATATAACAAAACTGATTAAAGGTATGCAAGCCCGGGGCAGGCGCGATAACGACAAGAATTTTCTTATAGACACTACATAGTGTCTGTAAAAAATACCAATGTCTGCATTACGCCTTGCCCCAAAAATGCTCTCGTATTTCAAAACAAGTTAACTTTTGATAATTTCGAGACTTTCAACATCATTGGTATATCGCGGGTCATCGATGTAAGGTAGCTTTTCCATAGCTGTCACCTCAATGGTATAAAAACCAAATTCCACTACCACTTTACCTGTAATTTTATAGATCCCCTTCCCTCTGAAATGATACTTGGCAGCTACCGGAGGGAAATGGACCGTATCAATAAAGTGCCCGGCACGATCCAGAAAAGTACCGAAATACATTCGGTCTCCTTTTGAAGTACTGGTATTCTTGATAGCCACCAAATAACCGTAAATAACGACTTCCTCATTGAGGTGATTTTTCAGATCAGCAACCCTTTCAACAGTAGCCGGTCGGAATGTCTCTATGGCTGGTATCACTTTTTCTTTCAAGAGTAGAAAAGGGTCACAAAGCGGAAATCCAAACAATTCCATTTCTTCAAAAGCATCTTCAAACTGGTAAGTATACAATTTAGGAAGGGTGATTTCTTTGACCGGGGCATCAAACAAAGAAGAAACGGGATTCGACCTTTTGGTTTGCCCTAGCATCATATGAGCCTGCCACAGCAGTTCTTTTTTTGATTTTCCCGTAAACCGAAACCCTCCGGCACGTATTAGCAAACTCAATTGTTCCAACGAAATGAATACCCGTTTCAGAAAATCACCCAGGTTAAGAAAGGGGCGCTTTTTCCTAACCTGTAAAATATTATCAATCACCCGCGACTCCAGGTCTTTGATCAGTTCGAACCCAAGATAAATTCTAGCGCCTTCAATGACGGAATACGCTTCGCTTTTGTTAACACAGGGAGGTACCACTTTCGCTCCATGCATTCGCGCTTCGTGGATGTAAAGCTCACTCCGATAAAATCCTCCTCCGTTATTCAGCACGCTTACCATAAACTCTATTGGGTAATGAGCTTTCAGATACAAACTTTGATAACTTTCCACAGCATAAGAAGCAGAATGCCCTTTAGCAAAAGCGTAACCGGCAAAGCTTTCTATCTGCCTCCACACATCTACGGCCAACTCAACCGGCCGCCCCAACTCCCTGCAACTGGCGAAATATTTTTCCCGCACCTGCTGAAACTCCTCCCTGGAACGAAACTTACCCGACATACCCCTGCGCAACACATCCGCTTCTCCCAGGTCGAGGCCAGCAAAATGATATGCCACTTTAATTACATCTTCCTGGTACACCATCACCCCAAAGGTATCGGGCATGATCTCCAACAGTACAGGATGAGCGTCTTTTACCCGCTCAGGATCACGAAATCTCAGGATATATTCACGCATCATCCCTGATTTTGCCACCCCAGGCCGGATAATCGAACTGGCAGCAACCAACGCCAGGTAATGATCCACCCTCAGCTTTTTTAATAGCATCCGCATAGCCGGTGACTCCACATAAAAACAACCTATAGCCTGTCCCTCTCTCAGTATTTCCTTTACTCTTTCATCTTCTTTGAACCGTTTGATATCATGAATGTCGATCTCATCAGCATCAGGGCGGTTGTCCTTTATTATTTGTAAAGCATCTTTGATCTTACCTAATCCACGTTGTGCCAGTATGTCAAACTTATACAGACCGATATCCTCTGCAATGAGCATATCGAAGTGCGTAACGGGGAAACCTTTTGGTGGCAGGCTGGTAGCAGTATAATAGTGGATCGACTTTTCAGCAATCAAAATGCCTCCTGCATGAATGCTGAGGTGACTGGGAAGATCAGCGATCAAAGACCCATATTTTAGCACTAAACGTGATATGTCGTCAGTAGCCTCACCGCCATCAGCCAGCCGGTTGATCTCATGAGGCGGCAAACCAAATACTTTACCCAGCTCCCGCACAGTAGCCCGGTATTGAAAAGTGCTGTAAGTAGCGAGTAATGCCACTCCTCCGGGCACTCTTTTATTAAAATATTCAAAAATAAAACGGGTAATATCTTCCCGGTCGCGCCACGAAAAATCTATATCGAAATCGGGAGGATTTTTCCGGTACAGGTTAATAAACCGTTCAAAGTAGAGATCCAGCTCTACGGGATCTACATCGGTGATCCGCAGCAGGTAGGCTACAATACTATTGGCTCCGCTACCCCTGCCGACATAAAAATACCCCTTCTTGCGGGCGTAGTTGATGATTTTGCAATTAATAAGAAAATAAGCCAGAAAACCCTTTTTACGGATCATTTCCAACTCCTTCTCTATCCTCTCGAAAATCTGCGGCCCGGGATTATCATAGCGATACTTCAAACCCCGTTGACAGAGCCTTTTTACAAGCTGATAATCACATTCTTCGGAGCCTGTGTATGTACTCAGGTTGAGGTGAGCCGTTTCCCCAAATTCAAATGATATACTGCATTCATCTAGCAGCATACACGTATTTTCTATCACCCTGGGAAATTCTTTATAACGTTCTTTAAGCTCTCCCACCAACATCATGCTATGGTGTTGCTCCCCTTCTTCAGATTTAGGCAGCTTACTAAGCAACGTATTATTATCTATAGCTCTGAGTAAGCGATGGGCATTGAAATCTCTTTTTCCTCTGAAAGTAACAGTTTGAAGGATTACCAATTTTTCAGGATCGTACTTTGAATATGAAAAACGCAGCTTCAGCAGGTCTGCGGGAGTTACACCCAAAAATTCATTGGTTTTTAGTGCTTTACCCCCGTAGCTGGCAAAAGGATAGATCACATATGCATGGTCAAAATCCGGAGCCTGATCTGCAAAATCAGCTTTACTATGAAGGTGTGCAGACAGGTGATCGTTAAGTTCTTTAAACCCTTCATTGTTTCTGGCCAGGCCCACGTACTGCTGTTTTACTCCATTCCTGAAGTCAATGCCCAATACTGGCCGTATATTATACTTTTCCGAAAGCCTCACGAAATTCAGACATCCGGCTGTAGAGTTGATGTCCGTCAAGGGCAGCACCTTCACATCACACTTCTGTCCCTCCACCAGCAGTTCCTCCGGACTAATGGCGCCATACTTAAAGCTGTAATATGTGTGCGTGTTTAAATACATTATTGAGCGTAGTGCCAGGCGCTGAGCGCTGAGCGTCTAAATTTTTATAAATATTGTGACTCATCCTAAATATATGGTATTCCAATTCACACTTCGCACATGCGCTAGTAGCAATACCCTGATATCACATCCCTCCCTTTACACCAGGTTCCTCGAGCCTCATAGCCCCATATCGAAAACTGTAAAACCACCTCAGCTAACTAGCGCTTGTTAGAAAACTCTAAGTGGCTTTAAGAAATGAAGTCCCAAAAAGCGGAGTCCCGTACAGTTGTTACAGTTGTCGGGGTGAGCATTTTGGGACAAGCGTAACGCAGACATTGACGTTTTCTTAGAGACACTAACTAAGCTCGTGGCGCATGGTGCTCTGCTCTACGCGCTCCGCCTTCACATTCTCCTGTTTGGTAAAAGTGGCGGAGGTTCTCCCTTAAAAGGATTAAACCTGCTTATCGTTTTTGCCTCTATGCCGGCTGCCCGCATGACCGTTCTGTCGCCATATTTATCCCTCACTTTGTCCATTGCCTGATACAGGTTGATCATTTCCGTTGCGTCTTCAAAAAGATTGATCTGATAGCCGCCATTCACCAGGTGACTGAACCTGACACCAATCAGGCGTACCAAAAGACGCTTGTTATACAGCCTGTTAAAAAGGTTCAATACCGTAGGAATGAGCATATGGTCTGCAGAGGTGTAAGGAATGCGGGATTGTAATGTATGGGTGTTGAAGTCAGAATACCGCACCTTTACAGTAACACATGATGTAAGCTTCTGCCCCCTGCGAAGCTGAAAAGCCAGGTTCTCTGTCATGGCCAGCAGAATACCTTTCAGTTTGATGACGTCTATGGTGTCGCGGTCAAAAGTCCGCTCTGTGGATATGGATTTTCGCTCTGAATAGGGTACCACCGGGGAACGGTCGATACCATTGGCCTTTTCCCAGATAGTTACCCCGTTTTTACCAAAAACCTTCTCCATCAACTCTACCGGCATCTGCTGAATGGTCATTATTTTCCGAATCCCAAGATCACGCAACGACTGATAGGTCTTTTCCCCTACCATAGGTATCTTATTCACCGCCAGAGGACTTAAAAAGATCTTTTCAAAGCCATGGTCGACTTTCAGTTTATTGTTTGGCTTGGCCTCTCCCGTGGCTACTTTGGAAACTGTCTTATTTTCTGACAGCCCAAAGGAAATTGGCAACCCGGTACCATCTATGATCTTTTCGCGCAACTCCGAAGCCAGCTTAAAGCCATTAAAAAAACGGTCCATCCCCGAAAGATCGATGTAGAATTCGTCAATGGAGGTCTTTTCAAACAGGGGCACCCACTCCCTTATGATTTCGGTTACTTCTTCTGATTTTTTAGAGTAAGTGGAAGCATTGCCCTTGATCACAATGGCTTCAGGACAAAGTTGCCGCGCCAGCTTCATAGGCATAGCCGAATGGATGCCAAACTTCCTGGCTTCATAGCTGCAGGAAGCCACTACTCCCCTATCGCTAACTCCTCCTATTAAAATAGGCTTCCCCTCCAGTCGTCTGTCGGTCAGCCGCTCGCATGATACAAAAAAAGTATCCAGGTCCATATGTAAGATTGAACGCTCAGCCATTTTTACGATTACCCACACTACAAATATAGCTATCGTGTACTAAATTTAATAGCTAATACTAATATTTTTAGTAAATATTGTTGCTGGTCCGTTGTGTTTAGAATATAGATTTGAGAAGTCAGAAGTCCGAAGTCGGAAGAAGTGGAAGCCTGCTTTACTAAGCCTGTAAGGACTAGTAAAGCTTTCCTGACTATGAATTTTGACCTGCCAGATCTTCAGAAAATATTTTTGATTTGCTGTTTTGGCAGCAACGGAGGTTTAAGCTCAGCGAGCGCTATTTTTTAGGTGTCAGACGGTTTTGAACCGTTCAGACACCGGGGCTATTGTGAGACACGAAAAGTCCGAAGTCGGAAGAAGTGGAAGACCTGCTTTACTAAGCCTGTAAGGACTAGTAAAGCTTTCCTGACTTATGAACTTTGACCTGCCAGATCTTCAGAAAAAATTTTTGATTT
>NZ_AMZN01000007.1 GCF_000331535.1 Fulvivirga imtechensis AK7 | reverse complement strand
AAAAAATGCCCCAAATCAAAATTCAGAGCATCTTATTTTTATTATCTAGTAATTAGCCAAAGTCAAGAGGTAGAATGATAATTCTACCACCCCGCCAGCGACAATGAAGAAAAGTATCTTGTAAAATGAGGTTACGTGAAACTTTTTGAGCAGGACGAAAACAGCTATAGTATAGACAAAGAATCCGATGATCTGAAAAACATAAAAACCTGTGTACCTCATGTATTCAGTGGTAAATGCCAAGCTCGCATCGGTGTTGCTGTTGAGCTTCAGGTAAATGAACTGAATAAATACCAGCATCAGTTCGGTTACCATTCCCAGGAGTATTACCTGCTTGTAATTGAGTTCTTTAGCTATATTCATGATAGTCTTCTTTACATAAATAATTTTTCCTTATCTATCCCCGATAGATGTGATCACTGAAATAAAGGTACAGGTAGTGTATCTGTAAGTATATGATGCCAGTCACCGGATTCAAATGATTTTTGTTTGACGTTTTTGTCGCAAAAACCCTTCAAAATGACGTTTTTGCACCAGATAGAATATAATATTCATGCCGACATTTGACTTGATTATCTAAACAACCTAATAGAGAAATGAGGCAAAAAGGACAATAATTTAACTTTTATGGAGACATTCATTTTAGAAAAGGATATCAAAGTGCTATATGTTGAAGCAACATCATTTCCTGACGGTATCATGGAGGCACATGAGAAACTGCATGACCTGGTGCCGTTTGACATCAATCGAAGGTATTTCGGAATATCTCGTCCTGAGAATGGCACTATTGTGTATAAAGCGGCAGCGGAAGTGACTTTTTCAGGGGAGGCAGAAGAACTTAACTGTGATACGATGACCGTGAAAAAAGGCAGGTACATCAGCAGCACAGTGCGGAATTTCAAACAAGAACCACATAAGATCGAAAAGGCTTTTCAAAAGCTGCTTATGCATGATAATCTTGATCTAAAGGGGTACTGTGTTGAATGGTATATGAATGACGAGGATATTGTGAAGTGTATGATCAAGTTGAAAGACATCTGATGTTTTGCGGGCCATTGGCAATTTAACCGCAGAGGAAGTCGAGGGGATTAACACTGCTCCCCCTGTGGTTAACTTTAATTGTAACGGTATGGCGAAAACTCAGAGTTCCGCCTTTTTTCATACTCTGAAAATATGAATTTTAACGTCACTGCGAGACTTAACATTTTTCACAAAAATGCACAAAATGAGATGACGAATTGTTCTGTTGCAAAACTGCAGCGAAAGAAATGGGATATCAACTTGTTGCAAATCAGATATGTTGAATAATACGTCATCGGTAGGCAATCAATAACTTTTTAGTTGATTTGTGGGTAATGACAAGTTAACCGAACGGCCTTGAGAAAATGGCTCCGTCATAGCGGCTACACGAAAGCAATGCTTGAGTTTTTTCATGAGGATTCTCCACAGGAGTCCTTTGGACCTTTGGGGTTTGTTACTTTTGTGCCAAGGCAAAAAGTAAGGATCTAAGCTGTGAAAATAAAACCGATGCAACATCACAAATTGAGCAGCGAAGTTAACATGCTGATTACCAGTGAATAACAGTAACTTATCATTGGTGCATTCGGAGGGATCTATGCACAAGTCGCTACTTTGAAAATGCATAGATATCTTCTCTAGGGCAAGCCCAGGACAGGCGAGATGGCTGTGCTTCTTAGAAGAGATTTCCTAACTTGATAACATTGGATCTTTGGATGCGTGTGGGTGGGTTGTAATGCCTGTTTCGGAAGACTTCTGCCAATTTTGCCCCATCATTTACTTATTCTTGATGCCTTTGTTGTAGATCACATTCCGTTATTTAAATATTCTCAAAAACGAAACCTAATATTCAGTTATATTTTTAAAATTTACATTAATAAGATGTAGATATTAAAAATAATTTAAAAATTATAAAATAAACATGTGATATTTTTAACAAATCAATCATTTTGTTAATTTTGAATCGTCAAATAAACAATAACACTGTAGGGTGTTGAAATTGGCAGACAAGCCCTCCGGTCTCGAGGGTGAAGGTAACGGGATAAATTCCTTAGGGCATCCAATAGCAATGGGAACTAACCGCTTCGTGGAGGTTCGAATCCTCCCCCTACAGCGAAAATTTCTACTGGTTTAGGTTTTGAAAATGATAAGGGATGTGCTAAGTGGTTCATCCTTTTTTCATTGTGGTCAATTTTTTAACATCACATCTTCGTGATATTCGCCAAATTTTTGCAATATTGATGGTTGTTACTATAAACCGAAAACCCGTTACCTATGATTGAATTTCCCTGGGTGAAATACTACCCGAAGGGTATCCCCGCTGAAATTGGTGAGCCTGAGTATCCTTCTTTAGTTGAAATGTTCGAGGATTCTTTTGCTAAGAATACAGATAATGTTGCTTTTGAAAATATGGGTAAATCCATTACTTTCAATGAGCTTGACCAACTGTCGAAGAATTTTGCCGCTTACTTGCAGAATAAATGCAATATGAAAAAAGGTGATACCATCGCCTTGCAAATGCCCAATTTGCTACAGTATCCGATAGTGTTGGTCGGAGCATTAAGAGCGGGATTGATCGTGGTCAATACAAATCCTCTCTATACTCCGAGGGAAATGGAGCACCAGTTTAAAGATGCCGGTGTTAAAGCCATAGTTATAGTTGCAAATTTCGCGGCAAACCTGGAAAAAGTTATTGAAAACACCTCCATTGAACATGTCATTGTTACTGAACTAGGGGATATGCTGGGAGGCTTTAAAGGGGCGCTGGTCAATTTTGTAGTTAAGCGTGTAAAAAAAATGGTGCCAGCCTACCGGCTTCCGCAGGCGGTGCCTTTTAAACTGGCGCTGAAGCAAGGGGCCGGCTTAACGTTTAACAAACCGGCCGTCACCGCCGATGATCTGGCATTCCTGCAATACACCGGTGGTACTACGGGTGTGTCTAAGGGGGCGCAGCTTTCACATAGAAACATCGTCTCGCATACGCAGCAGATCACACATTGGTTTGCCCCATTACTGGAAAAGGGCAAAACAGAGTTGATGATAACGGCTATTCCGTTGTACCATATTTTTGCCCTTACGGTAAACGGCATCTTTATGATCAGGATCGGTGCAAAGAATGTTCTGATCACCAATCCTCGTGATATGAAAGGCTTTGTAAAGGAGCTGACCAAACATAAATTTACTTTGATCACGGGCGTAAATACATTATTCAATGGTCTTTTGAATCAACCTGAATTCAAAAATGTTGATTTTAGCTACTTAAAAGGCAGCATAGGAGGAGGAATGGCGGTGCAGGATGCCGTGGCGAAAAAATGGCAGGAAGTAACCGGAGCTCCACTGGTAGAAGGTTACGGGTTGAGTGAGACATCTCCTGTATTATCCGTAAATCCCCTGGATGGCACACATATGATGGGTACCATCGGGTTGCCTGTATCCAGCACTGAAATGGCTATATTTGATGAAAACGGCAGCCAGCTACAGCAGGGAGAAGTAGGAGAGATATGTGCCAGAGGACCACAAGTCATGAAAGGGTATTGGAATAAAGACAACTCCGGAGTGTTCTTTGAAGGAGCATGGTTTAGAACAGGTGATATGGGTGTGATGGATGAAAAAGGATTTTTCAGGATCGTTGATCGTAAAAAGGATATGATCAATGTTTCGGGATTTAATGTTTACCCTAATGAGGTAGAGAATGTAATCGCCAACCACCCCAAGATACTTGAGGTAGCAGCCATCGGAGTACCCGACCCCAGATCAAACGAGGTGGTGAAGATATTTGTCGTCAAGGGCGATCAATCCCTTACGGAAGAAGAGGTAAAGGAGTTCTGTGATGAAAATCTAACTGGTTATAAACGTCCAAAGTATATTGAATTCCGGGATGTTCTTCCTAAATCAAACGTAGGAAAGATACTGCGAAGGGAACTCAGGCTTGAAGAGGACTCGAAAAAAACGGCTTAGCATCCCGTTTTGGATAGTTTGAAATTAATGAGGCTGCCACTGAAGCTTTTCCGGGCAGCCTTACTTTCACCTCTTGGTGTCCTTCCTATCTCCGGAAGCTTTTAAACTTCAAGCCACCACTGACTGCTGATCAAACAACCCAAAACATCAAGCAGGAAACAAGAAACTGAAAACCCCAAACATCAAACATTAAACATCAAACAGGAAACTGGAAACTGTAAACTGGAAACTCGAAACTGGAAACTGGAAACTCGAAACTGGAAACTGGAAACTCGAAACTCGAAACTCGAAACATCAAACATATCCTGCCCGACACCCCTTGTTATTCTTGACTTCTCGAAAGAATAAGAGTAGCTTTGCCCGTCCTTACAAATATGCTCCAGCTTGACGCTAACAGATGAAATCCAATTTTTATACTTACTATCAACAGCACCCGCTTAGGGTAATACTTTTTGCTGCCTTGCTGCTCAGGATTTTAGCAGCTTTTTTCTCTAAGGGATACGCATTTCATGACGATCACTTTTGTGTGATTCGTGTGGCGCAGAGTTGGTCTGATGCTATTCCACATTGGCTGGAAGAGTCCCATCCTCCGAAGCATAGCATGGTCTATGCGGGTATCAACGCTCTTTTCATGTGGATCATGAGCAAATTTAGTATTGATGATCCTATGGTAAAGACGACCTTTTTGAGGCTTATTCATGCTTTGTATTCTCTGCTGACTATATACTTTTCCTACAAAATTGTCAGTCTGTTATCCAGTCGTAAGAATGCTATTCTTGCTGGATGGCTGCTTTGTGTGCTTTGGTTTATGCCCTACCTGAGTGTCCAGTTCTTAGCCGAGCTGGTTTGTGTGCCTCCGGTATTGGCAGCCTTCTACCTGATTTTAAAAGGAGAGAACAAGGGCACGATTACATGGAATACATGGATTTGGGCGGGTATTTTATTTGGAATAGCATTTTCAATACGTTTACATACCGTACTGTTTGCGGGAGGAATGGGAATGGTGCTATTATATGAAAAGAAGTGGGTTTCCGGTTTGTGGTTCACAGTTGGCTTCCTGATCATTACCTTCGTGCTGATAGGCATTCCGGATATCATATTTTTTGACTACCCATACCAGTATGTGATCGATTATTTTGTCTACAATAGCGAGAATGCCTATAACTATATCACCGGATCACCATTTAAATTTCTGCTTACCACATTTGGCTTTTTAGTACCTCCGGTGAGTATCTTTCTCATGTGGGGTTATATAAGAACCTGGAAAGTGGAGCCTAAGCTTTTTGTTGCGGTTTTTATCTTTTTCCTGGTACACTCTATTTTTCCCAACAAGCAGGAGCGCTTCCTGTTACCGATGTACCCGATGTTGATCATTTTGGGTGTCATAGGGTGGAATTCAATTAAGGAGCAGTCGAAGTTTTGGGCTGGTCATCCGGCTCTGTACGGTGGGCTGTGGAAGTTTTTCTGGACTATAAATGTTATTGCTGCTCTTGGTCTTGCGCTTACTTACAGTAAGAAAGACAGGGTCGAGCCTTTATACTATCTGTCGAAAAAAGAGGATGTAAAGGCCATTATACTCGAAAGTGAAAGAGGGCAGGTAAAGCAGCCCCCGGTCTATTATTTAGGTGGATCTGGTGCAGATTATGATGAACTGCAGTTAGATGTTTTGGGGTTGAGGGAATTTAAGGCCGAAAAAAAATATACGGATCCGGGTTATATAATTACTTTTAATCTTGGCGCAGACAAAACTGTTCAGGAGCTGCGTGGTGAATTGCAGCGTATGCAGAAGGAGCCTAATTACATTATTTTTAAAGGCGATGAAAACCTCGAGGCCAGAAAAGATCGTGTGCTTAGTCTGTTTCCTGGTAAAATGCTGGTGTTGCAAACGGAGATCTCGCCATCCCGGTTTGACAGGCTGCTTCACTTCTTAAATCCAAAGGTGCATCGCAACCATACGGCCAGAGTTTACAAAATTCAGTAATTTTCGTTTTTGAGGTTTGTCTTCCAGGCAGCGCCAAAGCTAATGAAGAAATCGGGGGCATTTTCATTAAGCGGTAATCCGAAAGAGGTATCCAACTGTAAGTTATGGCTGGCTAGATAGGTAAACCCTGCATCAAAATTGTGAGACGATGTGATATCTGTGGCGAAGTAGCCATATAATTCAACGAATGCTCCCAGCTTACCTGTCACTGCCGTGGCAAAGGATGATGAATAGGCCCAGGTGGTTTCGCGACTATCATCCCAATCTGCTCCAAAACCATGGGACCAGGAATATTTATCATTAAACACATGCTCCAGAAGCAGTCGGAAACCATAATTTAACTTATCAGTTTGAAAAGTTTCCTTTCCAGTGTCAGGGAGGGTGAAATTAGTAGCGAGGCTGGCAGCGGGTATCCAGAAGTTTTGTTTTATCAGCTTTATCTTTGGGCTCAGTGTAATAGGAGTAAGTCCGCTTGTTGTTGCTTCTATGGTTTCACTTTCCGCCTTTAGGGTCAGGTAATTGGTCAGTACCCGCATCTCCAGCCAGTTTGCAATACCATACTTGATGCTCAGGTTGGGGGAAGTGATCCAATTGTATTTGATACCATCTTCTTTGTTCCACTGGCTGAGCACCCCCGCTTCTATTTGAAAGGTTCCGGGGCTGATGAGTGCAATGGCATCTGTCGCATTGGGCCGGTCAGTAAAGATGTTTTCTTCATCTTGTGCACATAGCTGACTATATGCCAAAAATATCATAAAAAACAATATCAGTTTCTTCATAGAGATAGGGATCATTGGTTAAAGATGGGCATTCGAATTTATTTATCCCATTATAAAACGGTTTTATAAGCGTGGTAAATTCTATTTTTTCTATAAAATCGAGGTTTGTTGTATCTGTATAACAATATTGCTACAATAAATTATGGTTTTTTTAAAAGTTAGAACTAAATTAACGTTGAGGAGTAACCGGGCGCTGAAGCAAAGCGCCTTCCAGGCTAGTTAGTGTTTGTAAGGAAGCCCTAAGTGGCTTTAAGAAAACTTTCGCGCCAAAAGGCGGGACGAAGTGCCAAAAAGTGGCGTCCCGTACAGTTGTTACAGTTATCGAGATGAGCATTTTTGGGGCGAGCGTAACGCAGACATTGACGTTTTCTTAGAGACACTAGTTAGTGTGGTGTTTGCTAAATTGGTTTACTAAATTTTTGCCGCTGTTTTTCCTTTAGCAGGAGAGAATTTGAAAGCATAGCAGCGTGATGGTTTCAAATTTTAACGTAGAAAAAAAGGAAAATAGGACGAAAATTAGTTTGGGTAATTAGCATTCTACACACCAGGCCTGGACTACAGGGTGAATTGATACAACTATATGCTTAAATAATATGGTTGTGCAAAACATCTTTTTAGGTTTTGTATCAATATTGAAGAACTTATCAGCTTGTCATTAAAATGATTGGATTTTTTGAACACCAGTATCTTTCTTACAAGAAAAACCACCTGAGTAATTTGATAGCTCTTGCAAAGGCGGATGGGCATCTGCATACAGATGAAGAAAAAATGCTTTATAAACTAGGGGCTAAATACGGTCTGAAAGACCGGCAAATAGCTTCTTTGATAAGCAGTGAAAAGAAAAACGAACTTCAGATACCGGATACTCATGATCAGAAGATGAATCAGCTTTATGATCTGGTGATAATGGTATATGCTGATGGAGTAGTGGAAGAAAGTGAGGTGGAATTCTGTGAGGATCTGATGGAGCAATTTGGTTTTAGAAAGGATATAGTTCGTTGGATGATAGATATGTTTGATAAAGGAAATCCTCCTACACCCGAAGCATGGGAAGAGCTGAAATATGAGGGTAAAAAATATATTAAATAATAAGGCCTGAAACTGTATCAATTTCTGGCCCTGTTAAGTTGATTGTTACCGGCTATCCTATTACCAGATCAATCAGGTTTATTCCAAAGAATTTTTGTGTTACTGTCAGGATAAATATCAGCCCCAGGATAACCGGACAGATATAGGAGAGGGTTACATCCAGATACTTTTTGATGAATGATCCCATATACCCTTTATTTCCCTGCGCAATCTCTTCATGCAGGTTATGTTTTTTCCATACATAGGCTCCAAACACAGAAATAAAGAATCCGCCCAGAGGTAAGAAGGTTATCGTTGGCAATGTTTTCCACGAAATCCATGAAAAATTTTACCTCTCCCGAAGGGTAGGTCAGGAAGCTCGTAAGGCTTTCCACTGTGCCGGTACTGAGCATTGATGGTATACCCAACAAGAAAATCAGAATAGCAATGGCCCATACAGTAAGGCTAGCGAATACTCCTGGGAGTACGACAAATATGAGGCCGGCGCCCGGTGCGGAACCTTCCATAGTGCCTTCAGTCAGATAAGCAACAAACGGGAACATCATCAATCCGGCAATAAATGCGATACCAACATCAGCGAGCGTGATGAAAGCGGCAGATGTAATAATATTATCCCCCTTGCCTACATAACTACCATACGTAATTAAAGCGCCCATACCCAATGATAAGGAGAAAAATGCCTGCCCCAGAGCATTGAATACAACCTCAAGGGTTATTTCTGAAAAGTCAGGTATCAGGTAAAATTCTATTCCCTTAAAAGCATTAGGAAGTGTTAAGGCATATATTGCTAAGCAGAGAATTATAATTACTAATGTCGGCATCAAAATTTTGGACGCTCTTTCGATACCTCCTGCTATCCCTTTGGAAACAATGAATGCAGTAGCCCCATAAACACAATGCCATACAATCCTATCCTTATCACATCTTGAGTAAATGTCCCAAAATTTTCCCCTATGCTGAAGTTAGCTGAGATCATTTCAAGGAAGTACCCAAAGGCCCATCCGGCTACCACATTGTAGAAGGAGAGGATCAAGATGCCGCTGGCAATACCAAGCAAACCTGGTGCTTTCCAATTTTTGAAGCCAAGTTTCTTAAAAGCTCCTACAGGGTTTAATTGCGTTTTTCTTCCTATCGCAATCTCTGTAATCATTACGGGAAAACATAAAATAAAGCAAAATAGAAGATACATGATCAAAAAAGCAGCGCTACCGCCGGCACCTACTTCGAATGAGAACTTCCATATATTGCCCAGTCCTACAGCGGAACCTGCCGCTGCCCCTATCAGGTGCTATTTATTGGCTAGCGGGGGATTATCAAGAGGTTATTTAATTATTTTGCTTTCTTTAACACTGGTTTTGCGGCTATTTCAGGGGTTTTGCGCTCTTCGTTATTTACTACATTGAATTTTTCAAAAAGTTTTTTAATAGTGAGCCCCTGAACCACAATGGAGAAGAGTACCACACAATAGGTCATTGTAATAATGATATCGACTATCCGCGTTTCAAAGTTAGCCGTTTCATATAGAGAGAGCGCCAAAGCAACCGATATGCCACCTCTTAGTCCACTCCATGTTAATATCCTGATGGTGTAAGGCGGAAACTTTCTTTTTATCCTCATAACAGATATCGGGACGGAAACTCCTATGAAGCGGGCCAGTAAAACGATCACAATGGCTATGCCGGCAGCATAGAAATAGTCTGTTTCATATTTAATAACAATAACCTGAAGCCCTATGAGAATGAAAAGTATGGCGTTCATCGCTTCATCCATCAGGTGCCAAAATTTGTACACATATTCACCGGCAGCATCCTCTAATTTTTTTGTGCGGCCTTTTCTGCCCACAAATAGGCCCATTACAACCATGGCTAACGGGCCCGAGACATGTAGCATTTCAGCAATACTTGCACCCCCCAATACCATGGATAAGGTCACTAACACTTCTATTTCGGTATGTTCATTATCGATAATGCGGAGAAGGTTTAGTCCCAAATAACCGAGCAAAGCACCAAGCGCCAGTCCTCCCAATACTTCAACAGTAAATAATTCGATTACTTCAAGAACCTGCAGGTTTTCTACCCCTTTTGTCGCAATAGCTAAAATTGTGAGAAAAACCACAACGCCGATACCGTCATTGAACAATGATTCTCCGGCAATTTGTGATTCCAGGTTTTTCGATACAGTGGTCTTTTTGATCATAGCCAGTACAGCTATGGGATCAGTGGGGGAGATAAGCGCACCGAAGAGCAGACAATAAATAAAATCCAGAGAGATGCCTACAAATGGAAGCAGGAAGTATATTGCTATTCCTGCCACAAAGGTCGAGATCAGTACGCCAACCGTTGCTAATACTAATATCGGCCACTTTTCTTCGCCTAACTTCCTCAGGTCCAGTTCTAATGCTCCTGCGAAGAGGAGGAAGCTCAACATTACCTGGAATAGCACTTTCGAGAAGTCATACTCAGTCATCAGGTTGGTGGCCAATTCATTGAGCGTTCTAAAAACCCATTCTCCTACTATAATAAACATCGATAAGCCCAGGGCCAGAAGCATAAGCCCTATGGTAGACGGAAGTCTTAGCCATTTGACATTGATCAAGGTAAAAAATGCCGCCATGATGACCAGCAGCGTGATGAAATCTAAAACCTCCATAGTACAACGTTTTTAATATAAGCCGATGATAAAAAAATCTTTAACAAATCAATTTAGGAAAGAGTGACTTTATTTAAAAGCACCATCTAATATTTAAAAACCCAATAAGGGTGAACTTTGTATATATAATATAAAAGGCATAGAAATTTTTTAATTTTACAATTAAATATTGATTCTTTGAACCGGGATCAGGTAGAACAATGGACACGCTCAGACAACTCACTACAAAGGAAAAGGCACTTCAGGTAAACCTGGAAGGAGATATTTATGGCTCATTTGCGGAAATCGGTGCCGGACAGGATGTAGCTGCCAATTTTTTTAAAGCCGGTGGTGCCTCGGGAACCATAGCTAAGACTATGTCGGCATACGATATGAGCTTTAGTGATGCGATTTACGGAGTATGCGAAAGGTATGTATGCGAGCCCCGGCTTATGAAAATGCTGGAGCATGAGTACGACTTGCTGATCGAGCGGTTGCCTCACCGCGCCCCAAACACCCGTTTTTTTACCTTTGCCAATACCGTGGAGGCATTGAACTATGAAAGGAGCAATCAACCTCACGGATGGATCGGCTTACGGTTTCAATGTACACCTCAGTCGCCATATAATGAGTGTATCATTCATGTTAAAATGCACGACAATGACGCCATACTTCAGCAACAGGCGCTGGGAATAATAGGGGTCAACCTTATATTTGGTTGTTTTTATATTAAAGATCCGGAGGAATTGCTGGACTCTTTGCTTGATGGATTGGTACCCGGGCGCATAGAAATAGATATGTTCAGGATCAATGGTCCAGACTTTAAACATGTGGACAACCGGGTGATGAGTTTGAAGCTGGTGAAAAGCGGGATGACTTCAGCCGCTATGTTTGGTCCGGATGGTAACGTTATGCAACCTTCCGAGGCGCTTTATAAAAAGAATGTATTGGTGCTAAGGGGGAGATTCCGGCCGGTCACACACGTGAATGTGGATATGCTGCTAACGGCAAGAAGACATTTCAAGCACGAACCGGATGTAGATAAAGAGAAAATAGTTGTGCTTACAGAGCTGACGCTAAGTGATTTGCGCACCGAGGGAGAGATTGATGAGAAGGATTTTCTTAACAGGGTGGATATTATATGCTCATTAGGGCAAAATGTCATGATCTCAAATTATCCGGAGTATTATAAGCTGGTAGATTACCTGTCGGGAATTACCAGAGGGCGTAAGATTGGAATAATTCTTGGGATCTACAATCTGCAACGCGTCTTCGAAGAGAAATACTATACAAACCTTAGAGGGGGTGTGCTGGAGGCTTTCGGTACACTTTTTGGTAATAATGTCAAGCTGTATGTATACCCTTCAAAGAAAGTGGGAGGTGAAGGCCTTTATACACTGGATAATTTTGTGCTACCTGACAACCTACATGGGTTGTACCAATTCCTGCTCGATAATGACAAGCTTGAAAATATAAAGGGAGCCAATGTAAACAACCTGCATATCATTTCAGACAATGTATTGGCAATGATAAAATCAGGCCAGGAGGGATGGGAGCAAATGGTGCCACGAAAGGTGGTAAGTGCGATCAAGGAAAAGTGCTTGTTTGATTACCCGTGTGAGCCTGCTTACAAAAAGTCGCTGGCCGAACAGCCTGAGAAAAAGGTGGGGTAGGGGAGTAGGAAGTCGGGAGCCCGAAGTCGGTAGTCGGCAGAAGGTATTTACTAAAAGAATGATGTGCTTTTTGCTGCTGCATCTTCCATCATCTTTTCTGCCTTGTCTTTACCCAGATATCTGTCTATCAGGTAATGCGCTATGTACAGTGTAGGTGTCATAATAATAGCCACTGCAAACTTGTAGATGTAGTTGATAATGCCTACCGATAGTACCTGGGCCAGGCTCCATTTAGCATCAGCCGAAGCCAGTAAATAAAATGCTATAAAAAGTACTACAAAACTGTCTATTAGTTGAGAGACGAGCGTTGAACCCGTAGCCCTTAGCCATAGCATTTTGCTGCCTGTAATGTGCCTCAGCTTGTGAAAAACAAATACATCCAGCAACTGTCCTATCAAAAAGGCCACCAGCGACCCTACTATGATGCGTGCCCCTTGAAGGAAAACTTTGTCGAAGGCATAATCCATATCAAATGCATTACCCGCATCGTCAGTTTTGTTGATATCCAGCCAGAATGATGCCGGCTCAAGCCAGCTTACGACCGTGATGATCAGGAAGGCATATGAAATGAAGATCACGGTCAGGTAGCTGATCTTTTTTACACCTTCTTTTCCAAAATACTCATTAATAATATCAGTAGTAACGAACACTACCGGCCACAGCATGACACCGGCAGTGAGGTTGAAATCCAGCACCCAATCATCCAGCAGTTTGATTTGAGCAGGAGGAAAACCTAATGAGGATTCCAGGGAAAAGATTTTAATACCTACCAACTCCGCCAGCAACGCATTTGTGAGAAATATGCCACTGAGAATAATAAAAAGGTTGGTCTTTTTGTCTATTGTATGTTTCATAGATCAGGCACATCAATGGCTTCGCCTTCAGTAGCCAGTAAGGTATTGTTGAAAATATGTCTTGCCTCTGTTAAAAAAGGTGTAAGGTCTTTATAGCGTGCTGAAAAGTGGCCAATGATCAGTTGTTTCGCTTCTGCAAGTAATGCTATGCGGGCTGCTTGTTCTGTGGTAGAATGAAACGTCTGCTCGGCCCACTGTTCCCTTTCCAAAAGAAAAGTAGCCTCGTGATAGAGCAGGTCTACATTTTTTATGTAGTGGATGATTGTTTCGTCATACTTTGTGTCGGAACAGTATGCATAGGATCTCGACTTTCGTGGTGGTAATGTCAGATCCCGGTTTTTATATACAAGATTTCCCTGATCATCATAAATATCTTCTCCCTTTTTTAACCGGGCTATATTTACCAATGACAGGTTAGGAGGGAGCTTTTCTTTGTCGATTCTATAGGGTTTGGGTTTTTCCTTAATAATAAAGCCACTGCAGGGGATACGGTGATTTAGAGGAAAGCTCTTTACCTCTACCCATTCATCTTCAAACAAAATTTCGGATAGTGCGGGGTTTAACTCCCTGAATATTATTGTGTAATTCAATACGGTACCGGAGTACTTTAGCTGGGTCACAATGATCTCCTCCAACCCTTTTTGCCCAAATATATGGAGGTCTGCTTGTCGCCCCATCAGGTGCATAGTAAAGATCAATCCCATGAGGCCCAGGTAGTGGTCACCGTGAAGGTGGCTGATAAAGATATGATTGATCCGTTGTGTTTTACATTTATAGCGGGAGAGCTGTATTTGTGTAGCTTCCCCACAATCGATCAGAAAGTAGTGATTCTGTACATTCAGCAATTGAGCTGTATGGTGCCTGCCATAGGCAGGCGTGGCGGAGTTAGAACCAAGTATTTTTAGTTGGAACGACAAGCTTTTCTAATAAATACTCAACCTTCGTCTTCACCCTCTTTGAGATCATTTTCGAGCTCATTCATGAATACCGCGTCAATAGCCTCCTCTGTAGTAGGCAGAATGTTCAGTACACTGTCAAGTTGTGAGATTTTTATCAGCTTCATAGTGTGATCGGAAAGGCCACAAAGCACAAAAATACCCCCGTCTTCCTGGATTACGCGATTGCCCACCAGCAGAGCGCTTAGCCCTGAAGAATCTGTGTATTTAACATCCGAAAGGTCCAAAATTATATTTTTCACTCCTTCGGCATGGATTGTGATCAGTTCCGACTTCAGTTTAGGTGCAATGCTGGAGTCCAGCTTTTCCTCATGAAGTTTTAAAAGGCTATATCGTTCTTGTTTATCTATAGTGTATTTCATGTGTATATAATTTAATTTTCAATGGCCACATGGAATAGTCAGATTCTAAAAGAAGGCTTTATCAGCCCAAATTTTCTCCCATTATTCATGTCGCTTGATTGGCTCTTCTTTATGACTATTTCATAACTATTGCTTGTTGATCCCTTTAATAATGCTATTTTTAATTCTTTCGTTCACCTGACTGTAGTCTTGCTTGTCCAACGGCTCACCCGTCACTTTTTCGTAAAGCTCAAGATACCGATCTGAAATCGAATTTACAACCTCATCGGTCATTTCGGGAATCTTTTGTCCGTCTTTTCCCTGAAAACCATTAGCTATTAACCATTGTCTAACGAATTCCTTCGAAAGTTGTTTTTGAGGCTCACCTTTTTGTTGGCGTTCTTCATATCCTTCCAGGTAAAAATATCTTGACGAATCAGGCGTATGGATTTCATCTATGAGATAGATGGTGCCATCCAGCTTACCAAATTCATACTTCGTGTCAACAAGAATCAGTCCACGTTCTTTTGCCAGCTCGGTCCCCCTCTCAAACAATCTTTTTGTATAATTTTCAAGCTGTAAGTATTCAGCTTCCGACACCAGACCCTTGGCAATGATCTGCCCCCTCGAAATATCCTCATCATGACCCTCATGAGCCTTCGTGGTTGGAGTAATAATTGGTTGTGGTAGTTTGTCATTCTCTTTTAACCCATCGGGGAGCTCCACTCCACATACACTCCTTTTTCCATCCCGATATTCCCTCCATGCATGCCCTGCTAAATATCCTCTTATCACCATTTCTACCGGGTATGTTTCGCAGGTGATGCCTATAGCTACATTAGGATCGGGAGTAGCTTCCAGCCAGTTGGGGCAAATATCGCTGGTAGCTTCCAGATTTCTTGTAGCAATCTGGTTGAGTACCTGGCCTTTATAAGGAATAGCTTTTGGCAAAATCACATCAAAGGCTGAGATCCTGTCGGAAGCTACCATAGCCATTCTATTTCCAAAGTAATAAATATCACGCACCTTGCCACGATAGAAGCCGGTTTGATTACTGAAGGTGAAGTTTGTTTCTTTTAATGCATTCATACGGTGCTCGCAAATTTAGGTATGTAGCCAGATATTAAAAACACAATTTGATTTATTTGTCGGCGGTCAGGGGCTGACTAATTTTTTTAGCAATAATAGTTGCATTTTAATTTACAGGTGATTATAATTACTAAAAATATTAGTTAAAATATTTGCGCTATGGATCAGGGATATAAACTCAAATTGTATAGCAAAAAGCTTAGCTCAGGCAAATGCCAGATTAAATTCATCATATCTTCTTCATCTCAGCGGGGCCTATATGGGTATATGCTTGTGGAATCGGGGTCTACATTAAAGGAAGTAGTAAGTACCATTGAGCATGAGATAAGATATATTGAACAGCGGGATAGCTATTATCATTCGCATTTATATAATTTAGCAAATAAACCCAGGCGGAAGGACCTGATTTTAATTTTTAATAACTAAGACATGAGTCTCATCAGTGAGAATATTAAATACCTGAGAAAGAAAATAGGCCTTACTCAGGAGCAGTTTGCTGAAAGAATAAATATAAAAAGATCATTAGTAGGTGCCTACGAAGAAGGGCGGGCAGATCCACGTATAAGTAACCTGATCAGAATGGCGACAGTTTTTGGTACCTCGGTGGACATTCTTATCAATAAGGATGTAAGCCGATTATCAGACGAAGAATTAAATGTAAGCAAGTTTAAAAGAGGAAAGGAAGTGCTCGCCATAACTGTAGATGAAAACCAAAGGGAAAATATTGAGCTGGTGCCCCAAAAGGCCGCCGCAGGTTATCTTAATGGTTATGCAGACCCAGAGTACATTCAGGAATTGCCAAAGTTTAAACTGCCCATTTTACCTACAAATGCAACCTATCGCGCGTTTGAAATATCGGGAGACTCTATGTTACCTATCCTGCCCGGTACCATTATTATTGGTGAATATGTGGATGACATCAGGCAAATAAAGAACGGTAAAACTTATGTGCTGGTGACAAAGACTGAGGGAATCGTTTACAAAAGGGTCTTTAACTACATAGCAGACAATGGTAAATTGTTTCTTGTTTCGGACAACCGCCAGTATGCTCCTTTCCAGGTGAGCATAGATGATGTGCTTGAGGTTTGGGCCAGCAAAGCTTACATCAGTGTACAATTTCCTGATGCCAAGGACAGTAACGAGGTCTCAACAGAGCAACTGGCATCAATAGTTTTAGACCTGCAAAAGGAGATTATTAAACTAAAAGAGCAAACCAAAAAGTAACCAGCCGAACTTCAACGTGAGCCCCCAATTTGTTTTGGGTACAATGGTTGAAGCTTGAAACTTGATACTATTGCCTTACTATTCATTTTTTAAAAATGAAACATAAACTCTTTTAACAGTTTTTCGTTCCATTTGTTGAAAAGTTAATTATTTGTAAGTGTGCAAGTTGTTTCCATAAAGGTTTTATAATTTCATCCGGGGGAATATTTGAATTGTACATTAAAAAAACGAACTTTTGCACAATAAATAAACAAGAAACCAATGAACAGAGTGTTAAGAAAACTTTTTTTACTTGTCGTAGTATCAGGAGTGAGCTATGTCACTAATGCACAGGGATTTGAACCCACACAAGGCTTTAAGCAGATCAATTTCGGAGTAGGAGTGTCCAATTGGGGCGTGCCTGTATATGCCGGAATGGATTTCGGTATAGCGGATAAAATAACTATTGGACCCAGGATCAGCTACCGAAGCTATTCCAAAAGGTACAGTTTTTTCACGGGCGGATATGATATTGACTATACCATTTTTAACCTGAGCTTTAGAGGGGACTATCATTACGGAGCGCATATCAGTGGCTTACCTGACCAACTGGATCTGTATGGCGGGCTTTCTCTGGGTTATAGCGTATGGAGCCATGACTATGACGGGCCTGGAGATCCGAGCTTTGAAGATTCTGACGTATATATTGCTCTGCAAGCAGGTGCCCGATGGTACTTCAATCAAAACTGGGGCGCTAATGCTGAACTCACAGGAGGAACGTTATCCGGTCTGGAGATTGGCCTTTCTTACCGTTTTTAGCATTGTACTCAACCGGATGGCACTACTGTGCTATCCGGTGCTGGTGAATTTCAGTGTGTAAATAATATCAAGCAACATCTCCAGCCTGGGTCAGCTCCAGGTACGGGTTGAAAGCTACCTCCCAAAGGTATCCATCAGGATCGGAAATATACCCGCTATAGCCACCCCAGAATACTTTTTCCGGCTCTTTTATAATTTTAACGCCTTTTTTTCGCAGATCATCAAATATTTGATCCACCTCGCTTTCACTCCGCGCA
Organism: Fulvivirga imtechensis AK7; assembly: GCF_000331535.1. Taxonomy (GTDB): domain Bacteria; phylum Bacteroidota; class Bacteroidia; order Cytophagales; family Cyclobacteriaceae; genus Fulvivirga; species Fulvivirga imtechensis. The sequence continues at coordinate 32,274 of NZ_AMZN01000007.1, read as the reverse complement.
TTATGTGCCAGACTAAAACCTTTAAAGCCGTTTCTAAGATGATCTGTCTGAGCATCTTCCGCCAACTTCTTAATGGGATATAGCGAAATCAAAATGCCATTTAGTTTATAAAAGGTGATATTATCATTGCTTTCCTTTGTTTTCTCCCAGCCAAGTGTATTGGAATAAAAGTCTGTCGACCTGGTCAGGTCTTCGACTCCGAGTGTAACGATTGTAAGCCGTTGTTCCATTTTTATTTGTTGTTGGTAATTAAGCAAGTGTTTTTGTAAAAATACATAATGAGAGCAGTATAACAACTGTTGTTGGAGGGTGTTTAAATAATAAGGTGGTAAAACTGACAGGGAATTAGTGTCTCGAAGAATGTTCTTCCCGACAGTTATACTGACATTTATGCGGGACTCCGCTTTTTGGGACTTCATACCTATGTGCCATGGTGCTTCGGGTGCGAAGGCACAAGCCCTTGCTCCGCCCAGGCGGCTACGCGAATGCGAGCTTAGCGATTTTTTTTAAAGACACTAATTAGTGTTTGTAAGAAAACTCTAAGTGGCTTTAAGAAAACGTCAAGGTCAAGGCTTGTGAAGTGCCAAAAATGCGGAGCGTACTGAGGTACGTGAGCATTTTTGGGGCGAGCATAACGCAGACATTGGCGTTTTCTTATAGACACTAATTAGTGAATATGTTGTGGAGGTTATTAATAGTTGCGGGCATCTGTGCTTTTTTGCCTGCTGAAAAACCAGGTGCTGTAAATATGAAAGCGGTAGGTCCTTTGCTACAGGAGGCGGACGGCATCACGCTCTTTTTATCGGGAGACGTTATGACTGGCCGGGGAATTGACCAGATACTTAATCATTCGGTGAATCCGATACTTTATGAGTCGTATGTTAAAGATGCAACATATTATGTGCAATTGGCGGAAAGCCAAAATGGAAACATTGATCAGCCTGTTTCTCCAAAATATATCTGGGGAGATGCATTAAAGGTCTGGAGCCGGTTTGCCCCAGCCGCTAAAATCATCAATCTGGAAACCAGCATTACTAATAATGAGCAACCATGGCCGGGAAAAGGGATCAACTATCGAATGCACCCCAAAAATATCAATGTACTTACTGAAGCGGGCATTAATGTAGTGTCGCTTGCCAATAATCATACGCTTGATTGGGAAATATCAGGGCTGGTGGAGACACTGCGCACCCTGGAGGCGGCCGGTATCTTGTATGCAGGAGCTGGTAGGAATACTGAGGAAGCACAAAAGCCTGCCATTTTACAGTTGAAAAAGGGCAGGATCTTAGTTTTTGCATATGGTGCCGGAAGCAGCGGAGTACCGGCAGGTTGGGGGGCTACCACCGAGCGATCGGGGATATGTTATCTCCGGGAACCGGGGAAACAAGAGCTCATAAGCATCAAAGAGCAGGTAAGTGCAGAAAAGCGATCGGGAGATGTCGTGGTGTTTTCGGTACATTGGGGAAGTAACTGGGGTTACGATATTCCTTCTGTACAGCGGGAGTTTGCTCACCAATTGATTGATCGGGCAGGTGTCGATATTGTACATGGCCATTCATCCCATCACCCCCGGGGAATTGAAGTGTACCACGGTAAGCTCATCATTTATGGAGCGGGCGATTTTATCAATGATTATGAAGGGATTGAAGGTTACGAACAATTTAGAGATGACCTTGCATTGATGTATTTTCCAGTGATCGAACCTTCTTCAGGAAAACTACTATCTATGCAAATGGTACCTATGCATATCAAAAATATGAGGCTCAACAATGCTTCTAAAGCTGATATTCGTTGGATTCAGTATGTACTTGACCGTGAGAGTAGAAAGTTAGGCGCACAGGTGGTGCTAACTGATGAAGGTACATTGTCATTGCAGTGGTAACGGAGTACAAAAAAGAAAGCCTTCCGTTGCCGGAAAGACTCTCTCTACTTACAAGTTAAACCCCTTTCTTTTTCTATCTTTATAATGCGGACATTCGCTGTATCACTACATTTTCCTTGTATTCTACCCGGTAAAAGTGGATACCTTTAGACAGCCCCTGATTACTAATGGATATGCGATGGATGCCCTTATCCATTTCCTTATTTAGGATAGTCTTTTTTACCCGTCCGGTTACATCAATCACATTGATCGTAACGTTTCCACGTTCTGGTATGCTCAGGTCAATAAAAGTTTCGCCAGAGAAAGGGTTGGGATAGTTTTGACTTACATCGAATCCATCCGTCACCACCTTATTGACGATGGTATTAGTATTTTCACCCATAGATCTTGCGGAAGAGCCTCCTGCAGGTGGAGAGTATGCAACATAATCACTTTGTTTCACCCAGAAGGAATATCCACGAGGAGGCGCTGAAAGAAAGACTCTGCCATCTCCGTATACCTGAGCCGTTTGTGTTGGGTCAAATGCATTTACCAGGGTGGTACCAGCCCAATTGCTCCATCCGGATGTGGCGTTGTCTACCCAAAGACCTTTTGTGTCTGTTTCATGATTGTTGAGTACAATAATGCCGCCATCCTTTGTGCCATTACCAGCTCTTCTGGCTACGTAAACGTGATACGCGTCTCCGGAAGGATAAGGATTTCCACCATCACTGAGTACTGTTAGCCCGCCGTTGAGATATGTTTTTCTGGCGAATAGCAGCTTATTTATATCCTCTTGCAATGAGGCGGGCGCTTGTGTAGTATATGCACCCCCGTGAGCATCTTTTTGCTCTACACCATAGTAGTGAGAATAAAAAATGCAAGGTCTGCCTTCATGGGTTAGCATATAGGCATAAGCCATTTTCCAATCTTTAAATACCCACTTATCATGCTCTTTACCGGTGTCGTGGTTGTCAACAAAAGTCACTACGGAAGTGCCGGGCAGGCTGTGCTCACTACCCCTCACCATTCCGGCATTTTTGAGGTTTTTCATATCAAAGTCGGACTGGCCGCCATTGCACATGGCATTGAAGGTATTTTTCAATGGAAAATCAAAGCCATCCACATCTGCACCATAGCCTGCAACAGCATTTACCCAGTCCTTAATACGATTGGCACCTCCCCAATATTCGCCTACAATAAACCTTTGCTGTCCATTGAGTTCAGGCAGGTTATTTATCCAGTCGGCTGCAAACGATTCCTGAAATCCTCTGACAAAATCCAGTCGATAACCATCAAAACCTATTTCGTCAGAGAGCCATACACCCCAGTCTTTTAATCTTTGCTGCACAACGGCATCGTAGGTATTGAGGTCATTACCAAAGAATTTCGTGTTGGTGATAATCTCATCCGATCCGGGATAGCCAAGCCAGTCATTGGCATCCACAGGGTGGAAGTTAGCGTAGTTCCATGTGTAGTTTGGCTCATTTGTACCGGTATGATTCACATATGAAATTCCTGTGTTTGTACGTGCTTCAAGAGTGCTGTTAGCCACATTTACGCCATTGTGCCAGATCTCAGCCGGGTAGTATCCTCTGTTGCCGGCATCAGCCCATTGCCACTCCCATGGTCCCTCGGAGGCAGGTCTGTCTCTTCTTGGCCATAGACGGATCACAATGTCGTTAGTTGATGTAACCGTTATTTTCCATTCATCCAGATCTGATGCGCTGGATATCCTGCCTCTCGCAGTTTCTCCTGACGAAGGGTAGGTATTAAAGTTTCCGCCACCATTGTTAGGTTCTGTTTCCCAGGTGGGTGTGGCATCTGAGAAAGTATCGTCCGGCAGGCTGCTTCCATCCCAGCTTATTTGCAAGTCATATCCAATCTCTTCATTTTGATCTCCCCAGTTGAGATGATACCCACTCACTTTAATATAGTAATCACCGGTTCCGGCATTTGGGATTACCCATTTTATTTCGTGAGAAGGGTAGGGCGCATACTGGGTTCCATTACGATATGCTCTGTCAAATACATACTGTTTGACTGCAGGATTAGATTCTTCTTCATCCGAACTGGTATAAATGTGGTTAAGTATAATGTCAGCATATACATGTATCTGTTTGTCATGCATTTCATCGATCATTTCTTCCAGTTCTGTTCTGCTGCCGAACCTGGTCTCGGTTGTTCCTTTCTGAGTATAGTTTCCAAGGTCATAATGATCAAATACGCCATATCCCATATCATATATTCCGAAATTTCCTTTGGCTGGTGAGGGTACCCACACGCCTGTAATACCTGCATTGCTCAACTCCTGTGCCTGCGATTTTAGTGTATCCCACCAGGAGCCGTCTTTCGCAACATCATCTACCGGTACATCCCAGTAGAAGGCTTGCATCATAGCATCATTTTGTGCCTTTATTGTTCCAGCGGAGATACCGAGCAGAAACAGTAATGTAATGCCACTATAGTTGAAGTACTTAGTTATTTTCATAGGGTAAAAGGTGTTTGGTTGAAAATTAAAAAAATGATAGGTGTCGATATTATCGAAAACCTGAAACGCATATTAGCATCAGAAAATGAAGGAAGCGTCCGAAAATATAAACTGGGACCTTTAAAGAGGTATGGTTTTAGAAAACCGTACTCTTTATTAATTGGTATTCAGTGAGTTACTGTTTTTGAAATATTCTCTTGGAGTGACTTTGGTAAATCTCTTAAAAGCTACGTTAAAGGTCGACTTTGCATTAAAACCTACTTCGTAAGCTACAGCCAGATAGGTATAATTCTTATAATGGTCGCTGTTTACATGCCTTATAAACTCTTCAACACGATATTTATTTACAAAATCTCTGAAATTATGGTTAAAACCTTCATTGATGACCTTCGATAACAGGTGAGGTTTTATACAAACAATTTCCGAAAGCTCATTTAAGGAAAGATCAGATTTGCAATAAGGCTTTTCCATGGTCATCACCCTGTGTATTATCTCTTTTAGTTTTTCAATTTCAGGTGTTGGTATTGACCGGTCTTTGGTTTTGAAGAACTCTGGTTTTTTTATGGTCAGCCAGGTGAGCAAGAGTATTTGAAAAGATAATAGTAGTAGAGGCAGGTCGAATTTGATCAGGAAATAGTGCTGCCAGCCGCCGGTTGTGATCAAATAAAAATTTAACAACCAGCCTGTTAAAATAAAGCTTTTTATAAGCACACTATAGCTAACCAAAGGGGCATATTCACTATATCTTAGTTTTGCAAAGGCCAATAAATAAACAAGATTATGAAAAGCCCCTAAGCCGTGAGAAATAAATTGATCAATAGTAATATTGGCGAAGAGCGAGTAGCTTAAGAATTGCAGTGGTGTAAAATTGATCGATTTCATGATCACCAGGATTAAGACCATCAGAGCAGGACTGAAATGACGTAGTACTGTTTTTGTTGTTAAAGAACCTTCTTTGCCAATAAAAAAAAATACGGGACCGGTGGTAAACACTATAATTTGAGCAGCAGAGGCAAGATATATCTGCCAGTTGGTCGAGACAATTTCATAGATGCCTCTTCCAAACAGAAGAATACTGATAACACCTATCCATAAGGCCAGTGGATTGGTGAGGCTTTCCTTATTATTTTTTATACGATAAAGTAAAAAAAGACATATTACACCCTGAAAAGAAATGGCGAAAAAATAAAGCGCAAAAAAGTCAAAGGGTTGAGCGCCTCCCAGGTCCTGCCAGTTAGGTATAGTTATATATATTGTCTCATTATTTCCGTATGTGAAGGAGCGATTGGGCCTGTATTCGTTCTTTTCGTTGGTTTCAGTCTTAAGCCAGCCTCCCCTTGTAAATTTGTACTCGATGGTGCCTGAATCCCGGGGTAGGGTGGCAGTATATTTTCCATCCAGCCGTTTTTTTAACCTGTAAGCGGGATCATTTGTATTCCAATTATTAAATGTTCCTGAGATATAAATGGTGTCGTTAAGAGGTGTTGCTTTTGGTAGACTTTCTATAACAAAGGTCACCTGACCGAAAGCGGCCTGAGAAAAGAACATAATAGCCCAAAACAATAAACCCTTGGCGTCTACCTGCATGACTGGGAAGAACAATTAAAAAATATCACAATTATAAAGTTAATATTTTTTGCATACTATTCATGGGGACCTCTCTTTTCAGTATGGTATGTTGTTTATACTCAATAAGTTATTGTGGCATAGGCTGAAAAAAAAATAAACAAACTTCTGCAAGGCTTGTTAGGATCATTAAAAATTAATGAAAACAATGCAATGGCAACCTCGGTAATTGATCCAACTGTTAATAGTATCTATAAGCTTCTTAAAGTTACATATGGCTTACTCCCGATCCTGGCGGGTGCAGATAAGTTCAGGCATTTATTAGTGGACTGGCATAAATACCTCTACCCAGGGGTACCGGAAATCCTTTCAATAAGTTCACATACTTTCATGCACATTGTTGGTATAGTGGAGATTGTAGCAGGATTATTAGTGTTCTTATTTCCGAATATTGGTGCTTATTTAGTAAGCGCCTGGCTGTTTGTGATCGTGATGAACCTGATAATGGGTGGATTCTATGATATAGCCCTTAGGGATTTTACGCTAGGTATCGGGGCCTTGGCCCTGGGTAGGCTAAAGGAGGTAAAGGAAAGGGCAATCATTTAACTGCATCAAGGAACTATGAGTGCGTCCAATATCCGTTGTAGTTTGTAATCCCCTTTTCAAACGCACTGATGTAACTTTTTTGGTCATAAGTACTGCAAATTTTCAAAGATATTTACCTACTTATATAGTTTAGAACTAGCAAAATTATTTTGTTTATCTTTATAAAGATGTTGCATGTTTAATATTAGAAGTTCTGTAATGGCTGGTTTTTTACGGAACCTCGTTTTTATATCTGTATTTTTCTGTGTCGCCCCTCTTATGGCACAGCGGTTTTACGTTGACTCATATCAACATTCTGCAGATTTTAAGGGTAAGGTGAACGACATTGCTTCAGACTCTGCCGGATTTATTTGGCTTGCCACTGATGAAGGGCTGTATCGTTTCGATGACATCAATCCCACGCTTATTGAGAAAGGCCGGTATGCTGTTCTTTTCAAGACATCGTCAGGCAGATTACTAATTGGCGGGGACTATGGGATCAGAGAGCTTCAATATTCTAAACACCAGCCTCAACTGGCTGATTTCTTAGATCCTTTCGGTGAGCAAGAAGTGCAAAATTTTCAGATGGCTCAAACTGATGACGAAGAATTTTGGATAACTATACCCGATGGAGTGGTTAGGTTCAACGATAAAAGAAGTGAAAAATATGGTGTGGACGGTTTTGAGGGTATATATACCGATCTCCTGATTGTTCCTCATAAAAACGGAAATCTTTGGCTTATGAGCCATACGGGCGACATCTATTATTTTGATGTTCGGCAAAATAGGTTTACCCGGCAGAAATATGATGCGTTTCGGGCAATATCTTCGGCCAGCCTTTTAGATGATAGCCACTTATTGATGTATACCGATGCGGGACTCAGGCTGGCACGGATAGACAGTTTGGGCCATCTGCTAAGTGACCAACCCATAGAAGGAGCCCCCGATGATGTTTCAATGATCAAAGTAACATCAGAAGGAGGAGTACTTCTCGGGACCGAAGCTGATGGTATATATTTCGGGTTGTACGGGGATGGAAGGATTAATTTCAGCAAAATATTCAATAGCAATGACCCTCATCGTATTCAAAGCCTTCCTTTCGAGAAAGTCACCAGTTTATTTGTTAGTTCGCCTCAGGAGATCTGGGTTGGGCATGAGCGTGGTATAACACTGCTAAGGGAGTTGACCTTTGCTAATATAAGTTTGATGCTGCCACATGCCACAGTAGGTGGTTTGGCTCCTGTATCCGGAGATGAAACGTATGTTTCAATAGAAGGTATTTTATATAGAATAACAGGAAGGAGACATCCGTATAGCATTGAAAATGTGGAACTGGATCTGGCTCCTTATCGTCCAGGTGTAATGCAGAGCGTAGGCAATAGATTATGGATAACATCTACTGCATATCAGCTTTTTTATCTGGAGAATGGCCGGAAGTCAAGGGTTTTGGATTTTTCTGATCGGGGAACTGCAATATTTGTGATCAGAAGTGATGATGAGGGAAATATCTGGGGTGCCCAGGCACCGAGTCATAAGCCACTTACCGGGCTACTGAAAATTACCCCCGATCTGGAGGTCATCGAATATGACGAGAGTGATGGTTTTGAAAGCAGAATGTTAATTGCAGAACAGGCTCCTTACGGGATCTTATATGCGGCTGGTATTGGAGAAGACAGCTATCTGTACAGATATGATGCAGATAAAGACAGGTTTGTGAATATCAGCGTTCCTATGAATTTTGATTATGGTGATAATTTTGAAGTGCATGACATCGGCATAGGAAATGACAGCACCATCTGGCTAGCCAGCACCGCAGGAATGCTTCGGTATAAAAATGGAGAGATAGAAAAAATTGTAGTTAAGGGTATGGAGGACAATGAGGCGGTGGCTGCTGAAGTCACCGATGATGGAGCCGTTTGGTTCAGTATGGATAGTAAAGGTCTGATCAGATATAAGGATGGGAAGCATGTGGTATATAATCAAAAAATGGGCCTGCCGGCTGATTTTATGATATATCGCAATTTGGTAGTAGATGACAAAGGCAAGATATGGGTAGGTACCAGGGAGGGCCTGTGCACATCTTTAAAACCCACACCTCAGCCGCTACAGGTAATGAAGCCACAGTTTGTTAACTTAAAAGTAAATGGTAAGGCTTACATTCCAAAAAGAGATGAAAATTACTTTGAGTCGGGTGCGGGTATTACTGCATCGTTCATTTCACTTACTTATCCTTTGCATAAAAATCTATACTATTACAGAATACTAGGGCTGGCAGATTCAACATGGCGCAGTATTGATGACTCACTAGCGCTGGACAACCTTAATGCAGGTGAATATACACTGGAGGTCAAAGCTAATCAGATAGCAGGGTATTTGGAAAGTGAACCTTTGAAGTTTCAATTTGCAATTGGCAAAGTTTGGTACGCCACGTGGTGGGGCATTTCCTTGTTGGTCTTCGGTGGCTTCTGTGGCTTGACCGGTGTTTTCTACACAGGTTATATGGTTAGAATGAAAAGCATCAGAAAGCAGCAGGAAGAGTTACGAAAATTAGTGGATGAGAGAACAACGGAGCTAAAAAGGTCTAATACGGAACTGGAATATCAGAAAAGAGAGTTACGCAAATCAGCCGAAGTGCTTAAACAACGGAATAACGAGCTGGATCAATTCGCATATATTGTATCGCACGATCTAAAGGCGCCATTAAGAGCTATTAATCATCTTTCGGTATGGATTGAAGAAGACCTTGCAGATAAAACACATGGAGATATTCAGAAAAATATGAATTTGCTTCGGGGGCGTGTTTTTCGTATGGAAAATCTTATTGACGGAATATTAAGTTATGCACGGGTGGGAAAAGTGGAGGCGAAGTCCGAAGAAGTGGACCTGGATAAGCTGGTTGTGGAGGTAATTGAGATATTGGAAGTACCTAAAAAGTTTACTGTTTCAGTGAAAAGGAAGCTTCCGGTTGTCTGTATAAACGGCACTTTGATGGAGCAAATATTTAGTAACCTGATCAGCAATGCAGTCAAATATCATGATAAACCTGTAGGTACCATAACCATTGATTACCAGGAGGATGAAAACTATCACACCTTTTCCGTAACAGATAATGGGCCGGGAATTCCCAAAGAATTTCAGGAGAAAGCTTTTGCTATTTTCCAGACTTTAGAACCTAAGGACAGCAGAGAAAGTACAGGAGTGGGTTTAGCGATTGTTAAAAAGATTATCACAGAGTATCATGGCAAAATATGGATAGAATCAGAGCGTGGCAAGGGAACCACTTTCTGGTTTACCATTCCAAAATGCCAGCCGGATGAAAAGGAATCTGGTAGGACTGATTAACATGAGTTCGGTATAAAATGCCTGAAAACAGAGCGGTCATCCTATACCGAAAGCTAGAAAGGTTTCGGGGGATACGGGGCCTCCGCTTTTGAGGATTCCACACCTGTGTGCCATAGCGCTTTGGTGCGCAGGCATAAGCCTTTGCTCTGCCAAAGCGGCTACGCGAAGGCGAGCTTGACCATGACTTTTTTGAAAGCCACTTAGGGTTTTTCTTACAAGCACCGGTTACCTGACCCGCATAGCTTGACCGGTGGTTAAATGCCTGTTTACCTTTCCCGTAGCAGTTTCTACGAATTTTGGTAAATACAGGATCCCCTTCGGGCATTCAAACTTATCGAGCATATTTTGGAGTTCTGACATGAGGTCCCGTGCCTGGCCAATCGGCTTTACAGATTCAATAACTATTGTTACTCGTTGTCCTAATTTATTATCAGGCATTCCCGTCACAAAGAACCTGTTTGTGATTTTGAATTTGTTAAAAAGTTGTTCAATCGCCCTCTCAACCCTTTCACTCTGTACCTTGATACCTCCCGAGTTAATAACATTATCAATACGCCCCAGCCATTCGAAATGATGTGCGTCATGCAGGAATACCCTGTCATTTGTAATGATAGTTTGATAATCGGTCAAAACGGAGGTCACCGCCAAACAACCTCTTTCGTCAGTATCCAGAATCACTTCATCAAAAGCTTCATAATAGTTTGACCGTTTTTCTCCGTTAAGCCGTTTAAGAGCAATGTGAGAGACAGTTTCGGTCATGCCATAGGTGGCGTAGACAGGGGGCTTAATATGCCGGAGCCTCTCTTCCAGAGAAATGTTTACCGGGGCTCCACCCACTATTATTGCTGCCATTTTATTTAAGATATCGCATGTTGCGCTATTTGCAGCGGCCTCTTCTAACTGAAGTGGAACCAGTGCAGCAAAGTCTGGTTGTACACCGAGGTTAAGCATAGGGTTGGCGGATGGCTCGCGAAGTATGATATTCATTTGATTCAACAATGCCCGCACTAACATCATCTTTCCTGCAATATATTTTGTGTCCAGGCAGACCAATGCGTTCTGTCCTGGTTGAAGAGAAAGTGCGCGGATGGTGAATTTGGCGCTGGCTTCCATCTGCGAGCGCTTTATTTTTATCAACTTGGGTACTCCGGTAGATCCGGAGGTGTACATTTTAAAGTCGGGTGCGCCTGAGCGCCATTCTTTTATAAAGGAAACCGCACTTTTTTCGAAAGGAGAGGAGGGGAGAAAGTGGTTAAGTTCACTATATGTTAAGCGCTGGCCATTAATATAAAGATGCGGATCCATGGCTTATAATATGGTTGAGTTGAACATGGTTTAATAACACTCAATTTACTATCTAGTGTCTGTAAGAAAACGCCAATGTCTGCGTTATGCTTGCCCCAAAAATGCTCATCCCGACAACTGTGCTGGGACTCCGCTTTTGGGACTTCATCCCGCTCTTTAGCGGGAACGTTTTCTTAAAGCCACTTAGAGTTTCTTATAGACACTACTTAATACTCTTATAGCTGCTCTTAAAGTTTTTGAGCAGCGCTGTATTTTTTATTGATGAGCTTTCCAGCTCGATGATTTTCGGTTTGCTGCCAGGTTCAAAAAAATTCTTTCTGTAATTGTCCAACTTGCTCCTTTTATCACAGTTGAAGTATTCAAAGCCAAACTCTTCTGCCGTAAGCCGGGCATTAAGCTTTTGATGGGTTTCAAAATATTCTTCTAACTCCGCAAGTTTATCAGGGCCGTTAATGATCCGAAAAATACCCCCGGCATGATTATTTAGAAGGATGACCCTCAGGTTTTTGATGTTGTAATTATGCCAAAAAGCATTTCTGTCGTAGAAAAAGGCAAGGTCTCCGGTAATCAAAACATTCATTTTATCATTGGTCAGACAATGACCAACTGCTGTGCTGCTGCTTCCGTCTATACCACTTGTGCCCCTGTTGGCAAAAACTTCTATGGTGGGATTGTCAAGCCCCACGAAGTTAGCATAACGCACCGCCATACTATTGGCAAGGTGCAGGTTGCAATTGTCAGGGAGGTGGTTGATCATTTCGCGTATAAACTCAAACTCACCTAATGGGTCCTGGGGAAAAAAGTTGTCAAAAATCCGCTTGGATTTCCTTTCCTCTATCTGCCAGATATGGTAATAGTTTTCCTGCTTTTGGTTATTGAAGCTGGCTTCAAATTCGATATCGGAAATTTTGCCAAAGAAAGTGATAGCATCGGTTTTAATTACCTTTGTGAGAGACTGATAGGTGTCTGCCACATACCCTGCCTGCTGAATATGCCAGTGTGCTTGTGGCTGGTGCTTTCGTAGCAGCAGCTTTAGGTTTTTTGAGATGATCGATTTGCCAAAGGTCACCAGCAGATCCGGTTGCAAGCTTGCCTGCAGTCCGTTTTTATCCTGACCCAGAAAAAGGTCAGCATGACGTACAACCCCATCAACAGCGTGGAGATTAGAAATAATGTCACCGGCCACTGGTATTTTTTGAGTGGCTATGATCTTTTCCAGAGGAGCGTTGAGTGAGCTGTTAAACCTATCCTGTCCACCCACAATCAATATTCGGTTGAACCCTTTCCAGGTATTAACTAATTCCTCCCATTGCGACTCAGTAAGTTGTCGCGTTCCAGTAGTCTCATATATTACTTGTATGTCTTTATCATATCCTATTTCATCATCGCCTTCCGGGTAGAAAGGCTCTCGTAACGGGATGTTAATATGTACAGGCCCTTGAGGAAATTCTTTGGCACAGTTGACTGCTTCCGAGGTGATGCGGTGGGCATGCCATTTAGACCTGTTACTATCAAGATCTACTGGAAAATTATAATCCATCTTCACATGCCGCCCGAAGATACCGGTTTGTCTGATTGTCTGGCCATCCAACTGATCGATTAGCTCGGGGGGGCGGTCAGCAGTAATTACTACGAGCGGTATCTGCTGGAAATAGGCTTCAGCCACCGCGGGGGCATAGTTGTATGCAGCGGATCCTGATGTGCAGACTAATACAACAGGGCGATTTTGTTGCTGAGCGGCACCCAATCCTATGAAAGCAGCAGATCTTTCATCACTGACGGTCCGGCAGTTGATCTGCGGATGACGCGTAAAGGCAAGTGTAATTGGCGCACACCGTGATCCCGGTGAAAGGATCGCATCCGTTACCCCTAGCTGACTGCATATTTCTGCTATGTTGTATATCGATTGTAGATCCAAACTACTGAATGATATTTAGTAAAGTATTCATTTTTATCTCCGTCTCCTGCCATTCTTTGTCCGGGTGTGAATCTTCAGTTACACCTGCTCCGGAAAACAAGGTGGCTTTTGAGTCTTCGATGTGCATGCACCTGAGGTTAACATACAGCTCTGTGGCATTGTTAATGTTGGTCGGCCCCAGGTATCCGCTAAAATACCCTCTGTCATAGGCTTCATGTTCCTTCAAAAACTTTTTTGCCGGCTCCAGGGGCATTCCACATATCGCAGAGGTCGGATGAAGCAGTTTTAACATTGTGTCCCCCAGGTCGGGAAAATTGGTTGCCACCATATCCACTTTGAATTCTGTTTTAAGATGGAGTAAGTTCCCGGCAACGACCGTTTTTGGACCTGCTTCATCAAATTCTCTGAGTCTGATCTTTTTAAAGCAGTTGATAATATATCTGCTCACCAGCGCCTGCTCTTCTATTTCTTTCTGGGTCCAGGCTACATTGTTCAAAGGAGTCCCCTCTTTATATTTTTGAGTGCCGGCCAATGCTACTGTCTTAAAAATATTATCCCTTACGCTAATTAATAATTCCGGAGTGGCTCCCAGCCACAGGCCTGTTTGCGGAATAAAAACCAAAGAGACAAACGCAGTAGGGTAGGCTTCAGCCAACCTGATAAAATTAATCCCTACATTCAGCGGCTGTTCGAAAGTGATCTCCTGTTTTCGTGAAGGGACAACCTTTTGAAGCTGCCCCTTTTGTATTGCATCTACAGAGCGCTTCACCAGGTTTTTAAACGCAGCCTCTGCAGTATCATCAGTTGATACTTTTATCACGCCTGCCGGGTAGGTATTCTGCCGGTTTGAATTAATGTAATTTAAAAAATCATCTTTCTTGCCGGTCAGACTATAGTTCGGTAGATCATCGGAGAGGTTACCCTCCAGGTCAAAATGCAGATCTCCCCTGATCAGGTAGCCATGGTTATCGGTATCAAAAGGTGAAAATACGAAGCCAGGTATCTTACTTTCCAGGGGATGAGCCATAGGTCGCATTTCCGCAGAAAAATCAACAATAAAATGAATATTTCTTTCTTCTGGGCGTCTCCAGACAGCGATAGAAGCGCCTTCTCTCTGGCAGTAGCTGATGGCATTACTGATCACTTGCTCCGCAGACCGGATCTTAATATTTTTAGTTAATATCAAATGTTTGTTATTTTCGTTTTTCTAAAATAGCCATTGTTATCCTGCTAACGCACACCAGTTCCTGGTGTTCATTGGTGATCTTTATTTCCCATACCTGGGTTGATTTCCCTACATGGATAGGAGTGGTAATGCCGTAAACATAGCCATCCCGAACCCCTTTGATGTGATTAGCATTGATTTCGAGACCTACACAAAAGTATTTTGAACTGTCAACAGAGCAGTGCGCTGCAACACTACCTAACGTTTCTGCCAGCGCTACACTAGCGCCTCCGTGTAAAAGGCCATATGGCTGATGGTGCCTGTGGTCAACAGGCATTTTAGCTTTGATAAAATCCTGGCCTACCTCGGTAAACTCAATATCCAGGTGCTTCATCATGGTATTGTTATTCATTTTATTGAGTTGTTCGAGGGTTATCAGAGGATTGATCATGCTAATTGATAAAAAAAGTTAATTTTGCATGCCAAAAATACAGACAAAATTGAAAAGCAAAAAAATATATTTGGTACGCCACGGGCAGACAGACTATAACCTTAAAAAAATAGTGCAGGGCAGTGGCATTGATGCACCTTTAAATGAGACGGGACGCATGCAGGCGGAGCAATTTTACAAGACTTTTCAACATGTTAGCTTCGATAAGATATACACCTCTACCCTGCAAAGAAGTATTCAATCGGTGGAGCGTTTTATACAGAAAGGTATTCCTCATGAAGCGCTGAGTGGACTTAATGAGATCAACTGGGGCACACGCGAAGGTATGGAGATCACACCTGAAGAAGATGCTTACTATCATCAGGTAATAGCCGAATGGCAGGCGGGTAATACTGCGTTGCGAATTGAAGGCGGGGAGAGCCCTGAGGATGTTTTTGAACGGCAAAAGGAGGCGTTGGAGCATATTTTATCTCACGATAATGAGGAGACCATTTTGATCTGTATGCATGGCAGGGCAATGAGGGTTTTTCTTTGTCAGATGCTTAACTATCCACTGCAGTGCATGGACTTGTTTGCCCATTCCAACCTGTGTATGTACAAGCTGGTGTATACCGGCAACATGTTTTCGCTACACACCTTCAATGATATAAGGCACCTGAATGGATACTGTTCGCAGCTCTAATTTCACAGTTCACAGTTCACAGTTCTTCGTTCTCAGTTCACTGCAAAACTGGAAACTGAAAACTGAAAACTGGAAACTGGAAACTGGAAACTGGAAACTGGAAACTGGAAACTGTTACAACTGTTCAAGCGCTGCTTTGGCTTTGTTGTCGAGACTTGTTTTGTACTCATGGTTTTTGTAGCTCAGCACCTGGTTGAAATAGTTTTTCGCCCAGGGGGTGTCGTTTTGTGCCCGATAGATGTAGCCTAGCTGCAGGCAGGCGTTAGGAGCAAAGTACCAGTTTTCCCTTCCGGAGGCATCGATAGTCTCCTGATACAGGCCTATTGCTTCTTTGATCTTTCCCGATTTGTGCAACAATCTTGCCTTTCGGTAAACAAATTCCACCCTTTCTTTTTTTGAATTTAATACAAAAGGCTGTTCAAGAAGTTCTTCCGCCTGTTGGTAAAACCCGCCATCCGTCAGCAGGCGTAGCTTCATGATCATTTTATTCGGATACTCGGTTTGGCTCAGACTTTTAGACGCGTGCTTATCCGCTTCTGAGATTGTTTTCCCGGCAGATTGAGCCTTCTTATGAGCCCTTATCGCTTTGTCTTCTTCATTACTTATCCAATAAGTGAGAAACAGCTTATAATATGCGTCTTTAATAAAATTTTCCCCTTTGCTATTCTTTATAAAATCATGAAAGTATGTCTCAGCTAATGGATAATCACCTTTTTGAAGGTATATTTCACCCGCCAGGTAATTAAGAAAATTGAATTCCAGGTAGTTATCATCCAGTTCCATGAGGTCATTAAAAACATCAAGAGCCGTTTCACTTTGCGAATTTTTGATCAGTAGCGACATGTAGAGATACCCGAATAGCAGGTTTTTGTCGTTTAATTGAAAAAGCTCATTGAAGTTTGATACCGCTGTATCAGATTCGTTCAGCAAATAAGCCTGAAGGAGGTAGTGTACAACTTTTGCTTCCTGGCTAAACATACCATCGGAATCAGCAACTCGTTGTATCTCTGCAATACCCTGTTGTACGGTGCCATGCATTCCCAATAGGCTCATTATCCACTGGTATCTCTCCGGTACTGATCCTATCATGACGTGCAGCAGGCCCATAGATTTGTAGTTGGGAATGAAGCTGGCGTGTTGGCGGTCACTGTTTTTTCTGATCAGCTTGTAGGCCTGGCGAAAATCCCAGGCGGCTGTCCAGTCATTACCAAATTTTAGATTAACAAACGCTTTTTGCAGATACATTTCTGCCAGGTAAAAATTTTTGTAGGGGCTACCGGACTTGAGACCATCTATAATATCCGTTCTATGCTTTACACCCACCTCATAATTATCAAACATTGTAGGGTCATCTGTAACTATGATCTTCAGAGTTTCACTCAGGTTGTATAAATAAAGAGATGCGGGTCTTGTTTTTTTTAATAGCAATTCGCCCTGCTCGAGTCTGAGGGATATGATGTGTTGATATGCCTTTTTTTCCTGTTCGTTAAATTGCCAGTCAACATCACTGGCGTAGGAGTAGCCTATGGTACAAAAAAAAAGGTAAGCTGGAAGGCTTACCCTTTTTATAAAATGAATGTATCCTGATAAAACCAAGCTTATGCCTTTTTCTTTCTTCTGGTTGCTCTTTTGGGTTTATCATCCGTCATAGATTCCATGTCCACATCGGCCAGAATTCTACCTGAGTGCTCATCAATAACAATCTTTTTCTTCTCTCGTATCTCGGCAATCTTTTGAGGAGGGATCACGATGTTACATCCCTCTGCTGCGCCTCTTTTTACCGAAACTACAGCCAGCCCATTTGAAAGATTAACCCGTAGCTTCTCGTAGTATTTTAATAATTTGGGCTCAATTTTCTTCGTTGCCTTTTCCCTGTCGCTTCTTAACTTAGATTCTTCCTCTTCGCTATCTTCAAGAATCTCTTTTAATTCTTGCTGCTTATTGTCGAGATCTGCGCCTCTGTCACTTATCAGGGACTCGATACTTTGAATTTCTTCTTTTTTTCTTTCGATGGCTTCGTGAGCTTCCTTTATTTTTTTCTCAAGGATCTGGATCTCTAACTCCTGAAGTTCCACCTCTTTGGTGATGGCGTCATACTCACGGTTATTTCGAACGTTGTTTTGCTGTTCGTTGTATTTTTGGATCAGCTTTTCTGCTTCTTTGATGCCTACGCGGCTATCTTTTATAGATTGTTCCAGTTCTTCTAATTCGGTGCTGAATCTTCCAAGTCTGGTTTTGTACCCCTCAATCTCGTCTTCGAGATCCTGAACTTCATCAGGCAAATCCCCTCTTAATTTTTTTATTTCATCAAGCTTTGAATCAATAGATTGTAATTTTACAAGAGCTTCGAGTTTTTGTGCAACACTAGTGTTTTCCATGTAATCTATAAGTAACTAATTGGATTTGTTACAGTTTCTGATAAATTGTGTGCAAAGGTAGTAAATTTTTTACTTAATATCTCATGAATTAATTCTTTTGTAAAGACTTCACTTTCATAATGTCCGATATCCGCTATTATGATCCTGTCTTCAGCATCAAAAAACTCATGATACTTAAAGTCAGCAGTAATATATACATCAGCTTTTTGAGCAATGGCTGCCGGCAGTAAAAAACTACCTGAGCCTCCGCAAACGGCTACCTTTTTTATTCCTTTTTTCAAAGTGCGTGTATGTCTTACACAAGTCAGCGACATACTACTTTTTAAATGTTTTAAAAAGGCAAAAGGTTCCATTTCTTCCTTTAATTCTCCCATCATGCCGGCTCCAACCTCTTGGCTGTAGTTGCTCAGGGGAGAGAGAAAATAAGCTACCTCTTCATAAGGATGGGCGTGGTGCAGGGCGGCAATTACCTTCCTCTCCAGATGAGTGGGAAGTATCAACTCTACTCTGTCTTCAGTTACCTCTTCCTGCTCGTTGGCTTTTCCAATGTGAGGACTGGCCACATCATTGGGCTTAAAGGTACCTGTGCCTTCCACGCGAAAGCTACAATGGCTGTAATTTCCGATGTTGCCTGCACCCGCAGAATGCACAGCATCTAATACTTCCCGCGTGTTTTGTTTGGGGATAAATGTTACCAGTTTTGATAACATAGCGGGCCTGGGTACTAAAACAGAAGTGTTTTCCAGGCCAATCTTATCGCATATCTTTTTATTTACACCATTGAATACATTATCAAGATTCGTATGAATGGCATAAATGGCTACATCATTCTTCAAAGCTTTTATCACTGTTCTCTCCACATAATTACGCCCGGTAAGCGACTTCAATCCCTTAAAGATAATGGGATGGTGCGCTATTATCAGGTTGCAGTTTTTATCCAGGGCTTCCTGCACGACTTCTTCGGTTACATCGAGTGTAATAAGCACATTCGTAACCGCCATACTGCTGTCGCCAGTAATCAGGCAGGAGTTGTCGTAACCCTCTTGATATGCCGGAGGAGCAATATTTTCTAAATATTGGATTATGTCTTTTATTTTAGTCATAAATGGCCAATTTTGTGGTGATTCAAAGTTATGTAAATGTGCAATACCTGACAGGTCATTCATGAATTTTTTAGGCGTCTTACTTTTTCCATTCACCTTTTTATATGACCTGATCACGCGTTTAAGGAATTATTTGTACGATACAGGTTACAAAAGATCTTTTGAGTTTCAGACCAATGTTATATCTGTGGGTAACTTGTCAGTCGGGGGTACGGGAAAAAGCCCCATGGTAGAGTATATTATACGACTACTGAGAAACAGGAAGCTCGTAACGTTGAGCAGAGGCTATGGCAGGCAATCTCGTGGATTCAGGATTGCTACTGAGGAGGATACTCCCAAGACTATAGGAGATGAACCATATCTGTTTTATAAAAAGTTTGATCATGTGTATGTTACAGTAGGGGAGCAGCGTGCGGTGGCCATTCCTTTTATTTTGGCGGAATTGCCTGATACGGAGGTGATCATACTTGATGATGCCTACCAGCATCGTCCTGTAAAACCAAGTCTTAATATCCTTCTTACTGATTATACAAAGCCATTTTTTGAAGACCACATTTTGCCAACTGGCCGATTAAGAGAAAGTAGAAAGGGGGCAAAAAGGGCTGATATCATTGTGGTTACCAAGTGTCCTGAAAACCCGGATGTACACAGGTATGACCTGCAGATAAAAAAATATAATCCGACCGCCCATATCGCATTTAGCTCCATTGCTTATCTGCCTCCACAGAGAATTTCGGGGACAAGAGATTTCTGTCAAAATGTATTCTTGGTAACCGGTATCGCTAACCCCAGGTCTCTTAAGGAACACATAGAGGCGAATTATAGATTAATTGGTGAACATTACTTTAAAGATCACCATGACTATACAGAAAAAGACGTGCGTTTGATCAAGAAGGAATTTGAAGCAAAGGCGAAAGATGTCGCGTGTGTGTTGACAACAGAAAAGGATATGGTAAAGCTACATCCTTTATTGAAAAAAGGTGAATTTTCCGGGCTTCCGGTATTTTATTTGCCTATTGAGACTGTTTTTGTAAATGGTGGCAAGAGATTTGATGAAATGGTCCTGAATTCAATCAGGTCTTATTCAGATTAGGAGTTTTTAGTTAATTTTGAGCGTGGAATTTAGATTAGCAGCTATTATTTTAGTATTTCTGTCTCTGGCCAATCAGGCATTTTCTCAAATAGAAATACCTGAGGAAGGACGAAAGGATCGTGTTGGATCAGGTATTTTGGATGATTCTACGAAGCAGGTATATGGCCCAAGTACCACCCGGTTTACATTTGAAAGAAATATTAAATATAATAATCCCCATTACTGGAATATTGACACTTCTGTAGTTGACCTTCACAAATATCAATTTGTGGCACAAACAGAGAATTTGTATCAGAACCTGGGAAATATAGGAACAGCAATGAATCCGATTTATCCTCAGATACCTCATCAGATCGGGGCTACTTCAGGTTTTAACATTTATGATATTTTCTATCAGGGGCCGGAAGAGGTCAGGTATTTTGACACACGATCTCCATATTCTAAGTTCGGCATTATATGGGGAGGACGTGGAAGGTCCATCACTGAGGCTGCGTATACAAGGAATATCGATGAACGCTCCAACTTTGGATTTGATTTCAGAGGGTTATTCATTGATAAACAGATCCAACGGAGAGGCCGGGGCGATCGCCATGCGGAAGGGATCTACTACAGAGGCTTTGGTAGCTATAGCACCAGGAATGGCCGCTATACTATATTAGGGAGCTTTATCAGAAACAGACATAAGGTAGATGAATATGGAGGTATACTGACTGATGGCACCGAGAACAGTAACGATGTCTTTTTCGATCAAAACCGTCAGATAACCCTTACCAACGCGGAGACAGATGAGCTACGCACCAACTATCATATATACCATCAGTATAAACTGAATGATTTTATTCAGCTTTACCATTCTTATGACAGGTACAAGCAGCAAAATGATTTCCTGGATCAGTTGGATACCACACAGACTTTTTTTGATTTCATAGAGGTGGATTCGGCTATTGTAAAAGACCGTTCAAAGCTGATTTATCGTATGCATGAGATCGGGGTAAAAGGGGATATTGGAAAGACTTTTTACAACTTCTATTATAAAGCGCGCGATGTAGACTTCAGGTATAAGTACCTGCCGGATACACTTAATTTTGAAACGAAGTATCTCGAGAATTATGGTGGGTTTAATTTGCGATTTGGCAATGATTCCATCAGTTATATCAGCGCATATGGCGAATATAAGCTTGGCGGGGAGTATAGATTTGGGGCTGAGATAAGGAACAGTTGGTTTTTCGCGGAGGCAGTCAGCGCTAAATACCTGCCCGCCTACATTCAGAGAGCGTACAGGGGAAGCCATGATTTTTGGATCAACGACTTTAAATCCCCCATTTCATCAGGCTTAAAAGCGGGTTTTCTGTTGAAGCTGGGACCAATAGCATTGATGCCCTCGGGAGAATATAATTTGCTGACCAACTATGTTTACTTCAGGAAATTTAATGTTGACGAGGGTGAGCAGTCAGTGTTACCCGTACAAGCATCGGGTGATATCAATTTACTTAAAGGGCAGTTTGACCTGAGTGTTGATTTCCTCAGGCATTTTAATTTCAAGACCAAGGTCATTTATGCCAATGTTTCGGGAGGGTCAGCCGATGCCATTAGTGTTCCCGAGCTTTTTGGCAATGGCCAGATATCCTACGCGAATATTTTCTTTAAAGGAAATCTCGAACTACAAACCGGGATAGATGTTCATGTAAAAACAGCTTATGAAGCACAGGCTTATGATCCGGCCATTATGCAGTTTTATGTCGGAGAGGGCTTTGAGGTTCCTTTTTTTCCTGTACTGGATATATTCGTTAATGCCAAAATCAACAGGGGCAGGTTCTTTATCAAGTATAATAACTTCATGAAGTTATTCAGAGAAAATGGGTATTTCCTTACACCTGATTACCCTGCTCAGGACAATGTTCTTGATTTTGGCATTAATTGGGCTTTTTACGATTAGATATTAGAATGGAAAAACATGTACTTGGATTAGAGCTACCAACCGACCCGAGATGGGTCAACATTGCAGAAAAAAACATAGAGGATATCCTAATTGATCACGCTTACTGTGAGCAAAAAGCCGCCAGTTCTTGTATATCGCTTATCGTTAAATACCCCGAACGACAGGAGCTGGTAGACATGCTGACCCCTGTAGTAGCCGAAGAATGGAGTCATTTTGAGCGTGTGCTTGAGGAGATGAAAAAGCGAGGTTTCAGTTTGGGCAAACAAAGAAGGGATGAATATGTGGCGCAATTGGCTCATATAGAGAAAAAGGGAGGAAGCAGAGAAGATCAATTGGTGGAAAAGCTGTTGATCAATGCGCTTATAGAAGCTCGAAGCTGCGAGCGCTTCAGGCTACTCTGGAAGAATATCAGTGATAAAAGCCTGCAGCAATTTTACTATGAATTGATGGTATCCGAAGCAGGGCATTATAAAAATTTCCTAAAATTGGCGAAATCATATAAACCAGAGGCCTATGTGAATCAACGATGGAAAGAGATCCTTGCTGCTGAAGCGGAGATCATCAAAACCCTTGAGGTAAGGCCCGACAGAATGCATTAGGGCGAAGCGCTTGGCGTAATGAGCAAAGCGCCAAGTGCTAAGAGCAAAGCGTCAGGTGCCGGGGCGTCAAATACAGATACCGAATCTCAAATCTCATATCTCACATCTGCATCACGTCTTCTGCTTCTTCTTTTTGGCTGCCGGAAACAGTATGTTATTGAGGATCAGCCTGTAACCTGGTGATTTGGGGTGAAGATTCAGGTCAGTAGGTTCTTCATTGACCAGGTGCTGGTAGTCTTCAGGGTCGTGACCACCGTAGAATGTCCAGAAACCCTTACCGAAAATACCGTGAACATACTTCACTTCTTTGATGGATTTATTTTCGCCCATGATCACCACATCGGGCTTGACCAAATGTTTTTTATAGCCGGTAGTTTGTCCATAAAAGCCCTTGATCACCCGGGTGTGGTTCTGCGTGAGCATGGTGGGTATGGGATCCCATTTTGCTGAAAATTCAAAGAGGTTGAAGAAATCATTTTCCTCCCTCAGACCTCTTTCCGACAACTGATTATCGATATTGGAAAACTCATACTCGTAGGGGTCTCTTGA
Source organism: Fulvivirga imtechensis AK7 (assembly GCF_000331535.1). Taxonomy (GTDB): domain Bacteria; phylum Bacteroidota; class Bacteroidia; order Cytophagales; family Cyclobacteriaceae; genus Fulvivirga; species Fulvivirga imtechensis. Next base: position 9,247 of record NZ_AMZN01000007.1, on the reverse strand, counting down.
TATCTTGAAATTATAAAAGGCGAATGTGTTTTCAAAGTTCAGTTTTTGCTGAGCTGCCGGATCGGCCGGGTCACCATCAAACATGCGCTCCACTATATCTATGCCTTCAGCAGCCAGCGCAATATCATACGAGTCGGTGGCAGAGCACATGGCAAATAGAAAGCCGCCCCCACTTACAAATTCTTTTATTCGCTTCGCTACGGCCAGTTTTAGTAGCGACACCTTATTAAACCCATGTTTACGGGCTGATTCTTCAAACTCTCGTTGTTGCTCGATATACCAGGGCATATTTTTAAAAGAGCGATAAAATTTTCCATACTGCCCAGTAAAGTCTTCATGGTGAAGATGAAGCCAGTCGTACTTGGGTAGGTCTCCTCTCAAAACTTCATCATCAAAGATCACATCATAGGGAATCTCGGCATAAGTAAGCACCAGCGTTACCGCATCATCCCAGGGGAGCTTGCTTTTGGGAGTGTACACGGCAATTTTCGGGAACTTCTCCAGCCTCATTACATCGGTATTGGAAGAGGGGCTTGCAATTTCTTCCAGTATCTGGTTAGACTGAGCATCAGAAATAACAGAATAACTCACGCCTCTTATAATCAATTCATTTTCAAACTTTTGATAATATTTGAACATGAAACTCCCTCCACGATAGTTAAGCAGCCAATCAACTTCCACTTCATTTTGAAGGATCCAATAAGCAATACCATAAGCTTTCAGGTGGTTCGACTGCTTTCCGTCCATCGGAATGATAATATAGCTGGCGTAGGCACCTGAACATACTATAACAGCTAAAAACGTAAAGAGAAATCTCCTCATGTCACAATATTTTATACGTTTGCCCGTGGGCATTGCTAAATTTCAACTTTCTAATTTACCGATAAAATACTTTATCAACTAATCAGACAATTTATAAACGTATTAACGATGGGATTGATTAGATTAGTTTCATAAAAGTAGGATTTCCATGAACCTGATAGAAAATATAAAGGAAGGCCTTAGGTCAATAAATGCTAATTTGCTCAGAACAATTTTGACTGCGCTGATCGTAGCAATCGGTATCACCAGTCTGGTGGGTATACTGACGGCCGTTGATGGCATTCAATATTCTGTGAAAGATAGCCTTGCCGAATTAGGGGTAAACACCTTCGATATCTATTCCAAACGTAATCGTGGCGGAAGGAGAGGAGGGGTTACCGAAAAGGTGGTGCCGCCACTGAAGCTCAAGGAAGCTGTCAGGTTTACCGAACTTTACAGGTATCCGTCATCGGTTGCCCTTTCAACGCGGGTAACTCAAATTGCAGAGGTGAAGTACCAGTCTGAAAAAACCAATCCTAATGTGATGGTTACCGGGGCTAATGAAGAATACATCGCTTTGGAAGGGCTCAATATAAAAAAAGGAAGGAACTTCTCCGCGGTTGAAATTCAATATGGCACCAACGTAACGATTATTGGTCAGGATGTGGAAAAGGCTTTATATAAAAATGGAAAGGACCCTATCAATACTGAAATTTCTTTTCTTGGAGCTAAATACAGGGTGATAGGCGTACTTGACAAAAAAGGCCAGATGGGTGGAGGCGGTGGGCCTGATAATTCCGTGATCGTACCCATCATCAATGCCAGCAGATTTTCTTCCAACAGAGTGCTGAGGTATGGCCTAACTGTGGGTATCACCAATGCGGAGGAAATGGAAGTGGCAATGGGAGAAGCTACCGGCTTAATGCGAAAGATCAGGCAAGACCGGCTTGGGGAGCCCAATTCATTTGAAATTGCCAAAAGTGAATCTCTGGCGGATACCATGAAAGAGATTAGCGGCGTGTTGCGAATTGCAGGTTTCGGTATTGGTTTTATTACACTTCTCGGTGCATGCGTGGCCTTAATGAATATTATGATGGTGTCTGTAACAGAAAGAACCCGTGAAGTGGGGGTAAGGAAGGCATTAGGAGCGACACCGTTGAGGATCCGCCAGCAATTTATCATAGAAGCAATAGTAGTTTGTCTTTTGGGTGGTCTGGCCGGTGTCATACTTGGGATCGGAATTGGCAACCTGTTTGCCAGTATATTGGGTATAGATGGTTTTGTAATGCCCTGGGTGTGGATCATCGTGGGCCTGGTGGTGTGCGTGGCAGTTGGCCTTATCTCAGGGTACTATCCCGCTAATAAAGCAGCCCGTCTCGACCCGATTGAGTCACTGAGGTTTGAATAAGCCGGAATTCAATGGCATAAATCACTTGCTAAACTCTGGAATATTTGCTAACTAGTGCCTGATTATTAATGAAAAAGCTTGGCTTCATTAGTATTTGGCTGCTGATTGCAACTGTTGCCTATGGCGGTGAGATAGTACTCTCCGGTACTTATATGGGAAAGCCCGTATTTGTTCAGAACCCTTTTAATCATTCCCGAAATTCTTTTTGTACGGATGCCGTATATGTCAATGACCGTAAGCTTTTTGAGGCACCACAGATTTCCGCATTTAAAATAGACCTATCTTACCTGAAAATGGAGGATCTGGTGGTAATCCGGATCGTTTTCTCTGATGGGTGCCAACCACGGGTTGTCAACCCACAAGTGATACAACCACGATCAAACTTCAAGTTCATCACCAGCCAATCCGATAATAGCTCAATAAGCTGGACCACAGCCGGAGAACTGTCGGGTGGACAATTTGAAGTAGAGAAATTTCTGGCAGATAAGGATAAATGGGAAAGTTTTAAATCTGTCCGTGCCCGGGGTAATCAGGAAACTAACCAGTATGCCATTGGTGCTCTGCATCAGACCGGGGAAAACAGATACAGAATAAGATATGAAGCTCCTGATGGTATAGTGACGTACTCAGTAGAGGTCTCATATACTTCCTCTTATCACCCAATTACTTTTTATCCTGCCATAGCTACAACCAAAATAACCCTTTCCGACACCACATCCTATTCTATCACGGACTCCTATGGTAAGCTGGTGAAAAAAGGAGAAGGGAGAGAGATATTGGTTTATGATCTTAATCCGGGTGAATACTATCTGAACATCCAGAACAGGATGGAGAGGTTTGTGAAGAAGTAAGGCTGGTCACTGGTCATTGGTTGGTAACTGCCAACTGTGAACTGGGAATATGAATTGGGAATATGAACTGCGAAACTACAAACTACGAACACAAACAGTGAACTATAAACAGTGAACCGTAAACTGTAAACTATAAACTATAAACTATAAACTGTAAACTGTAAACTGTGAACCGTGAACTGTAAACTGTAAACTGTAAACTGTTTACTAATAATTATTAACATTATATTCTTATTAGCCCCTCGAGCACTACATGCGCCTGGCTCAAAACTTCCAGAGTATCATTAGAAGTAATTTTCAGGTGCATGTAGCCACCCCTTTTAGATGCCTGGTATGCTTTCATTTCTGTTTTGCCTAACCTATCACCCCAATATCTGGCAAGTACCGAATGTGCGGCACCCGTCACAGGGTCTTCATTGATGCCGATCCAGGGACAGAAGCAACGAGAATAGAAATCATAATTTTCGTCATCAGACTTAGTGGTCACTACCACCTCTTTTATTTGATCTGAAGCTTTGATCAGCTCGTTGAAGTCTGGTTTGAGGTTTAAAAGGGTATGTTTGCCGGCTACTTCTACCAGCAGCATGTCGAGTTCTTTTGCAAAATATGCCTGAGAGGTATTATTAATACCTAACGCACGATAAAATTCTTCACCGGGCTCATATCCGGTTGTATCATACAGTGGGAACTTCATCAAGATATTGTCATCGACTATTGAAGCAAAAAGTTGCAGATCATGGGCTGTTGTAAAGTGGACCTCATTTTTATGTAATACCTCCAATACAAGCTTAGCAGATGCAAGTGTAGCATGTCCACAGAAGGGAATTTCAACTGTTGGCGTGAAATACCGGATGGAATAGCGGGTTTCGTCTTTTGGGTAAGGCATCAGGAAGGCAGTCTCAGATAAATTGAGCTCACCGGCAATGTCCTGCATGATGGCTTCCGGAAGGGTGTTATCCAGCAGGCATACTCCCGCAGGATTTCCCCTGAATGCTTTGTCTGTAAAGGCGTCTATTATGAAAGTTTTGATGTTCATCAATGTTGGGATTTATGATCCAAGTAAAACTAATATTTTCATTTATATATCAATGCTGTTAGGTTAGGAAAAGCGCTTCTTAAGAAGCACAGTCATCCCGATCTATCCAACAACTTTCAGTTGATTTTGTGGATAATGACATTACACATCATTAACCACAGAGGAAGCAGAGGAGCAACAGAATCACAAACCACCACGTCATCCTGGAATTTTATAGAGTAACGGAGAAAATATTCAGGATACCCTTGATCCATGGCAGAAGTTGAAGCCCGGACACAGCCAGTAGCGAGGAGATCACGGATCTTCCCCTGAGTCCTGGCTAGAGACAGGCGGGATAACGGTAGTGGGGAATTGAATAATTCTCTGACTATCGGCATGTAATGAAAACTTGTCATTGGTGCCCCAAGAGAGATCTATACATCTTTAAAGCAGTTGCTTGTGCATAGATGCCTTTCCTCATATGAAATCGGAATGGGCTACCAGAGTCTGTATCGACTATTGGGACATGGCGCTTAACCTTGTTTTTAATTTTTGCATGCTGCAACCAGAAACGAAACTTTGAAGAATTTTACAATTTTAAAACTCTTTGTAATCCGTTATCAGAACGTAGAACTTTATCTTTTTTATGCTTTTTGATGTTGTATATAATCTTATAGCCGTATAACTTTTCCAATAAATGTTCTTCTTTTTCTGCCAGACTTTTTGTATATTAAAAAAAGTCTGTCACGGTTTTAATTATAAATATTATGAAGAAGAAACTCATTTATCCCGACCCTGGTAAACTCATAGTCGTGCTGCTATGGTTGTTTTCCTTCAATGTAGCATCAGCTCAAACTGATGCCGCTGATACTATTGATTACTTCTCTCTATCACTGGAAGAGCTCATGAATATGACCATTACTGTGGCTTCTACGGAAGCATTGTCTCCGCGTGAGTCTCCAGGTATTGTTAATCTGATCACTGCAGATGAGATAGCCCGATCGGGAGCGAGGGATCTGATCGATGTGTTGCGGCTGATACCGGGATTTGAATTTGGAGTTGATGTGCAGGGTGTAGTCGGAGTAGGACTGCGTGGTAACTGGGGGCACGAGGGAAAAATATTAATTCAGCTTGATGGACAGGAGATGAACGAAAGGAGTTTTGCCACTACCCAATTGGGGCATCATTTTCCATTGGAACAAATAGACCGGATAGAGATCATCAGGGGGCCGGGGTCGGCTATTTATGGGGGCTATGCCGAACTTGGAGTGATCAATATTATTACCAAAAAAGGCAAAATGCTTAATGGAGGAAGCGCCTCTGTGGCCTATGGGCAGATGGCTGAAACTCTCGGCCGCATGGAGGGTAATGTTATGATCGGGAGAAGTAGCGGAGATCTTTCCTTTGATGCCAAACTTACAGTAGCCCAAGGTAATAGAAGTGACAGGACATATACCGACTTTTATGGAGATAGCTATGACATGAAAGATAATTCTGCCATGGGTAACGTACATATAAACACCGGCCTTAAATATAAAGGTTTGGATGTCCGGTTGATCTATGAAGACTATAAGGTGGAGCAGCGAGATCTTTTCGATGCCGCAATGCCGGAGCCGGTGGATATGCATTTTAAAGGTTTGTACACTGAACTAAAATACGATTATCAGATGTCGAACCGGGTAAAGTTGACACCGAAATTTCAATACAAGCGTCAGAGGCCGTGGCTGGCTAATGATGCTATAGCATCTAGACTGGATACCATCAATGATGGTGAGTTTGAAGGAGTATTTGCAGACAAAACTGTTGAGCAAATCTTAGGTGATATCGCTTTTAACACCAACATTTCCACTAGAGTAAATACAATTGTCGGTTTCCAGTACTATATAGATCAAGGTACTTCTGTTTCAGGATATGAGTATGATTTTAATGAATCTACTGAGGTGAAATTTCACAATTTCAGTGCCTATGGTCAAGGTTTGTTTAAGCTTGACTTTGCTAATATAACCTTAGGCGCAAGGTATAACAATCACGAACAATTTGGTGATTCATTTGTGCCCCGCCTTGGGATAACTAAAGTTGTCAATAATTTTCATGGAAAGTTGCTGATTAGTCAAGCTTTCCGAGCTCCCAGTATTCAAAATATAGATGCTAATGAAGATATCAAACCTGAGCTAACAACAGTTTTTGAAATAGAAGCAGGATATCAATTTTCTGATAAGATGGTGCTTACGGCTAACTTCTTTAATATAAAAATTGAAGATCCCATTGTATACTTCTATGACAGTGATACTGGCGCTGAAGGTTACGCCAACTATAATGAAACAGGCACTCGTGGTGTAGAGCTTGAATATCAGTACAAAGATAGCTGGGGCTCGTTGGCTATGAATTATTCCTATTATACGGCCGGAGGGGACAATAAAGTGGTATCTTACGATGTGCCGGGCAATGATAATAAGCTACTGGGGCTGCCGCAGAGTAAATTCAACCTGTATGGCTCGTTTGCCCTGACCAAAAAAATCACTTTCACTCCCTCGTTTACTTACCTGGACGAACGAGCCGGTTTTGTGAGAGCTGATGACCTGGATAATCCTGTATTGGAAACTTTCGATCCTGCACTATTTGTCAACTTCTATTTTCAGTATAAAAATCTGCTTATTAAGAGCTTGACGGCAGGGGTTGGTGTTTTCAACCTGACCGACAATGACTATGCCTATATTCAACCCTATAACAGTGGTCACTCCCCGTTACCTGCAGCCAGCAGAGAAGTGGTGGTAAGATTGAAGTATCGGTTCAATTTCAATTGAGATTGATGGTGTTTGCTAAATGGAGGAGGCAAAGTATAAACCTTTGTGCTATCTTCATGAGTAAGCTTCTGGTTCAATCCAATTCAGCGAGTTTATCCTCTACCTGCATCAGATGTACTTCGTTATACACCTCTTTGTACGGATCTGTTTTCTTATAGCCTTTTTCCAGCAGTGTCTTTGCATGAAGCAGGGCCTCCAGTGCAGAAGCAGTGTCAGCCAGTTGAAGGTGAGTGATTCCTTTATAATAGTAGGCCATCGAAGATTTGTCATACAAGGTTAGCATTTTTTCAAAGTCAGCCAGGGCATCCTTATATCTGCCATTTTCCATATGGGTGATGCCGCGATAAACAAATACATAAATATCAACATTTTCTTCACCTTCACTGCTGATATAATAGTCGTATTCCTGTAGCGCCTGATCATATTGTTTTAGTTGCTGGTGCATTTTTCCTTTCAGGAAGTTTACATTCTCTCCCCAGGCGTAGTCTACCTCTTCGGGAGTGAGGTCATCGTATTTCTGCAGCTTTATCAGCGCCTTTTCATAATCTTTGTAAAGATTGGTCATTAACCAGGAGTAGTAATACAAAGTTTCGGAAGGGTTCAGCTCCTCAGCTTTCTCCAGTAAGGGAATAGCAACGTGATAATCACCTATTTTGCTATGGGTGACCGACTTTTCTTGTAGATAATCAGCATTTAATGGATCAAGGACCATCAAAGTGTCAAAAAGCGCTTGTTTAATCCGGCTGCCCTGGTAGTAATAATTTTTTATGCTATCCAGTTCTTGTAGTTTAGCTGATTTTTCTTCGTCTGACAAGTGGTCGAAGCGTATGCCTTGTTTCTGGTGGCAACCAGCCGTTATGAACAGGAAAATACTAAGGGAATATGTCAATAATTTTTCCATTGTTTATTCGAAAGGTGAGTAGTCTGTAAGTATCGATGGGCTGGCCATGCTCATCACGGCCGGGCTTCCAATCCTGAAGTCTTTCAGTGATCTCGAATATCTGACTTGAAATAGCCGGATCAAATTCTTTTTTCTTATAGTCATTATCAAGTTCCAGCATTTCAAATTTCCCTGCCTTGCCTTCACAATTCACAATAAACCTCATTCTGATGAGCCCGGATTCAGCAGAGTTTTCTGGTGCCCGGTAGCTGGCACTTACTATCTTATTGATATGGTAGAGTCCACCGTTGTAAACAGTGCCTTTGTAATAATAACGATGTGGCGGGTAGTTGATGTAAAGATATTTGTTGCAAAGCTGGAAATCTGACGGCCGATTAAAAGCCTGTCTGGGAAGAGAATTGTATACCACCTCTCTAAAGTCTCCTTCTTCCCATCTAAGGACCCTAAGCTCCTTGGAGGTAATGCTGATCACTTGCTCTATAAACTGAAAATTGTCTCTGCAAGAGCTATGGTTGCCATATTTATACAAAAAAATATAATCATCGACAGCATAGGTTTTATAGCAGTATTTATAGTAAGATGTCCCTCCCTTCGGAAGCTCCAGAAAAAAGCTGTCAGTGCTAAAATACAGTTCTTCGGTGTTGCTGAGCCAGTTGCTTTTCGTTAACAGCGCATTGACCTCATTTAAGGTCACATTTTTAGTTTTTCCCAGCCGATGAAAATGCCTCGGATAGATGGGATTCCACTGCAAATGATCATTTGTTATCGAGAAAAATTGTTCAGGAAATGCCTGATCCTTTAAAAATAAGCTGTCGGGAGTGATTCTGAAAGACTGCTTACTCCACTTATTGTCCTTTTCCCGGAGGTGCAGGGTATCACCCTCAAATTTCCAGAGTAGAGCGAGTGGATGATACTCACCACTGTCCAGTTCATAGGATCCGCCCATCCAAAGACCCTGGAGGTTTTCACTAGTGATTTTCTGTGTAGCCTCAGTGCATGCGGTAAAAATGGCTAAGGCGGAAATAAGAAAAGCTACTAAATATCTCATGACATAAAAGTAATAATATGATTCAATACAGGTAGTTAATGACCTGTTAATGTTGCTTTTTGGTTTTTAGGAGGTGAATTAAGCCGAAGGCAGGTCCCAATGCGAGAATCATAAACAGATACTGAGGATTTAAGAAAACAGAAAGGTATGTAAGCAGTTGAATGCTGGCAATGGTAATGGTGAAACCTATACAATTAACAACAGTCAGTCCGGTGCCGATGTATTCCTTGTCGGCGGTTTGAGCTATCAGGGTTGAGAATTGCGGAGAATCTGCTACTACAGCCATTCCCCAAACCAGCATGAAAGGCAGGAAAAGCCACGTTCCAAGAATAAATGGAGAAAGTATGCAACACAACCCGGAAATCGCCAGTGCATAGCTAGTGTAAAGAATTACAAAAAGACGAACTAATTTTGATAAA